>JASFQK010000018.1:0-130428 GCA_050115495.1 Phycisphaerae bacterium | reverse complement strand
GGACGCTGAATGGCGCGAAGCTTCTGCCGGACGTGATCGCCAGCGTCCGCTTCATCGACGGAGAAAAACCCGAGAAAGCCGCCGCCTGATCACGACGCCATCAACGACTTTTGACAATAGCTCCCGCGCAATCCGCGCCAAAACCCGCCAGAACGCGACAGACTCCACCAATCTTTCCCGCCGCTTCGTCACCAAGCATCTTCGTGTCCTATACTGAACACGGACGAAGACGTGTGTGGCATGCCGAAGCGCAGCGCCGGCATGTCTTCCCCGACGCCAGGAGAAGACATGCCGGCGCCAGAGGCTTCAGCATGCCACACTCCCAAGACGTCCGGTACGGAGCCCGGACGCTACGCGTCGCCGCCCGGCGCGGGGGGCGGGCTGCCTTGATCGCCGGCGCCCGAACTGAGCGTCGCCGCGAGTTGGAGAAGCACGAAGTCAAGCTCCTTGCCCATGTCGCGATACTGGGCGGCCTGTTCGTACGCCCCGCGCTGCACGGCCTCTTCCTTGCACTTCGCGATCTGTGCCTCCAACTCCAGTGCCGCCCGACCCACCTCGTGGCGCACGAGCACTCCGCGGACGGCGTCATTGACCTTGCCCCCCAGCACGTCGGGCTCGCCGGGCCCGCCGGTGCCCAGCAGATTGAGTATCTCGGCGCGAACGACCTCGCGTTTGAGGTTCAGGCTCGCGAATACCTGCGCCGGCACGCCCTCGTGCTCGACCAGCAGGCCGAGCAGAAGATGCTCCGTGCCGACGTAGTTGTGGCTGAGAGAACGGGCTTCGGTGATAGCGTTGTCTACAATGCGCTTCGCCCGGGCCGTCATCGGCAGCTTGCCCGGCGGAGCCGCCTCGGACTCTGACTTCACCAGCTTCTCGACCTCCCGGCGGACCACGCGCAGCTCGACGCCCAGGTTCCTCAGCACGTTCGCCCCAACACCCGAACCTTCCTGCACCAGTCCCAACAGGATGTGCTCCGCGCCAACGTACGGCTGCTCCAGGCGCTGCGCTTCCAGGTTGGCCAACGCCATCACCTTGCGCGCACGGTCGGTAAAACGCTCAAACATGGCGGATCCCTCACCACCCCGAGACACCTCCGGCAACGCCAGAGGCTGCCCCGTGTCAGCCGCCAGTATCGCCCCGTCTCGCCGGCACCGCAACCGGCGGCGGCCTACGGGCTCGGCGGACGGGCCCCGGCCTGCTCCTCCAGCGCCGCATCGAACTCGCGCTTCAGCCGCCGGTCGAGGATACGAATCTCCGCCTCGCGGAAGATCTTGTCCATCAACTCGCCCATCTTCTGCCGCACGACCCGCTCGCGCAACGTCGCCTCGACCTTGTCGCGTACGTCCTCAAACCGCACGTTCTCCGGCGGAATGCGCCGCTCCAGCTTGAGGATGTGGATCATCTCCCCTACGAGCGTCGGCGAGGACACCTCACCCGGGGCGAGCTGGAACGCGACTTCGCGCAGCGTCGCCGGCACGACGCTCTCCCGTTCGGTGAACGTGAACGCCGGCAACAGGCCGCCCTCGGCGCCGGTTTGGCGATTGGCGCTGAGGTCGCGAGCGACGGTGGCGAAATCGTCACCTTTGCCGAGGCGGTCGATCACTTCGTGCAGCGTGCGCGTGTCGTTGGCGGCGACGGCGATGTGCCGAACCTCCACCTTCGCGCCGTACGTCCGGGCAAACTCCTCGCGTAACGTCGCCTCGCTGACCTCGAAGGTCGATTCCGCTGCCTTGCGCAGATGCGCGTTGCGCTCCATGGCCAGCATGAACTCCGGCCGCGTAAGGCACTTCTCCCTCAGCATGCGATCGAGGACTTTCTCAAGCTCCGCATCGCCGAGTTCCGCACCCGGCGTGTCAGACCGCGGGGCCAGCTCCTTGAGCGCCTGCCGATACTGGGCCTGCACGTCGTCCGCGGTGACTTCGAGCCCGCGGCGATGCGTTTCCTGCCTGGCCAGATCGAGGGCGATGACTTGCTGCAACATGCGCAGGCCGTACGCCTCCATGAGCAGCTCATTGATCTTCTTCTGCGAGATGGGGCGGCCGTTGACGATGGCCAGGGCGTCGCCGTCATCCGCCGTCGCCGGCGCGACCGGCCAGAGCGCCGCCGCGATCACGACCACCACACACGACCACCAACCCGCCCGGACCATTCCCTGTCCGCACATACACGACCTCCATCGCCACCGATCACGATCTCGCTTCATCTCACATCAATCCGGCGCCCGTCGAAAAAGGGGGACAGGCACCTCGCTCGCTGCATCGTTCAATGCCGTGCCTGCTCCTCCGCTCGGAGCCAGTCCCCATCTCTCATCGGGTCTTCAGCGGCGCCAGCGGCGACCGATCCGCCCGGGCCAGCTCGAACCGCACGCCGGCCACGCGCGTTTTCAGCCTGCCACGCAGCACCTCCAGCGCCGGCCGCTCACTGGCGTAGTGGCCGAGCTGCACCGCGGTCACGCCCCGGCGTTGCAGGGCCAGGGCGTCGTGGTGCTTGAACTCGCCGGTGAAGACGAGCGAATCCGGATCGTTGAACGCCTTCACGCCGAACGCACCCGCCGCCGCCGTCACCGAGCGGAAGCTCCGCCGCAGATCGCCGACGACCGTCGCGCAGGACAGGTCGACGCGGTCGGCGAGGCGCTGCACCAGCGTCGTGCCACGTTGCGGACGTGCGAGCTGACCGACGCGGCCCATGCCCGTCGCCGCCCGGCCGGGGGTTTCGTGGACGGGATAGACATCGAACGCCGGCTCCTCGTACGAATGGTGGGCGTACAGGGCACGGACGACGTCACCGAGCTGCGCCCGCGGCACGACCGTTTCGAGCCGCACTTCGTCGGCGTGTTCGAGCACGAGCTTGCGGCCGACGCGCGGCCGCGTGGTCTCGTCGCCGCGAAAGGTACCGCGGCCGGCGAGCTCGAAGCTGCATTCCTCGTAGTGGCCGATCCGCCCAGCCCCCGCCGCCGCCAACGCGGCCCGCAGCCGATCCACCTCGCCGGGGGGCACGAACACGACCAGCTTGTACGTCCGCTCCTGCACGACGTGCAGCTCCAGTGGCCGCCGCGACGTTGGCGCGATCGCGTCGAGCAGTACGTCGTTCGTGCCACCGGCGGCGGCGTCGAGCGCCGTATGCGTCGCCAGCAACGACATACCGGCGGCGAGCACGTCCGGCAGCAGTGTCGTCGGCGCATCGGCCGCGGCCGTCAGCTTGCGTGTACCCTTGAAGATCGGCGGGTGGTAGAGCACGAGTGCCTGAACCTGCTTGCTAAGCGCCTCGCGGGCCACGGCGTCGGTCAGGTCCATCGCCAGCAGCGCCCGCTGCACCGGCCATTCGCCGCGTCCGGCAAGCAGACCGACGTTGTCCCACTCCTCCGCCCCGGCCAGCGGGGATATGGCGTCGAGTGCCGCCAGCACGTCGGCCACCGTCGCCCGCTCACTCTTCCGCGTCATCCCCGCACTCCTGATCGACCAGTTCGCCGTAGGCGATCGCCAGTTGTGACGTGATCTCGCCGGGCTTCTCGTTGCCGATCGGCTCACGGTCGAGCCGGACGACCGGCATGATCTCCATCATGCTATTGGCCAGGAAGATCTCGTCCGACTGCCGCAGCTCTTCCAGCGTCAGCAGCGACTCCTGCACGGCGATGCCCCGCTGCGCGGCCAGCTCCACCACGGTCGCCCGCGTGATCCCCGGCAACACCGGCGTGTCCAGCGGCGGCATCCACAACGCCCCGCCGCGCACCGCCAGCATCGAGCTGATCGACCCCTCGGCTACCTCGTCGTCCTCGGTCAGCCACAGCGTCTCGAACGCGCCGATGGCGTGCGCCTCGCGCAGACCCGCCAGCCGGGCGAAGTAGCTCGTCGTCTTGTGCGGGATCGTCGGGTCCGTCGTGCTCTGCCGAAACGGCGACACGGCCAGCGTCACGCCGCCGCGGTACAGGTCATCCGGGTACTTCATGCCCGGCGTCGCCGTGGCCACGATCGTCAGAGCCGGCGTCTCGGCCTCCACCGATCGCAACGAGCCGGTCGTGACCGTGAGCCGCACGCGCAGGTCCACGCGCGGCGCCACGGCCACGACGCGCGCAACGTTGTCCCGTAGCGTGTCGGCATCGGGCACGACCGACCAGCCGAGCGTCGCCGCCGAATTCATCAGGCGTTGGAGGTGCTGCTCGGCGCGGAAGAGCCGGCCATCGTAGGCCCGCATGGTCTCGAAGAGCCCGATCCCCTGCATGAAGCCCGAGTCGAAGACACTGACCCGAGCCTCCTCCGCCGGCACCACCTCGCCGTTGATGCATACGAAGTCAGGCACGACGCTCTCCTTCGGCGGCAGCCAACCTGTGACACTGGTTTGCAGCCGATGCGACCTCACTGTGGCACCGGTCTGTGATTGGAGCAACCTCATTGTGGCACCGGTTTGCAACCGGTGGGCCGCTCAGTCCGCGCAGAATGCCGCGGGCCTTGTCGCAAGTCTCCTCGTACTCGGCGGCGGGGTCCGAGTCGGCCACGATCCCGCCACCGATGTAGAGTGTCGCCGCTGAGCCGCGCATCTGCAATGTGCGGATGGCCACATTGAACGTCATCTGCCCGTCGAGCCCCAGCCCGCCGACCGCTCCCGTGTACACGCCACGAGCTACCGGCTCCAGTTCGTCGATGATCTGCATCGCCCGAATCTTCGGCACGCCCGTGACCGAGCCGGCCGGGAAGCACGCCGCCAGCGCATCCAGCGGTGTCCGCCCCGGCGACAGCCGACCGACGACGTCCGCCACCGTGTGGAAGACGGTCGGGTGGGCTTCGACCGCTCGCGGCCGGGCCACCTGCACCGAGCCAAACCGGCAGACGCGACCGAGGTCGTTGCGGTGCAAGTCCACGATCATGGTCAGTTCGGCGGCTTCCTTCGCCGAACCAAGCAAGTCAGCACGGGCCGCCGCATCGGCCACCGGCTCGCCACAACGGGGCCGTGTGCCCTTGATCGGCCGGGTCAGCACCTCGTCACCGCGGACACGCAGGAACAACTCCGGCGAGACCGAGGCCACCGCCCCACCGGGCCATTGCAGCAGCGCCGCGTACGGTGCCGGGTTCGCCGCCCGCACCGCCGCGTACAGGCCGAGGGCATCGCCGACACCTTCGAGCCGAATACAACGGGCGAGATTCACCTGGTACACGTCGCCGGCGGCGATGTAGGCGAGCGCCCGGGCGACGGCAGCTTCGTGCGCGGTACGGCCGGTCAACTCGTGCCGCTCGACGCGCAGCGGCGCCGGCGGCACGGCCGTCGCTTTCGCCGCCGCGTTCCAGCGTGCCAGCCAGTCCGGGTCCTCCGCCCGCCGGCCGTCGAGTTCAAAATCCGCGGCCCGCACGGCCCAGGCCCGGCCGGCCACGTGGTCCAGCAGCACGCCCCTGTCGTACAGGGCCAGTCGCAGCGGCGGCAGACCGAGTTCGTCACAATGCGACTGCGGCAGGTGTTCGAGCTGGCGGGCCATGCCGAAGCCGACGTAGCCGATCCAGCCGGGCGAGAGGCTCGCCGCCGGCGTCGGCCATACGGGGAGCCGCCGGACGGTTCGCTGCCAGAGGCGCCAACCGCTGGCGTCCGCGTCGAGGGTCTTGCCGCCGACCCGCAGCGTCGCCGGCCCATCCTCCACCTGTTCGAGCCGGGCCAGTGGGCGGGCACAGATCAGGCTGTAGCGGGCCGCTGCCGGCGGGTTCGGGGCGGCGGAGGCGCTGTCGAGCCAGGCGAGTTCGTCGCCGGCGGCGAACGCCTGCACCGCCGCCGGCGGGTCGATCGGCCAATCAACTTCGCGGATCTCCCAGTCGGGCATTCGAGTCAGGTCCGTTTGGCCGCGTTCGCGAGCCGGTTGAGTGGTTGGTCGCCGGGAGGAGATGATACCGCCGGCCGCCGCCGGATGCCCGGCCGCCGCGACGGGAGGCGGACGTGGCGATAACCTCCGCAGTATTAAAGACTTGCGTTGATACCGCCCAGGCAGTACAGTGAAAGAGCAGTCCATAGGTGCCGGCGCCGAAACCGCGCACGGCACACTGCAATGCCGCACACCCCCAACCTAAGCTCGCCCCGGGTGTCTGCCACCATGGCAGACCCGGGCGAGCTACGTACGCGCTTGCCCACCGTCCCGCGCACGGAGCATGATCATGACCGCGAGAATCACTCTCGGAAGTCTGGCAACGATGGCTCTGCTGGCCTCAGCCGCGGCCCCCGCCGCCGCCGGCGACTGGGGCGTGCGGTTCAGCTACCACTCCGGGCCACGTTACCGGACCGTCTACCAGCCGGCACACCGCGTCTACTACCCGCCAATGCCACGCTATCGCTCGGTGAGCGTCGCCTACGCGTCCTCGGACGCCTGGTGCGACCCGGTGGTGTACGACGATCCGTACGACCCGTACGACGGCTACGTCGCCTGCGCGCCGGTCGAGCCGGTGGCGCCCGTCTATTACCCGACGTACGCCCCGACCCGCACCGTGTACTACAACAGCTACACGCCGGTCCGGGTCTACACGCGACCGCGGGTGGTGTACCGCGACTACCGGCCAAGGACGGTGCACGTGAGCGCGGGCTATTACGGTGGCCCCCGGCATTACAGCACCCACCGCCATTACACCAGCCACCGGCGTCACACCAGCCACCGCGTGACCGTCCATCGCTCAGCGCCGCGCGTATACGTGCGGCCGCCGACGTACCACGGGTACCGCCCAGCCCTGCGGCACCACCGCGGCGTCGGCGTGAACGTCCACTACCGCGGCGATCACGGCCGGCGCGGCAGCGTGCGGTTCTCCTACCGCCGCTGACGACGAGACGCGTTTGAGCGGGGGAGCAGTCACTGCAACGGGCAGCGGCCGAACGAGACGCGGTCGCTGCCCGCCCTCCTGCGCTGACTGCGGGGGCGGGCCAGCCCGGGCCGCCGGAACCGGGAAAACCACTCGTCAGAAGTTGCAGGCAGTTGAGCGCAGCGCCCAGTAACCTACAATCGCGGTTGGAAGTCGCGTGCTGCCCGCTGGAACGCGGACCGCTGAGCAAGGAGGACCGGCGTGACCAGCCGCAAGAATCGTCCTGTCCTATACGAAGTCGTGGGGCACAGTCGCCGCAAGCGCGAGACGCCGCGCGGCTTGTGGCAAGCTCCGCCTGCCAGCAGTACGTCTCAGACGGAAACACCGAGCACGACGGCGCCCATGAGCCCGCCGCGCGACTACCGCCAACGCAGCGTGCGCTTCGCCCGCCGCCGCCTGCAACTCGATCTGGGGTGGCCCGGCATGGCCGTGGCCCTGATCGTGGCGGCATCCCTGTTGTGGGCTGTCTTTCAGGCGGGCGCCAGCTACGAGCGCTCGCGTCAGGCGAGCCCCACCACGCCCATTGAGTCCGCGGGCGATGGGCAAGCACCCGCCGATGAAACCGGCGAATCGCCCAACGTTGCCGCCGGCCCGCCGCTGCTGGACCGCGACACCAGTCGCACGCCACCGACCCCACCACTGTCCACCGGCGCCGGGGACGAGCCGCCGCCGGAAGCCGCGCCGGCCGCCGTGCAGCGCGAGTTCGCATTCCGCAAGGGCTACGATTACGTGATCGTGCAACACTTCCCGAAAAAGCAGGGGGCGGCAGCGAATCTCGCCTGGCGTTACCTGAAGACCAACGGCGTCGACTGCGTCATTCTGGATGACAGGGACATTCAGTTGATCGCCACCACGCCCTTCCTGATCAACCAGTCCGACAGCGCGGCGAAGGCGACGGAAACGCAGCGCTGCGAGGAACTGAAGCAGCGCATCCGCACGCTCGGCAAGGAGTACGCCCGCGAGCACGGCTACGCCTTCGAGCAGTGCTATGCACGTGTCGTCGTGAGGTAGCTGTCCCGCGTGCGGCGCTGACCTTCGCCGGAGAGGTAACGCATGTCCCGCCTGGAGCAGCTCAGGAAACTCCTCGAGGCCGCCCCCGACGACCCGCTCGCCCATTACGTGCTGGGGCTGGAGCACGCCAACCTCGCCCAATACGACGAGGCGATCGCCGCGTTCGCCGGGGCGCTCGCGGTTGACGCCCGCTACTCGGCGGCGTACTACCACAAGGCGAAGGCGGAGATCAAGGCGGGTCGCCGCGACGACGCCCGGCAGACACTGACCGCCGGCCTCGAAGTGGCTCGTTCCGCCGGCGACATGAAGACCGCCCGCGAAATGCAGGATTTGCTGGACACCATCGCATGAACCCATTGCGTCTGGCCATCGCCGGCTGCACCGGCCGTACCGGGTCGGCGGTGCTGCGTCTGGCCGCGGCTGATCCCGCTTTCGACGTTGTTGCCGGTCTGGCCCACGCCGATGATCCGCGACTTGGGGAAGATCTCGGGCAGCTTGCCGGCTGCGCGGCGATGGGCCGGGTTGTGCAGGCGCAGTGCGACGTGCCCTGCGATGCGCTCATCGAGTTCACGACGCCGGCGTCCTGTGCGCAGTGGGCCGCGTGGTGCGGTGCGAAGGGCGTCGCCCTGGTCAGTGGCACGACCGGGCTCGAGCCCCCCCACCGCAGTGCTCTCGAGTCGGCGGCGAAGCGCGTGCCCGTGCTGTGGGCGCCGAACATGAGCCTCGGCGTGAACCTGCTGCTTGAGTTGGTCGCCCGCTGCGCCGCGCGGCTGGACGAAAACTGGGACGTCGAGATCACCGAGCTGCATCATCGCCACAAGGTCGATGCCCCGAGCGGTACAGCCAAGGCGCTGCTCGACGCGGTGTGTCAGGCTCGCGGCACGACGCCGGCTGAAGCGACCGTGTCCGGGCGTTCGGGTCAGTGCGGCCCGCGCCGTTCGGGCGAGATCGGCGTACACGCCCTCCGCGCCGGCGAGATCGTCGGCGAGCACGTCGTGCGCTTCGCGTCGGCGGCCGAGTCGCTCATCCTCGAACATCGCGCCCACTCGCGGGACACATTCGCCGCCGGAGCCCTCTTCGCGGCGCGGTGGCTGATCGGACGTCCGCCGGGGCTGTATGCGATGCGCGATGTGCTGGGTGGCGTCGACGGCCGTTGAAGCGACCAGGGACTGAGGTCCCTGGTTACCGTCGTGCGCCCTCCGGGCGAAGAGAGGATTGGGGGGCTCGGCGATCATCGCATCCAGGGACTAAAGTCCCTGGCTACGATCGCGCGCCCTCCGGGCGAAGAGGGGGATTGGGGGGCTCAGCGACCACCATCACCAGGAACTGAAGTCCCTGGCTACGATCGCGCGCCCTCCGGGCGATGAAGCACGCCCGCGGGAAGAAGCGGCATCGCATGCCCTCATCTTCGCCCAGAGGGCGCACGTTGGTTGCCAGGGACTTCAGTCCCTGGTGGGCCAAGGCGCCTCACCCTCCCTACCTCATCTTCGCCCGGAGGGCGCACGATCACACCAGGGGACCTCAGTCCCTGACTACCGAGGAGTGAAAGGGGACAGGCACCGCCCGTCACGCGATTGCCGAACTTGTGCAGGCTCTTCGGCGCAGAGCCAGTCCCCTCTCTCAACGGACCACCGGCGCCCCAAATGACCGACGGGCCGAGCGGTTAGGCCCGGCCCGCGTGGTCCATCCGTTCATTGTTCGTTTCGCCGCTTACGGTGCGAGCGGGATGATCTTCGCCCCCTCTTCGCTGCCGGCGAAGGCCTGGATCATGTCCACGACCTGCTGCTGGCGGGCGAGGCTGTACTTCGGCCCGCGCAAAGCCCAGGCGTTCACGCCGCCGAAGTAGCGCAGCAGCGGGATGCCCGCCGCCAGGTCCTCGGGCGTGCCGCGGAAGATCCAGTTATGCTGGCGGAGCGCCTCGCGATCCAGCGTCTCGCGCGTCCGCGCCAGCGGGTTGAACGTCTCGCCGTCGAAATCGGGCGGCACGTAGATCAAATCGTGGATGTCGTAGATCGCGACGTACCACTCACGGCCGTCCTTGTCCCGCCAGCTCGGCGAGCGGGCGATCATGCCGCCGGCGTACTGCTCGCGCTTCTTCATGCGCTCGGGCCAGTCCTGAGGATAGGTGACGATGTCGCCGGGGATGACCCGCGCTTCCTGCGCCTCGATCAAGGCCTGTGTCTCGGAGTCCTTGTAGGCGCCTTCGAGCGCGGCTTGATAGTAGACGCGCTCGGCGTCGCGTACGTCGAGCGCGTCCGTATCGACAATCTCCCGGACCGGTCGATACCCATAGTGATCCGCAGCGCCGCGTCGCAAAGCTCGCTCGCGCAGCAGCCGCTCGTTGCCGCTCGTGTCTACATCGGGCGTGTCCGGTCCGTCGTAGCTGCGGGCCAGCCGCGCCGCCGCTCGCGTCTTGGCCGGCAGGGCCGGATCGTCATCCGCGGGCAACTCGACGGCCGGCTGCTCTTCCGCCACTTCACGCCGGAGAGCCGCCACGTCGACGCCCGCTCGGGCCGCCTTGGCGAGAATGCCCTCGGCCTGGAGCTCCTGCACACTGGCGTCGACGTCCGTCGGCAACTGGGCGATCAGCGAGAGCACACGGTTCGCTCGTCGGGCCGCGTCCTCGTACTGCCCGTCACGCAGCGCTCGGCGGGACTTGACCAGCTCGAGGCGCATCACGGCGATGGTGGCGTCGACCCGCGCTTCCTGTTCGAGCTGGGCAAGCTCATCGTCCGATGTCGGCTCGACCGGCGGCGCGGGTGCGGCCGGCAGGCTCTGCGGGCGTGACGCGGCCGCTCGGTCCAGCATCTGTTGATCTTCGCTCGGATCCGTGGCCAGCGCTCCCGCCATCGCGAGTGCCGCAAAGAAGATCAGCGCGCATCTCATCATGACCTGTTCTCCTGGTACCAGCGGGCCCAGTCTTCCGCTTCGAACCCGAAATCCTTACCAGTGATCTGCCGCAAGGCGGTCCGCACCTCGGTGCGAAACACCGTCACATTCATTCGCCGGCGCTGCATGTCGATCAGCGACGCCGGATTGGAGATGCCCACGACCGGCGCCACGGGCACACGCGACGAGCCAATCCGCATGTACGTCGGCGCGAACGGATCGACCAGTCCACCGAAGAAACGCCGGACGGGCACCTCGACGATCTTCTCCCGCCGCGACTTCAGGACGCTGATCAGCTCCGGTATCGCCTCTGCCGCCCGCAAGTCTCCCAGAGCCTCGGCGGACCGGCGGATGAGCACCTCGTCGCCGCTCTCCAGGGCTTTGCGGAACTGACCGGTCACGCGGGAATCCGCGCGCCGCTTCAGCTCGCTGATGACCTCTCGCCGAATGTCGGCGTCCGGATCGGCCAGGGCCATCGCCACCAGGTTGACGGTGGCAGCGTCTTCCGCGAAACGCGACAGCGCCTGGACCAGCACCTGCCGGCACACGACGCTCCCACCCGCCAGCTCTTCCACCAGCGGCACAATCGCCAGCGGATCGCTGATCTCGGCGATCATGGCCCGACCCTTCTCGACCTGGCGGTCGAGGCTGCTTTCGAGCATCGAGGAGCGGATCGCGCTGATCCGCCGGCGCCAGTTGCCCTCGATCGCCGCCGCCAGTTTCTCCGGGTCTTCCTCGGTCTCCGTGGCCTCTGCGGTCTCCGGTGCCGGACGTTGGGCTTCCTGGACGCGCGTGCGACCGTCGATCCAGAGCTGGCCGACGCGCACGTAGCCGAGTGCGCGGCGGGCGTCGTCGTTCTGCGGGTCGAGCTCGAGCACGCGTCGCCAATGGTGCCGTTCGAGCGTGGCCAGACCCTGCTCGCCGCACCAGCGGGCCAGGGCCGTCTGCTCCGCGACGGTGTCGCCGGCCTGCGATCGGCGTTGCTCGTATTCCTGGAACGGGGACGGGGCCGGCTCGACGCGCTCGACAGCGTCGGCGGTGAGCGTAACCGTGCCGAGCACGGTGCGAATGCGGTAGTGCGTGACGGTCTGTTCGATCAGCTCCCCTTCGACGCGTCCGCCCGACGTGAGGTGGAAGATGTCCCCCACCGCTGCCGGCGACAGACCGGCAACGGCGGCAAAGACGACCAGTGCAGTCGCCAATGTCAGGCTGGTCGCCTGCCGGGCACTCGCCTGTCTTCGTCGCAGGCCCATAACGCACCTCTGGGCCGTCCCAGCCACGACCCGCCCTATTATACGGGACCAAGGCTAGAGCGATTTCGCATCAATCTCGGCGATCGGTGGGAGGCGCAAGAGCTGCGGGGCCGCGCTCCGCCGACGGCGGGCAGACTGCCGATAATCTGGTTGGCATGCGCGGTCGGGCAACGGGGCCCGCCGCCGGCCGGCTCGGCATAAGGCCTTTTTCGCAGGCAGGTTACGCCCCATGAACGCAATCGGCCGCGGTCTTTCGTCGCCGGCGGGACGAGTCGCCCTCGTCGCCGTGGTCCTGGCCATGTTCGCCACGCCGGCGGCCGCACAGCTCCGGCTGTTCTTCGCCGAGGTCGGGGCCGACGGGTCGGCACCGCTCACGGAAACACCCGTTCTCGACAATCCCACGGTCTCCGCCTACGCCGGCGGCCCCGCCACGCTCTATCTCTACGCCCAGATATTCGACGGGCCGGAGAGCTGGAACGGCGTGAGCGTGAACGTGGAGGTCCGCGGCGGCGGGCGGATCGCCGGCCACGGCTTCTACAACTACACGAACGGCGAGTTCGTCCGCTGGGATTACGCCGACGACGGGACCGTCGACGAAGCGGAGACGCTGCTCAGCAACGCGTGCGGCGTCAGCTTCTGGCTCGGCGCCGGCGTGCAGAACGACCCGCAATGGGACGCGCTGGACCTGCACTTCCTGCGTGAGCCGAACGTGACGCTGCTCGGGTACGTCGAGGTGGCCTTCGTTGACCTGGAGGCGGAGCAGCTCGAGGTGTTCCTCGCGGCGGGCGAACTGGGCATCACACGCAGCGGCACGAGTGAGCCGCAGCCGATCTACCTCGGTTTTGGCGATGAGGACGACGATCTGGCGGGCAACAGCTACGGCCAGTTCAGCACGCTCGCCGACGCGACCGTGACCAACGCCTGCACCGAGTTCACGCCCGGCGACACGAACTGCGACGGCTTGGTCAGCAACTTCGACATCCAGCCGTTCCTGCTCGGGCTGCTCAACCCGACCGACTACGCCACGCAATACCCCGATTGCCTCCTCCTCTGCGTCGCCGACCTCACCGGCGACGGCCAGGTCAACAACTTCGACATCGCCCCCTTCATCACCCTCCTCACCGGCGGGTAGCCATAACGGGCACACCCGTCGCACAAAAACAAGAACCGCCGCGGCGAGGGGCCGGCGGCGGCTCGGGGGCCTGAGCCTCGCTCGCTCGGGGGTTACTTGCTGTCTTTGACCTCGTACTCGGCGTCGATCACGTCGTCGTCCTTGCCCGAAGGCTGGTCGCCGGACGGAGCTTCGCCGGTTGGCTCGGCACCGGGCTGGGCGCCCGGCTGAGCGCCGGTGCTCTTGTACACCGCTTCGCCCAGCTTGAAGGACGTCTTCTGGAGGTGGTCGATCGCCGTCTGGATCGCCGCGGCGTCGTCGTTCTTGGCGGCGTCCTTGAGCTGGTTGATCGCCCGCTCGATGTCGGCCCGGGTCGAGGCGTCCACCTTGTCGCCGTGCTCGGCCAGGCTCTTCTCCGTCGTGTAGGCGGCGTGGTCGGCCTGGTTGCGCAGCTCGACGAGCTTCTGCTTGGCCTCGTCCTCCGACGCGTGGCTCTCGGCGTCGGTGACCATGCGCTGGACCTCGTCGTCCGACAGGCCCGACGAAGCCTTGATCTCGATCTTCTGCTCCTTGCCGGTGCCGCAGTCTTTCGCCGACACGTTCAGAATGCCGTTCGCGTCGATGTCGAAGGTGACGTCGATCTGTGGCATGCCGCGCGGAGCGGGAGCGATGCCGCTGAGCTGGAACTGCCCCAGCAGGCGGTTGTCGCCGGCCATCTTGCGCTCGCCCTGGCGAACGTGGATGTCCACCGTGGACTGATTGTCGGCCGCCGTGCTGAACGTCTGCTTCTTGCTCGTCGGGATGGTCGTGTTCCGCGGGATCAGCACGGTCATCACGCCGCCAAGCGTCTCCACGCCCAGCGACAGCGGCGTCACGTCGAGCAGCACGATGTCCGACTTGTCGCCGGAGAGGACGGCACCCTGAATCGCGGCGCCGACGGCGACGACCTCGTCGGGGTTGATGCTGCGGTTGGGCTCCTTGCCGAAGATGTCCTGGGCGAGCTTCTGGACGAGCGGGATGCGCGTCGAGCCGCCGACGAGGACGACCTCGTTGATCTCGCTCGGGGCGAGCTTGGCGTCTTCGAGGGCCCGCATGACCGGCCCGCGGCAGCGCTCGACCAGCGGCGTAACCAACTGCTCGAACTTCGCCCGCGTGATCGTCATCTGCAAGTGCTTCGGACCGCTGGCGTCGGCCGTGATGTACGGCAGGTTGATCGTCGTCTCCATGCTGGACGACAACTCGCACTTGGCCCGCTCGGCGGCTTCCTTCAGGCGCTGGAGGGCCATCGGGTCCTTCCGCAGGTCAATGCCGTTCTGCTTGCGGAACTCCTCGGCCAGGTAGTGGATCAGCACTTCGTCGAAGTCGTCGCCACCGAGGTGCGTATCACCGTTGGTGCTGAGCACCTCGAAGACGTTGTCGCCGACGTCGAGGATCGAAATGTCGTACGTACCACCACCAAGGTCGAAGACGGCGATCTTCTCGTTGCCCTTGCGCTCCATGCCGTAGGCCAGGGCCGCGGCGGTGGGCTCGTTGATGATGCGCTCGACCTTCAGGCCGGCGATCTGCCCGGCTTCCTTGGTGGCCTGGCGCTGCGAGTCGTTGAAGTACGCCGGCACGGTGATGACCGCCCGCTCGACCGACTCGCCGAGATAACGCTCGGCGGTGGCCTTCAGATCGCGGAGGATCATGGCCGAGATCTCGGGCGGAGCGTAGGCCTTGCCGTCGACCTGGACGCGGACGAGCTCGCCTGCGTCGCCGACGATGTCGTACGGCACCATTTTCTCTTCGTTGGAGACCTCGCTGTGCCGGCGACCCATGAAGCGCTTGATCGAGAAAACGGTCCGCAGCGGGTTGGTCACCTGCTGGTTGCGGGCCCGCTGGCCGACCAGACGCTCGCCCTTGTCGGTAAACGCCACCACGGACGGCGTCAGCCGGGCTCCAGAGTCGTTGACCAGCACCTTGGGCTGGCCGCCTTCCATCACGGCCACCACCGAATTCGTCGTACCCAAATCGATACCAATGATTTTGGACATTCTCATTCTCCTGCCGCCTACTCGGGCTGCGCCGGCAAACTGCGCGCAGACAGGCGACGAGAGTTCGAAAAGCAAGCCGAGTACCAGTATCGAGCGGCGAGGGCGTTTTGCCGTAAATGACTGATATAAAGCATGTTACGAATTGACATGTCCGCGAAGCTCTCGTCGACAGCCTGCCAATCTGACAGCCGGCCCGACTTGTCACGGCACCGCGGCAGGCCGGCAATTGACCGTAACCGCGCACGGGAACGCTCGTCCCGGCGGTTGAGCCGGCCGGCTAACCACCCAGAAGAGCGTCCACAAACGCCGCAATGTCGAAGTTGTTGAACACGCCGTCGCCGTTCACATCGCCCGCAAACGGGCCGTGGACGCTCGGGTACAGCTCGGCGAACCGTTCGAGGTTGGTCAGGGCCAGGACGAACGGCCCGATGTCGAAGTTGTTGATGATCCCGTCGCCGGTCATGTCGCCGGGCCGGTACAGCAAGGTCACGTAACGGGGAGCGCTCACGGGGTAGCCGGCCATCGGCGTGGCGAGCAGGTCGCCCGTTTCGCCGTCGAAGACCTGCACGCCGTCCTCGCTGGCCACCAGCAGGTCGCCGCTCAGCAGCTCGATCACGCCCCGCGGGCGGGTCACCGTGATCTCGCGCAGCCAGGTCCCGTCCTCGGCGAATTCGTGCACCGCTCCGCCGAGCGTGTCCACCGCCAGCACGTTGCCGCTGGCGCACAGGGCGAGTTGCTCGACGAAACGGAAGGACGGCAGCTCGGCGAAGATGCCCAACCGCGTGCCGTTGAGGTCGAAACGAAGAATCCGGTCCAGCGACGGATCAGCCACGAGTAGGTCGCCGTCCCCGCCGGCAACCTCCCGACGGACGAGGACGTCCCAGGCTTTCCGAGGCCCGTCGACCGGCTTGGGCGCAATGCGTACGCCCGCGGGGGTGCCATCGGCTTGGTAGGCCAGCACCCCTGCCGTCCCGGCGGCGACCAGCAGCTTGCCGTCCGGGTCGCAAGCCAGCCCGCGAGCGCCAACGCCGGCGAGGAACGTCTTCAGCACGGTGCCATCGTCCGGATCGATAGCGAAGACCGACCCAAGCGTCAGGTCGCTGACGAGCACGGTGTCGGGGTATTCGTCGTCTTCGATCGACAGGGTGGGGCCGCGGGCGCAGTCCAGCGGGCTATCGACCTCGCCAACCTCGCCCAGCGCCAGGCATCCCACGTACTCGCCCGTCCGAACATCAAAGAGCATGATTTCGCGCGTGACGCCGTCCGGGATGGCGATGGCGTGCGGCATCCCCGCGGTTGCCGTGACGGCAACCGCGACAACCCCGAACAGGATCGCCAAACCGATGCGGATCACGCCCGCTCGCGTGGGCATGTGCGGCCTCCGTGCCAGTTGCGGACTCTCCTATTCCTTTCGGCGTGACGGGCATCGGAGGTGGAGGGCTATCCCTGGGGCCGGAACAACAGACACTTAAGTAAGCCCACTCAAAAGGTTTACATGACGACAGCCCCGCCCAGCCGCACACGTCCTGAGTAGGCGTCCGCCTACCCTTCGCCGAGCTTATGCGTGGTCCACCAAGCGTTGAGCAGCGCGAACCCATCGCGCAGATCATTCGCGGAGAGACCCACTTCACGGGCCATCGCGGCGAACTCGGAGTCCCATTCAGCGGGGGCGCCGGCAGTGTCGGCGGGATATCGTGCGTTTTGCGTGCGGTGAAGGTCCCCCGCAGCGCCGCGCGGACATCGTCGGGCGCCAGAGCGCCACGTTCGAGCAGCAGTAACAGATCGATCAGATCACGGCTGCGCGAGTTCCGCCGATCCATCCACGGGCGGGCGTAGGCGTGGATCTTCTCGGCGAACTGCTGGGCTCTCGGAATCGCCAGCACTTCGGCGGGACCCACGTCCGCGAAGGCGAGCCAGTCGTCGCCGCGCAGCCGCTCCGGCGTCCCATGCAGAGCGTCCCCGATGCCGACGTCAACGTGGAAGCTGCCGAACCGGCGGCCGGCCATCAGCGCCTCGACCGGAAACCGCGCCCCTCCCAGCGGGGCGCCTTGAAGCTCGGTGCGGGCAGAGGCGATGCGAAACGTGAGGTAATCCCCAAGATCAACGTCCGCGGCTTCCTGCAACGCCTCGCGGATCTGCGTGAGCCGGGCTGGCAGGCTCACTTCCACATCAAATGCCTCGACGGTCAGATCAATGTCCTTCGTGGTGCGGGCTTTCGGGCGGTAACGCAGTTCCATCGAGTACCCGCCCTTGAGCAGCCATCGGCAGTCGTCCCTGGCGAAGAGCCGGGCGAGCAGACGCTCGATGAGTAGCTTGAGTCGAAGTGTGTTAAGCGGAACGGCCCGTTCCTCCGCCATCGTCTTCAAGCGGCGTTCGAGTGCTTGTCGAAACGCAGTCGGGCTGCTGAACGTCCTGGCCATGTGCTCGTCACTCCCCCTTGCCGAACACGCGAGCGAGCCGTGAATCCGCCGGCAGCCCTGACACTACCGCCTTGATCTGGCTCGCCCTGAGCAGCCCGGCGGCCCTCGCTTGCCTGACGATCACCTCGAGCTGGTCCTGAGTCACGGCATCCCCCTCGGCCACATCGAGCACGGTGCGGAGCGGCGTCGTGAGGCGGAATCCTTCGCGCTGCTCGACCTCGTGGGCCAGCAGGTTCGCCCTGTGCAGTCGGCACACGCGCGGTGGGCGTTTCCGGAACGACCGCGGCACCGTCAGGTGAATCCACTCGGGCAGCAGATCGCCCATCTCATGAACGCCCAGGGCAGTTTCGTGCGACACGACGGCTTGCGGTTGATCGTCGCGTCCCCGACTCCAAAGGCTCAGACGGATGAGGTCATCATGCGCCGACAGCGCTACGGTCGGCAGCCGGAAGAGGCCGCGCTCGACGCGCTCGAAGTTGCCGGCCTTCACGTGGTAGACGATGTGCCGCCGGCCGTAGCCAGCGTCTGCAGCCTGCTTCGCGGTGAAGTAGCCACCCTGGCCGGCGGCGATATCCGCCAGTGTTCGGCGAGCCTGGTGTGTGCTGCGATAGGCCATGCAAGAACGTCCAAAATATTTGGACAATTATGCATACCCCAGGTACCGCTGTCCAGCCTACCCGCCGAATCGGGCGTCGGACGACACATTATTGGGACGTTTGTGGCGGGCGACGGGCTACGCCGTCAGGTCGGCGGCGCGGAGGACGGTTTGGAGGCCGGAGACGTCTGCGTCGCTGAAAGCCCCCACTTCGTGGCTGTCCAGGTCGAGGACGGCCCAGCAGTCGCCCGCCTCATCCAACAGCGGGACGACGACCTCCGCCAGGTCGCGGGGATCGCAGGCGACGTAGCTCTCGCCCAGTTCTCGGACGTCCCGCACGACGATCGGCCGGCGTTGCAGGTAGGCCTGCCCGCAGACGCCGTGGAGGCCGATCGGCGAGCACGCCGGTTTGTCCCGCCGGGGACCGAGGACGAGCCCCTCTTCGCCCTCCGGCAGGTAGAAGCCGACCCAGGACACGCTGGCGGCCTTCAGCCCGGCCCACAGGGCGTCGACGGCGGCCTGCATGCGTTCCTGGCGGTCCCCTGCCAATGACAGCCCCGCGGCGATACGTTCGTAATCACGCTTGAACATGTGGGCATGATCGCCGGCGCCGGCGTCACGGGCAAGCTGGCGCCATTGGCCAAGTGAGCGGCGGCGGAGGCATCGCCCTTCCGGACGCCTCCGCCGCTGGTGGTTTATGACGACTGGCCGTGCACGACGGTACCGGTTGGCGCCGCCGGCACGGCCAGCGGGGGAGCTTATGGCAGGATGATG
The DNA here is from genome assembly GCA_050115495.1 of Phycisphaerae bacterium. GTDB lineage: Bacteria > Planctomycetota > Phycisphaerae > UBA1845 > Fen-1342 > JAAYXS01. Next base: position 111,521 of record JASFQK010000018.1, on the reverse strand, counting down.
TAGCCGACCGTCGTGTCCGAGCTGTCGCTATTGGTATTGGCGGTCTTGAAGCCGACCGTGTTCAGGCTGGTGACGACGTCCCACGCCGGACAGCCGTACGTGTCCAAGCCCTCCGGGTCAGCCGGCACGGTGAACGCCGTGGTGCCCGGGCTGTACTGGAGGTACGAGTCGGACAGGAAGATGTAGCTATCGTCGGGGACCATGCAGAGGCTGCCGGCGAAGCCGCGCAGCCCGTTGTTGGTGGTCGAGCCGTCGATGTACTGGTCGAGGGCCACCTTGGTGAAGCCCGGACCGGGCAGCGTGCCGACGGCGTCGCGCTGCGAGCCGCCCACGCTGTCGTCGGCGTCGGCGTCGGCGAAGAACGTGAAGAGGTTCGTGCCGATGTCGACCTGGAAGAGGGCGAACGCGTCGGTCAGCTCGACGATCGAGTTGGTGGTCAGATCGACGAGAATCGCCTCGGGGTAGTTCTGGTCGTCGAGAGCGATGATGTAGTTGCCGTTCATCCGCATCTGAACGTCGCCAACGCCGTTGGGCGAGGCGATCTCGACAGGGGCGGTCGCCGGGTTATCGATGTCGTAGATGAAGAACGTGTCGTCGGCCACGGCCACAACGGTCTTGGTGGCAGCGTTGACCGCGACCTGCTGGACGCCGAAGCCGGAGCTGGCTGGATTGGTGGCGAAGGAGATGACCGCCGGCGTGGTGCCGCTGACGTCGATCACCTTGATGAGCTTGCCATCGGTGACCGTGGTGGCGTCACAGACAACGGCGCAGTAGTCGCCGTCGGCCTGGATGTTACCGACGTCCTCTTCGCTGGCCGGGATGCGGGCCAGGCGGATGTCGCCCTCGCCGAAGATGGTCCGGGTCTGCGTCGGTACGTCGAAGACGTGCACCTGGAAGGCATACGCGCCGGTGTTGCTGCCGACGAGGAAGATCGTGTCGCCGCCGACGGTGAACGCGCTGCTGCGGTAGAGCTCGCTCTCGGTAACGGCGGTGCCGGTCGTGGGGGCCTGCGACGGGATGATGTAGGAGACGCCGGTCAGGGTGCCGGTACCGAAGGCGATGAGGTCGTCGCCGACGCGGAGAGCGCTGTCGAAGCGGACGGGGATGTCCGTCTTGACGATGGTGAACGTGCCGTCGCCGTCGGTGGTGCCGTCACCGTCGGTCGTGCCGTCGCCGTCCGTCGTGCCATCACCGTCGGTGGTGCCGTCCCCGTCCGTTGTTCCGTCGCCGTCGGTGGTGCCGTCCACCCAGGAGAACAGGTCCGGGAAAAGGATGGCACAGCCGGTCGTCGGCGCCAGGAACAGAGGTAGGGCCAGCATCAGCAGCAAGGTTATAAAATGGTGTCTCATGGTCTCACTCTCCTAAGGTGCACCCGCATATGTCTCCGCGCACAGCGCGTCGGAGGTCTGTCTCGTCTGACTCTCATCCAGAGAGCGGGTTGGCCCCAAACGGGGGGACAACCGGGCTGTCGCCGCCGGCCCCCCGACCGGCGGCCAGCGGCCCAAACCCCATCCGCTCACCGAAAACGCGTCGTTCGGGCGTGGACTTCGCAAAAAAACGCGGAAGTGACGGGAAACCGCCGGGGAGAAGGGAAACGGAAGTCAGGAATCAGGAGTCAGAAGGCGCGAGGGCGTGTGTGCCTCGACGACCGACAGGGGGCGGCACATAGCGTGGGGATCTGAGATTCGAGATTTCAGATTTGAAATTGGGGGCCCGGACGGGCCTCCGGCTCAAGGCTCAGGGCTCAAGGCTGAGAGCTGACGGCTTGCGCGAGGGGTTTCGCTTCTCCGCCGGATGAGGGACACTGGCGGGCATGAGCGAGGGAACCCCCACACCACGGGCGGGGAAAGTGGAGTGCCCCGACGAAGCACGGCCGATTCCGCCGCGATATGTCTGGCTGCGACGATTTGTGGTGCTGGGCGTGGTGCTGGTGGCCATCGCCATCGGGGTGCAAGTGTGCTGGGGTCGTTTGGCCGAATCGCGTCTTCAGGCGGCGATTGCGATGTACCGAGCCGCCGGCGAGCCGGTGCTGGTCAAAGACTTCGTCATGGAAACGGTTCCTGACGACGAGAACGCCGCACCGCTGCTGGAGAAGGCCGCGGCGGACGTGGTCGCGAAGGTGGGGAAGGTCTACATGGGCGATTTCCTGGCCGATCCGCAATTCGCCCGCGACCACGCGCAGGAGTTGCACGACCTGCTGGCGGCGAACGAGGCGGTGCTGGCCCTGTACCACGAAGCGTGCAGCCGGCCGCGCGCCGACTGGGGCGTCGTGCTGGCGTCGCCGATGTACAATGTCACGTGGCCGTCGGTGTTTTCCCAGCAAAAACTGGCCCGCTTGGGCACCCTCGACGCCCGTCAGCATCATGCCGCTGGCGACGATGCGGCGGTCGTGGCTCGGCTGCGGGATATGCAGGCTCACGGCCGGCATGTCGGCGAGGTCGGCCCGTTCCTCCTCGCGCACCTCATACACATCAGTATCGAGCACCTCGTGGTGACCACCATCGAGCAGGCCGCACCCGACCTGCGGATCGCCGGCGCCGCGACGGAGGGAGGCGCCGACGGCACGCCTGCGGCGCGACAGGACGTAGAGGCCGTGCTGGCGGCGCTCCTGGAGGAGGAGTGGGTACCCGCCGGCTGGCGCCTTGCGTTCTGCGGCGAGCGTCTGTCTCAAATAGACACGATCCTGTACATCGTGAACACCCCGCGACCCATGGCAGGCCTCTCTCGTTCGTGGCGATCTCCAGTGGCTGCGTTGGCGGAACTCAGCCCGGCGAAGCTGCTCATGCCGGCGTGGAAGCTGGATGCCGTCCGGATCATGGCCAACTCCTCGGCGCTCGCCGAGGCCGGGGCGGCGCCGAACTGGCCGGCCGGCGAGGCCCTTCTGCCGCCACCGCTGTTCACCGGCGAGGAGTCGCTGCCGGAACAGGTGTCGCGCCTGTTCAGCATAATGTTCGTCCCTGCGCTCCGCGGAACGCTGTCGAGTCAGTTCGTCACCCTGGCCGAGCGGCGGATGGCGGCGACGGCGCTGGCGCTGCGACTGTATGAGATCGACCACGGCCGCCGGCCGGCGACGCTGGCCGAGCTCGTGCCCAACTACCTGCCGGCCGTGCCACGCGATCCGTTCGCGGCCGACGATCGCCCGCTGGTTTATCTGCCCGACGCCGATCCGCCAGTGCTGTACAGCACTGCCGTCAATGGTGTGGATGACGGGGGGCGGTTCGCGTTCGACCGGAGCGGCGAGATCGACGAGGAGGAGCTGGATCTGCCCTTCTTCCTGGACGGTCAGCGGCCGATGAATCGGAAGCCGTAGCGGAAGAGAGGAGTCAGGAGTCAGAATTCAGAAGTCAGAAGGGGCGAGGACGGGCGTGCCTTGGCAATCGACGGGGCACGACACATCGCGTGGGGATCTGGAATCTGAGGTTTGAGATTCGAGACCGGCCCGTCGCCTCCGGCTCAAGGCTCAAGGCTCAAGGCTCAAGGCTCAAGGCTGACGGCTGATGGCCCGCGAAAGACGGCCGGCACGGAGACCGGCCGCTACGAGAGACATCCGGTACGGAGCCCGGTTGCTAACGGCAGGGGTTTCGCTTCTCGTCCGAACGAGGGACACTAGCGGGCATGAGCGAGGGAATGCCCACATCGCCGGCGGAAGACGTAACTGGCGCGGACGAGACGCGGCCGATTCCGCCGCGGTATGTGTGGCTGCGGTGGTTTTCGATTGTCGGCGGCGTGGTGCTGGTCGTCGGCATCGGCGTGCACGTGTGGTGGGCGCACCTGGCCGAGTCGCGGTTTCAGGGGGCGATTGCCGCGTACCGGGCCGCTGGCCAGCCGGTGCTGATCGAGGACTTCGCCGTTGAGCCCGTTCGCGACGTCGAGAACGCGGCACTGCCGCTCCGGCAGGCCGTGGCAGCGGTCGTCACGCGGAAGGGAGCGGTCGACCTGCGCGACTGGCAGTCGTTGCCGCAAATCGCGCGCGAACATCCGCAGGAATTGCAGGACCTGCTGGCGGCCAACGAGTCCGCGCTCGCCGACTTCCGCGAGGGCTGTGCCCGGCCCCGCGCCAATTGGGGCGTCGTCCTGAAATCGCCGATCATCAACATCCTCCTGCCCGACTTGTCCGGTCAGCGCCAGCTAGCCTACTTGACGAGCGTCGCGGCGGCGGAGCGGCACCTCGCCGGCGACGATGCGGCCGCGTTGACGCTGGTCCGCGACAAGGAGGCCCACGTCCGGCACCTGGCCGACTATGAGCCCTGCCTCATCACGTACTTCGTCTGCGTGGCGATGGAGAGCAGCACGGTACGGACGATCGAACTGATTACGCCGGACCTGCGCATCAGCGGTGGCGGAGCCCAGGTGCCCGCGGGCATCGTGCCCGCCGACCGCAAGGACGTCGAGGCGCTGGTGGCGACGCTCCTGGATGACGAGCCGTGGCACGCCCGCTGGCGACAGGCGATCTACGGTGAGCGTTTGATGCAAATCGACAGTGTCCAATGTCTCATCGACGGCACGCTGCCCGGGTGGGCGAGTGCCGGCGGAATGCCGGCACTACCGGGGCTGTATGGCCGGATCGCCGCGACGCTGCTCGGACCCGCGTGGAAGCTGGACGCCGTGCGGGTGATCACCAGTTATACGCAGGTGGCCGAGGCTGGTTCGGCACCGAACTGGCCGGCCGGTCAGGCGTTGCTGCCACCTCCGCCGGACACCGGGCCGTCCTCCCCCTGGAAGACCGCCGTGTACTTCATGAGCCAGGTGCTGGCCGCCACCATGGAGCAGACCCCGAGAAACCAATACCGCATACTGGCCGAGCAGCGCATGGCCGCCACTGCGTTGGCGATGCGGCTGTACGAGCTGGACCACGGGCACCGGCCGGCGACGCTGGCGGAACTCGTGCCGGACTACCTGCCGGCGGTGCCCCGTGATCCGTTCGCCGCCGATGATCGCCCCCTGGGCTATCTGCCCGATGCGGCGTCCCCAGTGCTGTACAGCGTCAGCCTGAACGGCGAGGACGACGGCGGGCAGTACACGCTGTGGGCTGACAGCGGGGTCGATTGGCGAGGACTGGATCTGCCCTTCTTCCTGAACGGCGACCGCCCCCTGCCGCGCTCCCGGTCGATGCCCGCGCCCGGCACCTCCCAGCCCGCGTCGATGCAGGGTGTACCAGTTAACGAGGCCGTCGACGAACTCGGCGCCGAGGCCGACGAGACCGATGAAGCGCAGCCCGAGCCCTGATGCGAGATGAAGACATGCCGGCGCCAGAGGCTTCGGCATGCCACACTGCGACTCAAGGCTGACGGCCCGCGACTTCGGGCTGACGGCTTACCGAAGACGTCCGGTACGGAGCCCGGACGCTTACTGGCGGGGGTTTCGCTTCTCCGCCAAATGAGGGACACTGACGGGTATGAGCGAGGGAATGCCTACATCGCCGGCGGGAGAGGTGGTTGACGCGGAGGAGTTGCGGCCGATTCCGCGGTGGTTTCGGTGGCTGCGGCGACCGGCGGTGATCGGCGGCGTACTGCTGCTCATCGGGATCGGCGTGCGGGTGTGGTGGGGTCACGTAGCTGAGTCGCGGTTTCAGGCGGCTATTGCCAAATACCGGGCCGCCGGCCAGCCGGTGTTGATCGAAGACTTCGCCACGGAACCCGTTCCCGACGACGAGAACGCGGCGTTGTGGTTCCAGCGGGCCGCGGCGGCGGTGGTCGAAACGAAGGGACCGGTCGAACTGCGCGACTGGCCAACGATTCGGCAGCTTGCCCGCAACCATCCACAGGAACTGCAGGACCTGCTGGCGGCCAACGAAGTCGTGCTCGCCGACTTCCGCGACGGTTGCGCCCGGCCCCGCGCCGATTGGGGCGTCGTCCTGAAGTCACCTCTCATCGATGTCCTCCTGCCGAGCCTGTCCGGTCAGCGTCAGCTAGGCCGCCTGGCGAGCCTAGCGGCGGCGGAGCGGCATCTCGCCGGCGACGACGCGGCCGCGGTGGCGCTGGTCCGTGATAAGGTGGCACACGCCCGGCACGTGGCCGACCACAGCCCCGGTCTCATCGCCCACCTCGTCCGCATCGCCCTGGAAGGCAGTGCGGTGCGGACAATCGAGTGGATCACGCCGGAGCTGCGCGTGGGCGGCGACGGAGCCGAGGAACGCGCCGGCGTCGCGCCCGCCGCCCGTGAGGACGTCGAGGCGCTGGCGGCCACGTTGCTGGATGAAGAGCCGATGCGTGCCAGTTGGCGGCGGGCCATCTACGGCGAGCGCCTGATGCAGGTGGACACCGCCCAGTGCCTCATCAATGGCAACATACCCAGATTGGCGGGTGACGCCGCGCCGTCCCCGCCGACGGGTCGCTGGAGCCGGATCCCTGCGGTGCTGATCGGCCCGGCGTGGAAGCTGGATGCCGTGGAGGCAATGGCCAATTGCACGGCAACGGCCGAGGCGGGTTCGGCCCCGAACTGGCCGGCCGGCCGGGCGCTGCTGCCGCCCCCGCCGAACGCCACCTCCGGCTGGACGGTGTTCCTGTCTCTCATCACTCAGGTCCTAGCGCCCTCCATGGAGGATGCGACAGAGCTTCAGTTCAGCATTCTGGCGAAGCGGCGTATGGCCGCCACCGCGCTGGCGTTGCGGCTGTACGAACTGGACCACGGGCACCGGCCGGCGAGCCTGGATGAACTCGTGCCCGACTACCTTCCGGCCGTGCCGCGCGATCCATTTGCCGCTGACAACCGTCCCCTGAGCTATCTGCCCGATGCGACGTCCCCAGTGCTGTACAGCGTCAGCCTGAACGGCGAGGACGACGAAGGGCGGGTCGCGCTGCGGCCCGATGGTGAAATCGACTGGCACGAACTGGACATACCCTTCTTCCTGAACGGTGACCGTCCCCTGCCGCGCCCCCGCTCGATGTCCGCGTCCGGCGCGACCCAGCCCACATCAACGCAGGCTGTACCAGATGACGAGGCCGTGGGCGAACCCGACGCCGAGGCCGACGAGACCGATGAAGCGCAGCCCGAACCCTAACGCGAGATGAAGACATGCCGGCGCCAGAGGCTTCAGCGTGCCACACTGCGGCTCAAGGCTGACGGCTGATGGCTTGCGCGAGGGGGTTTCGCTTCTCGGCTGAGCGAGGGACACTAACGGGCATGAGCGAGGGAATGCCCACGCCACCAGCGGACGAAGTGGCAGCCGCGGAGGACGTGCGGCCGATTCCGCCGCGGCATTGGTGGCTGCGGCGGTTAGCGATTGTCGGCGGCGGCCTGCTGGCCATCGGGATCGGCGTGCAGGTGTGGTACGCCCGAATGGCTGAGTCGCGGCTTCAGGCGGCTATTGCCAAATACCGGGCCGCCGGCCAGCCGGTGTTGATCGAAGACTTCGCCATGGAGCCCGTTCCCGACGATGAGAACGCGGCGCTGTGGTTCCAGCGGGCGGCGGCGGCGGTGGTTTCCAGTAAGGGATCGATCGAGTTGCGCGACTGGCCAACGATTCGGCAGCTTGCCCGCGACCATCCACAGGAACTGCGGGACTTGCTGGCGGCCAACGAATCCGCGCTCGCCGACTTCCGCGACGGTTGTGCCCGGCGCCGCGCGGATTGGGGCGTCGTCCTGAAATCACCGATCATCAACATCCTCCTGCCGGACCTGTCCGGTCAGCGCCTGCTAGCCCACCTGACGAGCGTCGCGGTGGCGGAGCGGCACCTCGCCGGCGACGACGCGGCCGCGGTGGCGCTGCTCCGCAACAAGGCAGCTCACGCCCGGCTGTTCGGCAACTGCGGGGCCTGTCTCGTCTCCTACCTCGTCTGCCTCGGCGTGGAAGGGAGCACGGTGGATACGGTTGAGTTGATCGCGCCGGAGCTACACGTGGGCGGTAGTGGAGCTGAGGTGCCCGCGGGCGTCGTGCCCGCCGACCGCGAGGACATCGAGGCGCTGGTGGCCACGCTTCTGGATGATGAGCTGGTGTGTGCCGGCTGGCGGTGGGCAATCTACGGTGAGCGTCTGATGCAACTAGATACCGGCCAGTGCCTCATCAACGGCACGCTGCCCGGATGGGCAGGTGGAGGCGGGCCGTCTCTGCTGATGGGCAGGAAGAGCCTGATGGTCGGGTTGTTGCTTGGCCCGGCATGGAAGCTGGATACCGTGTGTGTGATGGACGGTTGCACGGCTTTGGCCGAGGCGGGCTCGGCGCCGAACTGGCCGGCTGGCCGGGCATTGCTGAGGCACCCGCCGGACAGGGGGCCGCGGTCCCGCTGGAGGAACGTCGTGTTCGTCATGAGCCAGATCATGGCCCCCTCCGTGGACGAAGCCCCGAGACACGTGTTCCGCATAATGGCCAAGCGGCGCATGGCCGCGACGGCCCTGGCGTTGCAGCTGTACGAACTGGACCACGGGCACCGGCCGGCGACGCTGGCGGAACTCGTGCCGGACTACCTACCGGCGGTGCCCACCGACCCGTTCGCTGCGGACGACCGTTCCCTGGGCTATCTACCCGATGCCACGCCGCCGGTGTTGTACAGTGTTGGCCCGGACGGCGAGGACGACGGCGGGCTGCACATGCTGGAGTCCGACCCGGCGGCCGGCTGGCGTGAATTGGACATGCCCTTCTTCCTGAACGGCGACCGCCCGCTGCCACGGCCCCGGTCGACGTCCGCGCCCAGCACGTCCCAACCCGCGTCAATGCAGGCTGTACCAGATGACGAGGCCGTGGACGAACCCCAGACAGAGACCCAGCAGGCCCACGAGGAACAGCCCGGCCAGGAAGTTCCGCCAGAAGAACTGCCGTAGCCGTTGCCCGCCGGTCGTGTGCAGCAGTCGTGCCGTGAAGATGTCCAGGTTGACCTCGCACGCCACGACAATGAGCAGCAGCACACCGACGACGCCACACACGCCCGCCACCATGAGACCGAAAGCGAGCCCATTGGTGCTCGCCTGCGGCTCGGTCAGCGCCGCCAGCAGGAAGAACGGCAGCGTCAGCGGCATAAGGGCCAGCGGCGCCCAGGCGTAGTAGCTCAGGGCGATCGCCCGGTTCTGTTGCTCGATCGACAGCCGGCGGGGATGAAACGCATAGCTGCACAGGCCGGGCAGGCCCGCCAGCCAGGCCGCCGTCACGACCTGCGATCCCGCAAACAGCCACATCGCCGGTCCGACGTCCGCCCCTTCGCGGCACTTCGCGATGCACCCCACGGCGCCGATCAGGAGCAGCGGCACGTACGCGAGCAGAAACGTCATCCAGCGGAAGGACTGTGAATCGGGGAAGCTAACCGGGCGGACCATTTCGAAGCAGAAGCGCCGCGGCCGCCGCTCCACCAGCCCTACCGTCTGGCAGTAGGCTCGCAGCAGGCCCCGATGGCGGCGGTGAACCCAGGGAATCTGCGACTCGCGGGAGCGCACCACTTCGAGCGAGAGGCCGCATTCCGGGCAATTCATGCTGGTCAGGCCGCGCAAGTCGTAGCCGCAGTCGGGGCAACGGACGTCGGCGGGAATGGGCGGATGCTCCGTCGGCGTCGTCCCGGTCGATTCCGTTTCGCTCTGCATCGCTTACCCACCATTCGCGGGCGTCGTGGCCCGCTGCTGCCGGGCGGCCGCCGCCGGCGAGGCCGCCGATTGACCCCGGTCGCCCGCAGTCGTATCTTTCGACGTGCGGGTGGACTGCGCGTAGTGTCAGCCCACCAGAGCAGGAGGTCAAACCCGATGAATCGAAGAACGTTTCTTGCAACCGGCCTGGCCGGGGCTGCGGCCCTGGGCGGGTTGGGCACCAAGGCGCGCGCCAACCAGGCCGCACCCGCCACCACCGGCACGTCCAAGTTCAAGCTCAAGTACGCCCCGCATTTTGGCATGTTCAAGAATCATGCCGGTGAGGATCCGATCGACCAGCTCAAGTTCATGGCCGACGAAGGTTTCACCGCCCTCGAGGACAACGACATGATGGGCCGGCCGGTGGAGCTCCAGGAGAGGATCTGCCGCGAGATGTCGCGGCTCGGCATGGCCATGGGTGTTTTCGTGGCTTATGTCGACTGGGGCGAGCCGCACATGGTGCACAACGACCCTGAGTTCCGGGCCGCGCTCGTCAAGCAGATGCACGCCGCCGTCGAAGTCGCTCAGCGCGTGCACGCCCGCTGGTGCACGGTGGTGCCCGGCGTGATCGATCTGCACATGGACTACGGCTACCAGATGTCCAACGTGATCGACAACCTCCGCGCCTGCGCCGAGGTCTGCGAGCCGGCGGGGCTGGTCATGGTGCTCGAGCCGCTGAACCCGCGCGATCACCACAACCTCTTCCTGAAGAAGATGGCCCAGGCCTACGAGATCTGTCGCGCCGTCAACAGTCCCTCGTGCAAGATCCTCGACGACCTCTATCACCAACAGATCACCGAGGGCAACCTCATCCCGAACATCAACTACGCCTGGAGCGAGATCGGCTACTTCCAGGTCGGCGACAATCCCGGCCGCCGGGAGCCGACCACCGGCGAGATCAACTACCGCAACGTATTCAAGCACATTCACCAGAAGGGTTTCGAAGGGATCGTCGGCATGGAGCACGGCATCGCCCGCCGCGGCAAGGAAGGCGAGCGCGCCCTCATCGATGCCTATATCGCCTGTGACCAGTTCTAGTTTCAGGCCGGTCCGCCTCGCCGGCAAAGGGAGTCTCTCATGCCCCGCAAGACCAAGCGCCCCACGGACAGCCAGAAGCGCAGTCCGCTGTCCCGCCGTGATTTCCTCCGCTCGTCCATGATCGCCGCCGCGGCCTCCGTCGCCGGCGGTTGTGCGGCGGCCCGCCCGGGCGGCGCCGCCCCCGGCACCACGCCGCAGCCCGTACCCGCCCCGCCGATCAAGGCGCTGCCGAAGCTGCGTGTCGGCCTGATCGGTTCCGGCGGTCGCGGCACCGGCGCCACCATCAACTGCGTCCAGTCCGCCCCCAACATCGAAGTCGTCGCCATGGGCGATCTCTTCCAGGACCGCATCAACAGCTCGCGTGAGCGGCTGACCAAGGATCTCGGCGACGCCTGCAAGGTCACCGACGGCCGCTGCTTCACGGGCTTTGACAACTACATGAAGGTGCTGGAGTGCCCGGAAGTCGACATGGTCATCCTGGCCACGCCGCCGGGCTTTCGCCCGCTGCACCTGGCGGCCGCCGTCGCCGCCGGCAAGCACGTGTTCATGGAGAAGCCGGTCGGCGTCGATCCGGTCGGTATCCGCTCGGTGATCGCGTCGGCGGAAGTGGCGAAGCAGAAAGGGCTGGCCATCGTCGCCGGCACGCAGCGCCGTCACGAGGCCGCGTACCTGGAGACGATGCGGCGGATCCTCGACGGGGCCATCGGCGAAGTCGTCGCCGCGCAGTGCTACTGGAACCAGGGCGATCTGTGGGTCAAGGAGCGCGAGCCGGGCTGGTCCGACATGGAGTGGCAGTGCCGCAACTGGCTCTATTTCACCTGGCTCTCGGGCGACCACATCGTCGAGCAGCACGTGCACAACATCGACGTGGTCAACTGGGCGATGGGTGGCCCGCCGGTGAAGGCGGTGGGTATGGGCGGCCGGCAGTGGCGCGTCGAGCCGCAGTACGGCAACATCTTTGACCACTTCGCGATCGAGTATGAGTATGCCAACGGGGCTCGCGTGCTGAGCATGTGCCGGCAGATCAAGGGCTGCTCGACGCGTGTTTCCGAGCGGCTGGTGGGCACGCTGGGCACGTCCGACCCGAACGGCCTGATCGAAGGCAAGAACCCCTACCGCTACGAGGCGCCCGAGAACGAGGTCAACCCCTACGTCCAGGAGCACGCCGACCTCATCGCCAGCATCCGCAACGGCGAGCCGCTGAACGAGGCCCGCCGCGTCGCGGAGAGCACGCTGACGGCGATCATGGGCCGCATGTCGGCCTACACCGGTCGCGAGATCTCGTGGGACTGGGTGATGAACAGCTCGAAGCTGAACCTGATGCCGGCGAAGTGCGAGTTCGGCGATCTGCCGATCGAGCCCCCGGCCATGCCCGGCGAGACGAAGCTCGTCTAGCCCGCGGACACCGCGGGGCCCTGCCCGTGCCGATAATAGGAACAGGTCCCGTCGTCTCGCTGGCGGCGGGACCTGCTCGGGCACGGGTCCGGGTCGCGGCTACGCCTCCCTCACCGCAACGATCTCCGCCGTAACCCGGGGGCGCGGTGCGATCCGCGCCGTACTCGCCACGAGGTGATTCGCCGCGCTGCCACGTTGGGGGGTGCGCCAACGAAGTCGACCTCGCAGCTCCGTCGGTCCCCCCCGCAGCCACCGGCGGGGCTTACTAAGTTCGGTAACTCACATCAGCAGAAGCGGCAATAGGGATTATGCTCTACCCGCGCTTCCAAGGCCCCTGGCGACACCGGCGCGGCCTATCGGGCGTTGTGGAAAGTCCGAAGATCGCCGGCCGGGGGACAGCCGGCCGGGCGGCCCACCGATCGGCCGGTCGAATTCCGGCAGGAGCGGTCGCATAGCCGATAACGGCCGCCGCGCGGCCCTGCTGACCGGGCATCTTTTCGGCAGCGGCGGATTGTCGCAGATTGCCGCAGTAATCTCGCGGTTTGTCGTTGGCCTGGGCTCGCCGGCCGGGCATAGAATTCGTCGCCACCAGGGCCAATCGCCGTACAAGCCTTCAGGAGGGCAGAATGAAGCGTCCGTTGCTTTCAGTGATGGTTGGCCTGCTCGGATGTCTGACCCTCGCGCTTGGCGGTTGCCCCCTGGATCCCATGGCGATCAGCCCGGAGACGTTCGAGCCGCTCCCCGCGATCCCCGGCCTGTACTGGGCCGAGCACACCGACGGCGAGTTGGCGATCTACCGGCTGCCCGAATACCGCGAGGATCCCGGTTCCTGGACCACCCACGAGATCGACCCGCCGGACTGGTACACCGGACCGGCAGTCTATGAGCTGGACGATGTCGGCGACTGGACGCGTGTGACGGAGGGTGACGACCTGACGCTCGACGAAATCATGCAGCTCTACGATTTCGCACCGGCGGCGCCGTAGCGTGCACCCCCTGCCACCCGGCGGTCGCGAAACGATAACGACCTCCCACCGCAACCACTAGTGCAAGGCCGGCCCCTTCCACCGGGGGGCCGGCCGCTGTCTTTGGGGGGGAAGCCACCAGCCATCAGCCGGCAGCGGCAAGCCCTGAGCCGTGCGCCGTGCGCCGTGAGCCTTGAGCCGGAGGCGACGGGCCGGTCTCGAATCTCGAATCTGAAATCCCAAATCTTAGATTTCAGATCCCCACGCGATGTGCCGCCCCTCATCGATCGCCAAGGCACGCCCGACCTCGCGCCTTCTGACTTCTGACTCCCCTCTTCTCCCCCACACCGCAGAAGAGCCGCAGCACGCCGGCAAACTCCCGCCGCGCAAAAAGCACGGCGGCCGACCCCCGGGTGCATTGGGGGTCGACCGCCGATATCCGGTCGGCCGCCGCACTGGTCGCTAGCTACCAATGGGACTCGGCGGCCGGCGGTCCCGCAGAGAAGCCGGGTCACAACAGCCACTCTGCATGGAGGAGGTGTCTCCTTTTCAGACTCAGTGAATGACGATCTCGCCGACGACGCAGCGCACGGTACTGGTGTCGTAGTCGTACCAGTAGAACTCGACCGTGTACGCGCCCGCCGATAAACCGACGATCGTCGCGTTAACTTCGTAGCAGCAGATACACCAACAAGGCTCTTCCGCCAGCTCCTGCTCGGTCAGCAGCAGCCGGCCGTCCTCGATGTCCATATACACCGCGATATCGTCCAGGCAGCAGTTGTAATTCGCGTAGCTGTGCCGGACGTAGAGCGTCGCATCCTCGACGACGAACTCGATGAGATCGTCTTCGGTGCACATCCAGGGCTCACCGGACTGATCGGTCAGGCAGCCGCTGTTTGTGTAACGGGCCACGCGCGGGCCATCGTCCGAGGAAGCGTCATCAGCCGGGGCCGCCGGCGCAGGGTTCTCGTCCGCCGGCGGTAACCGATCCGCGGCCAGGGCTGAGAGGCCGCGTTCCAACGGGAGTGCCTCGGCCGTCCAATAGAACGGCTCGACAAACTCGACATTATAGGCCCCGGACGAAAGAATGGCATGGCGGTGACCACCGAAGCCGGGAACGGTCGCCAAGCCTAGCAACAGGCTCGTTGAGACTAGGATGAGCGGGCGTGCCATCGCCTTTCCCTCTCTTCCAACGGGGCCACCGCCAGGCCCGGAGATGGCATCCGTTGCGACGCAGTGCACTTCCCGGACCCTGACGGGCATGGCCCCAAACAACCGAGCCATGACCCGCTCCGTACCGGCCTCAGGGCCGATGCCGCGCAGTGCTTTCCCCTCAGTGACCCTGCGCCGAGACGGTTAGCCATTGCTATACAGACGGCTCGGCACCAATCTTTGACGCGACTTCGCGAAACGGCGCCGCCAGCACGAAGTTCCGCTTGTTGCCCCGGGACACCTCTGCCACAATGGGTGGTGATGAGCCATGCCGACACGACACGTCTGAGTTTCCTCCTGCGCCTGCGCGACCGTGCTGACAAATTGAGCTGGCACGAATTTCACGATCGCTACGGGCAGTTGCTGTATCGTTACGCCCGGGCCCGCGGCGCGAGCCACGACGACGCCGAGGACATCGTGCAAGAAGTGGAGATGTACCTCTTCAAGGCGATGGACGGGCTCGAATACGACGGCAGTCGCGGACGTTTTCGGACGTACCTGCATTCGGCCGTGTCGCACGCCCTGGCCCGTGGCGCGAGCAAGCAGGCCCGCCAGCCGACCGGCCTCGATCCGCAGGCCTTCGACGTGATCACGAGCCAGCGGGCCGAACGAGCGGACGAGCAGTGGGAGCAGGAGTGGCAACTGCACCGCCTGCGCTGGGCCCTGCGAGCGATCGCCGACACCTTCGAGCCGGCGACATTGAAGGCCTTTGAAATGCACGTGCTCGGCGGACGGTCCGCGGTCGAAACGGCTGACCTGCTCGGCGTCACCAAGTGGTGCGTCTACCAGGCCAAGAGCCGCGTGCTGCGCTGCCTGCGCGAGCGGCTGGCGGCGGAAGATCCGGACGGGAACGTCTGATCGGGGGCAAGGCAACGAGGGAATCAGGCAACGAGGCGTTGCGGTCCAGGGGTTCGCGCGCTGGCCGAAACGGCTCTCGGGCACCGGCACGCCCTGGCCGAGTAGGAAGACATGCCGGCGCCTAAGGCTTCAGCATGCCACACTCCGGCTCACGGCTCAAGGCTCAAGGCTGACGAGTCGGCGGTCTACCGGGGGGCGCGGGGGGCGTCTTATAATCCCCGCGCCTGGTGCCGGCGCCGCCGCAAACGCGAGATGGGCGTGCCGGCCGAAGCAGGCCCGCGGAAGGAGTTGCCTTCATGCCGACCATGGACATCCTGTCGCGCGCCGAGCTGCACGACGCCTGGCCAGCCCTCTCGCCGCAGGAGCGGCAGGAGGGCTTCAACCTGCTGCCCCGCGCCGAGGCGGAAGAGCTGTTCGTGGCCCTCGACGCTCACGATCAACGGCGGCGGCGGCGACAGGACAATAAGGTCCGATAGGCGGGCGGGAGCAGTCACGGGCGGCGCTTTTTGCTAGTAGCGCGACGCCACAGCCCGTAAGATGGAGCCTGCTGCCGGCGGGGTCACAACGGGCTTCCAGGGCGGGCGGGGGCCGGCAGTGGCGGCCATGCCGCAGAGATCGTGTCAAAGTCACCGCCGGCGCCGTCTGTCTCTATATGGGTCCGTAGTGGAAGGATGTCGCCACATCCACGCTGGTTCATCCAAGAGGCGCCGGTCCAGCGCGGATTGCGGCGCATGCCCCGTAGAGTGTCTGCGCATACTCTGCGGCGTGGGAGGCAGCGACCGGCGCAGAGGACGCCATGTGGCCTGATGCTGCTGGCACAGACGTGACACTGGACGACGAAGGCCTGGCCAGTAACCTGCGGCGGGCATTCGCGTTACAGCAAGATGCACTGCGGACGCCGGGGCCGTGTGTCCTGCACTCCCGGCCCGGCAGCAGTGCCGCCGCCGGTCTGGGCATGACCGACCCGGGGCTCACCGCCGGGGCTCGCCTCGACGAATTCGAGATTCTCGGCGAACTGGGACGGGGCGGTATGGGCGTTGTTTACCGCGCCCGGCAGGTGCCCCTGGGGCGGGAGGTCGCCCTAAAGGTCCTGGCGCTCGGAGGGCCGCGAGCCCGTTGTGCCGCGGAGCGATTCCGCGTCGAAGCCCAGGCGGCAGCTCGACTCCATCACACGAACATCGTATCCATTTACGGTCAGGGCGAATCGGCGGGCCGCTTCTACTACGCCATGGAACTGGTGGAAGGCGTCGGCCTGGACGAGGTCGTGCACGAGCACCCGGAGTTGCTGGCCGCCTCGCCGCGACGAGACGGGGAGCCCTGGAGCCGGGCAGACTATCGGCGGATCGCGTCCCTGATGGCCGAAGTGGCCGATGCGCTGGCCTGCGCGCACCACCAGGGCGTGATCCACCGCGACGTGAAGCCGCACAACCTGCTGCTCGACGCGAGCCACCGCCTGCACCTGACCGACTTCGGCCTGGCCCGCCTGTCAGATGCCCCGCATCTGACGGCTGCCGGCGAGATCATGGGCACGCCGGCGTACCTGTCGCCGGAGCAGGCCCGCGGCGACGGGCTGCACGTGGATCACCGGACTGATATCTATGCGCTAGGCGTCACGCTGTACGAGGTGCTGACCCGGCGCAAGCCATACGACGGACGGACGCGGGAGGAGATTTTGTCGGCGATCTGTGCGGGGCCGCCCTTGCTGCCCCGCCGGATCGATGCCCAGATCCCTGCGCCGCTCGAGACGATCTGTCTGAAGGCGATGGAGCGGGAGCCGGAGCAGCGATATGCCGACGCCGCGGAGCTGGCCGAGGATCTGCGTCGGTATGCGCGAGGCTGGCCGATTCGCGCGCGGCGGCCGAGCCGGCTGCGGCGTGCCGTGCTGTGGGCCAATCGGCATCGGGCGCTGACGACGGCGGCGGGCGTGGCGCTCGCGGCCTGCTTGGTGTGCGCCGGTCTCGGCTGGCGCGCCAGCGCTGCGCGGCACCGCGAGGGTGACCGGCTGGCCCTGGATGCGTATTCGCGATTGGCGTACGTCGACTACCGTTCCCCGCAACTGGTGACGGATGATCTGGCCCAGGCCGCGGCACTCGGCGCGTCGGCGCCGGAGTTGGACTTGGCCGAGGCCCTGGCCGCCCTGGGGAGAAACGACTCGCGGGCGGCGGTGGACTTGCTGGAGACGGCGGTCGCTCGCCGGCCGGAGGACTTGCGGGCGCGCTACCTGCTCTCCTGGGCCCTGGCCCGTGGAGAAAACCATGCCGCTGCCCGAGCGGCCTTCGCCGAAGCGGAACGACTCGGCCCACCGACGACGGGCGACGCGTGGTTCTTCCGCGGACTGGCCGTGCACTTCGACGACCCGCTGAAGGCGATCGAGTCTTATCGCCGGGCGAACACCGCGCAGGCACGCGTCTACGGGCTCTTCCCGCAGGCGGTGCTGCACCTGGCGCGGGCCCGGAACCAACAGATGTACGCGGCCCGCAGCCTCGAGTCTTTCACCGAGGCGGTGGACAGCCTGCGGCAGCTTGTGGAGCACGAGCAGTACGGCGCGTATCCGTACTACCTACTGTCCATCTCCCATCGCCTGGCCGCAGAGATTTACGCCGGCAGTGAGGGAACGCGCGACGATGCCCTGGTGGCCGACCACTACGAGGCGGCGCTGGCCTGGGCGCAGCGTGGGCAGAAAGTCGCGCCGGATGACGATCGGCCGATCACCGCCGAGGCTGAGTGCCTGGAGAGTATGGGGCGATTCGAGGAGGCGATCGCCGTCAGAACACGGGCGCTCGCCGCGGCGGCGGCCGATATACGCCGCTGGGAGTGCTATCACTTCCGGTGGCGGCTGTATTACTGGGTCGGAGAGTGGCAGGCCGCGCTGGACGATCTGGCAGCGGCGGCGGAGTTCGACCCGTCCTGTCCGTTCTACGCCCATGTCTACCCGGCACTCGTGCTGGCGGAGATGGGCGACATGCCGGCGGCCCTGGTGCACGCCCGGGCGCTGGCCGACGAGGCACCGACCAGCGCCGCGGCTGTGCTCTGGTCGGCGACCTGTCTGCGTCTGTTAGGTCACTCCACGGAGGCCGAGGATCTATTGGCGGCCAGGGCCGAGGCGGTGGACTACGCTACCGGCCTGGAACCGCCACAGACGGCAGAGTGGATGCACACGCTGTACGCGTGTTGCCGGGCCACAAGCACGCCGGAGGAGCTGGATGCCCTCGCCGCCGGCGTGGAGGCTTCGTGGAAACTGCGCGGGGAGGGCTCATTTCATCTGGCGGCGTTGTACCTGGCTCAGGGTGACCGGGCGACTGCGTGGAGGCAGTTCGGCCGGGCTTACCGCGCGTTTGATGGCGAACGGCGGTACACCTACCACGCCAGGACCATCCTCAACCGGATGGTGCACGATCCCTCGTGGCCGGCGTGGCCGGTCGACGGTGGTGCAAGCGGATCGGCAGACGGCGCCGCAGGGAGTGCCCGGCCCAACACATCGCCGGGAAACGACGTTGTGGAGGAGGAACCATGATGAAGGTCACATATGAACGTATTGCGGGGTCCGGAGGTCGACTGGCGATCGCGCTGGTTCTGGCGCTGACCGCTGGCTGGCTGGCCCGGGCGAGCGAACCGATGGAGCCGCTGCCCATCCCGGACTATTCATTCAACTACGGGTCCTGGGCGGTGGGAGAAGGCGTCTGCGACTCAGGCGACGTTCTGACGCTGGATTTCCCGAATCCGGTGGTGCTCGTCGCGCGGGCCGACCTGGGGCTATGGAGCCCCGAGGACGACCTCGACGCGCTCTCGACCCCGTACCCGGCCATCGGCGTCCAACGGTCGTTCGTCCTGCTGCTATCGGTGGACGAGAACACGGTCGGCGTAGCTCCGCCGGACGGCAACCTCGCGGCGATGAACGTGCCCTATAACGTGGCCGATCAGGCGGCGCGGGGGCACGCTGCGGGGGACCAGTTCATGTCCACGCGGCTGATCACCCTCAACTTCGGCGTAGCCGAGGGGCCGGCCAACACGCTGCTGACGCGGGCCAACTTCGACGAAGGCGGTACGGACTTCGGCGGCCAGCCCCCCTGCTCGAGCTACGAGAACACCGTGGGCGAACCGGTGGACACTGTCAACGGCATGGCCTACCTCGACCGTAGCGACGACGGCGTGATCAACGTCTGCTACTCGATCACGACGAGTTCGCCGTCGCTGCGCACGCTCCCCAGCTTCGGCCAGCCCAGCGGGGCGGACATCTGCTTTGACCCGAACCCGCAGGCGGATCTGCCGATCGCGCTGTATGCCTCGCACGAGGAGCTCGGCCTGCTCCGCGAGGACGACATCGACGCCCTGATCGTGTTCGACGGCAACCAGAACCACGATTTTGACGGGACGGACGTGGTGCTGTTCTCGCTGGCGCCGGGCTCACCGTCGCTGACGTCGATCCCCGGAACCAGCAACACGGGTTCCGCAGCCGACGTGTTCATTGTCATGCCGGGACAGTCGCCGCGCGTGCTGGTGTCGGCGGCCGAGCTTGGGCTGGGTCACGAGGCGGACAACATCGATGCGCTGGACTTCCTGCTCTGCGACAACGCCCTGACCTGTGCCGCGAAGCACGGCATCCGCTCGCCGCGCGGCGACGTGGACTGTAACGGGACGATCGACAACTTCGACATCGCCCCGTTCCTGCTGGCGCTGACGAACCCGGCCGCCTATACGTCCGCCCACCCGGACTGCCCGCACACGTTTGCGGACATCAACAAGGACGGCGTCGTGAACAACTTCGACATCACCCCCTTCGTGAAGCTGCTGCTGGAGAATTAGGGCGGTCGGTCGGGGCGGCACGATGCGGACGCAAAAGGCCACGCCGGGGCAGACGTGGCCCAAGGGGCGATTATACTACCCGCGTGCAGAAGCGCGTGATCATTCTGGGCTCGACCGGCTCGATCGGCACTTCGGCCCTCGATGTCGTCGGGGCGCTGCGTGACCAGATCGCCGTCGTGGGTCTGGCCGCCGGCCGGGGCTGGCAACGTCTGGCCGAGCAGGCGACGGCGTTCTCGGTGCCGGCGGTGGCCATCGCTGAAGAAGGCCACGCTGCCGACCTGCGCCGGGCCTGTCCGGGGGGCACGCGTGTTTTCGCCGGCGCCGATGGTCTGGTCGAGCTGGTCCGGACGGTTGACGCTGATTTCGTGCTGGCGGCGATCGTCGGGGCGGCGGGACTGCCGGCCACGCTGGCCGCGGTCGATCGCGGCCTGGACGTCGGCCTGGCCAACAAGGAATCGCTGGTCGTTGCCGGCTCGATCCTCATCCCCCTGGCCCGCGAGCGCGGCAGCCAGTTGCTGCCGGTGGACAGCGAGCATTCGGCAGTCTTCCAGTCGCTGCAAAGCGGCCGCGGCGAAGAGGTCCGCTGCATCTACCTGACGGCCTCGGGCGGCCCCTTCCGCACCTGGCCCCGCGAGCGGATTGAGACTGCATCCATCCAGGAAGCCCTCCAGCATCCGACCTGGTCTATGGGGCCCAAAATCACGATCGACAGCGCTACGATGATGAACAAGGCGCTCGAGATCATCGAGGCCCACTGGCTGTTCGGCCTGGAGCCCGACCGGATCAAGGTGCTGGTGCACCCGGAATCGGTCGTCCACTCGATGGTCGAATTCTGTGACGGCTCGGTAATCGCCCAGCTCGGCACGCCCGACATGAAAACGCCGATACAATATGCTTTGACGTACCCCCAGCGGGTATCGGGCCTGGCCGAATCGCTGAACTGGGAGGTGGGCCGCAGTTTGCGCTTCGAGCCCCCCGATTACGAGCGATTTCCGGCCCTGCGCCTCGGACATGATGCCGCCGAGCTGGGGGGCAGTGCCGGCGCCGTGCTGAATGCGGCGAACGAGGCGGCGGTGGAGCGGTTCCGGGCCGGCGAGATCCCCTTCGGGCAGATCGCCCGACTGGCCGAGCGAGCCCTGCGACGGCATGAAGTGGTGAAAAGCCCGACGCTGGCGGATCTGCTCAGCGCAGATGCCTGGGCGCGGCAAGAGGTACATGAATGCATTGGGGTCTGATCGCAATGTGGGGCGGCAACCTGATCGCCCAGGTACCGCCCTGGCTGGATACAACGTACGTCGTGGCCAAGGTGGTCATCGGCTTCTCGCTGATCATCTTCGTGCATGAGCTGGGGCATTTCCTCGCGGCCAAGTGGGTCGGCATCCGCGTCGACCGCTTCGCCATCGGCTTCGGCCCGCGGCTGTTCGGCTGGCGTCCGGGCGAGGGGTTCACCCTCGGCGGCCGGCCGGCCTATTCGCTGGACGAGCTTCAGGAGCGCGGCTGGGGCGAAACAGATTACTGCTTCAAGCTCCTGCCCCTCGGCGGCTACGTGAAGATGCTTGGCCAGGACGACATCCAGGTCAACGACAAGACCGGCGAAGTGAAGATGACCGACGACCCACGGGCCTTCAACAACAAGCCCGTGGGCCGGCGCATGATCGTCGTCTCGGCCGGCGTCCTGTTCAACCTGCTCTTCGCCATCCTCGTCTTCATGGGCGTGTTCATGATCGGCAAGCGGACGATGGCGCCGCAGATCGGCGTCCTCGAGGCCGACAGCCCCGCGGCCCAGGCCGGCTTGCGATCGGGCGACATCATCGTCTCGGCCGACGGCAAGCCGGTCGAAACCTTCCGCGATGTCGTCATCGCCCTGATCCTGGCCGACAACGGCGAGGTGAATTTCGAGGCCCGCCGCGACGGCAAGCTCCTGCCTGAGCCGCTGCACATCCAGGCCAACAAGAACAAGGACGATCCGCTCGACGCCACCGGGATCGGCCCGGACCTCACGACCGAGCTCATGGACACGACCGGCACGACCAACCTGTACGGCCTCCAGGGCGGCGACCGGATCACCAAGGTCGGCGGCCGGCCCGTGAGCCGTGCGGCCGACGTGCTGCTGGCGTTCAACGACCTGGCGGTGGAGAAAGGGCTCTCCCGCGTCGAGGTCACTTTCGAACGGCCCGATCCCGCGCACCCCGGCGAGAAAACGACGCACACCACGACGATGCCCGTCATCTTCCGTCTCGGTTCGGCCCAGATGCCCTCGGCCGATTCGCCGGCCCCTCTCGAACCCGCGCACGTGCTCGGGCTCTGTCCACGCCAGTGCGTGGACGCCGTCACGCCGGGTGAGCCGGGCGAGAAGGCCGGGCTGCGGCCCGAAGACGTGATCGTCCAGTGGGGGTCGGTGCTGCAGCCGTGCTTCCCGGAGATCAAGGCGAGCATCGAGGCCAATGCGAGCAAGCCCATACCGGTCGTCGTGCTGCGGGACGGCGAGCGCGTCGAACTGACGGTGACGCCGCGCCGGCCGTTCCAGCTTACGGGCACGCCCACCGCCCGGGCCGGCATCGCGTTCAAGCCGGAAGACCGCCCGCCGGTGGTGGCCGACGTCGTCGACAACACGCCGGCGGCCAGTTTGAAGATTCCGCGCGGCTCCACGCTGGTGTCCGTGGACGGTAAGCCGGTGAAGGACTGGCTCGATGTGATCCGCACTTTGCTGGCGGCCGCCGACCGGACCATATCGGTGACGTACCGGACGGGCGACGTCGAGGTGACCGGGTCGCTGGACGTGCCGTCGAGCGTGGTGAACGAGCTCCACCTGCCGCTGATGTCCCGGATCGTCGCCATCAACAACGAAACCGAGGTGGAACTGGCGGACGGGACCATCGCCGACCTGCCGAAGTGGGTGGCTATCCGCGCCATGCTGGCCAAGTACCCCGGCCAAACGGTGAAGGTCCGCTACCAGCGCAGCGTCGGCGAACTCAAGCTCGAAGAGGCGGACTTCCACGTGCGGAAAGACCTCAGCAACGTCAATCCGTGGCAGTTGTGCGTCGTCTTCGGCAACCCCGACCTGCCCTTCAAAGCACACGACCTGATCATCCAAACCAATAACCCCATCCGCGCCGCCTGGCTCGGCATCGAGGCCACCGGCGACGTGCTCGCCGAGGTCTACGGCGTGCTGCGCACGCTCACGCGCAGCATCGGCGGCGGCCGGTCCAACACGGTCAAGCACGTGTCCGGGCCGGTCGGCATCGTCAGTGCGGCAGTGCAACGGGCCCGCGTCGGCTACGCCGAGCTGCTGTACTTCCTGGCCTTCCTCTCGGTCAACCTGGCCGTGATCAACTTCCTGCCCTTCCCCGTCGTGGACGGCGGGCTGATGGTCTTCCTCATCATCGAGAAGATCAAAGGCAAGCCGCTGAGCATCAAGACGCAGACGATCGCCACGCTGGTCGGCCTGGCGACGATCGTCCTGGTGTTCCTGCTGGTGACGATTCAGGATATCACCAAGATCTTTCGGTGACGGGGGAGAAGAGGGAGACGGAAGTCAGAAGTCAGAAGTTTGCGAGGGCGAACGTGCCCTGACGATCGACGGGGCACGGCGCATAGCGTGGGGATCTGAGATCTGAGATCTGAGATTTCAGATTCGAGATCGTGGCGCCACGGCAGCCGAGGGACGCTACGGGGTCGGTTGCGTTGACGTGCCTCGCTGCTTTCGCAATTGCTGCACGTGGTCCAGCGCTGCGCGGTAGCGCTCGTCGTCGGGGCGAAGGGTGAGCGCCCGCCGGAAGAACTGCTCGGCATCGTCCAATCGGCCGGCTCGCATGTCCACAACGCCGACGGCGAACAATGCACCGGCATCGTTCGGGCGGATTTCGGCTGCTCTCACGAAACACGCGCGGGCCCGATCGAAATCGCCGAGTTCACCCCAGATCACGCCCAGGTTGTTCTGCGCATCGAAATCGTCCGGCGACAGCTCCGCGACCGCCGCGAACTCGACCTGTGCTTGCGCCCAGCGCTGCCGGCTCATCAGGAGTGTGCCGTACGCCGACCGCACCGTCACATCGTCCGGAGCCAGGGCGGCTGCTCGCCCGTAGAGCTCCTCCGCCACGTCGAGCTGGCCCTGAGCCTGGCGCAATCTGGCGAGCATCGCCAGCAGCGTCGCCTGATCGGGCTGCTGGTCGAGCGCTTGCTCCAGGACGCGCTCGGCATCATCCGGCCGTTTCGCAGCCACCAGGATCTGGACGAGCTTGCCGACCACACCGGGTGACGGCGACAGCGCCCAGACGCGTTCGTACACAGCCAGCGCCTCGTCCGTCCGGCCGGACTTCTGGAGCACATCGCCGAGATGCTCGCGGACGTCCGGGTTCTGCGGGTTGAGGTCGGCGGCCTTGCGCCACTGCTCGACCGCCTCAGCCAACCGGCCCTGCTTCTCGAGGACACCGGCCACCGGGAGTGACAGCGCCGGCGCATTCGGGACGTCGAAGCTGACGGCGCGGTTCACCACGCCAAGCATCAGGCTCGCCGCCACGGCCAGCACCGTCGCCGCGGTCAGCCGCCAGTGCGTTCGCCAGTCCGCCGCCCGCACCACAAGCCATGCAGTGACGATGACGATCGCGGGCACAGCCGGCAGGCGATAGCGCGGGTTGTACCAGAAGACGGCCACGGTGATCAGCGAGATCAGGAAGGGGAGCCACTCGGGACCGTACCGGATCGGCCGCCTGAGCAGCAGCACTAATCCGACCAGGGCCGGCCCCATGAGCCAGGCCACGCGTAGCGGAGCCAGTCGCAAGCCGCGACTGAGGCCCTCCGTGATCTCCACGGCGGGCAGGTAGATGTCGCCGTAGTTCCTCGCCGACAGGAACCAATACAGCTTGGTCACCACGAGCCGAGCCGTGCGCAGCGGATCAGCGAGCCAGAAGCGAATCACCTCATCGCGGTAGCGTCGGTCGATCGCGCTCCAGCGCACCGGCTGGCCCGTGGATTCCTCGTACTGGCGAGCCAGGTCCGGAAACATGTTCTCGCGGTTGGGGCTGGTACCGGGAATGGGCGTGAAGCCGCCCGTCGACTCCGGCTGGTTACCCTGTCGCAGGTTCACGCCGGTGACGGACTGGATCAGGAACAGATCCCCCCTGCTGGCGTACCAGTTGTGGATGGTCGCCGGCGCGATCACCACCGCCGCCATCCCCAACGGCACGAGCGCCCGACCGGCGTCGGCGAGCCTGCGGCCCGACTGCCAGAACAGCCACGGCACGACTAGCACGGTCAGCATCATCGCCGGCGGGTACGAGAGACACAGCAGCCCGAGGACCGCACCGAGCCCGATGCGCCGCGACAAGATCGGCCGCGCCTGGACGCGAACAAGCTGGCGGTACGCACAAGCCAGCAGGAGAAGCTGCAGCGAGCAAGTCAGCACGCGCAGAGAGAAGGACGCCGGCGCGAGCAGGAGCCAGTAGAGCGAAGCAGCCACCAGGCCAGTCCCAGGCGTGAAGCGTTCCCGAACGGTCACGGCCAGCACGACACCCGTGACCAGATCCAGGAGCATCTGGATGATGTATACCGCGATCAGCCCCCCACCCAGCGCCCGCAACGCCCCCAGCAGATACGGATACAGCGGAGCGGAGAAGAATGGCGCGTCCTCAACCAGCTTGCCGCCGGCGACGCGAGCCGACCACTGCCAATAGGCCGCGGCATCGTTGATCGGCGTGCCTGCCAGGGGATTGTGGGCCACATAGTCGACGAGTATCACGATGCGCAGGCCAAGGGCCGCGAGCATCATCACCAGGAGAACGGCCACGAACCGCCGGGCGGCCCAAGGCCGACTGACCGGGGCGGGAACCGGGCCCGCAGTGCTGGGGGTACCGCGACTCTTCCTGCGAGGCATCGGCGGTCTCGCGTGGGTTGCGCATAGCCACGCACCAACCGACGGCACGCGGGGCAAGCGTACGGGCTATTCTAAGAGCAGGTCCACCCACGTCGCAAATCCAGCGGTGACCATGAGGATACCTCCGTGTCGCTGATTCTGATAAGCTGCGCATTTGAGTTGACGCTTGACGTCGCGAAAGGATGCTTGGCATGCACCGCTGTACGCACGCTCTGTTGATCTTGTTCCTTGCTGTCGCCCCTCTGTTCTGTGGCTGCAACCGCTCGACGCCGCCGAACACCCCCGAGGCACTGAAGGGAAGTCTGGCCGGCTACAACATCCTGCTGCTGACGTTGGACACGACCCGCGCCGACCACC
The DNA here is from genome assembly GCA_050115495.1 of Phycisphaerae bacterium. Lineage (GTDB taxonomy): Bacteria > Planctomycetota > Phycisphaerae > UBA1845 > Fen-1342 > JAAYXS01. Next base: position 85,475 of record JASFQK010000018.1, on the reverse strand, counting down.
TCGGTTTCGCCGGCTGGGAACGCGCGGTCACGCCGGCGCTCGACGACCTGGCCCACCGCGGCGTGCACTTCACCAACGCCTTCACGCAGGTACCCATCACGCTGCCGTCACACGGCACGATGCTCACCGGCTGCTACCCGGCCGAGATCGGCCTGCGGGACAACGGACCCGACTCACTCGCCCCCGGCCTGCGTACGCTCGCCCAGATACTCCGCGACCAGGGCTACCGAACGGCCGCATTCCTGGCATCGTTCGTGCTCGACAGCCGGTTCGGGCTGGACCGCGGCTTCGAGGTCTACGAAGACGATATGGTCAGCATCGCCTCCAGCCCAAGAGGCGAGGAGATCAGCGCCGATCTGGTCGTCGACCGCGGCCTGGCTTGGCTAACGCGGGTGAAGGATCAGCGCTTCATGGGCTGGCTGCATTTCTACGACCCGCACACACCTTACACGCCGCCGACGGCCTACCTCGAGAAAGCGGCCGGCGACGGCTACGACGGCGAGATCGCCTTCGTGGACGCCCAGATCAGCCGTGTGATGGAGTGGCTCAGTGCGAACGGCCTGCGCGAGAAGACGCTCATCATCGCCGTCGGCGACCACGGCGAATCGCTCGGAGAACACCGGTATCTGTGGCACTCGCTGCTGGCCTATGACGCGATGATGCGCGTGCCGTTGATCGTCTCCCTACCGGGGCGGATTCCCGAAGGCCAGGTGCGGGCCGACACCGTGCGGCTGATCGACCTGATGCCCACGGTCCTCGAGCTGATCGGGCAGCCGATCCCGGCGGAAGTCAGTGGCGAGAGCTTCCTGCCGGCCCTCGTGGGCAGGACGCTGGCGCCGCGCAGCAGCTACGGCGAGTCGGACTACGGCTTCCACAACTTCGGCTGGAGCAAGCTGCGTTGCCTCGTCGACGGCAACTGGAAGTATATCCGTGCCCCCCAGATCGAGCTGTACGACTTGGCGACTGATCGCGGCGAGTTGAACAACATCGCAGCGGACCACCCAGAGATCGTTGAGGACATGGAAGCCGCACTCGCCGCACTCGAAGCTGCGATGCGGCAACGCGAGGGAGCGAGCGTGGTCATGGACGCCGAGGGCTTGGCGCGATTGCAGAGTCTCGGCTACGTCGGCGGGGCCCCTGCGCCGGTTGAAACGAGCAACCTGAAGAACCCACGGGACATGGCAGACATCGACCACGACTTCCGCATGGCCGAATATCACATCGTCAACAACGAGGGGGCGGAGGCCATCTCCCTGCTGGAACCGGCGGTCAAGCGCAGCCCAGAGTCGTTCGTCCTGGTGCTCGGACTGGGCAAGGCCTATCGCCTCGCCGGCCGCCTGGTCGACAGTCAGGCCATGCTGCTGCGGGCCGTGTCCATGCACCCGGAGTCGGCCGAGGCCAACATCGAGCTGGCCATCACACTGGGCACGCGCGGGCGGCTCGCCCAGGCGGCGGCGGCCTGCCAGAGAGGCATGGCCCTCGACGAGAAGTACCCCGACGCGAAGGAGTTGCTCACCCGGCTGGCGACGTATGCCCAGCAGCGTCACGGCGAGATGGAGAAGTGCCGGCAGCAGCTCGCGGCCGATCCGAACTCCGCGGAAGCGGCGCTGCGGCTGGGCACGCTGCTGCTGACGGCGGGCGACACGCAGGCGGCGCTGGATGTACTCCGGCCAGCGGTGGCTGGTCGTCCGAACAACCGCGACCTGGCCCGCACGCTGGCCTGGGTGTTGGCCACCGCCTGGGATGCGGAGCTGCGTGACGGCGCGGAGGCGCTGCGTCTGGCGAGGCTGAGCTGCGACACAGCGGGTGAGCCGGAAATTGAATCGCAGGTCGCCCTCGCCGCCGCTCAGGCCGAGACGGGCGACTATCCCGCCGCGACGCAGACGGCCATACGCGCCGCCGAACGCGCCGCAGCCGCCGACAAAGAGGCGCTGGCGGCGACAATTCGCGGCTACCTGGTCTACTACCAGGCCGGCCGGCCGTATCGCGAGCTACCGTGACACGGGACTATCTCGTCGCGAATCCCGCGACACGGGCGGATCGGGCGTCTGCGCTTGTGAGATAATTCCCAACACTGGTGGAACAGGAACACTGGGTGGGGCAGGCGTCTCGCCTGCCGTATTCGCCCTGGAACCAGAGAAATGTCGGGCGGGACGCCCGACCCACCCGGGAATGATTCACAGGCTCAGACGCCCGTCCCACCCAGGCATCGGCAACGGTCCACGACGGATTCTGCGCTACGTCGCTGCTGAGCCCCGACGCCCCGAGACGTTCATCTGCACCGGTCGTCCCGGCGCGGCCGGTTCACGCGGCGGCGTGACCGCGGCCCGACCGCCGAAGAGGCTGGCCTCGCCGCGTTTGACCTTGCCGGCCAGCTCGCGGCATTCGTGCAGCAAGGCTTCGAGCATCTGGTCCTCGGCGACGGTCTGCCGCTGCTCGCCCTGTACGTAGATGACGCCCTTGCCCGCACCGGCGAAGATGGCCACGTCGGCTCCTTCGCACTCGCCGGGGCCGTTCACCACGCAGCCCATCACCGCCACCTTCATCGGCACGTCGATTTCGGACAGCTTCGCCCGCACGTCCTGCACGAGCCGGAACAGGTCGACCTGGATGCGGCCGCACGTCGGGCAGGCGATCAGCTCCGGCTCGCGCCGATCCCGCAGCCCCAGGCAGCAGAGCATCTCGTGGCCGTCCTCGACCTCGTACACGGGGTCGGCGGCGTAAGAGATGCGGATCGTGTCGCCGATGCCGTTGGCCAGCAGCGTGCCCAGGGCGACGACCGAACGGATGCGGCCGGTCTCGGGCGGGCCGGCGTGCGTGACGCCCAGATGCAGCGGGAAATCGTAGCGCTCGCTGATCGCCGTGTAGACGTCGATGACCAGGCGTGGGTCGATCGACTTGGCCGAGATGACGATGCCGTGGAAGTCGCAGGCGTCGAAGATGCGCAGGTAGTCGTCGAGCTTGTCGAGCATCAGGCGGATGAGGTTCGCCTGGTAGTCGTGCTCGAGCGTGGCTTTCTGGGCGGCGCGGACGTCGCGGTCGCGGCGTTCGACGATGCTGCCCTCGTTGACGCCGACACGAATGGGGACGCCGCGCTCCCTGCAGGCCGCGATGACGCGTTCGACCTGCGGGCGGTCCTGGATGTTGCCGGGGTTCAGCCGGATCTTGTGCACGCCGGCGGCGATGGCTTCGAGGGCCCGCTCGAAGTGGAAGTGCACGTCGGCGATGATCGGGACGGGAGAGGCGGCCAGGATCGCCGGCAGGGCCTCGGTGTCGCGCTTGGTCGGGACGGCGACGCGGACGAGGTCGGCGCCGGCGGCGGCCAGGCGCTGCACTTCGGCGATGCAGGCGTCGACGTCATAAGTATGGCCGGCGGTCATGGTCTGGACGGCGACGGGGGCGTCGCCGCCGATCTTGACCGAACCGACCTGAACCTGGCGAGTCAAACGACGAGGCGGCATAGCACGGGCTCCATGGCTCAAAGGTCCCCGGATTCTAGCCAGCCGCCGGTCGAAACGCACCCGCCGTTCGGCGGCGACGACGCCCGGACGACCCGACGGCAGAGCGATTCACGGGAAGGCGCCACCGTAGGAAGCGGGCCCCCGTTTCTAATGGCCTGCACGTAGCGGCCGAGCGATAATGCAGATGTGTTGAGAAGGAAACGGCTCCAATACGGGTTCCACGTCTCCCACCTCGAGGTCACGCGCCCCGACGGCCTGAGCGTTCGCATCCCCTGGGCCGAGGTCAACCATGGCAGTGGCATCCTCGTCCTGCCCAACGCGGTCAGAACTGCACATCCGTGGCTGCCACGCCGCCTTCGTCTACCGACCGGCGTGGGGCAGCAGCAGATCCGCCGTCTCCGAGTGCGGTCCACCGCCCACGCCCTACAGGACGGCAGCTACGACCGGTTCTGGGTGGATACCACCTCGCTCGGCGGCGTTTGGAGGGCAGTCCTGATTCCGGGCGCGATTACACTGTTGATCTGCATCGCGGCGCTGCACTACTACCGGCAGTACGCGTTGGACGCCGGAGCCGCCGAAGCCGATTTGCCGGACCCCGTGTTGCCAACGCCCTTTGTCGTGGCGATCGTGGCGTGCATTGTCGCCGCTATCGTGGCGTCCGTTATCGGCTGGATGCAGGAACGGAGGCTGCGTGTGCTCGCCGCCCGGGCCACGTCGGCAGGTCTGCGCCGCTACCTCAGCAACGGTCAGGAGACGTACCAGACCTGGAGCGAAGCCACTGAGCTCAAACGCGGCTGGGACGGCAAGACGCTCCGGCTGCGAATGCGGTCGCCCATTCTTGGCTCCCTACTGCCCCCGTGCAGCTACGGAATCCTGCAAGAGGCGCTGCAGCGCGTGCTGCACCCCGGGACCGCGCCTCGGCGAGACCACGCCAGAGACTTCCGACAGGCGTGTTGGGGCTGGTTGTTCATTGTGCTCCTCTTCGGCGGGCTCTTGACGCTGTTTCTCGTGCTGCCCGAGCACGATGCGGCGGACTCTCTGGACGTCGTACGCCATCGGGAACCGGTATCCTTCGCGAAGAAGCTTGCGCTATGCGGGCTAATGGAAGGGCTTGTGATCTGTCTGTTTCCTGCGGCGATCGCCAGTGACCTGGGCGCCCGCCGCGGCCTCATCCGCCCGCTGAAGAAGTTCTTCCGGGACCGCTTCGGGCGCCGTCGTGGGAAACGCGCAGTGGGTTTGCAATAGCGTCCGCCGGGCGCCTGTGGCATGATACACATGTCATGAGAAGGAAACAGCTTCAATACCGTTTCCACCTCTCCACCCTCGAAGTCACGCGCTCCGATGGCCTCAGCGCTCGCATCCCCTGGACCGAACTTCGTGGCGGCCGCCAGTACTTGATACCCTCCGACGCGGTCAGATCCCTGCATCCGTGGCTGCCGCGCGGCATACACCTGCCCGAATACGCTGGGAGCTGGCGGATCCGCCGGCTGCGCGTGCGGGCCGCCGCCCGAGCACTACAAGACGGCAGCTACGATCGGTTCTGGAAACGCCCCCGCTTCGCTGCCCCGGAATGGTTCGTCTGCATTGTGGCGGCCGCAGGCTTTCTGTTCGTGTCTCTGATGATGCTGGCGCGTGCCCGTCAGGACTTGCTGAGTGCCGGGGCTGCCGATGCTGGCCAGCTTGGACTCATTCTGCTCCCTCCACTTGTCATCGTCCTGGGCTTCCTCGCGGTGGCAGGCGCCTTTCTCTTGTTCGTCTGGAAGAGTCGTTGCCCGGGGCCGCGTGCGCTGGCAGCGCAGACCACGGCGGCGGGAATCCGGCGCATCCTCGACACCGGCCAGGAGACGTTCCAGTCCTGGAGCGACGCCACGCAGCTTGAGAAACGCCGGTGGTGCCGCACGCCCAGCCTGTCCATCCAGCCCAAGGTATCTCTCATCCCAGAGAATTACCACGATTGGAGAGTCCTCGAAGGCGCGTTGCAGCGTATACACTGTCCGAGCGCGACCGGTCACGAGGAACACGCAAGAGACCTTCGTAGGCACTGCCTGACATGGCTCGTGATCGGCGCGGCCTTCGCCCTGGTGCCTATTCTGCGTGCCGCATGCTCCCCTGAGGTTCCGCTGCGCAGTAGTACTTCGGACCGGACATTGTCAACGGTGGAGGAGTTGCTCGTCGTCGCAGCGATCGAGGTGCTCTGGATTGGCATGCTACCGCTGCTCATGGCCACGGAGTACGGCGCTCGCCGCGGCCTTATCCGCCCGCTGAGGAAGTTCTTCAGGAACCGGTTCGGGCGCCGGACGAGGACCGCAGCTTAGCCCGCCGGGCCGCCTCCAGCCGGGCCCGTTCCTCATCCGTCAGCGAAGCCAGACCCGAGCTGCTAATCTTCGCCAGGATATCGTCGATCGCCGGCTCGTCGCCGGACTCCGGTTCCGGCGGCGGTGGCTCGGGGAGGATGGGCTCCCGCGGAATGCTCGGCCGGACGCGCGGCCGATGCTGCCAGCCCGTCCGACCGATCGGAAGTGGCACCCGCCGAACGAGCGGTTCGGCCAGGCCGCCGACCGCCAGCGCCACCAGGCGAGCGATGACCGCCGGCCCGCCGAAGAGGAACATCAGTCCCGCCACAATCGCAACCGCGATCATCACCACCTGGCGGGCCGGTCGCAGTCGCCCGAACACGGGCATCATCTCGCCGGCGTGCCGCCGAAAGAAGACGACCATCCACGCCACGAACGCCCCGCCCGGATAGTCGAGTTCCGCCCCGGCCAGCGCCGGCCGCAGTGAGGCCACCGCATAGAACGCCAACCCGGCCAGCACGTTGCCGGCGACGTACAAGCTGAGCAGCCGGACGCGACCGCTCTCCTCCTCGATCCGCGTCCCCAGCCACCAGACGCCGACGATCGTCACCAGCAGCGTCAGAACGCCCGTCGTCGCCAGCGGGTGCGTCAGCACGGCCAGCGGCTGCACCGCTGGCCCTTGCAGAACGAGTTTGCCGACCGCCTCCTCGCCGCCGGGCAGCGCACGCAGCAGCACGAACGCGACGACGTGCAGCGCGACTAGCACGCCCGCCACACGCGATGGCCAACGAAACGACACCGGCCCACCGCCGCGGTCGGTCCACGTCTCCTGCGAGTAGTCGCGGTCGTTCCAGCCCACGGGCTGCCCCAAAACACGACACCGGCCCTGCCGGCGCACACGAGCCGGGCGGCCTCACATAGAATTGTAGCCTAAGAGCCCGTTAAGGAAGGGGACGGGCACCTCGCTCCGCCGGGTTTCTGCTCCCGTATCAGCGCCGCGGCTCGGAGCCAGTCCCCTTTTTCAACGGACTGGGCCCGCCCGGCGGCTACATCGCCGGCGGGAGACGTCCTATACTGCCGGCGCCCGCGGCCTTCACGCGGCGGAGGACCTGCCGGTGCCCGCAGACGACCTGCAAACGTTCGTGACGGAGCTCGAACAGCGCGGCTGGCTGAAACGCATCGCCGCCGAGGTCGACCCGATCCTCGAAATCACCGAGATCGCCGACCGTGTCATGAAGGCCGGCGGACCGGCCCTGCTGTTCGAACGCGTCCGCGGATACGACTTCCCCGTGCTCATCAACACGTTCGGCACGCAGGAGCGGATGTGCCTCGCTCTCGGAGCCGCCAGCTTCGCAGCCGTCGCCGACCGCGTCGCCCGCCTCCTCCGCCCCGAGATGCCCACCACGCTCATGGCCAAGCTGAAGAAGCTGCCGGAGCTGGCCCAGCTCGGCAGCCTGCCGCCGAAGATCGTGAAGCGCGGCATCTGTCAGGAGGTCGTGCACACCGACGACGCCAATATCCTGACCCTGCCCGCCCTGAAATGCTGGCCGCTGGACGGCCGGCCGGACCTCTGTGGCAACGCCGCGTCGGCCGTACCCACCGTCGGAACCGAGCCCGGCCGCTACCTGACACTCGGCGGGGTCTTCACGCGCGATCCTGAAACCGGCGACCGCAACGTCGGCATGTACCGCGTCCAGCTCTTCGAGCCGCGACTGGCCGCCATGCACTGGCACATGCACCACGACGGCGCCCGCCACTTCCGCCGATACCGTGAGCGCGGCGAGCGCATGCCGCTGGCCATCGCCCTCGGTGGGCCGGCGGTGCTGCCCTATGCCGCCACGTGCCCGCTCCCGCCCGGGATCGACGAATGCCTCTTCGCCGGCTTTCTCATGGGGCGAGCCATCGAGCTCGTGCCCGCGGTCAGCCAGCCGGGCATCGAGGTGCCGGCCACCGCCGAGATCGTCATCGAGGGCTACATCGACCCGGCGGAAGAGCCGATCCTCGAAGGCCCCTTCGGCGATCACACCGGGTTCTACTCGCTGGCCGACCTGTACCCCCGCCTGCACGTGACGGCGATCACGCACCGCCGCCACGCGATCTACGCCGCCACCATCGTCGGCAAGCCGCCCATGGAGGACTATTGGCTGGGCAAGGCGACGGAGCGGATCTTCCTGCCCATGCTCCAGATGATCGTGCCGGACCTGATCGACTATGACCTGCCACGGTTCGGCTGCTTCCACAACTGCGTGTTCGTGAAGATCCGCAAGGAGTACCCGTACCAGGCCCGGCGGGTCATGCACGCTCTGTGGGGCGCCGGCCAGATGGCCCTGACCAAGATCATCGTCGTCGTGGACGAACACGTGGACGTGCACGACCTGGAGCAGGTGCTCTTCCACGTCGCCAGCAACGTCGATCCCCGGCGGGATGTCGTCTTCGCGGACGGGCCGCTGGACATTCTGGATCATGCGGCTCCGGTCTGCGGCGTCGGGAGCAAGATGGGGATCGACGCGACGCGGAAGATCGCCGGCGAGGGCCAGGTCCGCGACTGGCCGCCGGAGATCGAGATGTCCGCGGAAATCCGGCGGCTCGTCGACGATCGGTGGCAGGAATACGGCCTGTAACCGCCCGGCGGCTGCGTCACGCCCGATAAACGCAGCTATTCCTCCACCGCCGCACGCGTTCGCTCGCCTCGTTTGACGCCGGGGGGCTTCGTTTTGTCCATACCCAATAAGGTGCCACCGTTGTCGGCGCACCATCCGGGCGTGGTGTCCGGTCCTGCACCGGGCGCCCCGTGGCGGCCGGGCCCCGTACCGGACGTCTTCCCGGGATCGTGGCGAACGTGGTGGGCGCGACGAGCCTCCGCCCTGCGGCGGACACGTCGAATGAGGTACGTCATGATGAACACACGCGGCTGGACAACACTGCTTCTCGGCACAGCGACATGGATCGCCCTCGCGGCGGGACCGGCGACAGCGGACTTCGTCCCCATCGCCGCCCCCACACACTCGGGCGAACTCGGTCACCCCGCCATCCTCGAAGCCGCCTTCTCTCCCGGCACAGCGTGGGAGCCCTTCGGCGATCGGCGGGACGCCCGTGACGCCTACGTCGACTTCACCAACGGCACACTGAGCGCGATCCGCGTCGACGACTTCGGGCTAAACGGCATCCTGGATGCCTTCTGGAATTCTCCCGGCGACGCCACGGACGCCGTCTGGACCGGCCAGGCCGTCTCCGCTGAGGCCCGGGCCCGCTACGCAGCGTACGCCCAGGAGTTCGGCTACGACCTGCTCGGCGACAACGCCGGCTACGCGAAGCTGTTCGACGTCTCCGGCAGCGGCACAAACGTCAGTGGCGGGGCAACGCTTTCCTTCGCCCGCAACGACGCCTGGACCTGGGCCCGCAGTGGCAGCGGTCTGACCTGGTACTCCGATATCGGCGGCAACACCGATGGCGACGACCACCTGGTAACGTACGAGCTAACCGGCCTCGACGACGGGCTGAAGCACTGGCTGCTGTGCTGGGAGGACCTGCCCGACCTGGGCGACGCGGATTACAACGATCTCGTCGTCGAGGTCACCGCCGTTCCCGAGCCGGAAGTCGTCATGCTGGCCGGCGCAGGCGGCGTAGCCCTCCTCTTCACCTGGCGCCGCCGGCAGTAGGCGGCCCCGCGGCCAACGACCTTCACGGCATCCAAATGCGCGCGGAGCTCAGGGAACGGGCCCGCGCGCACTTCGCATCGCGGGGGAAATGAGTATAGTAACGCCGCGATGGATGCGTTCTGGGACCTGCTCTCCGTGTATGGCGGCTATGGGCTGACCGCCTTCGTCGTCGCCGTCTTCGCCACGCCGCTGGCGATGCGCGTGGCGCAGCGCTTCGGCGTGATGGACTTCCCCGATACGTTCCTCAAGCCCCACGCGAAGCCGACCCCCTACCTCGGCGGGGCGGCCATCTGCCTGGCCTGGACGCTGGCGCTGATCGTGGGGCTGGCACGAGGGATCGTCGACTGGCCGCTACTGCTCCCGGTGCTGCTGGGCGGCGTGGCGATCTCCATCATGGGACTCGTCGACGACATCCGCGGTATCGCCCCGAAGTGGCGGCTGATCATCGGCGCCGTCATCGTCGCCGCGGTGCTGATCACCACCGGCGCCGGGGGCCGGCTGGTTGAGGCCATGCTCGGGCAGTTCGGATTCTCCGTGCCCGGCTTCCTCGCCGTGCCCGCCTCCGTGGTCATCAGCCTCCTGATTGTGCTCGGGGCGTGCAACTCGGCGAACCTGATCGACGGGCTGGACGGATTGTGCTCGGGCGTGACGGCCATCATCTCGCTGGGCTTCTTCCTGCTGGCTTCGCACTTGGCGTTGTGGGGCTACAGCCAATCGGGCGATCCGCTGCGGCTGCTGCTGGCCATCGCCATGTGCGGAGCCGCCATCGGCTTTCTGCCGTGGAACTTCAACCCGGCCCGCATCTTCATGGGCGACGCCGGCAGCGTGCTGCTGGGCTACAACTGCGGCCTGCTCATCGTCCTGTTCGCCGAGCAGGCCATTCTGCGCTGGGTGATCGCGGCGCTGATGATCTTCGCCCTGCCGATTTTCGACACAGCGCTGGCGATGTTCCGCCGCTGGCGGAGCGGGCGCTCGATCTTCGAGGGCGACCGCAGCCATTTCTACGATCAGCTCGTGCACCGCGGCCTGTCGGTGCGGCAGACCGTGCTGATCTCGTACGGGCTGACCATGCTCTACGTGGGCGCCGGGCTGCTGATGATGTGGGTGCGGCCGAGCGGTCCGGTCATTCGCACACGCTACGCGGTACCGCTCTACGTGGCGGTTTGCGTGCTCACGGCACTGGTCGCCTACCTCACCGGACTGACCCACCCCGAAGAACGCCCCGCCCCACGGCCCGCTGCTCCGCCCAAATCCGAGTCCTGAGCGGCGGCCGCGCGGCTTGAACCCGGGTGCGCCTGTCGTTTACGATTCGGCCATGGCGGCCGAAACCCTCACCGAACGCGACGGACCGATCGGCATCATCCGGCTCAACCGGCCGGAGACGCTGAACACGCTGAACCTCAAGACCTTCGACCAGATCGCTGCCGCGGCCGAACGCTTCGACGCCGACGGCGACGTCCGCTGCCTGCTGCTGGCCGGCGGCGAGCGGGCCTTCTGCGCCGGCGAAGACGTCACCGAACTCGCCGACGCGTCGGCGGTCGAGGTCTATCACCGCGACGCCGCCCGCCGTTGGGAACGGTTGCAGCAACTGCGCAAGCCGCTGGTGGCGGCGGTCAGCGGCCAGGCGATCGGCGCCGGCTGTGCCCTACTGCTGGCCTGTGACATCGTCATCGCTGCGGAGACCGCCCGGCTGGCTCTGCCCGAAGTGGGCATGGGTGCCCTGCCGGCCGGCGGAGCGACGCAGCGCCTCACACACCTGGCCGGTAAGGCACGAGCCATGGACCTGCTGCTCACCGGGCGCAGCATCACCGCCCGCGAAGCGCTGGCCATGGGCCTGGTCAGCCGGGTCGTGCCGCGCGAGCAGTATTACCACGAAGCCCTCAACGTCTGCCGCGATCTGGCCACGCGCCCACCGCTGGCGCTGCAAATGGCCAAGGCCGCCATCCTCCACGCCGAGCAGGCCGCCCTGCGCGACGGGCTGGCCCTGGAGCGCAGCCTGCGCCACCTGCTCTTTGGCACCGCGGACCAGCGCGAGGGCATGCGGGCCTTCCTCGAACAACGGCCCGCGGTCTTCGTGGGACGCTGAAGGAGCAGCGCGTGACATCCTTCTCAACCATCTGGACCGACTCGGCCGAAGGCGTGCTGACCATCACGCTGAACCGGCCTGATGCACTGAACGCCCTCAACGGGCCGATGAGCGTCGAGCTGGGCACGGCCCTGCGCCTGGCCCAGCGCAACGACGCCGTGCGCTGTATCGTGCTCACCGGCGCCGGGCGAGCCTTCTGTGCCGGCCAGGATCTCAAGGAGCTGGCCGCCGCCCGCGACGGCAAGCTGGACGACGAGGGCCTCGAGCTCGGCGCCATCCTGCGGCAGCGCTACAACCCGCTGATCGTCCGCCTGCGCACGATGGAGATGCCGGTCATTGCCGCCATCAACGGTGTGGCCGCCGGCGGCGGCGCCAGTCTCGCGCTAGCCGCCGACCTGCGGCTGTGTGCCCGCAGCGCCAAGCTGATCATGGCCTTCGTGAACATCGGTCTCGTGCCGGACATGGCCTCGACGCAGACGCTCGTGCAACAGGCCGGCTACGCCCGCGCTGCGGAGATGTGCATGCTCGGCGAGCCGGTCTCGGCCGAGGATGCGCTGAGCTGGGGGCTGGTCAACCGCGTCGTCGATGATGAGGAGCTGGCGGCGGCGGCCCAGGAGTTCGCCCGCCGACTGGCCGCCAAGCCCACGCAGGCCATCGGGCTGGCCAAGCGGGCCCTCAACCACGCCTGGACCGCCACGCTCGACGAGCAACTGGAATACGAGGCCTTCCAGCAGGCAACCGCCGCGAAGTCCACCGATCACGCGGAAGGCGTCGCAGCCTTCCTCGCTCGGCGACCGCCGCGCTTCACGGGCAAGTAGTCCGGCGAGTGACGAACCATGACGCCAACCTGGTCCAAACGCACGCTCGATCTGATCACCGCCGCCTGCGAGGAAGATCTCGGCACCGCCGGCGACATCACCTCCGCCCTGCTCGCCGTCTCTGACGAGCAGGTCTCCGCGGGGCTCGTCGCCCGTCAGGCCGGCGTCATCTGCGGCCTCGCGCTTGGCCCGGACATTTGCGCTACGTTCTCGCGACGTCTCGGAGCCACCCTGCAATTCACACCGGCATCGCGCGGCGAACAGCCGTGTGCCGACGGCGCCAGCGTCTCGCCCGGCACGTGCGTGGCCACCATCTCCGGCCCGCGTGCCGCCGTCCTCACCGTCGAACGTACGCTACTCAACTTCCTCACGCATCTCAGCGGCGTGGCCACGCTGACCCGCCGATACGTTCAGGCCGCCCGTGCCGTCAGCCCGGCGGTGAAGATCCTGGACACGCGCAAGACGCTGCCCGGCTGGCGTGAGCTACACAAGTACGCCGTGCGCATCGCCGGCGGAACGAACCACCGCTTCGGCCTGCACGACGCCGTGCTCATCAAGGACAACCACCTGGCGGGCATCCCCGTCGGCGGGCTCGCCACGGCGCTCGAAGAGATGCTCGCCCGGCTCACGACGCAACCAAGCTTCGTCGAGGTCGAGATCGACAGCCTGGCGCAACTGCCCGAAGTCTGCCGCGTGCAGCGCGTGGACATCGTCTTGCTGGACAACTTCACGCCCGAGCAGATGCGCGAGGCCGTGGCCCAGCGCGACGCCGCTGGCCGCGACGGCCGCCCCGAGCTCGAAGCCAGCGGTGGCGTCACGTTCGAGCGCATCGCCGACATCGCCGCTACCGGCGTCGATCGCATCTCCTGCGGCGCACTCACACACTCCGCGCCGGCGTTGGACATCGGACTGGATCTGTAGGCAACCCCCATCGCCGCCGGGCCTCAGCCCCGCTGCTCACCCTCCACCGCCGCCGGCGGCGTGACCGGTTCCGGCTCGGCGGGCAGTTCGGGCGTCTCCGTCGTTTCGGCGGGCGGTGCGGACGCGTCCACTGTCTCAGCGGACGGAGCCGCGGCTTTCTCCTGCGCCGACACTGGCGGACCCGGTCGCCGGACCGGACGCCTCGGAGCCAGCGCCTCCATCGGGAAATCGACGTTGGCGTAACCGCGCCCGCGAGCGAACTGAATGACCGTATCACGCAGTTTCTCAGGCGCGTCGTCGTGCGGCATGATGACGGCGTACGTGCGATCGCCGGGAGCGTCGAGCGCCACCGACGCCAGCGCGACCAAGCGGGCCCCGTGGAACGCCGCCTTGAGCTGGCACGTACCCGCTTCCTGCTGGGCGAGCAGTTCGAGCGTGCTGCGTTCGGCGGCGACCGCCGACTCGTCGAGGCTGGCCCGCGGATCGGGCCCGGCCCGATTGTAAAGAAGTGTGGCCAGCGTCGGCCAATTGGCCCGCGTCACGTCGTGAATGCTGAAGGCTCCGTCGGCCGTAAGGAGCGGGTCCGGCGGTACATCGTCCGCCCGCCGCACCAGCACGACGGCGTCGTGCGGCTCTCGCGGGGCCCTGTGCAGGACCGAGAACCCCAGGCCGCCGAAGAGCGTCTCGGCGAGTTCCGTGGTAGTCGTCCCATAAAGCCACTTGCCGCCGGTCATGTCGAACCAGGACAGCAGCGTCTCGGTGAGCGCTCGGGCCAGCCCCTGCCGGCGGTGGTCCGCCTGAACGAACAGGCGGGTCAGCACGCCGACGTCATGCCGTTTGCTGATGGAGGCGCAGCCCAGGATCAGCCCGCCGTCGCTGACCAGGGCGAAGGCGTCCTGCGTCCCGGGAACGCCGTCGGCGAAGCGTTTGTGAAGGTCGTCCCACCACAGCGGGTCTTCGTGCAGTGGCAAGGCGCGCAAAGCTGCCCATCGCGCTGGGGCAGGCGGAATAACCAGGAGGGGCTTCATATCGGATCGCTCAGTTCGCGTGCGGCTGGATGCGCCGGTCAACAACAGCAGCTTATGGTACCTGCGTGGCTGCGCCCGTCCAGTTCCAGCGGCGGCGAAGGTCGTCACCGGCGTGACGCAAGGCCGGAAATCCGCCGAAATCTGTTGTATGCCTGGGGCGGAGCCGGGATAATGACGGTCGAGCCGGCAGGTTGAAGGCGTGGGCGCCATGGTCACGCGCCTGGGATGGTCCAATCAGCTTGACGGCGGGCAGAAGCGCGCGTCCCCGACGCGGGGCACGATCCGCGCGAAGTCTCGGACTACAGAGGTGCTGTTTCCCTTTTTCACTCGAATCGGCCGCCGGCCATGCGCGAGGACTGCGCTTGGTCGCCGCCGACCGTTGGGTCCAACTGGTGGAGGTGTGGTCATGCATGTGCGATGTGGATGGCGGCTGAGCTTGTCGATCATGGCTCTCATACTGCTGATCCCGGCCGGGGCTGTGGCCGGCGACTGGCTGCCGGTCGGCACCGGGCAGCCGCAGATGGCCCCTGCCCAGGCACCGTACGTCCAGGTGCAGGACGACGGCCGCGAGGGCTTCGAGCTCATGGTGGACGTGCTCGGGTTGGAGCTGATCGATCAGCAGACCGACGCTGGTACGTTCGTGGAACTGACGCTGCCGGACAGCCCGCTCGCCGGGCAGATCGGCGCACCGGGGATCGCGGTGGTTCGCCGGATCTTCGTGGCGCCACCGGACGCGACCGTGACGTTCGACGTGCAGACCGAAGGCTTGGAGGTGCTCGACGCCGCCGCCGTCGGTCGCCGCCTGCTGCTCGCCCCCGTGCAGCCGCCGATCGAGAAGCTCCCCGGAGCGATTGAGAACGCCCCGTTCATCTACGACGCACAGGCTTACGCCGGCATCAGCTACGGCACCGCGCGCGCGACGGTCACCGAGCTGGGCGTGATGCACGGCCAGCGGCTGATGCTGCTCGAGGTGTGGCCGGTCGCCTACGACACCGCCACCGAGCAGGTCACCCTGTATCCGCGCACCGTCGTCAACGTGTCCTTCGCCGGCGGAACGCCCGCGACGATGTCGGCTCCGGCGGGGCTGGCGGGCGTCGTGGCGAATCCGTCGCTGTTGCCCGCGGGGCTCGGCAGCCGTGGCGGCAACTACCTGATCCTCGTGGCCAGCACCTACGCCGGCCAGATCGGCGACTTCGTCACCTTCAAACAGAACCAGGGCTTCAACGTCACCGTGCAGGAAGTGGCCGCCGGCGCCAGCGCCGCGACCATCAAGAACTACATCACCGGCCTGTACGGCGGCGCCAATTCGCCGGACTACGTGCTCCTGATCGGCGACACGAACACGATCCCGAGCTGGACCGGCGGCGGCGCCGGCTCGCCGGCGACCGACCTGAACTACGTGTGCATGGACGGCACCACCGACTGGTACCCGGACATCCCCATCGGCCGCTTCTCGACGCAGAGTCCCACGGATCTGACGAACATGATCGAGAAGACGATCGACTTCGAGTTGGGCCTGTTCGCCGATCCCGACTACGTCCTGCGAGCCGTCTTCATGGCCTCGGAGGACAACTACCAGGTCAGCGAGGGCACACACAACTACGTCATCAACAACTACATGATTCCCAACGGTATCGAGTCGGACAAGCTCTACTGCCACACCTACAACGCGACCATGCAGCAGGTCCGCAACGCCTTCAACGACGGCCGCATCTACGGCATCTACTCCGGCCACGGCGGCACGACCAGTTGGGGCGACGGCCCGCCGTTCTCCGCGAGCGACGTCGGCAACCTGACGAACTATCAGCTCTACCCCTTCGTGTGCAGCTTCGCCTGCGTCACCGGCCAGTTCACGGCCAGTGAGTGCTTCACCGAAACGTGGCTCCGCGAGGAGAACAAGGGCGCCATCGCCATCTACGGCTCCTCCGTGAACAGCTACTGGACCGAGGACGACATCCTCGAGAAGAAGCTCTTCGACGTCATTTACGACCCCGAGAACCCGCAGCGCGAGGTCAGCCCCGCCTGGCAGGGTGCCCTCGTCCGCTACCTCGAATACTTCGGCTCGGGCAGCACCACCCGCCGCTACTTCGAGATGTACAACCTCATGGGCGACCCCAGCCTCTACCTGCCCGGCCCCGGCGCCGTCGATCTCGCCATCGATCCGGCCGGCGGCCTCATCGCCGAGGGTCAGCCCGGCGGCCCCTTCACGCCTGACGGCGTCACCTACACGCTGACCAACAACACCGACGAGCCGCTCACCTACTCGGCCACCGCCGACCAGACCTGGGTCACCGTCGGGAACGGCGCGGGCACGCTGCCCGTCGACGGTACCGCCGAAGTCACCGTCACCGTCAACAGCACGGCCAACAGCTTCGGCTACGGCACGTACGTCGCCACCGTCGAGTTCGTCAATGAGACCTCGCACGTCGGCGATGCCACCCGCCTCATCACGCTCAAGGTCGGCGTCCCCACCAGCCTGCTCACCTGGCCGCTCGACGAGAACCCCGGCTGGTCCGCCATGGGGCAGTGGGCCTTCGGCCAGCCGGCCGGCAGCGGCGGCGTGTTGCATCCCAACCCCGACCCGACCGCCGGCGCCACCGGTGCCTACGTCTACGGCGTCAACCTCAGCGGCGACTACTCGGTCACGCCCGGCGGGCCCTACTACCTGAGCATGGGCCCGGTCGACCTCACCGGCCTGACCGAAACGAGCGTCCGCTTCCAGCGCTGGCTCAACAGCGACTACCAGCCGTACGTAAAGAACACCGTCGAGGTCTCCGTCGACGGCACGACGTGGACCGAAGTCTGGGCCAACGCCAACACGGCCATCACGGACAGCGCCTGGACGCCGATCACCTGCGATATCTCGGCCCTGGCCAACAATCAGCTGGCCGTCTACGTCCGCTGGGGCTATCGCATCGGCAGCGCCGCCTGGGCGTATTCCGGCTGGAACATCGACGACGTGGCCATCTGGGGTCTGCCGGGCGAACCGGAGTACACCGTCGGTGATCTGAATTGCGACGGCCTTGTCGACAACTTCGACATCCGGGCCTTCGTGGTGGCCCTGAACGCCACCGCGCCGGACTACCCGGAGTACTACGACCTGTACCCCGGCTGCGACCGCGACCTGGCGGACGTGAACGGCGACGACATCGTGGACAACTTTGACATCAGTCCGTTCGTCAACCTGCTCGTCCCCTGAATAGCTGAGTGAGTGGACTCCCGGGTGCCGGCCGCCCCGGCCGGCACCCGGACAGCCGAGAGGGGGAATCCGCACGGCCTTCCTGCCGGTGGCCCGATAACTGCGCCCATCCTATAACACGTATCCCGATTACCGGGTGTGGGCGGTGGTGCGCAAATGCACTGGCGCCAACCCACGCCGATCCGCTTGAGTCTACGACGACGACAGGCGATAATGGAACGATCGACTGTGCGCTGCGCCCAGCCGGTCGTGGGGAACGGAGCATGGGATGGACAACTCCGTGATGGGTCTGCACTACACGTACGCTCTGCTGATTACGGTTCCGAGTATGGTCTTCACGGGGGGTTAGCCGGGATTGATTTCGCGGCGCGGCGGATACCGCGCTCGCTCGCTGTATCGCACCTGGAGGAACACTTACATGCACGCACGAGGAAGGTGGCTTCTATTGTTGGCCCCGGTGATCCTGGGCCTGTGTTGCACAAGCGCGACGCTCGCCGACCAATGGGTAACGGTCGGCCCGTCAGGGGATGTAGGTATCAAGGAGGCGACTCCGCCCGCGGCACCCGCGCTGGCCGTTGATGACTTCGGCCGCGGCGGGTTCCACGTTGCGGTGGACGCACCCGGTCTGGCTCTCAGCTACCGCAAGAGCGAGCTCGGCGAGTTCACGTGCGTGCGTCTGCCGGACTCGGCAGTGGCCGGCACGTACGGTCAGCCCACCGTCCCGGTGATCCGCCGGGTCTTCACCGCCCCGCTGGGCGCCGCAGTGACCGCCAGCGCCCGGACCGGCGCCGGCCACGCGTTCGGCAGCGACCTGCTCGGGACGCAGCTTCGGCTCGTTCCCGTTCAGCCCCCCCTGCCCAAGATCCCCGGCGCCGCCGACAACGCCGAGTTCGTCTATGACGCCGCGGCCTACGGCAACGTGAACTACGGCACCGAGCGCGTCGTCGTCCGCGAGCTGGGCATCATGCGCGGCCAGCGCCTGATGGTCCTCGAGATCTGGCCGGTCGCCTACAACCCCGCGGCCGAACAGGTTGTCTTCTACCCGCAGATCGACGTGGAAGTGCAGTTTGTCGGCGGGCAGATGAGCCAGGTGCTCCCGCTGCCGGTGCTCCAGAGCGTCGTGCTGAACCCCAGTCTGGTGCCGGTCGTCAGCGGCCGCGCCGACAATGACTACCTGATCGTCGTCGCCCAAGCCTACGCCGACGATATCGTCCCCTTCGCCAACTACAAGACGGCCGAGGGCTACGACGTCGAGACCTACACGGTTCCCGCGGGCACGAGCGCCACGACCATCAAGAACTACATCGCCAGCCTCTACGGCGGCGCGGATTCGCCGGCCTACATCCTGCTGGTGGGTGACACGGATACCATCCCGGCCTGGACCGGCAGCGGCACGGGCTCGCCCGACACCGATATCCAGTACGCCTGCATGGACGGTGGCAGCGATTACTACCCCGACATCGCCCTCGGCCGTTTCTCCGTGCGCGCCCCCGAGGAGCTCGAGGCGATCATCGAGAAGACGATCGACATCGAGGACGGCAACTGGGCCGACCCCGAGTACGCCACGCGCGCCGTCTTCATGGCCTCGGAGGACAACTACCAGGTCAGTGAAGGCACCCACAACTACGTCATCGAAAACTACATGGTGCCGAACGAGATCGCGTCCGACAAGCTCTATTGCCATACCTACAATGCGACCACCCAGCAGGTGAGCGACGCCTTCAACAACGGCCGCGTCTACGGCATCTACTCCGGCCACGGTGGCTCGACGAGCTGGGGGGACGGTCCGGCGTTCTCCCAGGCCAACGTGCGGGACCTCTTCAACTACCAGCTTTACGCGTTCGTGTGCAGCTTCGCCTGCTCGACCGGCGACTACGAGTATCAGAACGAGTGCTTCACCGAGACCTGGCTCCGCGAGGAAGACAAAGGCGCCGCCACCATGTACGGCTCCTCGGTCTCCAGTTACTGGGATGAGGACGACATCCTCGAGAAGAAGCTCTTCGACGTCATCTACGATCCCGAGAACCCCCAGCGCGAGGTGAGCCCCGCCTGGCAGGCCGCCATGGTCCTCTTCGCCCCCTACTTCGAGGACGACCCCGGCACCGTCCGCCGCTACTTCGAAATGTACAACCTCATGGGCGATCCCAGCCTGTGGATCCCCGAACCCGGCGGCGGAGCTGACCTGCGCGTCACCCCCGGCGGCGGCCTGATGACCGAGGGTATGGCCGGCGGTCCCTTCGACCCCGACAACCAGGTCTACACGCTCCGTAACAACACCGACGCCCCGCTCGACTACAGCGTCTCCACCACGGCGACCTGGATTGACATCACCAACGGCACCGGCACCATCCCCGTCGACGGCGAGGTCTACGTCACCGTCGCCCTCGGCGCCGAGGCCTACACCTTCGGCAACGGCCACTACGAGGCCGTCGTCGACTTCATCAACCTGACCACCGGTGACGGCAACGCCACGCGTCCCGTCGTCCTCGACGTCGGCCGCACCATCATCAGTGTCGATCCCACCTACGGCCTCCAGACCGGCGGCCCGCTCGGTGGCCCCTTCACCGGCTTCGTCACCTACACCGTGACCAGCCTCCGGCCCACGCCGGTGACCGTCGAAGTCACCGCCACGCAGGACTGGATCAGCCTCGACGGCGACACCGACCCGCTGAGCTTCGTGCTCAACGGCACCGGTGACTCCGCCACCGTCACCGTCGGCATCTCCGCCGCCGCCGAGCTCCTCGAGGTCGGCATGTACAACGGTACGGTGAACTTCGTGAACGTGACCAGCGGCGAGGGCAGCGCTACCCGCGACGTCCTCCTTGAGGTCGGCCGCGTCCTCTACACGCCGAACGACGTGCCGCAGGACATCAACGACTACACCACGATCACCAGCACGATCAACGTCGTCGACCACTACTGCGTCGGTGACGTCGACGTCGACATGGACATCACGCACACCTACATCGGTGACCTCACCGTCACGCTGACCTCGCCCACCGGCGTCAGTGTCGTGCTGCACAATCGCACCGGCGGCACCGAAGAGGACATCGTCACCACCTACGACGAGCAGGACGGCACCATGCCCGACGGGCCGGGCGCCCTCGCCGACTTCAACTACCTCGGCGTCAACGGCACCTGGACACTGACCGTGCAGGACAGCGCCGGCTCCGACGAAGGCTCGCTCAATAGCTGGGCGCTGCGTATCGTCCCGCTGGGCGAGACCTGCCCGCCGATCGCGCACGACGTCACGGTGACCGTGCCCGAGGTTCTGCCCGGACCGATCACCCTCGACGGTGAGTCCATCCAGGGCCTACCGCTGACCTACGTCATCGTCAGCCTACCGGCCAACGGCGCCCTGCGCGATCCGAACGGCGGCACCATCACCACCGTGCCGTACACGCTGCTGGCCGGCGGTGACACCGTCACCTACGATCCGGTGAACACCTACGTCGGTCCGGACAGCTTCACCTACCGCGTCGAGGATGAGCAGGCCTCGTTCGACGCCACGGTGTCCATCACCGTCGGCGGCCCGCAACTGGTCCACGCGTTCAACTTCGACACGGACCCCGGTTGGTCCACGACCGGCCAGTGGGCGTACGGTCAGCCGACCGGTGGCGGCAGCCACAACTACGACCCCCACAGCGGGTACACCGGCACCAACGTCTACGGCTACAACCTGGCCGGCGACTACCCGGATGACATGAGCACGACGATGTATCTCACCACGTCGGCCCTGGATTGCTCGAACGTGAGCGACACCGAGCTGCGCTTCATGCGGTGGCTGGGCGTCGAATCCGCCACGTACGACCATGCGAACGTGGCGGTCTCCAACAACGGCACGGCCTGGACGACCGTCTGGAACCACACCAGCACGACGGCCATCAGCGACTCGGCCTGGTCCGAGCAGGCCTTCGACATCTCGGCCGTGGCCGACCACCAGGCGACCGTCTACGTCCGCTGGGGCATGGGCCCGACGGACGGCTCGGTCACCTATCCCGGCTGGAACATCGACGACGTCCAGATCTGGGGGCTCGTGCCTTTCGAGGGCCTCGTCGGCGACCTCAACTGCGACCTGAACGTCGACAACTTCGACATCTCGCCCTTCGTGCTGGCGGTGACCAACCCCACCGAGTACGCGGTGCAGTACCCCGGTTGCGACATCATGTTCGCGGACATCAACGGCGACGGTAACGTCGACAACTTCGACATCACGCCGTTCGTCCAGTTGCTGCTCAATCCGTAGTCGGATTGACCGCAACCAGACGTCTGCCTGAAGACTGATCCGGTGCCCCGGCTCGCCAACCAGCGGGTCGGGGCACCGGCCTTTTCCGGGTATCCCCCTGGCTCCCCGCCGCGCGCACACCGCCCGGGGCCGGGGTTTCAGCACCGGGGAGAGATGCTGGTCTCGGGAATCCGGCCCGGGCGTCGCGTGTGCACGTGGCACATGAGAAGGGTCACATCAAGATGGCGGCGTGGGGGCTTCGGCCCGGGCGCGGGCAACACCCATCCGGTGGCAACCACCGAACGTGCACGCCCCGTGTGAAGGCCTCCCCAGGGCGCGCCGCCAAACGGAGTCGCCCGCGCGGTGTGCCTCCACGCGGGCGACCGCCGGCAGCCGACGTGTCGCCACGCCGGCGGTTGCGAGCGCCAGATGGTCGTAGGTCGAGGCGACTGGCGGGGACATCGCGAATTGTCCTCCCGGTGAGGGGCTGTCACAGATGATCCCCGCCATGCACTGGCTGCCGGGCTACAACCCTTAATCCGATTTCCGCACCGCCCGGCTCTCGTCAGAATATGTCGATTCTGCCGGAATCCCCCCGGCCCCCGCGCCCCTCAATCCTGCCGCGCTTTCAGCCGACCGTCGATCAGATCGGCGACCAGTCTCGGGTCCGCCCGGCCACCCGACGCCTGCATCACCTGCCCCACCAGATAACCGCGCGCGGCCCGTCGCTTCTTCGGATTCACCAGCGCATCGCGTACCGCTCGCTCGTTCTGCGCCAGCGCTTCGTCGACCCAGACCGCCACGCGAGTCCGATCACGATCCTGCATCACGCCCAGCCGCTCGGCCACCGCCGTCGGCGGATCGTGGTTGGCCAGCATCGCTTCCGCGACCCGCGCCCCTGCCGTCGCGTTCAGCCGCCCACCGCAAACCAGATTCGCCAACTCCGCCAGACGCCCCGGCGACACACCCAGCCCGGCGATCGTCGTCCCACGATCGCAGGCTAAACGGGCCCACAATCCAAGAAACTGTTTGGCCAGCGTCCGCTTGTCCCCACCCGCGTCCGCCGCATCATCCAGCAGGTCCGCCGTCGCCCGGTCATCGACCAAGACCGAAGCCTCCCGACGCGAGATCTTGTACTCGCTGACGTAGCGCTCGGCGCGATAGACCGGCAATTCCGGCATGTCGGTCTTAAGCTGCCCGACCCACAGCCGGTCGATGCAGAGCGGCACAAGATCCGGCTCGGGGAAGTACCGATAATCGTGGGCCTCTTCCTTGCCGCGTTGCGGCACGGTGACGCCGCGACCGTCGTCCCAACCCCGGTTGGACTTGTTGCCCGATTCAGCGGTCACGCCGTCGTCTCGCCACAGCTCCACCTGACGGTCGATCTCATGCTGGACGGCCTGCTGAAGGGCGTGGAAGGAGTTGAGGTTCTTGACCTCAACGATGGGCGTGCGGGATTCCTTGCGGCCATTGAGTATACGAACGTTGATGTTCGGCTCGAAACGCATCTGCCCCCGCTGCATCACCGCCTCGCTCACGCCGAGATAACGCACCAGCCGGTGAAGCTGGACGGCGCACTCCCGCACCTCCTCCGCCGACCGCAAGTCGGGCTCGGTGACAATCTCCAGCAGTGGCGTGCCGGCGCGGTTCAGATCGACGCCGGTCCCGCCGGCCAGATCGTGCACGTTCTTGCCGGCATCCTCTTCGAGATGGACGCGGCGGATGCGCACGCGTCGCGGGTAGTGGCCGAGGGTGAACTCGAAATGCCCGTCATGCGTCAGCGGCAGGTCGTACTGCGTGATCTGGTAGTTC
The DNA here is from genome assembly GCA_050115495.1 of Phycisphaerae bacterium. Lineage (GTDB taxonomy): Bacteria > Planctomycetota > Phycisphaerae > UBA1845 > Fen-1342 > JAAYXS01. Next base: position 61,972 of record JASFQK010000018.1, on the reverse strand, counting down.
TTCGGCTGGTCAGGGTAGAAGTAATTCTTGCGATCCCACTTCGTGAAATCCGCGATGGAGCAATTGAGGGCCAACGCTGTCCGGATCGCGTGGCCGACCGCCGCCCGGTTCGGCACCGGAAGCGCTCCTGGAAGCCCCAGGCAGACGGGGCAGGTTCGCGAATTCGGCGGCGCACCGAACTCGACCGGGCAGGCGCAGAACATCTTGGTCCGCGTGGCGAGCTGCACGTGGACTTCAAGACCGACAATCGCCTCGATGCGCAGGCCGTCGAGCCTGAGCATGCCGCCTCCTCCGACGCCGAGGTCCGGCCTTCCGGGACCCTGCCGGCAACCGCCCTCGGGCGGATTATAGTCGGCCGAGAGCAACGAATCGCACATGTTTTCTGCGCAACATGGCCGCGTGTCCCCTTTCCAACCGGTGAAACGGGCTTTTGCCGGGACCGGGGGCTTGCGGGATGGGGATTGCTCTGTACGCTATGAGGCACGAATCCTAATCGCTCGGTCAGCGGCCGCCTCGGCCCTGGCCAGCAGAGCAGGTCTGTCGGCGGAAATCCCGCCGGCTTCAGCCCACAATCAGTGCCCGGTCATTGAGCAACGCTCAATCCACGGCCACACAGCGGTAGTGGTCCACGTTCCGGCGCGATCATCGATGCCCACAGGGCATCTCAGGAGTACCGCGAGGCGAGGTCGGCGCATGCCGCCGGGCCGTCCGCGGGCAGAGTAGTTCCGGAGAATCTGGCAGCACTTGACAGGAGAACAACATGGCGGCAGCGGGCTCCAGCGAGGCGACCGGCAAAGAGCTGTTCCATCCCCCGGCCGAGTTCGTCCAGAAGGCCCACATCAAGTCCTTCGAGCAGTACCAGGAAATGTACAAGCGCTCGCTCGACGACCCCGCGGGTTTCTGGGGCGAGATCGCGGAGAAGGACTTCTACTGGAAGCAGAAGTGGACCAGCGTCCGTGAATACGACTTCACCGGCAGCATCTCCATCAAGTGGTTCCAGGGCGGCAAGACCAACATCACCTACAACTGCCTGGACCGCCACCTCGATACGCGCGGCGACCAGGACGCCATCATCTGGGAAGGCAACGAGCCCGGCGAAGACGCCCGCCTCACCTACCGTCAACTGCACGCCGAGGTCTGCAAGTTCGCCAACGTCCTCAAGCAGTACGGCGTGAAGAAGGGCGACCGCGTCTCGATCTACATGCCCATGGTCAAGGAGTTGGCCATCGCCATGCTGGCCTGTGCCCGCATCGGCGCGATCCACTCCATCGTCTTCGGCGGCTTCAGCCCCGACTCGCTGGCCGACCGCATCGTCGACTCGACCTGCACCTTCCTGGTCACGACCGACGGTGTGATGCGCGGCGCCAAGGCCGTCACGCTCAAGGCCAACGCGGATGCGGCCATGGACATCTGCGCCAAGCAGGGCGTGAACGTCAAAACCTGCATCGTCTACAAGCGCGTGGGCGACCGCGTCAAGATCGACATGAAGGAAGGCCGTGACCACTGGTGGGACGACGTCATGGCCAAGGCCTCGCCCGACTGCCCCTGCGAGTGGATGGACGCCGAGGATCCCCTCTTCATCCTCTACACCTCCGGCTCGACCGGCAAGCCCAAGGGCGTGCTGCACACCATCGGTGGCTACATGGTCTACACGGCCACCACCTTCAAGTACATCTTCGACTACCACGATGGCGACATGTTCTGGTGCACGGCCGACATCGGCTGGGTCACCGGCCACTCGTACATCGTCTATGGCCCGCTGGCCAACGGGGCGAAGTCGATCATGTTCGAGGGCGTGCCGACGTATCCCGACGCCGGCCGCTTCTGGGAGGTCTGCGACAAGTACCAGGTCAACCAGTTCTACACCGCCCCCACCGCCATCCGCGCCCTGATGCGCGAGGGTGAGAGCTTCGTGCAGAAGCACAAGCTCACCAGCCTCCGCCTCCTCGGCTCCGTCGGCGAGCCCATCAACCCCGAGGCCTGGCTCTGGTACCACAAGCACGTCGGCCACGAGCGCTGCCCCATCGTCGACACCTGGTGGCAGACTGAGACCGGCGGCATTCTCATCACCCCCCTGCCTGGTGCCTGGGGTCTCAAGCCCGGCTCGGCCACCCTGCCCTTCTTCGGCGTCAAGCCCATGCTGCTCACCGCCGAGGGTGAGGAGATCAAGGGCGCCGGTTCCGGCGTGCTCTGCATCGCCGAACCCTGGCCCGGCATGATGCGCACCGTCTACGGCCAGCACGAACGCTTCAAGGAGACGTACTTCTCATCGTACGCCGGCCAGTACTTCACCGGCGACGGTTGCCGCCGCGATGAGGACGGCTACTACTGGATCACCGGCCGCGTCGACGATGTCATCAACGTGTCCGGCCACCGCATGGGCACGGCCGAGGTCGAAAGCGCCCTCGTGTCGCACCCGGCGGTCGCCGAGGCCGCCGTCGTCGGCTATCCGCACGACATCAAGGGCCAGGGCATCTACGCCTACGTGACGCTGATCGCCGGCCAGGAATACACCGACGAGCTCAAGAAGGAGCTGGTCAAGCACGTCCGCACGGAGATCGGCCCGATCGCCACGCCGGACGTCGTTCACTGGGCCCCCGGCCTGCCCAAGACCCGTTCCGGCAAGATCATGCGCCGCATCCTGCGCAAGATCGCCGAGAACCAGACGGAGGCCATCGGCGACACGTCGACGCTTGCCGACCCGAGCGTCGTGGAAAACCTGATCGCGAACAAGCCGGCCTAGGCTGCACGGCATGGACCGCGGCGCGGGTTCGCCCGCGCCGCGGTTTTACCTCAGGCGCAAGCCGGCCGGGCGGCGCGGACGTGGCGCGGAACGTCCGGGCTGACCCACCACCGACCCCCGACTGCGCGGAACCATCCGCAATTCCTCAACGGGAGACAGACAAGTGACAAACGACGACGCGGCGGCCACGCCGGCAGCCTCTCCGGTCATGAACCGGTGGCTCGTGGTCATTGGGGCCATCCTCATCCAATTATGCCTTGGGGCGATCTACGCCTGGAGCGTGTTCACCACGACGCTGAAGGCGAGTCCGGAGAACGGCGGCTACGGCTTCTCGGCCACGCAGACGCAGTGGGTCTTCTCGGCCGGCCTGGCAACGTTCGCTCTGGCCATGCTCGTCGCCGGCCGCTGGCAGGCGAAATCGGGGCCGCGTGTGGTCGCCATCGTCGGCGGCCTTGTGCTCGGCGTCGGCTACATCCTCGGCGGTTTCGTCGGGAAGACTTTCGTCAGCCAGCTTATCTGCATCGGCATCATCGGCGGCGCCGGCATCGGCCTGGCCTACGTCGTGCCGATCGCCGTGGGCGTCAAGTGGTTCCCCGATAAGAAGGGCATGATCACCGGCCTGGCCGTCGCGGGCTTCGGCTTCGGCGCCACGATCTGGGTCAAACTGGCCGGAAGCTGGTTCTGGAAAGGCGGGCTGCTGGCGAAGGCCGACGGACTGTTCGGCCTGCCGGGCGTCCAGGCCGTCTTCGTCATCTACGGCATCACGTTCCTCGTCCTGATCCTGCTCGGCAGTTGCGTGATGGTCAACCCGCCCGCGGGCTGGAAGCCGGCCGGCTGGAACCCGACGGGACCCGCCAAGGCTGGTGGTACCAAGCTGGCGGCCGTCGCCGATCTGACGACTGGACAGTTGTTCGCCACGCCCCAGTACTGGGGCCTGCTGGTCATGTTCACGGGCTCGGCACTGGCGGGCCTGATGGTGATCGGCTGCATCCGATTGTTCGGCGTGGACAGCCTGATCGCCAACAAGGTGGTTACCGGCGATGTGCTCGAGGACGTGCGCAAGAGCGCCGGCGCGATCGCGGGCACGGCGATGGCCTGGTACGCCATCCTCAACGGTCTCGGACGCATCGTCTGGGGCACCGTGTCCGACAAGATCGGACGCAAGGCGTCGCTATTCCTGATGTGCCTCATCCAGGGCGTCATGATGCTCGTGTTCTACAACGTTGGCGCCTCGGAGATCGGACTGATCGTCGGCGCCTGCATCATCGGCTTCAACTTCGGCGGCAACTTCGCCCTCTTCCCGGCGGCGACGGCCGACTTCTTCGGCAACAAGAACGTCGGCACGAACTACCCGTGGGTCTTCCTGGCCTACGGCATCGCCGGCATCGCCGGGCCCCAGGTGGCCGGCTACTTCAAGGACGCGGCCCCTGTGGCTCAGACGGTGGCCGAGGTCACGGCAACCGCCTGGCGTACGCCGTTCATCATCGCCGGCGTGGCCTGCCTCGTGGCGGCCGTTCTGGCGCTGTTGTTGCGGGCCCCGAAAGCCCCGGCGCATCAGCCAGCCGCGGCCGAATAGCACGCCGCCATCCAACGCAAACTCGTCGCCGGAGACCGGTCAGCCCAAAGGGCGAAGCCGGTCTCCGGCGTCGTGTTGGGTGTGGCATGCTGAAGCCGAAGGCGCCGGCATGTACTGTCCGGGCGCCGCGCCAGACGCCTTCCGTAGCGGCCGACCTCCGTGTCGGACGTCGCATGCCGGAAACGCCTCGTATGCTCGATCCGTCCGCGCTGCGACCGTCGGGGAGCGGTCCCTCCGACGAAAACGCGTTGCACGATCGACGCCTCGCCGCCGCTCGGCGCTCGAACAGACGGCACGTACACCGCGCGCCCGGAGTTGGCGATGACTTTCCACGTGCTCCTCCGGCAACGATAGCCGCTTTCCGGAGTCTCGAACGTGGATTCACCCCGCGCGGATTTGGCGCTCGCGTCGCACCGAAGAACGGCAGCGTCAGCGATCACGCGCCGCTGTCGCCGGCGTACAGTTCAGACCGGGCTTCATGGTGACGATATGTTATACAACCCGCTTTGTGGGTCCGCGAGAACAGGAATAGGCAGACGTGGCAACCGCCGACCACCCCGACGCTGCGCGCGCCGAGCAGACGCGTTCACGACGCAACCGGGCCGTCGCCTGGGATACTGCCGTTCTCGCCGTGCTCGCGATCGCCACGGTCCTCATCTGTTCGGCGCTGGACGCCTTCGAACACATCCTGCGCTTCGCTGAGGAGCACGAGGATTGGGAGGTCGACGAACTCCTGGTGGCAACCGCCGTCGTCACAATCGCCCTGGCCATCTTTTCGATCCGGCGCTGGCGGGAATCGAACCGCGAGAACCGGCTGCGCTCCGCCGCCGAAGAGCGACTACGAGAGCAAGCCGCCGACCTCGCCGAGGCCCGCGACGCCGCGAAGGAAGCCAGTCGCACCAAGAGCGAGTTCCTGGCGAACATGAGCCACGAGATCCGTACGCCCATGACCGCCATCCTGGGGTTTACCGATGTGCTGGCTGAGCAGTTGAGCAAGGCGGGAGCGGCGGCGGATTCCATCGAGGCGGTCGAGACGATCCAGCGTAACGGACAGCACCTCATCCGCCTGATCAACGACATTCTCGATCTGTCGAAGATCGAAGCTGGGCGGCTCGAAATCGAGCGGATGGCCTGCCCGCTGCTGCCGCTGGTGGCCGAGGTGGATTCGCTCATGCGGGCCCGTGCCCGGAACAAGACGCTCACCTTCAAGGTCGAGTACGCGGGCCCCATTCCCGAGACGATCCAGACCGATCCCACCCGCCTGCGCCAGATCTTGGTCAACATCCTCGGCAACGCCATCAAGTTCACGCAGGACGGCAGCGTGTGCCTGACGCTCGGGCTCGTCGATGAATCGCCGGCCAGCGAACGGCTCCACTTCAGCGTGCGCGATACCGGCATCGGCATCGCTCCCGACGTGCTGTCCCGCCTGTTCGAGCCGTTCACGCAGGCCGACCGTTCCACCACCCGCAAGTTCGGCGGTACCGGCCTCGGGCTCGCGATCAGCCGGCGACTGGCTCGCAAGCTGGGCGGCGAACTCACCGTCGAGTCGCAGGCCGGCGTCGGCAGCACCTTCTACGTCACCGTGGCCACCGGGCCGCTACGAGGCGTCCGGCTCTTGCGTACGCCAGAGGAACTGAGCGCGGCCCCGTCGGCGTCGAGCACGCGACCGTCACCCGCGTTGCCCACGCTCGATTGCCGCATCCTGCTGGCCGAGGATGGCCCGGACAACCAGCGGCTGATCGCCCTGCTGCTGCGACGCGCCGGGGCGGACGTCGTCGTCGCCGAGAACGGCAGGGAGGCCCTGGATCTCGCCGTCTCCGCCGCCGAAGGTACCAACGGCGGCCCCTTCGACATCATTCTGCTCGACATGCAGATGCCGGTCATGGACGGCTACGAAGCGGCGACCGAGTTGCGGCGCCGCGGGTTCACCTGCCCCATCGTGGCCCTCACGGCCCATGCCATGGCGGCCGACCGCGAGAAATGCCTCGCCGCCGGCTGCGACGATCACGTGACCAAGCCCATCGACCGCGCCCGCCTCCTGACCGTGGTCGACGCGCTCAGTCGACCGACCCCGGCAGCGCAGGCCTGAGCGCAAGCCGGCCGCGGCCGGTTGTCGTCATCGCGAATCCCGGTTAGCTTGGACGGCTTCTCTCTGGTGCGGTCAGGCGATCGCCCCGGTCGGCCGGCCAGCGGCGGGCCGGCGTGGCAAGGACTTTCACGGTTCGGAATGGAGTGTGCATCGATGGCGAAGAAACGTTACGACGTGACCGATCTCCGGCTGGCCACCGAAGGCCGCAAGCGGATTCTCTGGGCAGACCGCGACATGCCCGTGCTGGCCCTCGTGCGGCAGCGCTTCGAAAAGCAGAAGCCGCTCCGCGGCCTGCGCATGGGCTGCTGCATGCACGTGACGTCCGAGACGGCCAACCTGATGCGCACGCTCAAGGCCGGCGGAGCCGACGTCGCCCTTTGCGCCTCGAACCCGCTCAGCACGCAGGACGAGACCGCCGCCAGCATGGTCAAGGACTTCGGCATCTCGGTCTTCGCCCGCCGCGGCGAGAGCGTTCCGGTCTTCTACGACCACCTCAACTCCGTCATCGACAACAAGCCGCAGGTCACCATGGACGACGGTGCCGACCTGGTGAACACGCTGCACACCAAGCGTGAGAAGGATGCGGCCAACATCATCGCCAGCATGGAAGAGACGACGACCGGCGTGATCCGCCTGCGGGCCATGGACAAGAACGGCGCCCTGAAGTTCCCGGTCATCGCCGTCAACGACGCCGACACCAAACACCTGTTCGACAACCGCTACGGCACGGGCCAGAGTACGCTGGACGGCGTCGTGCGAGCGACGGACGTGCTGCTCGCCGGCAAGCACGTGGTCGTCGCCGGCTACGGCTGGTGCGGACGCGGCGTGGCCATGCGGGCCCGCGGCGCCGGCGCCATCGTGACCGTCACCGAGGTCAACCCGCTCAAGGCCCTCGAAGCGATCATGGACGGCTTCGACGTGCGGCCCATGAGCGAGGCCGCCGCCTTCGGCGAGATCTTCATCACCGTCACCGGCAACAAGCACGTGCTGCGGGCCGAGCACTTCCGCAAGATGCCCCACGGCGCGATCGTCTGCAACAGCGGCCACTTCGACGTCGAGATCGACATCCCGGCCCTGCGCAAGATGTCGAAGAAGGTCATCAAGAACATCCGCACCAACGTCGACGAGTACCAGATCAACGCCCGCCGCAGCATTCACCTGCTGGCCCAGGGCCGCCTGGTCAACCTCAGCGCCGCCACCGGCCACCCGGCCAGCGTGATGGACATGAGCTTCGCGACGCAGGCGCTCGCCGCCGAGTGGTGCCACAAGAAGGGCAGGAAGCTCGAAGTGGCCGTGCACGATGTGCCGGAGTCGATCGAAGAAGTCGTCGCCAAGCTCAAGCTGCAGGCGATGAACGCCCGCATCGACCGGCTGACCCGCGAGCAGGTGGAGTACCTGAGCAGCTCGGGCGAGGGTACGTAGTCCGCGTCGCGGCGGACAGCGAAACGGGCCGCGCGGCCGGCGCAGCGACGGGAAAGCCCGCCGCCGCCGGCCGCCCCGCTTCCCCGCCGGCTGACTCCCGGTCGGCTGCGCGACCGATAAGGATGACATTGGGAAGCCGACTTCCGTAATCGTATACTTCTGTGGTGTCTATGTTACGCACGAAGGGTCCGATGGTGGTCGCACTGGGCGGCAACGCCATCTCGCGTCCCGGCGAAGAAGGCAACGTCACCCAGCAGTTCCTCAACACGCGGCAGACCGCCGTGCACCTGGCCGACCTGATCGAGGCCGGCTGCCACTTGGTCGTCACGCACGGGAACGGCCCCCAGGTCGGGAACGTTCTCCGCCGCGTTGAGCTCGCCGCCAGGGAACTCTACCGCCTGCCCCTGGAGATCTGCGGCGCACACACCCAGGGCGGCATGAGCTACATGATCGCGCAATGTCTGCGCAACGAGCTGCACAAGCGCGGCATCGAACGTGGCGTGACCGGTATCGTCACCAGCGTCGAGGTGGACGCCGCGGACCCAGCGTTCCAGAACCCGACCAAGCCGATCGGTTCGTTCTACCAGGCCGCGGAGGCCCGAGCCCTCCAGCAACAGCACGGCTGGCAGATGGTCGAGATTCCGCAACAGGGGTTCCGCCGGGTGGTCCCCTCGCCGATCCCCAAGGCCATCGTCGAGATCGACCTGATCCGCCGACTGGCGCAGCAAGGCGAATTGCTGGTGGTGGCGGGCGGCGGCGGCATTCCCGTGCAGCGCACACCCGCCGGCCAGTACATCGGCGTCGAAGCGGTGATCGACAAGGACCGCACCGCCGGCCTGCTGGCCCGGGCCATCGGCGCGACGACCCTGCTGATCGTCACAAACGTCGACCGCGTGGCCATCAACTACCGCAGACCAAACCAGCAGTTGCTCGAACGCATGACCGTCTCCGAGGCCCGCCGGTACATGGCCGACAAGCAGTTCGCCCCCGGCTCGATGGGCCCCAAGGTACAGGCGGCGATCGACTTCCTCGACGGCGCCACCATCGACGATCCCTGCGTTATCATCTGTGATCTGCAACGCATGGCCCTGGCCCTGGCCGGGCAGAGCGGGACCTGGATTGTCCGCGATCCTTGAGCGCGGCGGGTGGCTTCGAGGCGACCTGCCGGCGACGGGAGGTGCACGATGACCATCAGCCTGCAAAACGTGCTCTGGCCCACCGACTTCTCCGACCTGGCCCTCAAAGGCGGGCGGCACGCCTTTGGCCTCTGTCGCCACTTCGGGGCCCGCCTGCACATCATCCACGTCATCGCCCCGCTGATGACACCCGACTTCTCCACGCCGCTGCCGCTCAATGTCACCGGCGCCGGCGCCGAGCCCGACATGCTCACCGCCTGTCGGGAAAGCCTGCGGCGGCTGGTGGATGAGCAGTTCGCCGGCGACCCGCAGATCGTCGTCGACGCCTTCTTCGCCAACCCGTGGGCCGGAATCTGCAAGTACGCCACCGACAAGCAGATCGACCTCATCGTCGTCACGACGCACGGCCGCACCGGCCTCGAACACGCCATCATCGGCAGCACAGCCGAACGCATCGTGCAGCACGCCCCCTGTGCCGTCCTGACGCTGAAGAACCAGGACACAGACTTGGTCGCCCCATAGCTCGCCGCTGAAAAAGGGGACTGGCTCCGCGTCCCCAAGGAAACCCGGAACACCAGGCAACGCCTGAGGCGCGGTGCCTGTCCCCTTTTTCAACGCCCCCCGGACGCCCTTCGCCCGCGCTTGCCGTGCCGGCCAAGTCCGTTACGCTGCCGGCAACCGTGACCCCGGGGTGCCGCATCGTGATGGCCTCCTTCTCATGGCAGCAGCCGGCTTGGCTCGTGGTGGTGCTCGCCGCGGCCTGCGCTCTCGTTGCGTACCGCCGGGCCACACCCGCACAGAGCGAAGCGCACACGTGGTGGCGAACACAGGGCGTGCCACTGGCGTGGGCTGTCGCCGCCGCAGTCGGAGCGCTGCTCCTGGGAACCTGGCTGGCCGGCTCGGGCACGTCCGCCGCCCTGGCCCTGCTCGGCGTGTTGGCGACCGCCGCGGCCGTCTGGCTGACGGTAGTGGTCTACCGACCGCAGGGCACCGAGCTGCACGGGCTCACGCACGGCGTGCTGATCGTGCTCCGCTGCCTCGCCTGCCTGCTGCTGCTGGTCATGCTGGGCCGACCGACGTGGGACTGGATGACGCGGCACTGGCAGAAACCGCTACTCATCGTCCTGCTCGACCAGACCGAGTCGATGGGCCTCAGCGACACCGACGGCGCCACCCTCCGTTCGCCGCGAGCCTCCCAGACCAACGTCGCGTTCATCCAGGCCAAGGCCGCCCTGGCTCGCCTGGATGAACGCTACGAGACCCGCCTCCTCGGCGTCGGCGCCGGCGTGACGTCCCTGTCGCGTTGGCTCATCTCGCCCAAGGAACCGGCGACCGCCCTCGCTGCCGCCGTCCGCGAAGCCGGTGCACTTCGCTCCGCCGCCGGCGACCCGCCCGCCGGCATCCTGCTGGTCAGCGACGGAGCGGACAACGTCAGTGCGGCAGACGCCCTGCCCCGCGCCGCTCGCGATCTGGCCGACGCCGGCACGGCGTTGTGGGCGGTGGGCGTCGGCCCGGCACCCGGCTCGACGCCGCTGGTCGAGCTCAAGCGTCTGTCGGTTCCCGGACAGCTCGGCCTGCGCGACCGGCTGCGAGTGCCGGTGGCCGCCCGCGTGCAGGGCTGCCGGACCGCCACGATCACGATCGACCTGCTGTGGGACGCCGATGTCGCCGGCACGCGGACCGCCCGCATCGACCACGACATCCAGCACATCGACGCCGCCTTCGACGTCCGCCCGCCCAGTGCCGGCCTGCACCGCCTTACTGCCCGCGTCACGCTACCCGCCAGCTCCGGCGGCGCCGTCTTCGAGACAACCACGATCGTCGACGTCCAGGACGAATCCGTCCGCGTCCTGTGGGTCGAGGGGCCGCCACGACCGGAAGCCGCCACCGTCGCCCGCCTTCTCGCCGGTGAACCGCGTCTCGAGCTCACTAGCCGCTATCTCTACGCCGGCCCCGGCGGCGGCTCGGCCGCCACACCCGAGCTGTCCTGGGCGAGCTACGACGTGGTGGTGCTCGGCGGCGTACCGGCCACGCTGTCGGGCGATGCGCTCGAAGCGTTGCGGCACGCCGTGACCGAGGACGGCGTCGGCCTGCTGCTCTGCGGCGGACGCCGGCTCTTCAACGATGCCGGCTTCGGGCGGACGCCGCTGGCCGACGTGTGCCCGACACGGCTGGTCCGGGATGACTTCGGCCTGGCCGGACCGCTGCCGTTTGTACCGACCACTGCGGGCCTGGCGCACCCGGTGCTGCGTGGCGCGGCCCTCGACACGGCCGCCAACCCCGCGACCCAGCCGGACGAACTCGCGATGTGGCGTGACCTCCCGCTGTTGGGCGGTGCCGCCCTGCTGAAGGACCCACAGCCGGCCGCCGAGATCCTCGCCGACGACGGCGCCCGCCACCCGTTGCTGGTGGCTCAGCAGGTGGGCCGTGGGCGCTGCCTCGCCGCCGCCTGGGAGAGTACGTGGGGTTGGGCGCTGGCGTCGGACGAGGGCTCGCGTCTGCACCGGCGGATGTGGCGGCAGTTGATCTGGTGGCTGGCCGACCGCCGACCGCGGGCCTGGGTCCTCACCGACCAGGCCGGCTATTCGCTCGCCGCTCTCAGCGCCGGCCAGCAACACGTTCGCATTCGCGCCGGCGTCAGCGGACTCGACCCGGATCACCCCGCCGGCCGACAGCTCGTACGTCCCGAGCTGGTCCTCGTGGCCGGCGAGCGCCGCCAGCCGCTACGTGTGGAACGACACGGCAATCAGCTCACGGCCGAACTGCCCGCTGCGGCGGGGGACTTCGCCCTCGACGCCGCCGGCGAGTACGTGCTGGAGTTCCGCGCTACGCTGACCGAGCCCGGCACGACCGGCCGGCTGCCCCGCCCCGACGATACGCTGCTGGAGGCGCGAACGTCCTTTGCCGTCATCGAGCGTCAACTCGAGCTCACCCCGCCGACGGCCAACCTCGACCTCCTCCGCGCCGCCGCCGAGCAAACCGGCGACAAGGGCGGCGCGTACGTTCCCCTGCACGAGCTGCCGGAGCTGCTCGAACGTCTCACGCAGGCGGACAGCCGGCGCGAGGTGTGGACGCGGCGGCACTACGGAACGGTGACCGATGAACCCGAAGTGCTCCTCGTCGTCCTGATCATCACGCTGGCTATCGAGTGGGCCGTCCGCAAGCGATCCGGCTTGGCCTGATCGTCCGCCGGTTTTTCAAGAGCCGGTCTGGCGGTTATCCTCTATGCTCGTGGCCCTGTCCCGCACGACTCAATACGACCAGACAGCGAAAGGTGGGTTGACCATGTCACGCGTGCCATGCTTCGACCGTCGGCGATGCGGCGCGATCCTTCTCCTGGCCGCCGCGTTCATTCTGCCGGCCGGCTGCGACCGGAAGGCCACCGAGACGCCAACGACCCAGCAGGCCGCCGCCACCGGCCAGGGCTCGACCGGCTTCGTCCCGCCGAAGCTCACCGACGACCAGGCCAGGAAGCTGACCATGTCGCTGGAGATGAAGATCTCCTCGGCCCATTGGGACGCCAGCCACGCACCCGACGATGCGCTGAAGGTGGGCCGCCTCGGCACGATGTACTTCGCCCAGCAGTTCTATGAGCCGGCCGCTGCCTGCTTCGCCGAAGCCGCCCGCCTCATGCCGCAGGAGATGCCCTGGTGGTATTGCACCGGGCTCGCCGAAGAGGCGGCCGGCCGCACGGAACAGGCCATCGCCGCCTACGACCACGCCGTGTCGTTGGAGGGCGCCTACGTGCCGGCGCAGCTCCACCTGGCCGATCTGCTCGTCGAGCGCGATACCGCTCGCGCTGCGACGCTCTACCACGACATCCTGAAGATCATGCCGGACAACCCCCGGGCCCACTACGGCCTGGGCCGCGTGGCCGAGATCGGCGGGCGGCAGGACGAGGCCCTCAGGGAATACCGCATCGCCCTGAGCATGAGCCCGGACTACCCCGCCGCGAATGCAGGCGTCGCCCGCATCCTCCGCGCCACCGGCCACGAGGCCGACGCGCAGCACTACGCCCGCTGGGCCGAAGCCGGCGGCACCCCCACGATCGACGACCCGATCGGCTTAGCCGTCATGCGCAGCGGCCTGGCTCCCGGCGTGCTCTGTGACGACGCGGTCCTCGTGGCGCAGCGCGGCGATTTCGTCCAGGCCGAATCACTGATCAACCAGGCCGCCGAGGTCAACCCGAACGACATCCAGGTTCTCAATGCCATGGGCTACATCCAGGCGATGCAGCGCCGCTTCCCCGAGGCCGAGAAGATCTTCCGCCGTATCCTCGAGATCGACCCCACGTCGGTGAACGCCCGCTCCAACCTGGCCCAGACGCTCACCGACGCCGGCCAGCACGAGGAGGCCGAGCAGCTCTTCCGCAGCGTCCTCGCCGAACACCCCGACAACGTCGGCGCGCTGCAACGCTACGAGCTGTTGCTCAAGATGCAGAACCGCACGGCGGAGGTTATCGACCTGCTCCAGGCCGCGGTGGACGCCGACCCGGACAACACCTCACTGCACGCCCTGCTGGCCATGCGGCTGAACTCGGCCGGCCGCACGGACGATGCCCTCGCTCACCTGCGCCGAGCTGTCGAGCTGCGGCCCGACCTCATCGCCGCCCGCAGCACGCTCGCCATCATGCTCAAGGACCACGACCAAATCCCCGCGGCCCAAGCCGAGTGGGAGAAGATCCTCGAGATCAACCCGCGCATCGTGGCGGCGTATCTCGGTCTGGCCTCGATCGCCCTGGATGGCCACGACACGCATGCGGCCGAGGCCATCTTCCGCCGCGGGTTGGAGCACGTCCCCGAGGCCCTCGCCCTTCAGAACGGACTGGCCTGGACCCTGGCCACCTCCCCGGACGACGCCCAGCGCAACGGCGAGGAAGCCCTGGCGCTGGCCACGAAGGTCTGTGAACAGACGCGGTATGCGGCTCATGCCTACCTGGACACGCTGGCAGCCGCCCTCGCCGAGCTGGGTCGGTTCGACGAGGCCCTGAGCCGTGCCCGGCAGGCGCTTGATCTGGCCGTGAAGAGCAACGCCACCGCCAACGCGGAGGAGTACCGGGCCCGCGTCGCCCTCTACGAGCAGCACCAGCCGTTCCGCCAGCCGCAGTAGCACCCTCGGCCCCGCCGACAAATGGCCGCGGGAGGCTCCCCTTTCGGGGAAGCCTCCCGCACTTGCTTGCGCTTCCACCGCCGCCCGTGTGTGAGCAGCGAAGAAACACCATTCAGCGGCGGCGCAAGGCCAGGCCGGCCAACGCCAGCAGCACCAGCGAGGCCGGCTCAGGAGTGATGTACACGGCGTCGATGCTCCCGGCCGCGCCGTTCGAGCCGGCGTACCGGAAACCGACGCGGAAGTCCACGCCCGGCGCGTAGAGCCCGCTCAGGTCGTACTCAAACGGCGACCACACCCAGGAATCCTCCCAGCAGTCGTCGAGCAAACCCACGTACACGTCGTCGCCGTCATTGACGTCCGCCCCGTTGACGATCCACACCTCGACGTCGTAGTTGTCGTTCGGCTCCCCACCGCCCCAGTACAGGCTACCGCGTGTCTGTCCGCCGACGGCCACGTCGGCGTGCATCGTGTTGATCACCGGCGTGATCAGCCACTCGTCCTGCGACCCGGTGTTGTCCTCGTCAAAGAAGCAGGTGGCCGAGGAGAGGCCCTCGTACGGATCGTATACGTCCGCTTCCCAGGTGAACGGGTTGTTCGTTACGGCGGACCAGCCCGTCGGCGGCACGCCGGCCTCGAAGTCCTCCCACAGCAGATCCGTCGGCCACGGATGCGCCGGCGGCGGCTCGACACCGTCGGCCAGCTCGATGGACAGGTTCTCCCAGAACGCGTCCAGGCCAACGTCGTCATATGTCTCGCAGAACGTGAACGTATAGGTGCCCGCGGTGCCGACGATGCTATCGCCCAGACCCGGGAAGGTCAGCGGCCCCACGGCGACTTTGCCCGTCCAGGTCGACGCCGGCCCGAAGCCGTCCAGAAACGCCGTGTTGCCCAGCGGATCGGTGATCCCCACCAGCAACTCGGACTGATACGAGCCGACACCCCCGCTCGTCACCTCGCCGAAGAAGTTGATGTCGCCGATGTAGAAGTCCGCACCGGCGTAGTCGTACGTGAACCAACCGTTGGCCGCCGAGCCCCACAGGCCGTCCGAATTGATCGGGCCGGCGGCGGTCGCGGTGAAGCCTGCCAGCGCGGGGGCGGCGGCCACGAGCGCTCCCGCCATCAAGGCATAGACCTTGGTCATCGCATCTTCCTCCGCAGGGAATCTCCACGACCCAACCAACAGATGGCGCACACGAGGCATCTCTCCGGCGTCACGGACGGCCGGAGGCGAAGCCACAGTGCCCCTGTCTCGATCCCGTCTCCATGAGAGTTCTAGGCACCGCCGATCACGGCGGGCAACCCGCCGGTCGGCCTTTTTTCAGGTCCGTTTCCTCCAGCATGCCCGCAAAGACGCCCCTGCCCCGGCCAACCGACGGCTGATCCGCCCCGTCGCCCCCAAAGAAGAAGGAGGCCCTCGGTGACGAAGACCTCCTTCTCTCATTCGCAGCCTCACGCGCTGTCATAGAAGGCAGCGCGTGTTGTCAGCTCTAGCGCCGACGCAAGGCCAGACCGGCCACCAGCAGCAGCGCCAGTGCGGTCGGCTCCGGGATGTTGTAGCACAGCTCGTAGGCGTCTTCGCCGTCGTAGCCGTCGACGAGCGCGTAGTACGTCCCGGCCGCCAGATCGTCGATCACGATGCTTTCCGGCCCGGGGGTTGCCCAGGAGTGCGCGACCTCGGCCTCGTTTACGTCATACAGCCAGAGGTCGATATCCGGACCATCGGGCAGACCCGCCCACGTCAGGTCGAGGATCGCCTCGCCACCGGCGTGCTCGATCGTCCAGACGTCGTCGCCGTAGCCCTCGTCCCAACCGAAGTTGTCCGTGTGCCCGCGGATGTCACCGTTGACGCACGTGCCGGCGGCAACGACGCCGAGCGACGCGTCGGCCATCGTCGTGGCGTCCGCGAACGACAACGTGATGTCGTACGCCCCCACGGGAGTGCTGTGATACGTATCGACGGACAGGTAGTACGTACCCGGCCCGTAGTTGCCAAAAGCGCCGCTTTCGTCGACGTAGTTGAGCATGTTTGCCGAGCGGTTGTACGTCCCGTCGTTGTACGTCGCCAGGCTGTCCAGCAGGAACTGGTCGTGATCGGGGTTACCACTCGTGTTGGACGTCAAGCTGATCTGCATCATCGACGTGATGGTGAACGAGTACACGTACTCGCCCAGTGACTCCTCGTAGGTGCAACCGTCATAGTAGTCGCAGTTATTCGGCATGCCGGAAGTGGTCCCGGTCAGGTTGTAGTCACCCACACCAAGCGTGCCCAGGTCCTGATCCAGGTTCAGGTCAGCATACGACACACCGGCCAGGAACAGGCCGGCAACACAAAGCACCAATGCTCTCTTCATGAACGCTCCTCCTCTCAATCCAGAATTCACTCACGGAACTCCGTAAAACGCTCGTCGTGGGCAACTTTGAGTTGACTCTTGCCCCGGCGAGCTGACCTTCTCCCCGTAATCAACTCCTCCTTTCCCTAAAACGCCCGAACTGCTCGACGAGCAGCCACTCCTTCGTGACCGCTCCCTGGCACCGATCACGGGCAACCGGCCACAGACCGACTGCCCAGAAGGCACGGCACCCGGCACAAGCCGGCGAACCGAGTACTACTCGTACAAGGGGCTCTCCTCTTTCCTCTGCCGCGAGCCCTAACCGTCGACTATACAACTTGCTAAGCTTAGGTTAGCCATCCGGCAACCCTGTCGCAACGGAATTGCGGTGCTAATGTGTCAGAAAGCGCAAAAACGGCGGCAGAAATGACTTACGGCGCACATTCTCGGGCCGGCGGAGCAATCTACTGCTTCCGATAACCCACGGATTACCCCATGCCGCCCCCTTTCCACCCCGAATCCCGTGAACGGTTGCGCCCCCAGGCCGTGCGCAAAAAAAGAGACGAAGGCCCCCCCCGCGGGGGGAAGTTCCCTCCGTCTATCACGTTCTCACACACCACCCTGGTGGGCGGCGCGGCTCGTCCGCTCTAACGCCGACGCAGCGCCAGACCGGCCACCGCCAGCAGCAGCAGCGCAGCAGGCTCGGGCGTCACACCCACATTGTCGACTTCCCAGTACCAGTCGTACTCGGCGTTGTCGTCAAAGTGGAACCGAATCTGAACGTCCTGACCGGCATAGGCCGACAGGTCAAGTGACTGGTGATCGTACTGCGGCGAGCTCGCGGTCTGGTGCAACAGGTTCACCCAGCCGCGACCGTCGTTGATGTCGACGTCGCCGTAGCTCGTCCCGAGGTGACGGTAGTACTGGTCGAACTCGAACGTCGCATCCGCCGGCACGTTGAACATCGGCGTAACCAGCTCGGTGTCCATCAGCTTGGAGCCGGTTCCGAACGCGTCGGAGTCGGCGTCCATGCACAGGCCGGCGCCGGCCTCGTTGGCGCGGCTCCACTCGGTGTTCGTCTTCCAGATGCCGCCCACGTCGCCGTTCTCGACCACCGTCCAGCCGGCGGGCAAACCGCCCTCGAAGTCATGGAACCAGACGTACTGAAGCTGGACGATCTCTTCGAACGTCAGGGTGATGTCGTACAGACCCTCGGTGCTGTTGTTGTACGTGTCGACCGACAGATAGTACGTGCCAGGCAAGTACTGGCCGAATCCGCCGTTTTCATCCACGTAGGACAGCATGTTCGCCGAGCGGTTGTACGTCCCGTCGTTGTACGTCACCAGGCTGTCGAGCAGGAACTGGTCGTTATCACCACCGACGCCGGACACGGACGTCATACTGATGTTCATCGTCGCGCCGATCGTGAACGAGTAAACGTACTCGCCCAAGCTCTCGTTGTACGAGCAGCCGTCGTAGAAGTCGCAGTTGGTCGGCATGCCGACCGTGGTGCCCGTCAGGTTGTAGCTTCCTTCAACGAGCGTGCCGAGGCTCTCATTTAGGGTCAGATCGGCATTCGACACTCCGGCCAGGAACAAGCCGACGACACATAGTGCCAACACTCTCTTCATATTGATCTCCTCCTTCTCATTCGAACGAACCGAGTGACTCCAGTCCCCACGGCCGCAACGGCTGTATCCGAAACGCGCCGTCCGGCCGCACATTCCTCGTCCAAACGTGTTTCGCGACTCCTCCTTCCCATCAAGGGCATTCATGACTTGGGGGGCGATCACTGATTCGCGTTCGCGACATGCACGAGCGCCGCGGCGCACCCGGGCCCGCGGGTTCACCAGAAAGAGCTGCCTCACCGTGAGCGTCGTCTGAAAGACGCGCTGCACGGACGGTGTCGTACACGCACGCAAACACCGCGCCGCCGTGACTGCGCGGGGACGTGCGCCTCCGTCCTCGGTGGAGAAGCCTCGCCCCGCATTCGTCGCATGCTAAATACCAGCTTAACGACCCGGCAACGGAACTACAAGGACAATCAATGGGGTGAATGCCTGCAACGTCGCAGTCGAAGCGAATCAGCGTCCGGATTGGATTGACTCGCGGCCGCTCAGCCGGCCAATATGATTGACGAATGCCATGTCGGCTGACGAGCTGATCCTCGGGCTCGTCGGCGGTCGCCTTCCTGCCCTTCGCTCCTGCCCAGCCGCCTCGATAACGCGCGCCGCCGCCAAAGAGGAAGGAGGCCCCCGGTGCCGAAGGCCTCCTTCTCCGATTGGCAGTCTCACACGCCGTCACGAAGGACAGCGCGTTTCGTCAGCCCTAACGCCGACGCAGCGCCAAACCGGCCACCGCCAGCAGCAGCAGCGCGGTCGGCTCCGGCGTGTAGCACAGTGTATACGCGTCTTCGCCGCCGTAGCCGTCGACGAGCGCGTAGTACGTCCCGGCCGCCAGATCGGCAATCGTGATGTTCTCAGGACCGGGAACACCCAAGGAGCTCTCGACCTCCACCTCGTTCACGTCATACAGCCGCAGATCGATATCCGGACCATCTGGCAGGCCCGCCCACGTCAGGTCGAGGATCGCCTCGCCACCGGCGTGCTCGATCGTCCAAACGTCGTCGCCGTAGCCCTCGTCCCAACCGAAGTTGTCCGTATGCCCGGTGATGTCGCCATTGACGCACGTACCGGCAGCGACGACACCGAGCGAAGCTTCGGCCATCGTCAGGCCCGGCACCAACGACAGCGTGATGTCGTACGGCCCCTCGGGAGTGCTGTAATACGTATCGACGGACAGGTAGTACGTGCCTGCCTCGAAGCGGCCGAAAGCGCCGCTTTCGTCGACGTAGTTGAGCATGTTCGCCGAACGGTTGTACGTCCCGTCGTTGTACGTCACCAGGCTGTCCAGCAGGAACTGGTCGTGGTCAGGGTTACCAGACGAGTTGGACGTCAAGCTGATCTGCATCGTCGACGTAATGGTGAACGAGTACACGTACTCGCCCAACGACTCGTTGTAGCTGCAACCATCATAGTAGTCGCAGTTATTCGGCATGCCAGCCGTGGTCCCCGTCAGGTTGTAGTCACCCACACCCAACGTGCCCAGATCCGAGTCGAGGTTCAGGTCAGCATACGACACACCGGCCAGGAACAGGCCGGCAATACACAGTACAAGCCCCTTCATCATGGACTCTCCTCCTCTACATCAGAACCAACTTGCGGAACCACCTGGGGAGGCCCGCCGGAACACGCATACACGGCTGATCCGGCCGGGCCGGCTTGCTCCAATGAGCGCCTCCTTTCCGTACAAGACATCGACTACCCGAAAGGCGATGGCACCTCAGGGACCGTCCAGACACCAAAGATGCTGACGAATCGCCGCCCGGCGACCCGCCTGCGAAGACTTGGTCCGTAACACTCGGCGCCCGGTGGACGCCTGACGTCTATGGCGCGGCCGACGGAAATGCTTGCATCGAGCCGCTCTAGCGGTCGAGGGGACTCCTCTCTCCTCGCTGTGGAGCCCTCACCCCGCTCTCCTCACATGATGTTCTTAGCCTAACAGCACGCCAAGTCAACCACAAGAGGTGTTTGATCGGGTATATACCTGATATCGCCAGAATCCCCTCCGGCGCAGCCTAGACCGCATACTGCGCGGGTCGGCGGCCGCTCAGCAGATCTGTATTGCGAGCGAACCGCTTGTCGGCTGCCGAGCCCACATCGAGCACGGCGCCCGTCTTCTCGGAGCCGACCGGAGACCATGTTCCCGCCCCCGCCGTTTGCCCGCGCGGGTCGAATACGCGCCACCCGTCGGCGTTGATCGCGACCACGAAGATCCGGTTCTCGCAGGCTCTGGCGCGCAGCAGCGCCGGCGGCACGTCCGCATCCAGGACAACCACGACGTGCACGCCGCCGAGCGTCAGCACGCGCGCCGCCGCGAACCCTCGGACTTCAGGACCTTCGAGCGTTGCGATACGGATACCGTCAACGTCCAGCGGCGCCGGCAGCGTGCGACAGATGACGGCAGCGTGCGCCCCGCTGGCGCCGGCGGCGCCACGTGCCCGTCCCGCCTCTTCCTCTTGCCACCCAACCGCCAGCACGGGGCGCCCCGGCCCGGACTGCGACGCCGCCACGGACCGGCACGTCTCCTCGTCTGCGCCCATCGGGAGCGGTACCAACGCGAGCGGTGGTACGTCCGCTCGTGGCGGCGCCGGCGCGGCCGGCGTGAGCAGCGCTGTTCGCTGCGCAGCCGTCAGCATCAGAGGCTTCGGCGTTCGGGGCTCCACGTCGGCCACGAGTACGGTGGTCTCCGCTGTGCCAGCCTGCGCCAGAATGGCGCCGTCTGCGTCACAGATCAGGCTCGAACCAACCAGCGTCGTCTCGCCCTCGCACCCCCACTTGCTCGCCGACGCGATCGGCACGCCCAGTTCGCAGGCGCGGGCGGCGATCAGGAACTCCGGCTGCGGATTGCTCAGCCGGTCGGCGGTCCCAACGTTCACCCACGCCGTTGGTTGAAGGATCAGCCGGGCGCCACGGGCCGCCAGCGAGGCGGCGATCTCCGGCAACCGGGCGTCGGCGCAGATCATCACGCCGACCGTGCCGAACGGCGTCTCGATGGGCGTCACGCCATCGCCCGGGCGGAAGAACTCGTGATCGAAGTCCCAAAGGAAGCACTTGCGGTGTACCCCGCACAGCCGACCATCCGCCCCGATGATGCCGGCGGTGTTGGCCAGTCCGCCCCCCTGCTCTTCGATGTACCCCGCGCAGATAGCCAGCCGCAGCCGGCGGGCGTGCTCGCTCAGCAGATCGAGGAAGTGCTGCGGATCGGGCAGGCCGGCCTCGCGAGCGGCGAAGTAGGCCGCCGACGAGCCGATGTAGTATGCCGGCCAGACACACTCCGGTAGCAGGACGACGTCCGCCCGCAGATCCGCCGCCCGCGACAGCAGATCAACGACGATGGCTCGCGTCCGCGGCCACTCCTCCAGCCGCGTGCCGGGAGTCTGAGCGATGGCGATGCGCATGGCGCGATTGTAGCGAACCGCGCGCATCACTGCGAAGGTGGGGATATCGCCGGCCGATCGCCTACCCGTTCGTCGTCCAGAGCTCCGAGACGTTCTGGATGAGCTCTTCGATCGTCGTCAGGCCGCGGAGGGCGGCGAGTTTGGCGGCCTGGTCGATGGTGACCATCTTGCTCTGGCGAGCAGTGTCGTAGATCTCGCGGGCCGGGGCGCCGCGGCCGATCATCTCGCGGATCGGCTCGTTGGCCACCAGGATCTCGAAGACGCCCAGCCGACCGCGATAGCCGGTGTGCCGGCAATGCGGACAGCCGCGGCCCATCGACAACGTCGGCTGCTCGTGCGATTCGAGCAGGTGACGCACTTCGGACAGCAGCGACGCGTCCGCCGTCTCGGCCAGCGGCACCGTGCAATACGGGCACAGCCGGCGGACCAGCGTCTGGGCGATCGCTCCACGGAACGAGCGGCCCACGAAATGCGGATGCGCCCCAAGGGCCACCAGGCTCTCGACGGCCGCCGCCGCCTGCACCGCGTGCGTCGTGGCGAAGACCAACCGGCCGGAGTTCGCCGCCCGGACGACCGCCTGGGCCGTCTCGGCGTCGCGAACCTCGCCGATCATGAGGATATTCGGATCGTGCCGCAGACCCGCCCGCACCAGGCTGGCGTAGTCCACACCGATCTTGTAGTTCACTTCGGACTGCTCGACGCCGGGCAGGTCATACTCGATCGGGTTCTCGACCGTGATGATCTTCCGCGAGCCGTCGGCCAGCCGGCGGAGCAGCGAATACAACGTCGTCGTCTTGCCCGCCCCGGTCGGACCGGTCACCAGCACCAATCCGCTGGGCGCGTCGATGAGCGACGACAGCTCGTTCAGTTGCTGCGTGCCCATGCCGAGGTGCTCCATGTCGAGCAGCGCGGCTTCGCGATCCTGCACGCGGACCGCCACGCTCTCCCCGTGATTCGTCGGGAACAGCGAGATGCGCAGATCCACCATCCGCCCGTCGATCTCGGCGGCGATACGGCCATCCTGCGGCCGGCGACGCTCCGCCGGGTCGAGGTTCGCCGTCACTTTGATGTGGTTCACCAGCCGCTGACCGAGGTCGAGCGGCAGCGTGCCCTGCGGGCAAACGCGGCCGTCCAGGCGCACCGCAACCTGCGCCGTCTCGTTGTGGAAGCTGACGTGCACGTCGCTGGCCCGCTCCCGCACCGCGATGGTCGTGATGCGGTTCCAGATCTCCGGCGGAGCCAGGTCGGCGACCGCGAAATCCTCGGCGTTGAACAGGCGGCCAGGCTGGTTCGCGCCGGCAGCATCAGCCGGCGACCCCGAACGGGTCTCGGGAGGCGACATGAACGGCATGAACGGGTCTCCTCACAGATGGCGGCGGCCCCGCGCCCGGGTCCGCCCACACGGCTCTACGTGTTCGCATCCTGCCCCGGGTTCCCCTCGGCGGCGGGTTGCTCCTGCTCGGCCAGCAGCTGCAGCGCCTCCGGGATGTTCTCCGCGAACAACGCCAGGCGCTCCATCCCCACCGTGCTCAGCAGCCGCCGAATCGTCGCCGGCACCGCCGCATACGCCAGCCGGCCCCCGCGACTGCGAAGCCGCTGCACGAGTTGGAACAGGGCGCCCAATCCGGCGGAGTTGACGAACTCGACCTGCGACATGTCCAGAGCCAGTCCGCGGATACTCTCCCGTCCCACCAGGTACTGCTCGACGCTGGCGGAGAGCAACTCACGGTCCTCCCAGGACAGGCCGCCGTTACAGGTGAGCACCACGAATCCCGGGCTGGCTTCATGCAGGTCGAACTTCATCAACGTTCCCCGGCCATTGCCGTCTGCCCCCTGGTTCGAGCGGATTCTACCACGAATCGGTGCCCACGGAAGCATACTCTCTCCACGCTGCGCCGGCCGTACCACCCGCCGGCAGAACCTCTATCCCGCGGGGACGAACCGGCGGTGGGCCAGCGCGTCCCTACAGCGTCACTATCGGCCAAGAACGCCCCAACCCCGCCAAGTCCTGCCGGAAATGCTCCCGGGTCCGATACTTGGGCCCCCCGCGGGCCTACTTCGCTCGCCGTGGACGGCCGGTCTGCTTCTCCTGCAGGGCCAACCACGTCGCGATCACGGTGCCTGTGGCGAGCACCAGGGAGAACAGCGCCGGGGTCGAGGCACTGGTCATCATGGTGGCCATGATCCCGGCCGACGCCAGCAGCAGCGCCAGGCCAAACGCCGCCCACATCGCCCAGCGCGTGCCCCCGCGGATGAAGAAGTGGAAGGTCACGAAGAGCAGCCCGACCACGAACGTCAGGCTGCTGAAAGCCAGCGTCGTCCAATGCGGGGCGTGCCCCGTCAGAACGCGTTCCACGACGGCCGGCGCCAAGCTCCAAATCAGCAACGCCAGCCCCAGGCACAGGCAAAGGGCGTGCGCTGCCACCAACCGCTGGCTTGCCTGTTCCGCTGTCATCTGCCGGCCGGCCATGGTCATGCACCTCCGCACGATCACGCGGCGGCCCACCGGCCGCCCGTGAAACGCCAACTCCCGCGCCGCCGGGGTTCGGCTCGCCGGCGGGGCGCGGCCCCCCCTACTCCTTATTTCGTAACGAAAGGGCCGCTACCTGAGCGGATTCCCGGTCCGGCCGCCCCGGCCGGCAACGTAACCTCCCCCCGCTGTCGCCAAACGCGGCCGGCTGCTAGGATATGCGGACCCTCTGCTCACGGAGGCAGCATGAACAAACTGGGCGTGAACATTGACCACGTGGCTACCGTTCGCCAGGCACGGCGGGCGGACGAACCCGACCCGGTCTGGGCCGCCGCCGAGGCCGAGCTGGGCGGGGCGGACGGCATCACCTTCCACCTGCGGGAAGATCGGCGGCACATCAACGACCGGGACGCCGAACTGCTCAAGCAGACGGTGGCCGGCAAGCTCAACATGGAGATGGCGATCCACCCGGGCATCGTGCGGATCGCCCTGCGTCTCAAGCCGCACCAGTGCACGCTGGTGCCCGAACGCCGGGAAGAGCTGACCACCGAGGGTGGCCTCGACGTCAAGCGTCTGCGACGGCGGATCGGGCCGGTCGTCAAGAAGCTCAAGCGGGCCGGGATCACCGCCAGCGCGTTCATCGAGCCGGTGGCCGAGCAGCTTCGCGCATCGGCCGAATGCGGCTTCGACGCGGTGGAGCTGTGGACCGGGGCCTACGCCCACGCCCGCACCGAGCGGGCCCGGCAGCGCACGCTGGAGGATCTCCTGAACAGCGTGGACCTGGGCAACGAACTCGGGCTGGTCGTGCACGCCGGCCACGGCCTGACTTACCGCAACATTGAGCCGATCGCCGCCGTCGGTGGCTTCGAGGAATTCAACATCGGGCACAGCATTGTCGCCCGGGCGGTGTTCGTCGGGTTGCGGGAGGCGGTGCGGGAAATGAAGCGTCTCCTGGATCGGGCGCTGCCGGTCGTCGCCCTCATGGACAGTGCGGCCCAGCGAACCT
Source organism: Phycisphaerae bacterium (assembly GCA_050115495.1). Classification (GTDB taxonomy): domain Bacteria; phylum Planctomycetota; class Phycisphaerae; order UBA1845; family Fen-1342; genus JAAYXS01. Next base: position 37,071 of record JASFQK010000018.1, on the reverse strand, counting down.
AAACGGACTGGTGATGGACATCAAGGCGATCGTCAACGCACGCCGGCGGGACGCGGTCGGGCTCTGGTCGGTGCGTATCACCCAGGGCCGCATCGTCGGCATCGAACCGCAGGATGACACCGGGCCCCGGCCCGGCGTGGTCGCCCCGGCCGAGATCCTCGACGCCGACGGCGGGCTGGTCATGCCGGCCCTCATCGACGCTCACCAGCATCTGGACATGGCCTACACGCACGGCCGGCTCCCGCCGGAAGCGGCTGGGACCCCCTCGGAGGCCCTGCGCTACTGGTTCGAGATGCGGGACACGATGACCGCGGCCGACGTGCAGCAGCGGGCCGAGCGGGCCATTCGCGCCGAGGTCGACTACGGCACCGGTTTCCTGCGCAGCCACGTCGACGTCGCTCCCGCCGCCGGCATGCGGCTCTGCGAGGGCGTGCTGGCCGCCTGCGAAGCCACGCGGGACATCTGCAAGGTCCAGCTCGTGGCCCTGCCTGGTGAGGGGCTCGTCCGCAACGAGCAGGCCGTCGACGGCATGCGCCAGGCCCTGCGCAGCGGCGTGGACCTCGTCGGCGGACTGCCGCACCGCGAACGCAACGAGCAGGACGGCCGGCTCCACCTCGAGCGTGTCTTCGACCTGGCCGCCGAGTTCAACGCCTCCATCGACGTGCACATCGACGAGACGGACGACGCGAGCTCGACCTACACCGAGCAACTCGCCCACATGACCATCGAGCGCGGCTGGCAGGGCCGCGTAACGGCCTCGCACGTCTGCGCCCTGTCCGGCTACGCCGACGCGTACGCCGCGCAGGTCATCGACCTGCTCGCCGAAGCCCGCGTGCACGTGGTCACCTGCCCCGGCGTGAGTCTCTACCGCCAGGGCCGGACCGACGCCTATCCCAAACGCCGCGGGCTGACGCGCGTCTGCGCGTTGCTGGACGCCGGCGTGAAATGCGCCGCCAGCCAGGGCTCGATCAATGACCCGTTCTACCCGCTGGGCACGGGGCAACTGCTCGACCAGGCGCACCTGCTGATCCACGCCGAGCACATGAGCGCCCCGCCCCGCCTGTGGCAGGCCTGCGACATGATTTGCCACATGGCCGGTGACGTGCTGGGGCTGGCCTGCCACCGCAAGGACCTCGGCGCCCCGGCCAATCTCGTCGTTTTTCCCGTTCCCGATCTGATGGAATTGGTGCGGCTGCGCCCGAAACCCCTGGCCGTTCTGCACGGCGGGCGGCGCGTCGCTGGTACTGCGGGCCCCCCCGCCGGGTCCGCCGGAGGCTAAGCACCCGGTATGGCCATTCATCCGACGGCAATTGTGGACAAAGGCGCAGAGATCGACCCCACCGCCGAAATCGGCGCCTACGCGGTCGTCGAATCCGGAACCCACATCGGCCCCGAGACGCGCCTCTACCCGCACGCCTACGTCGCCCAGGGCACGACACTCGGCCGCCGCTGCGTCATCCACCCCTTCGCCGTCGTCGGCCACCTGCCGCAGGACCTGAAGTACGAGGACGCCCCCACGTACACGCAGATCGGCGACGAAACCGTCATCCGTGAACACGCCTCCGTGCACCGCGGCACCGTGCCCGAGAGCACGACCGTTGTCGGCCGCCGCTGCTTCATCATGTCCACCGCCCACATCGCCCACAACTGCATCGTCGGCGACGACGTCAAGCTGGCCAACGCCGCGCTGATCTCCGGCCACTGCGAGGTGGGCAACGGCGTATTCCTCAGCGGCTACGTCGGCATCCACCAGTTCACGCGCGTCGGCGAGCTGGCCATGCTCGGCGGCATGTCGCGCGTGCCCAAGGATGTGCCCCCGTTCATGCTCGTCGCTGACCACTGCGTCGCCGGCATCAACGTCATCGGTCTGCGCCGCGCCGGCTTTAGCAGCGCTGAGCGGCTCGAGCTGCGCGAATGCTTCCGGCTGTTGTACCGCTCGGGGCTGGCCTTCCCCGAAGCGATCGAACGTGTGATTCGTCACGTGGAAACCGATCCCGGGCGGCGGCTCGTGGAGTTCCTGCGCGGCAAGTCGCTGCGCGGTTACCTGCGGGGGCGGTCGCACGCGGCGGACGAACCCCCATCCGAAGACGAAATGCCGTGACCGTTCTCGTCGCCCCGGACAAGTTCAAGGACGCCCTCGACGCCGAGGCGGTCTGCGCCGCGATGACCGCCGGCATCCGCCGGGCCCGCTTCGCCGCGGTCGTGGCCGCCTGCCCGCTGGCCGACGGCGGCGAGGGGACCGGCCGCCTGCTGGCCCGCGCCACCGGGGCCGATGCCTGCACGCTCGAAGTCCGCGATCCGCGCGTCCGCCCGCGCCAGGCCACGTGGTGGTGCAACGCGGTCCGCGGCCAAGCCATCGTTGAAATGGCCCAGGCCTCCGGGCTCAGCCTGCTCGCCCCCGCCGAACGCAGCGCCCTGCACACGACCAGCTTCGGCACCGGCGAGTTGCTCCACGCCGCGGCCGAGTCCGGTGTCCGGCACATCCTCCTCGCCGTCGGCGGCTCGGCCACGGTGGATGGTGGAGCCGGCTGCCTCCAGGCCCTCGGCTGGGAGCTGCGCGACGCCGCCGGGCAGACGATTCCCGCTCCGGCCTGCGGTCGGGACTTGCTGCGAATAGCCAGCATTCATCCGCCGGACGCCCCCTTCTCCGCCGAGATCGACGTGCTGTGCGACGTCGAGAACACGTTGCTCGGCCCGCTCGGCGCGGCCCCCGTCTTCGCCCCGCAGAAAGGGGCGACGCCGGCGGAAGTCGACGAACTCGTCCGGGGCCTCGAAAAATGGGCCGACGTCCTCGCCGCCGGCACCGGGCGCGAGGTCCGGGTGTTGGCCGGCTCCGGTGCGGCGGGTGGCCTGCCCGCCGGTCTCGCTGCTGCGCTCGGCGCCCGCGCTGGCCCGGGACTGCCTCGCGTCGCCGACGCCGTCGGCCTCAACCGGATGCTCGCCAGCGCCGACCTGTGCCTCACCGGCGAGGGTCGGATCGACGACCAGACGGTGAGGGGCAAAGTCGTCGCCGGCGTCGCCGAGCGAGCCCTGACGCGTAGCGTGCCGGTCGTGGCGTTCGTAGGTAGCGTGCGACTGCGGCCTGGTCAAACCCGCGCCGAGCTGGCCAGCCGCATGCGATTGCGCGATATCATCGTCATCAGCCCGCCGGACCAACCGCTCGACCAGGCCCTGCTTGCCACGGCGGCGAACCTCGAGCAGGCCGTGGCGGAGTACCTGTCAGGTTAAGATTATCGGTCGCCACGTCGACCGTAGGAGGACAACATGCCCCGCTTCGTGCAATTCCGCCTGATCGATGCGTTCGCCGAAACGCCCTACACCGGCAATCCGGCGGGCGTCGTGCTCAACGCCGACGAACTCGACGACACACAGATGCAGCTCGTCGCCCGCGAGATCAACGCCAGCGAGACGGCGTTCGTGATCGGGGGCAACGACCTGCACCGGCCGCCGCGGCTGCGCTGGTTCGCCCCGATCGCCGAAGTGCAGTTCTGCGGTCACGCCACGCTGGCCACGGCCCACGCCCTCACCGAGCTCGCCCCGCCCGACGAAATTCAGGCTCGTGCCGACGCCGGCATGCGTTTCACGACCGCCGCCGGCGAACTGGCCATCCGCGGCGAACCGCTGGGCGACGGGCTGAACTGGTGGCTCGAAATGCCGTCGGCCGGCCTGCAGCCGGAGCGTAGCAAGCTCAACGAGCTCTACGCCCTGCTCGGCGTCCGCGCCGAAGAGGTGGACGAAGGCGTGCCCGCCATGCGCACCCGCGACCAGGACGTGATCCTCTTCCTCCACGAATGCCAGCGGCTGCTGAACCTGAAACCCAACCAGGGCGAGCTCGGCGAGTGGTCCCGGCAGCGCGGCATCCGCGGCATCTGCGTGTCCACGCTGAACACGCTCAGCCCCTCCGTCAACGTGCACTCGCGCTTCTTCGCCCCCGCCGTCGGCATCGCGGAAGACCCCGTCACCGGCAGCGTCCACGGCGCCCTCGCCGTGCTGCTGGTGGCCAACCAGCTCGTGCCCCACGTCGGCGGACGCTCGGCCATGAACTGCATGCAAGGTGTGCCCGGCGGGCGCACGGGCATGCTGCGGGCCCTCGTCGAGACGACCCCCAACGGCCATCACACGCTCGTCGGCGGACGCTGCCACACGACGCTGCGCGGCGAAATGCTCGTGCCCGCGAGCTAGGCGGCGGCTAATCGTCGCCCGGCCGGCGCTTCGCGGCCTCCAGCTTCACTTTGAGCGTGAGCTCCTTGCCCTCACGCGCGACGACGATGTCCACTTCGTCGCCCGGCCTGAACTGCTGGAGCACACGCATGTAGGCGTAGATGTCACGGATTGTGTCGTCGCCGATCTTCATGATGCGGTCGCCGTCCTTCAGGCCGGCGGCCTGGGCACAGGCGCCGTCGAGAACGGTCTGCACGACCATCCCGGGCTGATCGTCGCCGACCATATCGGGAATGATGCCCAGCCGGACGCGCATCGCCCGCCGGCTCGGTTGCTCGTCCGTAGGCGGCGGCGCCCCTTCACCCTCGGCCGCCTGTCGCTCCTCCTCGATAGCCGGTCTCTTCACGCCATGCTCGGCGGACGCCGGCTCCTTCGACTCGGCAAACGTGGGCCCGCTCTCCAGGTCGGCCAGTTCGACGAGGAGATCGTGCGCGAGGCCCAGCACCTGCGTGGCGCCGGGAGCGTTGATCAGGTCCCAGTCGTCCTCGGGCTGGTGATACTGCTTGTGGATGCCGGTGAAGAAGAAGAGCACCGGGACTTCGTGGCGGGCAAACGAAGCGTGGTCGCTGCCGCCGAACCGGCCGCCGCTGCCGCGATATTCGATCCCGGCCCGCTCGGCCGCCGTCTTGACGAGGTCGGGGAACTCCGTCGCCGTATCGATCCCCATGATGGCCAGCGGCGTTTTGCTCAGCCGGCCGATCATGTCGAGGTTGATCATGGCCCGGATATCCGTCAGCGGGATCGTCGGCTCACTGACGAAGTGCTGGCTGCCCAGTAACCCCAGCTCCTCGCCGCTGAACGTGATGAACAACACGTTCCGCCGAAGCGGCGGACCATTCTTCACGGCGCGGGCCAGCTCGATGACGCCGGCCGTGCCCGAGGCATTGTCGTCGGCGCCGTTGTAGATGGCGTCCTTGGGCTCGGAGGTCTGCGTCCACGACGGGCGGATGCCGAGATGGTCGTAGTGCGCCCCGACGACCACCGTCTCTTCGGTACTGCCGTCGCCGCGGATCAGACCGAGCACGTTCTTTGCCGGCATGCGGTTCGGCTCGATGCCCGGATTCAGGTGAATCGTCAGTCCCAGATCACGCGACATGCTCGCACGCTTCTCGTCGAGCTGCTGCTGCACCGTCCGCAGGTCGCTCATGCCGGCCTTCTTCAAAATGGCGTCGGCCACCTCGCGGGTGATGTGCACCATCGGCAGATCATACGTCTGCTGCGAGCCGAACAGGTCGAACGCGTACAGCTCGTCCTTCTCGGGCGCCCGGTTCGGCGGGTTGACGACCAGCAGCGCCTTGGCCCCGGCCTTCGCCGCCGTTCGCGCCTTCTGATAGAAGAACGCATACCGCGACGGCGTCTCGCCGCCGAAGTCCGCCTGCGGATCCTCGTCCTTCGGCTCGTAGCGCAGAATCAGCAGGACCTTGCCCTCGGCATCGAAGTCGGCGTAGTCGTCGTAGTCGTAGCGTTCAGCCTTGATGCCATAGCCGGCGAAGGCCAGCGGACCCTCGACACTCTCCGGCACGGAGAACGGGAAGGGAATCCAGTCGCGCTCGACCTGCCAGGGCGCTGCCATCCCCTCAATCTCCAGGCGGGCCTGGTCCGGCGCGATCTTCTTGCCCAGCTTCACCTCGAACGGCTGGAACCACGTGCCGTCCACGCCGGCCGGCTCGCAGCCGATCGCCTTGAACTGCTCGGCGATGTAGTCGGCGGCGCGGTCGATCCCCTCGCTGCCGGTGCCGCGACCACCCAACTCGTCGCTGGCGAGGTACTTGATGTGGTCGAGGTAGATGCTGGGGTTGAAGTACGCCGCCGTGTTGCGGCTGGTCGGATTCCCGCCCCAGGCCGGGACGAGCAGCACCAAGGCAACAACCAACACAACGATTCTGTGATACGCGTATCTCATTATTGGACACCTCGCCGGGAGTGACTGCTGTGGCGCTCGCGGCAGAAGTGTAGCAGGTTGCGGCCGCGCCGCCCAGGGGATACGACAAGAATGGACAGACCGCCCCGGCGCCGGGTTCTACCCCAGTTGCAGCAGGAGGTCGGTTGAGGAAATCAGATCCAACTGGTTGTGTTCGAGGACGGGCCGCAGCGGGGCCGCGTTCTTTGTGCGGATGAAGTGATGGAACAGGTCGGGGATATCCGCCCCGGGCACGTCGCCGACGCGCTGCCAGCCCAGCCGGTGCTGCTCCAGCGTTTGCAGCCTGCAGTTGGGCAGTTCGCTACGCCACTGTCGGCGGGCCAGGTGCAGAACGTCGACGTGGTCGGCCAGCGGGCGGAAGGGAATATGGTGCCGGGCGGCGCGGTCGCGGAGGAACGGCTCGTCGAAGCTCTTGCCGTTGAACGTGACCCACGTGTCGCGCGTCGCCGCCAGCCGGGCGATCATGCGGACGATGGCCTCTTCCTCCGCGTAGTCGCGGGCCAGGAACTGCACGACGCGCAGCGGCCGGGCATCGAGCGGAACGAAACCGATCAGGAACACTTCGGTGCCGGAGAACCCGCCCGTCTCGATATCCAGCACCAGCGACCGCCACGGATCGAGCCCCGCCGCCGGCGTGAACGGTGCCGTCAGGCCGAGCTCCGTGGCCAGCTTCGGCGGGCGCAGGCCGTGCCGGGCGCAGGCGACGCCAAAATCCGTCTCCAGGTGCCAATAGCCAACAGACGTGCACCGTCGCTCGCGCCCGCCGACGACTTCCGCTAGCGTTCGCGCCGTCGGCTCGCTCGCGGCCCGCGGCCCAACAGGCCCAGTCGCCCGAACCTTAAGGTCGTCCAAACGTCGATGCAGATCGGCCATACGCTCCATTGTACCCGCGCCGACGACGACCGGCCTCCGCAAGTGGTGTGCCATGCCACACGCCCTGTCGGTGGCTGACTACCGACGAACGCCCCCGTGTGCCACTGCTCTTGAGCAGGGCGCTTCGCCGGGCGTGGGGACGAGCGCTTTTCGACCATCTAACGATATGCTCGGCTGGTCGAACGACGGTCGCGCTGTCGGGCTGCACTGCTCAAGAGCAATGGCACACCGACCAGTTCCTCGGCGCGCCGTGCGCCGTATCGACCATCGGCATTCATTACCCCCTGTCGACCGCCGGAGAGCGTCCGTCCCCCCATTCTGTCTCCTAGCTCCTGACTTCTGCCCCCCTCTTCCCCTACTCAAACGCCCGCACGACCAGCGTATCGTTCTGCCCGCCGAAGCCGAAGCTGTTCGACAGACAGATGCGGACGTTCACCTGCCGCGGCTTGTTGGGGACGTAGTCGAGGTCGCAATTCGGATCGGGCGTGGTGTAATTGCTCGTCGGCGGAACGATCCCGTCGCGAATGGCCAGCGCACACACGATCAGTTCGACCGAGCCGGCGCCGGCGATCAGGTGCCCGAACATGCTCTTCACGCTCGAAACCGGCACCTTGCGGGCCAACTCGCCGAACACGCCGCGAATGGCCAGCGACTCGATCTTGTCGTTCTCCTCGGTCCCGGTGCCGTGGGCCGAGATGTAGTCGATGTCCTGTGGGCGGACCCCGGCGTCGTCCAACGCCGCCCGCATGGCCGCCATCGGGCCACGCCCCTCTTCGTGCATGTCCGTCACGCGGAAGGCGTCCGCCGTCGAGCCGAAACCGACGATTTCGGCCAGCACTTGCGCTCCACGGCGTCGCGCCGTTTCGAGCTCTTCGATGACCACCATCCCCGCCCCTTCGCCGATGACGAAGCCGTCCCGTGTCGCGTCGAACGGGCGCGAGGCCGTCGCCGGCGTGTCGTTCCGCTCCGACAGCGCCGTCAGCCGGTTGAACCCGGTCACGCCGAGCGGGTGGATCATGCTGTGCGCCCCGCCGGTGATCATCACGTCGGCGTCGCCGCGGCGGATGATCTGCGTAGCCTCGCCGATCGCCTGCGTGCTGGCCGCACACGCCGTCAGCGTGTTCATGTTCGGCCCCTGGGCGTTGAACCGGCAGGCGATGTGGTGGGCGGCGCAGTTCGGATCCTGCTCGAACTCACGCACGGCGTCGAGCTTCCCGTAGCCCACCTCCGCCCAGCGGACCGCGTCCAGTTCGTGCTTCTCGGCGTTCCAGCCGGCCACCGCCGCCGCCGCGAAATTCTCGAAGTCGATCGGCCCTTCGCCGCCGCCGAGGTATACGCCGATCATCTCCGGCGGCACGCCGACCGCGCCGTCGAGCCCGGCGTTGCGCCAGGCCATCTCGGCCGCACCGAGGGCGAAGGTCGTGTTGCGACTGGCCGTGCGGTGCGCGGCGTAGCGCTCGCCGAGCACGGCCTTCAGATCGAAGCCGCGGACCTCGCCGGCGAAGGTCGTCGGAAACGTGTGGGCGTCGAAGTTGGTCGTCTGGGCCACGCCGCTGTCGCCGCGCAAGAGCCGCTGCCAGACCTCTTCGATGTCCCAACCCAGTGGGGTTACCCAGCCCATTCCGGTAATGACTACGCGTCGTGCCATGATCTGTCGCCTGCTAGCGCTCCGGCCCGGTGCTGCACCGGGGCCGGCCGTCAGTCCTTGTACCGCCGCATCACCAGCGCCGCACACTGCCCGCCCGTCAGGGCGTACGACGTGCACAGCACCGTGTCGATCCGGGCGTCCACCGGGCCGGCCGTCACCAGCTTCAGGCCGCACTCGGCGTCCGGCGTGCCGCTGTTGATGGCCGGCGGAATCGTGTTGTGATGCAGGGCCAATGCGGCGGCGATGAACTCGATCGCCCCACTGCCCGCACCGTTGCTACCCAGGCCGCCCTTCACGCTCAGCACGGGCACCTCACTCGCCCGGGCGCCCAGCACCGTGCGGATCGCCGTCGCCTCGGCCCGATCCTGCTCGACGAGCCCGTAGCCGGCGGCGGCCACCAGGTCGACCTGGTCGGCACTGACACCGGCATCGCGCAGGGCCTTCTGGCAAGCCAGGGCCACGCCGCGGCCGTCGGGCGAAAGCTGCCCGGGCTGCGCCGCCTGGTACACGTCGTTGCTGGCGCCGAAGCCGATCAGTTCGCCGTAGATCCTCGCCCCGCGCCGTTTGGCGTGTTCGAGCTCTTCGAGGATGACCAGCCCGCCGCCCTCGGAAACGACCGTGCCGTCGCGGCCGGCCGCGAACGGGCGGCACGCCGTCGCCGGATTGTCGTTGTGCTGGCTAAGCCGCTTGCCGAGCGACTGCCGCAGCAGGGCCATTGGGTTGATCTTGCTCTCAGCCCCGCCACAGATGCACACGTCGGCGACGCCGCGGGCGATACCGCGAAACGCCTCACCGATGGCCAGGTGGCTGCTGGCTTCGCCGCAGGTGATGGTATTACTCGGCCCGCGGGCGTCGTGCACGATCGTCACGTGGCAGGCCAGCATGTTCGGCAGGAACTTCAGCAGCCACAGCGGCGTGAGGTTGCTCATGCCCTCGCGGCCCCAGCGGGCGATGCTGAACGTGCCGTCCTCCGCGGCGCTGTACAGCGCCTCGGCCAACTCGTGCAGATCGGCACAGATGAGCCCCGCGCCGATGTTCGCCCCGATTCGGTTCGGATCGGCGTTCGGCTCGCCGGTGACGTCCTGCCGGTCGATCAGGCACTTGGTGCGCAGACCGGCGTCGCTGACGGCCTGGTGAGCGGCGGCCACGGCCAGGACGATGTCCCGGGCCATGATCTTCGCCGCCTTGCGATAGCTCTTGGGTACGTAATCCGCAACGCGGATGGACTCGATCTCGCCGCCCACCTGCGAACTGAACCGCGCCGGGTCGAACGCCTGCAACCGCCGAACGCCGCTGCGTCCTTCGAGCAATGCGCTCCAGAACTCGGCCACCCCGAGGCCGATGGGCGTGATCGGGCCCAGCCCGGTGATCACCACACGCTGCCCTGTCACAGCTTGATCCTCTCTGCCCCTTGATCGCGATACGTCCGCAACAAGGCCATGAACTCATCGGTGAACACGAAGTTCTCCTCGGGAAAGTCCAGCCCGCCGAGGTTCTGATCGATGTGCGAGAAGACGATGTCCACTTCGCCGATCACCTCATCATCGCGCCAGATGCGTCCCTGCGTGTGCGCCGCCGCGTCGGTGAGCTGCTCGATCACCGCCTCGTGGCGGATCTGCTGGCCGGGTCGCACCAGCCGGTGGAACGCCGCGCGTTTCACCTTCGCCAGGATGACCTTTTCGGCGAACTGCCGGGCCTCGCCCACGAGGATGCCCGCCGTCTGGGCCATGCCCTCGATGAGCAGGCTGGCCGGCATGACCGGATAACCGGGGAAGTGGTCGTGCAGATGGTCCTCGGCGAGCGTGACGCACTTGACCGCCACGGCTCGCCGGCCGGGCTCGAACTCCTCGAATCGGTCGATCCAGATCCAACGCAAGGGGGAACCCTAACTCCGGGCGGCCAGCTTCGCCTCGACGAAGTTGATGATCGAACCCACAGTGAACACGTCGGGGATCTTGCCGATGTCCGGATCCTGCTCGAACGCCGTCAGGTCCGCGTGCGGCATCGCCTTCTTCAGCGCCGCCAGCCCGGCCGCGTTCAACCGGCCGTTCTCGACGTACTCAGCGTTGCTCAGCAGATCGCGCGGAATCATCTCTTCCTGCGGGATCTTGATGTCGAACGCCTTTTCCAGCCGAAAGAGGATGTCCAGAAAGTCGATGGACTCGGCGCCGAGGTCGGTGGTTAGGAACGCCTCCTCCGTCACCTCGTCCTCCTCGACGGTCAACGCGTCCACCAGCGTCTGCCGGACCTTCTCGAAAATCTTCTCCCTGCTCAACGTGGGCATCAATGCCTTCCTCCACGCGCCCGCGTTTCCGCGCCGCTTGCCTGGTTCATCCACTCACCGCCGTGTCCAGCGCCGCGCCGGCCGCCAGCCGTGTGAACAGGTCACGCTGCTGCGTCCGGTTGCGCTCGTCGATCTCCGCCAGCTCCGGCTCGCTCTCAGCCAGACTGAAATGACGCAGGGCCAGCCGGCCTTTCACGATCTCCCGGTCGCCGACGCGTCCCGTGGCGGCGAACACCGACCGGTCGCCGGCGAGCTCCTTGCAGACGGACTCGACCGTCAGCACCTCACCCGGCGCCACGAAGCTCTTGTACGTCACGTTCCGCGCCTCGCTCAGGACCACAAACGCCGGCGCGAAATCCAGCGCGTCCCGTACCACCCACGCCGACGCCTGGAGCATGGCCTCCATGACCAGCACCCCCGGCAGCACCGGGAACGCCGGAAAATGATCCGCCAGATACTCCTCAGCCAGCGACAGGGCCTTGTGGGCCACGATCCGCCGGCCGCGCTCCAGCAAGCTGATCCGGTCCACCAGGACGAATTTCACGTTAGCGCCTGCTCCACGGCCCTGGCCGCTCCATACGCGGTCCGCAATCTTGGCGAGATTGTAGCCACAGTGGCCGCCCCCTGCCAGTGTCCGCCGGGCCCCGTCCCGACCCGCCCGGAACGCCCCCTGACGGTCTGTTGAAAAAGGGGACAGACACCTCGCTACATGCGGTCTCCGCGCTCGTGCGCGTGGTTCGGCTCGGAGCCAGTCCCCTTTCTCAATGGGTCCCTACACGCGGCTCAGATGATCCGGATGCTCCCGGGCGTGCTCGGCGATGCCGTCCGCGTACTGCTGCATCAGCTTCCGCACGAGCTCCGGATCGTCCGAGGCAGCCCCCTCCTGCGGCACGTGATACGGCGGCTGCACAATCAGCCGGAAGTAGAAGTTCGGCCGCGAGACCACGAACGCCTGGCAGATCGTCGCCCCGCAGCGCAGCGCAATCTGCAACGTCCCCGTCAGAAACTCCCGCGCCTCCCCGAAAATCTGCACCGGGCACGTCTTCAGCGTCGCGCCCCGCACGCGGCTGACGTCCAGGGCGCTGCCCACCACGCGGTTCTCCCGGAAACAGCGGTAGATCTCGCGCGGAAAGCTGTCGGCAAACAGCACGCGAATGGCCGCATACTCCGGGAACGTCTCGGCGTACCGATCCTGCACGTACGTCCGCAGCGCCCCTTCGTTGCGATCGCGAATTCCGGCACACTCATATCCGAGCAGCGCCATCAGAAGCCCGGCCACATGATGCGACCCGTGGTGGCTCAGCATCACGTACACACCCCGCCCGCGCTCCAGCGCCTCGTCCAGGTGCTGCCGTCCGTGAAACCGGATCCGCCCCATGATCTTCTCCCGCTGCAACCGGTCGAAGATCAGGTAGTACAGCTTGTCGCACCGCGTCCGCCGGAAGGCGTCGCGGATCACCCGCTTCTCGCGCCGCTCCGACAGCCCCTCCGGAAACACCTGGCGCAGCTCCTCCCGATACCGGCTGCGACGCTTGAAGTTGATGAGGTACTCGGCGGTGCCGAACCACCGGCCGAACAAGTACAGACCTTTGAGGCTGAAGACCCGTGCCCACGTGACGAGAAACGAGCGAACCAGCCAGAACTTCGCCCGCGAAAACCAGGACAGGGCCTTCGACGGCGCACCCGCTGACGCGCCGGGGGCCTCCGCCGGGGCCGTCCCTTCAACTGCAGTGTTGTCCGCACGCATCAGACGCCGTCACTCCGCTCCGCTCGATTTCGCGCGCTGCGCTATTGTGGGGCTTCCCACCGGCAGTTGCAATGGGGCGACACCTACGCCCGCCTCCGCAGTCGCGATCGGCAAGGACCGATACGGCCGGTCGCGTTACTCCGCCGGCGAATCGGCCGCGGCCGCCGACGGCGGTGTGCCACGCCCCTTCTGCCCTCCCCGTTCCCGCTGGATCGTCCGGATGATCAGCCGAATCTGGTTCAGGGCCGCACGCACCGTCCCGATAAACCGGTCCAACTTCTCCTGTGCCCGCCCGGTCGGATCCTCCAGATCCTCAAGGTACGTTTCCAGTTCCAGGAGCAGCCCGGTCAGCCACTCCGTATCCCGCTCGCGGACCTGCTGCACCGCCTCGCGGTAGGCCGCCTCGGCCCGCTGGTATTCCGGCGACGTCGGCGCCAGCTTGTTCGCCACTTTGTGGAACCGGTAGATCACGCCGCCCAGCCGTTTCAGTTCCGCCGCGACCTCCCGCTCCCGAGCCACTAGTTCGCCCAGCGCCTCCTGGTGCTCGTGCCGCCGACCGGAACGGTCAATCTCGTCCCGCAACGCCTCGAACCGCTCCTGCGACAGGAGCACGGGGGTCAGGGCGTGTATGGCCCGCAGCCGTCCGATCAGCCACGATGCCGTCTTCTGATCCCCCGCCCTCGCCGCTGCCGCCGCCTGCCCGGCGACCGTCTCCACCTGCTCCCGCATCGCCGTGCAGCGCTGCTGGAACTCGGTGAACTGCTCTTCGTGGCTCTGCACCGTAGCGACGTCGATGTGCACCGGAAAACGCCTGGCGAGGTCCTGGAGCTTCTCCAGGGCATACCGGCAGGCTGCCTCGTTGTATTGCGCCAAGTGCAGCTCGAAGTCTCGCTGATACCGCAGGAAGCTGGCCATGAGCTGCGTCCGCGTCGGGAACTCCTCCGAGTCCGCGCCCTCGAACGCCGTGCGCAGTTGCGACGCGTCCTTCGGCTCGCGGTGCTCGACGCGCAGCTTCGTCCGCAGCGCGGTCTCCCGTTCGGCGATGAAAGCCCGCACCAGGCTGGCCAGCCCCGGGTCCCCGCACACGTCCGGATGGCTCAGCGCCCGTGACGCCGCTCCCGACAGCGTCGGTAGATCGCTCGCCTCCCGCATGATCTGGGCACAGATTTGCTGATACGCTGCGTCGCGATGCTTGAACGACGGCCGCCCTTGCCCCGGCAGGCCGAACAGCGCCAGCCGCACGATCTCCCGCTGCGGGCCGCGAAACGCCGGCGGACACACGGGGCCATCGAGCGCGTCAAACGGCACGCGGGCGTCCGCGCTCAGCCAGCCTCGCCGGGCCAGGGCCGTCAGCAGCGACCGTCCCACGGCCGCCGGCAGCGCTCCCGCCACCGTCTCCGCCGTCTCGCGCGGGCTGAGCGCCCCGCGTCCGCGGAAACGCTCGCGCAACGCCGCCGTCGCCCGGCGAAGCAGATACGACCAATCCCTCTGACAGCTTCCCCCGCTCCCTCCACGCGACTTGTCGCTCGAAGCAGCGGCCATCCCTTGCCCCTTCAAAGGCTGCCTCTCCAAGTCCAATAGTACTACATTTGTGGGGCCCAGTCAGCCGTGATGTGGCCCCGACGTACGTGCCACGCGCAGCCACCGTAGAGCGGACTCGGCCCGCCGGCTGCCCGGTAGTCACAAACACGCCGGTCCGGCGCGAACTGCATCGGCGGGCAAAACCCGCCCTACCCCCGGCTCCGACGACCTCCTCCCTCCGTTTCTAATCCGAAATCCGCAGCTCCGGCCGTTGCGGCTGCTGCTGATCCCGCTTCTCGATCTCCTCACGGAGCCGCCCGATAAGTCCTTCCAGCGCCCCGCGCACGTCGCCCTGCTCCTCGACGAAGCACGCCAGCGGACGTCCCTCGTCGCCATTCTCACGAATCGTCAGGTTCAGCGGGATCCCGCCCAGGAACGGCACACCCAACCCGGCCGCAACCCGTTCGACGCCGCCCTTCCCGAAGATATGCTCCGTCCCGCCGCAATGCGGGCAAACGTAGTAGCTCATGTTCTCGACCATCCCCAGCGGCGTCACGCCCAGCTTCTGGTACATCCGCAGGGCCTTCACCGCGTCCAGCAACGCCACATCCTGCGGCGTGCACACGATCACCGCCCCCGTCAGCGGGATGCTCTGTGCCAACGTCAGCGGAATGTCGCCCGTCCCCGGCGGCAGATCGACCACCAGGCAGTCGAGCTCGCCCCACGCGCCACGGTCCAGGAACTCCTTCACATACTTCTGCGCCAGCGGTCCACGCCAGATGACCGCCTGGTCCGGCGGCACGAGGTGCCCCATGCTGATCAGGCCGATGCCCTCGAACTGCACCGGCGTCACGCGGCCGTCCTCGCTCATCATCGGCTGCTCGGTCTCCGTGCCGGTCAGCTTGGGCAGCGACGGCCCGTACACGTCTGCATCCAACAGCGCCACGCGCCAGCCGAGCCGCTGCAAGCCGACCGCGACGAACACGGCGACCGTGCTCTTGCCCACGCCACCCTTGCCGGCTCCGATGGCGATAACGTGTTTCACGCCCGGAATCGGGCTGGGTGGTGGCATATGACCGGGTTGCGGCGGCGGCGTAGCTTCGGGCATTCGTTTGCTCCATTTCCGGGGGCAGCGGCGTGAGCAGTCCCTGACTGCCGGCGTCCCCCATACCGCCGGCAATCATAGTGCCGCGGCTGGCAATTGACTACGGGATTCAGTACGATCCGCACTCGCTCCGGCGCGGGCCGCATGCAAGGTACGGGGGGAGCCGCACGGCATACCCGTCTGTACCGCCGTGCCCCGGCCGGGACGAACGCCACCGCATCGCACGCGAAACCCCGCGCCGCCGGCGTTGTGCCGGGCGCCCAGGACGTTACACGGAACCATAGTGGCCGGCACCGACAAAGGCTTCGCAGTCCTTCGCCGCCTCCTCCCGGGGCGCCTGTGGCGCCTGCCGCTGCACCTGCTCGAGAACGCCGAGCGCCTGCTGATCGTCCTCGGCGTGGTGGTCGGGCTCGTCACCGGCCTCGGCGCCGTCGGCTTTTCCTGGCTCATCGAACTCAGCCGCGAGTTGTACTTCCACCACTTCGGCACGGCATTGCGCTCGGCGAACCTGCACATCTGGCTATTGCCGCTGCTGCCCATGAGCGGCGCTTTGCTGGTTGGCCTGATCACGTACTACTTCGCCCCGGAAGCCGAAGGCCACGGTGTACCCGAAGTCATGGACGCCATGGCCCGCAAGGCCGGCCGCATCCGTCCCCGCGTCGCCGGCGCCAAGGCCGTCGCCTCCGCCCTGACCATCGGCTCCGGCGGCTCGGCCGGCACTGAGGGCCCCATCATCCAGATCGGAGCCGCTATCGGCAGCAGCCTCGGCCAGCGCCTGCATCTCGGCGTGGGCGAGCTGCGCGTTCTCATCGGCTGCGGGACGGCGGCGGGCATCGCCTCGATCTTCAACGCCCCCATCGCCGGCGTGCTCTTCGCCATCGAAGTGCTGCTGCGCGAGATGTCGCTGCGCAGCTTCCTCCCGATCATCCTGGCCTCCGTGGCCAGCACCACCGTCACGCAGGCCATCCGCGGGCATAACGATCCCATCTTCCCCGTGCCTGTCGAGTTCATGAGCAGCCAGCCGCTGTACACGTTTTCCGTCAGCGAGATCGGCAACTACGTCGTGCTCGGGCTCGTCTGCGGCCTGGTCGCCCTGGCGTTCGTCCGCCTGCTGTATCTCAGCGAGGATATCTTCCGCAAGCTCCCCGTGCACCGCGTCCTCCACCCCGTGATCGGCGCCCTGCTGCTCGGCCTGCTCGCCATCGCCAGCGATGCACTTGTGTCCCATCAGCCGGCCCCCGCCACCGACGGGACCGCAATGCACTTTCAACAGCCGGCCGTCATGGGCAACGGTTACCCCGTCATCGGACGCTCGCTCTCGCCACACGCGTACCAGGCCACCGCTGACGGCCCGCAGCCCTGGACCATCCACATCCTGCTCGTCCTCCTCGGTGCCAAGATCCTCGCCACCTGCCTCACGCTCGGCAGTGGCGGCAGCGGCGGTGTCTTCGCCCCGAGCCTGTTCATCGGAGCCAGTACTGGCGGAGCCTTCGGCTTACTGGTCCAGGCTACCGGCTGGTTCCCCGACGCCAGTCCCGGCGGCTACGCCCTCGTCGGCATGGCCGCCGTCGTCGCCGCCTCCATCCACGCACCCCTCACCGCCGCCCTCATGCTCTTCGAGCTCACCGGCGACTACGCCGTCATCATCCCCATCATGCTCGCCGGCGTCCTCGGCCTGGCCATTGCCCAGCGCCTCTGCCCGGCCTCGATCTACACGCTCAAGCTCCTCCGTCGCGGCGTGGACATCTACCAGGGCCAGGACATCAGCGTGCTGCGCCACGTCCAGGTCCGGAGCCAGATGCGCACCGACCCCATCACGCTGCCCCCCACCGCCGGCCTGATGGAGGTCGTCGCCGCCTTCGTGCAGAACCCGGGCGTGTCGATCTTCGTCATCGACGGCGACCGCCGACTGCTCGGCATCATCACCGGCAGCCAGAGCCCGGCCATCATGGCCGACGTCGCCAACCTCGGCGCGTTCCTCATCGCCGAGGACGTGATGCAGGAAACCGACTATCCAACCGTCCGCCCCGACGACACGCTGGCCGACGTCATGCGCCGCCTGGCCCGTTATCG
The DNA here is from genome assembly GCA_050115495.1 of Phycisphaerae bacterium. Lineage (GTDB taxonomy): Bacteria > Planctomycetota > Phycisphaerae > UBA1845 > Fen-1342 > JAAYXS01. Next base: position 19,678 of record JASFQK010000018.1, on the reverse strand, counting down.
CGGCGAAGTGCCCGTGGTGCAGGACGGCCGTCTCGTCGGCGTCATCTGGCCCGAGGACGTCATGGAGCGCTACAACGCCGAGATCCTCAAGCGCGACATGGCGAGCAGCATGGCCTCGGCGGTCAAGCTCGGCTCACGCGCCGAGCGCATTCACGCCGTCGAGGACACCAGCCTGCTCGAGGTCCCCGTGCCCGAGAGCTTCCTCGGCAAGAGCCTCCGCAGCCTCGACATCCGCAACCGCTACAACGTCACCATTCTGCTCATCAAGCGGCACGACGGCGCCGGCGAGGAAGCCGTCAACGCCGTCCCCAGCGCCGACTACGCCTTCCAGCGCGGCGACGTGCTCCTGGTCATGGGCCCCGACGACAGCCTCCGCCGACTCGAACGAGGACAGTAGCAGTTCGTCGCAGTGAGGGGAGTTCGCGAACACCCGCGCTTCCGCCCGGACTGGCATGGCGGCGCGACGAAGGGGTGAAGGGGCAAAGGAGCAAAGGAGCAGAGGGGCAGAGGGACGCGTTTCTCCCGCAGCCGGCGTCACGGCGCGACAATCTGAGATCTCAAATTTGAGATCTCAAATCTGAATGGGAGGTCCCCCGCCACCAGGTGTCCCCCTGCCCGGCGATCGTCTACAGCACCGACGTGCCCCAACTCTGCGCGTACGCCTCGTCGTTGATGATCGCGAAGAACCCGTTGTCGTCCACGTCCAGGTCGTACAGCGCGTCGGCGATACCGCGAACGGCGAACCAGAACCGCACTCGCTCACGCAGTTCGGGCTCGTCCGCGCCCGGGGCGACGTCCAGATCGATCGTCCGCACTTCCGTGCTGTCATACCCGTAGCGAGGAACGCAACGCATTGTTGTCGCCGTCTTCCTCATGCTCACTCTCTGCCTCTTCCCCGATACTCGCCTTTCTCCATAGGAATTATACTTTCGCGGCGGGCGTCCGTACAACTCCGTTGGATGAAGTGGCCTCATCGTCTGTGTCTCCTCCACGGCGCCGGCCTCCATCGCGCCGCACACGTCCGAGAAACTCCGCTTCCCCGACGCCTACTGCGCCGGTAGCGCCTCCACCAACTGATCGATCTCCTCCGGCGAGTTATAGAAGTGCGGACTCGCCCGCAGCCGCCCGAGCCGGCTGGCGACCACGATGCGGAACTCGTCCCGCAGGTGTCGCCGCAGCTCGCGCAAATCCAGCTTGTCCGCCGAGAACGTCACGATCCCGCTCCACTCGCTCGGCGTGCGCGGGCTGTGCACTTTCCAGCCCCGCCGCCGCAGCCCTTCGACGAGCTGATCGGTGAGATCCTTGACCTGCACCTGGACCTCGTCAATTCCGACGTCGAGCAGCAGGTTCAGCGACGCCCCCATGGCGCAGATGCCGGCGAGGTTGTACACGCCGCTATCGAACCGCCGCGCGTCGTCGCGCAGGTCCATCTTGATCTCGTTCGTCTCGTAGCCGTGCTTCATCGCCAGGTAGCCGATCTCGGTTGGGTGCAGGTGCCCGATCAACTCGCGCCGGCAGTAGAAAATTCCCGCCCCTTCCGGCCCGCACAGCCACTTGTGGCCGTCCGCCGCCAGGAAGTCGATGTTCATCGCCCGCACGTCGATCGGGTGCACGCCCAGCGACTGGATCGCGTCGACGAAGAGCAAAACGCCCTTCTCCTTGCACAGCTCACCCAGCCGCGTCAGGTCGATGCGGAAGCCGTTGGAGAACTGAACGGAGGAAATCGCGACCACGCGAGTCCGCTTGTCGATCGCCGCCGCCAGCCGGTCGAACGGCACCCGCCCGTCCTCTTCGTCGACCTGCTTGAGGTGCACGCCGCGGGCCGACAGGGCCAGCCACGGGTACACGTTGGCGGCGAACTCCATCGTGGTCGAGACGACGTTGTCGCCCGTCACCCACTGGATGCCGTTGGCGACGTAATTGATACCCTCGGAGGTGTTCTTGACGAACGTGACCTCGTCGGCGTCGGCGTGGAGGAGATGGGCGGCGGCGTTACGGACACGCTCGGCAGCCCGATAATAATTTCCTTCCAGATACGCAGACTCAGAAATCTCCCGCGCGTAGCCCGTCAGCGCTTCCGCCGCCGGTCCCGACAGGGGCGCAATCGCCGCGTGGTTCTGGAAGTTGTAGTGCCGCGTGATCGGAAACTTCTCGCGGATCTGGTCCAGGTTCATGTGGCACTTCCATTCCGGCTCGGCCCGGAGCTCACACCATTCTAGATCCTGCGCCGCGCCGCCGGTACCGGTCCGCCAGTCGGCGGACGAGCATGCCTCCGGCGGCGCGGGGCCGGCGTGCGCGTCGTCGCGCCGGCCTTCCTTATCGGTCATTCATCACCTCTTTGCTGCACCTTTTCGCCGACGGCCTCCGGGCGCACGCCCGCACGCTCCGTGGAGCGGTTTCGGCCGGTCGGCGGCCGGCAGCGACCGCGGGCGGTTTGCCGCCTCACTGTCCCGCCAGCTATGATACGCTCCATATACTCCGGCCGTTCGTACGGAGTTGCAGTGCCCCCCACGACGGGCGGATTGCCATGAACGAAATGACGCCCCGACAGATCGTTGAAGCCCTCGACCGCTACATCATCGGCCAGGATGATGCCAAGCGCGCCGTCGCGGTCGCTATCCGTAACCGCTGGCGCCGGCTTCGTTTGCCGCCCGACCTCCGCGAGGACGTCTACCCCAAGAACATCCTCATGATCGGCCCGACGGGCGTCGGCAAGACCGAGATCGCCCGCCGACTCAGCCAGCTCATCCACGCCCCCTTCATCAAGGTCGAGGCCACCAAGTTCACCGAAGTCGGCTACGTCGGCCGTGACGTCGACGGCATCGTCCGCGACCTGGTCGAGCGGGCCATCGTCCTCGAACGCGAGGAAGCCGCCCGCAACATCCGCGAACGGGCCACCCGCGCCGCCGAGGACCGCATCCTCGACCAGCTCCTCCCCCTCGGCAGCCACGACCCCGCCGACGCCGAGCAGGCCGAACGCCGCCAGCGCACCCGGGAGAAGCTGCGTTCACAGCTCAAGGCCGGCGGGCTCCAGGAGCACTCGGTCGACGTATCCGTGGAGGAGCGTTCCATTCCGCCGCACGTCATGAACACCATGGGCCTCGACCAGATGGGGCCCGATTTCGAGCAGCTCATGGAGCGCGTGCTGCCCGCGCGCACCCACCGCCGGCGGCTACCCGTCGGCGAGGCCCTCGAAATCATGACGCAGCAGGAGATAGACCGGCTCATCGACCAGGACGCCCTGCACCAGAATGCCATCCGCCGGTGCGAAGAGACCGGCGTCGTCTTCCTCGACGAGCTGGACAAGGTCTGCGGGAGCGTCGCCGCCGAGACGAGCGGGCCTGAGGTGTCGCGTTCGGGCGTGCAGCGTGACCTGCTGCCGCTGGTCGAAGGTTCGACGGTAAGCACGCGCTACGGCCTGGTGCGGACGCATCACATCCTGTTTATCGCCGCCGGCGCGTTCACGCAGGCCAGCCCCAGCGACCTGATGCCCGAGCTTCAGGGCCGCTTCGCCAACCGCGTCGAGCTGAACGACCTCACCGCCGAGGACTACCATCGCATCCTCACGCAGCCGGAGCACGCCCTCATCAAGCAGCAGATCGCCCTAATGAGCACCGAGGGCGTCGAGCTCACCTTCACCGACGAGGCCATCGTCGAGATGGCCGAGATGGCGTACCAGGCGAACGAGACGCTGGAGAACATCGGGGCCCGCCGGCTGTACACGATCGTGGAGAAAGTCGTCGCCGAGATCGCCTACCACGCGTCGGACGCGGCCAACAAGCAGGTCACCATCGACGTCGACTACGTCCGCATGCGGCTGGCCGACATCCTCGACGACCGGGAGCGCAGCCGCTACGAACTGTAATCACGGCCCGGCCCGCCGCCGATCGGCCGCATACAATCCCGACATATGAGCGCCGGCCCCACCGCCACCGAAGCCGTGATGCACGCCCCCGCCGCGCCGCGCGCCGCCGCGGCGGATCAGCGGTTGGGCGTGATCTACGGCGTCGCCGCGTTCGGCTCGTGGGGCCTGTTCCCCATCTACTTCAAGGCGATCGAGCACGTACCGGCGTTGGAGATCGTTGCCCACCGCATCATCTGGTCGGCCGTCTTCCTGCTCGTCGTGCTGGCGGTCCGCCACAAATGGGCCGTGTTCGTCACCGCGTTGTGCTCCTGGCGAACGCTCGGGACGCTGGCGGCGACCGCGTGCCTCATCGCCGGCAACTGGCTCACGTTCATCTGGGCGGTGGCCCACGATCAGCTTCTCCAGGTCAGCCTGGGCTATTTCATCAACCCCCTGCTGAACGTGCTGCTCGGCTTCGCCTTTCTCGGCGAACGCCTGCGCCGCTGGCAGACGGTGAGCGTGGCCCTGGCGGTCACCGGCGTGGCGTACCTGACGATCTCCGCGGGCACGCTGCCGGGCGTCGCCCTCGTGCTGGCGGGCACGTTCGGCTTCTACGGCCTGCTGCGCAAGACGGCCAAGGCGGATGCCCTCGTCGGACTGACCGTCGAGACCGTGTTGCTGGCGCCACTCTCGCTGGTCTTCCTGGTCTTCATCATGAGCCGCGGTCAGGCGGCGTTCCTGTCCGGCTCGACCTCCACCGATGTGCTGCTCGCCCTGGCGGGCGTCGTGACGGCCGTCCCGCTGGCCCTCTTCGCGGCGGCGGCTCGCCGGCTGCGTTACACGACGATCGGCTTCATCCACTACATGGCGCCGACGGGCCAGTTCCTGCTGGCGGTCTTCGCCTATCACGAGCCGTTCACCGCGGCCCACGTGGTGACGTTCATCTTCATCTGGGCCGGCGTGGCGATCTACACGATCGAAGCGGCCCTCACCGCCCGCGCCGCCCCCCGCCCCGCCCCCACCGCCGTCCTACCCGAATGAGCGCTGCGCCGGCGTGCGCTCGTGCGCCCTCCGGGCGAAGAAGAAGAGCGAACAGAGAAGAACAGAGAGATGGGGCGCCGAACGCCACCACCAGGGACTGAAGTCCCTGGCTACGTTCGCGCGCCCTCCGGGCGAGGAAGCGCGCCCTCATCTTCGCCCGGAGGGCGCACGTTGGTTGCCAGGGACTTCAGTCCCTGGACCAAGGCGTCCCCCCTCCTCCTCTTCCTCGCCCGGAGGGCGCACGATAGTTGCCAGGGACTTCAGTCCCTGGGTGGCAAGCGATCCGCCCAATCCCCAACAGACTCCGCCAATCCCCTCGGTCACCACGCTACCGTTCAGCTCGCCGAGTGGACGCCGGACCGTTGGAGCCGCAGAATACGGCGAACGCAGGACTCGTTGTCCGCGGGCGCATTTGGGCGAGAGTTGTCATGATCCACGCCGAGCCGGCGCGGCGCTTCCGCATCCGGCTGATCAACCCGAACTCGCCGCTGTCGAACACGACGATGCGCAAGGTCATTCGCTGGATGACCGGAGGGAAGCGCAACGGGCTGTTCGCCCCGACCGGCCTGACCATCTGCGCCGCCGTCTTGCCGCGCGACTGGCAAGTCGAGCTGATCGACGAATGCGTGCACGCCGAACCCCACCGGCCCGCCGCCGACGTGGACCTGGTCGGCATCTCGGTCATGACCACACAGGCCCCGCGAGCCTACGCCCTGGCCGACGCCTACCGCCAACTCGGCGTAACCGTCGTTCTCGGCGGCATCCACCCGAGTGCCCTGCCGGAAGAAGCCCTGACTCACGCCGACGCCGTTTGCCGCGGCGACGCCGAGTCGACGCTGCCGCACCTGATCCGCGACTTCGAGTCGGCGGCGACCGCCGGCGGCGATCCACGCCAGGGACTCCGCCGAGTGTACGACTGGACCGCGTTCGAAACCGCTCCCATCGCGACGCCGCGGAAGGACGTGTACGACCCGCGCGACTACCTGATCGCCAACCCGATCCAGACGACGCGCGGCTGCCCGCACAACTGCAACTTCTGCACGACGCCGGCGGTGTTCGGCCGCAAGTTCCGCCAGCGAGCCATCGCCGACATCGTCGAGGAGATCCGCGAGGCTCGCGAACGCCACCGCGCCTGGTGCTACATCTTCGCCGACGACAACTTCGGCGGCAGCCACCAGTGGGCCCTCGAACTGTGCGAAGCGCTGCGCCCGCTGAAGATCTCCTGGACCACACAGTGCGATATTCTCATCAGCCGGAACGAGCGGCTGATGCAGGCCATGCGCGAAAGCGGCTGCGTCGGGCTGATCCTCGGACTGGAGAGCCCGCGGCAATCCACGCTCACCGCCGCCGGCAAGAAGTTCGTCCAGAGCGACACGTACGTCGACCGCATCGCGAAGATCCAGAGCTTCGGCATCAGCCTGTGGGGGGCGTTCATCTTCGGTTTCGATACGGACGACTGGCGAGATTGCGAGGCGACGGTCCGCTTCGCCGAGAAGGCCCGACTGGCGATGAGCTGCTACCCCGTGCTCACGCCGTATCCGGGAACCGCATTCTTCGAGCAGTACGAGCGCGAGGGCCGCATTCGCACGCGCGACTGGGAACGATACAACGGCGCGTCGGTCGTCTTCGCCCCGAAGCGCATGTCGCCGAAGGAGCTGCGGCACGCGCAGATGGCGGCGTTCGCCGAGTTCTTCTCGCTGCGGTCGGCCTGCCGGCGGCTCGGCTTTCGGTCACTGAAAGGCCGGTCGTGGGTGGCGAACCTGGCCGCCTGGAGCGGCATCCGCTACTACTACAACCGCAAGCGCCGGCGTGTACCGTCGTTCCGCGATTTCCTCAACCGCAACGCCCCCGCCTGGAACTACCCGCCCGAGCCGTGGGAAGCAGCGGCGGCCGGCGGCGAGCGCGTGGCGGCAGAACCGTTCCCGGAGACCCTCGCGGCGACGGTCGTCGCCCACAGCGATCCGCTCGTGCAGGCCGGCGCCCTGCTGGCCGACCGTGCGGAGTCGACGTCACCGCCGCGTTGATCGGGCCGATGGCGCTCCAGTCGCTTTGCAAGGAGAGACACGAATGACAGCACAGAGAATCGTTGGCGGCCTCGGGCTCGTGGTGGTCCTGCTGTGCGTGGGCTGCGCCGGTGCGCCCCGCCGGGCGGAGATCCCCACCGGTGCGTGGTCGGGAGAGGGCACGTTCGTGCTGCAGAAGTGGGATGCGGCGGACCCGAGCGGCGGGCCAGGCAACATCCTCAGCCACGGCACGTACAAGACGCACCTGGCGATCGAGCCCACCAAGGTCGACGGCCAGGACGCCATCCGCCTCGACATTCTCTCACACCGCGGCGAGGTCGACGGGCTGGACGGCGACCGCACGCACCTCGTCGTCATTCTCGTCAAGACGCGGTCCCTCGCGAACGACACGATCGCGCTCTATCGCACGTACCAGGCGGGGCTCTCCCTCGACGAGTCGGAGCCGAGCCTCGAAGACGCCCCCGACGAATGCACGCGGGCGACGTGCCTGCTCCATCACGGCGAACTCGCTCTGCGCATCGAGTACATGGACAAGTTCGTCGACTTCTACCGCTTCCGCGGCGACACGGTCTTCAAGGACGGCATCTACGGCGGCGTCGAGGCCGAGATGTACGTGCACTGGTCGGAACGCCTGCACCGGCGCTGATACCGTGAGCCGTGAGCCATGAACCGGAGTGTGGCATGCCGAAGCGCAGCGCCGGCATGTCTTCCCCTCGCGACAAGGACAACATGCCGGCGCTGCGCTTCGGCATGCCACGCCCCATGTCGGGACCTTCTGCCGGACGAGGAGATCGCCGCGATGACGAAGGGCTCACCGAGCAAGGACTCACCACAGGGCGACGGCCCGGCCGCCGTGGCTGCTCGCTACCTCGCCCGTCGCGACCGCCGACTGGCGCCGTTGATCCGCCAGTTCGGCGTTCCGGGGCCGGTCAGCACGCCGGACCCGTTCGTGGCGCTCGTCGGCTCGATCGTGCAGCAGCAGGTGTCCATGGCCGCCGGCACCACGATCTTTCGGCGACTGCGGGCCCTCTGCCCGCGCAAACGCCTCACGCCGGCGGCGATCCTCGCGCTCTCCGTCGACGAACTCCGCTCGGCGGGCCTGTCTCGCCAGAAAGTCGAGTACATCCACGGCGTGGCCGAAGCGTTCGCCTCCCGAACGCTGACCCGGGCGGGCCTTCGCAAGATGTCGGACGAGGAGGTCATCACGGCCGCCACTCGCCTGAAAGGCGTGGGCCGCTGGACCGCCGAGATGCTGCTGATGTTCTGCCTGGGGCGGCCGGACGTCTGGCCCATCGACGATCTTGGGCTGCGCAAGGCCGCCCAGCAGCTCCTCGGCGCAGCCGAACCGCCGACAGCGGCCGAACTCACCGCGCTGGGCGAGCCCTGGCGGCCGTACCGGTCGTATGCATCGTGGTACCTGTGGCGCAGCCTGGGCGGCCCGATCACGCCGGGTGTCGCACTCTGAGGGGGTTATAGGACGATCGTCGCCGTCCCCTGTTACCAGGACAATCCGCCACGCAGCGGCTTCTTCCGCCGTTTCTCGGGCGGCGGCGGGGCGTGACCGGACTCGGCCGAAGCCTCTGACGGGGGCGCCTCGACCGCGGCCTTCATCGACAGCGAGATGCGCCGCTGCTCGGCGTCGACCGAGAGCACGCGCACCTGTACGACCTGCCCGGGCTTGACCACGTCCTCAACGTTACGCACGTGCTGGTGGCTGAGCTGGGAGATGTGCACCAGCCCCTCGACGCCCTCTTCGAGTTGAACGAAGGCGCCGAACTTGGTGGTGCGCATGACGGCCCCGCTGACCACGCTGTCGGGCGTGTAGCGCTCCGTGACGCTCGTCCAGGGGTCCTGCTCGAGGGCCTTCAGGCTGAGCGTGAGCTTGCGGTTCTCAGGGTCGAGCGCCAGGATCGAGACGCGAACGCTGTCGCCTTCTTTGAGGATGTCCTTCGGGTGACGGATGTGCTGCGTCCAGCTCATCTCGCTGATGGGGATGAGCCCCTCGACACCCGGCTCGAGTTCGACGAACGCGCCGAAGTTTGCCAGCTTCAGCACGCGGGCGTCGATCGTCTGACCGGTCGAGTAATTCGTCGGTACGAGCGTCCAGGGATCGGCGCTCATCTGCTTCATGCCGAGCGAGATGCGATCCTTTACCAGGTCGATCTTGAGCACCTGGACCTGGATCTCTTCGCCGATCTTGACCGCTTCGGACGGATGCCGCAGGCGGCCCCAGCTCATGTCGCTGATGTGCAACAAGCCCTCGATGCCGCCGAGATCGACGAAAGCGCCGAAATCGACGATGCGGACGACCTTGCCCGGCCGCACCTGTCCCTCGGCAAGCTGATAGCGCAGTTGCTGACGCTCTTCCTCGCGCTCGCGTTCGAGCACGCGGCGGCGGCTGAGCACCAGGCGACGCCCGCGGCGGTCGACCTCGGTCACTTCCGCCTCGAGCCAGCGGCCGATGAACGCCCCGAAGTCCTCGTGGCGCACGAGGTCCACCTGGCTCATGGGCATGAAGCCGCGGGCCCCCTGCACGCGCAGCTCGAGCCCGCCGATGTTGCTGCCGGTCACGCGGCCCTTCACGACGTCGCCGACGCGAACCGACTCGACGTCGACCTGGAGCTTGACCTCGCGCAGCGACAGGCGCATGAGGCCGAGCTGCTGATCGAAGCCGTGCGGCACGAGGTCGAGCACCTGGCCGACCGTGGGCGGCTGGTCGGGCTCGAACTCGTCGAGCGAGAGCAGCCCTTCGCTCTTGCCGCCGATGTCGACAAAGACGTCGGAACCCCGGATGCTGGCGATACGCCCGCGGATCCGCCCCCGCTCATCGGCGTGGGGCTCGGACGGGCCCTCGTGAGCCAGGCGTTCGAGCTCCTCCTGGTCGAGCCCGCCGAGGGCATCGTCCAGTTGCCGCTTCAGATCACCGTCATCGAACTCGTGCGGATCCATCGACACCGTACGCCCCTATGCACGAACACACCCCCCCGGGCCAACAGACGCAGATCTGTATCCTATCGGCTGGAAGTCGAAACACAAGTGATCCCGCCCGTTCCCCGGCCCCCCGACACGGCTGCCCGTGGCGGCGGGGCCTCGCAAATAAGCCGCGGGGCGGCGGACCCACACGGTCCTGACCGCCCCGCCAATCGTGAGGGCTAGCGGCACTGCCTACGGAACGATGACGTTATCCGTGTTCGTCCACGGCCCCCTGACGTCGTCCGGCTTCTTGCCAACCAGGGTATTCCAGAGCGTGTAGCCGTCATGCATCGTGTAGATGTTGTCGTAGTTCACGCCGACGATCGGGCGCTTCGAGAACTCAACGTGGCTGTCGGCGTAGAGGACGTTCTCGCCCTCGCCGTTGTGGTTACGGCTGTTGTACGGGCGCCAGCGTTCCATGGGCCACTTGAGCAGTTCCTCATCAGTGCCCTGCGGCACCACGGACGACGTACGCTCCTGGTCCGGGGTCCCGCCATTGGCGTCCGTGGCGGCGGCCTCGAAGTACGGGCCGCGGTCCGCCGACAGGGCCATGCGCGGGTCCATGCCGTTGCGGGGCTTACCCTTGTTGCCGAACGGAAGCTGGTAGCCGTAGCTCAGGTTCGGATAACCTTTGAAGTCGAAGCGGTTGACGCCCGGCTGCGCGGCCACTTCACCGCCCGAGTCCTTGTTCCGCAGCGGGTCCTGGACATCGCCCGAGCTCGGGCAGATGAACTGCTGCGGCGACGAGTTCCCGCCGATCACGAGCATGAACAGCGACCGGCTGGGGTGCACGCGGTTCCAAGTATTCGTCGTCTTCTGCAAAGTCATGTTCGTCGACAATTCCCCGACGAAGATCACTGACGTCGCATTGGGGAACGTCATGAGCGTCGGTTCCTTGTAGAAGGAGTTCGGGAACCATTCCTCGTTGTCGTTCGAGTAGATGTGACAGCCCTGCCCGATACCACGCAGGTTGGCCGCGCACACGGCGCGCTTGGCCAATTCCCTGGCACGCGACAAGCTGGGCAGCAGAATGGAGATCAGCAGGGCAATGATCGCCACCACCACCAACAGCTCAATGAGTGTGAACCCTTTTCTCCGCTTCACCACAGTCTCTCCTCAAGCTACTCCCGAAGTACGTCCCAACCGGCCCGCGGCGCGGGCGCGTTCACAAGCAAACCGGACGAATGATGGCCTCAATAGTGGTCGCCCGCCACGCGTGCTCTCGGCATGGATCGGCGAGCCACAACATCACGCCACACAACGCAACCGGTCGCCGCGCTGCTCACCGAGCCGACCGTCGGCTCGTCGAGTGCCGCCCATTCGGGAACAGAAGCGGCGCGCGGATTAAACGCGCTTGGTGAGAACTTCAACCTATGCGTGCATAACGGAAGCGCACGTCACCTGTGGCACATCTGCCTGCGCTGAATTGAGCGCAGACACGCACCCGGTGCGCACGCTAACGGCGGGAAAGCTAGCTGGGCGTTATTGAATCAGGGTTGCCAGGGTCGGCGATGAACCGAATTAATACGAAAGTATGAGATCGCTTATGATGATATCAACCCTTATCAATCCCGTCGCAAACTGCACCTATCAAAAGCATAGCGTGTCCCCGTCGGCTGTCAATCCCAAAAGCGAACGCCCGTCGAAGATTATAGGAAGGCCACCGCCGCAATCGGGAGCGGTCCCGACAGCCCATCCTCTCGCCCTGTCTTGACGCCCTTCCACCAACTTCATACCCTTGGTTCCCCGCGTTCCGATCCGATTCTCCGGAGGTCAACACCCCGCCATGCCCACCATTTCTCAACGCTATTCGGACCATAAACAGACCCTCGACAGCGTCGGCCAGAGCCACCTGCTCGCCTACTGGGCGGAACTGGATGACGAGCAGCGGGCACAGTTATTGGACGATCTCGACCAGTTCGACGCCCGGGCCTGTGCCGCCCTCGTCGAGCCCTACGTCCGCCGAAAGGCCGAGATCCCCCTCCCCGCTGAGGTCCTGCCGCCGCCGATCCTGCCCGCCGAACCCGACACCGAGCACGCCGACATCTACCGGCGAGCCCTGGCCACGGGCGAGCAGGCGATTGCGAGCGGACAGGTGGGGGCGTTCACGGTCGCCGGCGGCCAGGGAACCCGGCTCGGCTACGACGGACCGAAGGGCGCTTTCGCGATCAGCCCGGTCCGCAATATAACGCTGTTCCAGCTCTTCGCCGAGTCGCTGCTGGGCGTCCAGCGTCGGTACGGCCACCGACCGCACTGGTACATCATGACCAGCCCGGCCAACCATGGGGAGACGGTCCAGTTCTTTGAGCAGCACGGGCACTTCGGCCTCGGTGCGGACGGCGTCACCTTCTTCCCGCAGGGCCAGATGCCGGCGTTCCTGCCGGACGGCCGGATCGCCCTGTCCGCCCGACATCGTGTCTCCCTGTCGCCCGACGGCCACGGCGGCAGCCTCCGCGCCCTCGCCGACAGCGGCGCCCTGGCGGACATGCGAGCTCGCGGCGTGGCGCACATCAGCTACTTCCAGGTGGATAACCCGCTGGTGCGGGCGATCGATCCGCTCTTCATCGGCCTGCACATCGAGCGGCAGTCACAGATGTCGAGCAAGGCCATCCGCAAGGCTGACGACATGGAGCGGGTGGGGAACTTCTGCCTGGCCGACGGTCGGGTTGCCGTCATCGAGTACAGCGACCTGCCGGAGCAACTGGCCCGGTCCCGCAACGCCGACGGCACGCGTCGCTTCGACGCCGGCAGCATCGCCATTCATGTCCTTTCGCGTGAGTTTGTCGAAAGTCTCACCAGCCCCGGGGCGAACCTGGCCCTACCCTGGCACCGGGCGGAGAAGAAGCTGAGCGTGCTGGGCGACGACGGACAGCTGGTACAGCCCACGGCGCCGAACGTGGTGAAGCTGGAGATGTTCGTCTTCGACGCCATCCCGCTGGCCCGCAACCCGCTGGTGGTGTACACGCGGCGGGAAGAGGAGTTCAGCCCGGTAAAAAACGCCACCGGGGTCGATTCCGCGGAGACGGCCCGGCGCGACCTCATCCGCCGGGCGGCCGCCTGGCTCGAGGCCTGCGGCGGCAACGTACCGCGGGACGCGTCAGGGGAGCCGGCCGCGGTGGTGGAGATCAGCCCGGCCTACGCCCTGGACGCGGCGGACCTGCGTCAGCGGCTATCGGAGCCGCCCCACCTGAGCCCTGGGGAACGCCGGTTGCTGGGCTGAAGTCTCTGCGGCGGTCGGTCGAGTTTGGGTTGCCTGGCACGCCGGCGGGAGCTACTATTCAGGTTGAGGGCAGTTCCAAAGCTGGATGGGACTCGATGAAGCGTGCCGAACCAACCACGGGGCAGACCTCTAGGTCTGTCCGAGCATCTGCTCGTGCTCGTGTCGCGCCGGTGGCGACCCCGCCGCCGAGTGACTTCGACACGCAGCTTATGCTTCAGGTGCAGGCTGGCGACACCGAAGCAGCCAACAAGCTGGTGCGGCGCAACTTCCAGCGCGTCTCCCGTTACATCGCCCGTGTCGTGCGCAACGCGGCAGCGGTCGAGGATCTCACCCACGACGTCTTCCTGCGCGTGCTGCGCAATCCGCAGGGGTATCAGCCCAAGGCGAAGTTCTCCACGTGGCTGTACCGCATCGCGACCAACGCAGCGCTCAACTACGTCGGCCAGGCTCATGAGAAGCGCCGGTCCGACGCCGGAGACGAGGTAACCGTGCGGATCCCGGCTCGCGGCGATTCGTCGCCCGACCACCGCCTGTCGCTCGGCGAGTTGCGGGCGGGCGTGTCGGCGGCCATCAGCAGCCTGCCGATCAAGCAGCGTATTGCCCTCACGCTGTACGAGTACGAGGAGTTCTCGTACGAGCAGATTGCGATCGTCCTCGACTCGACCGCGGACGCCGTGCGCTGCCAGCTTCGGCGCGCCCGGGAAGCGCTCCGCGCTAAGCTCAGCAGCCTGACCTGAGGCGACGTAGAGCGGCTGGTCCGTCATGGAACACATGAATGGCGAGACCGCACGGGGGTACGCCCGCGGCGCTCTCCCGCCGAGCGCCCAGGCCCACTGGGGGAATCACCTTATCACCTGCGAGCAGTGCCGTGAGCTGGTCCGCCGGGAACGGACGCTGATCGGCTGGCTGCGCCTGGACGAGGCGCCGAGTGACGCGCCGGCGGGCGCCCTCGATCGGCTGCTGACCCGCATGCACGAAGGCCGGCAACGAAGCTGGCGAGAGTGGTGGCGGGCGATGCTGCCGGGAATGAGCCTGGCCCTGTTGCTGGGGGCCGCCGTCGGCCTGGCCTATCGTCTGGCCACGGCGCCGCCGCTGACGCCCGTGACGGCCCAGGGCACCGCGGTCACCCCGGTCGAGCAGGCGGCATCGCGCAAGCTGGATGCGCTCGTGGCGCTGGACCGCGATCCGTGGCTCATCGACGACTATGAGGCGGTGCGGTGGCTGGAGACGCGCCTCGGTGAACAGGGGGACAACTGACCATGGCCCAGCGCGTCACGACCATCCTGCTGCTGGCGGTGGCAGCTGCGGCCGGGGCCCTGCTCAGCGCCAGCCTCTACCACCCGGCCGGCGATGCGGCGCGGCCCGGGCTGCCGACGACCGCGCAGCGCTGGAACGCCTTACCGCCGGGGCAAAGAGCGGCCTATCTCCGCGAGTACCAGGTCATCACCGCACGGGCCGATGCGGCCGCGGTGTTCGCCCGGGCCGAGACCTTCGACCACCTGTCGGAGGCGGAGCAGGTCCGGCTGCGGCGGCTGCACGCGACGCTGTATGAGGTTATGGAGAAGCTGCCCAAGTCCCGCCTCCAGTCGCTACTGGCCCTGGACGGCCGGGCCCGGGCCGAGGCGGTGCTCAACCTGCTGGAGGCGGAGTCGCCGGCCCTCTTCAAGGCCCTCCGCGACGAGTTCCGGGGGCATTCCTGATCGTGGTCGAAGCGACGGCGGAGCAGGGGGACTGGCCGCCACCGCCGATTTCCATCTTCCGACTCCTGCCGTCCGGGCTCTTTGCGCGCGATGGACACTCACCTATGATTGCGCGTTGTCCTTTGTCGCGGGAGATCAGCATGCGGCGATTTCGTTTGTGGCCAGCGCTGTGCGGCGGACTGCTCGCCGGGCTCGTTCTGTTGACCAGCGGCGGCTGTCTGCCGTTTCCGGGTGATGATCCGGTGCCGGTGGCCAACGGTCTGCGGGCCGAGTACATCGTCAGCGGAGCGGCGCACCCGAGTGCGCTGGCTTTCGCCACGGACGGCCGCGTCTTCTACACGGAGAAGAACACCGGTCGCATCCGCGTGGTGGTCGACGGCACGTTGCAGGCTGAGCCCGTGGCCACGGTGCCGGTGAATACCGCCGGCGATCGCGGTCTGCTGGGCATCGCCCTGCACCCGAACTTCGATACCAACGGCCGGATCTACGTGTTCTACACCCGCTCGGACACCGGGACGGCCACGAACGATCCGCAGGCCGCCATCGACAACCGTGTCGTGTACTTCGAGACCGCGGCCAATCTCGCCGTCGGCGGCGAAGTGTTCGTCGCCTCGCTGCCCACCGGTCCGGGCACGACGCGCGTCTCCGGCCGGCTGGCCTTCACCGCGGACGGGCACCTGCTCGTGGCCATGGGCGACATGAACGATCTCGAAGGCACGTCCGACCGCACGGTCCTCCGCGGCAAGATCCTGCACTACAACGACGACGGCTCGATCCCGGACGACAACCCCCTCACTGACTCACCGTACTACGCCCGCGGCTTCCGCGACGTGCGCGGCCTCTGCATCGACCCCGAGAACGGTGCCGTGCTGGCGGTCGATCGCTACGCCGATGCCCACGAGGAGATCAACCTCATTCAGGCCGACGGCGACTACGGCTGGCCGGTGGTCGCCGGTCTCGCTGACACCGATGCCGAACTGGCCTACGCTGGCGAAGTGACCGAGTACGTCGAACCGCTGTTCGAGACGGCGGAAGCCGGCCCCGGTCTGATCGGCGGCGGCGTGAACCCCAGCAACCGCTACGGCGACAACGTGCGTCTGAGCTTCTTCTACGGCGAAATCGACCGCCACCGCATCATCGCGCTCGAGTTCGATCAGACGCGGACGCGGGTGCTGGGCACCAGGGTGTTCGCGGCCGATCTGCCGGGCGAGATCACGGACGTGGCCTTCACGCCGGCGGGCACGCTCTACGTCGCCTGCGAGAACGCGCTGTTCCGCATCGTGCCGACGCCCTGAGGTCGGCGCACGATCGGTCAGCTACGCGTCCGCTGGCGGCAGCGACGAACCACTGCCCCCAGCGCGTGCCAGACACCGTCGGCGAACAGGAAGCTCGTCAACACTTCATCAGCTAACGGAAGATTCTTCACGGCCGCAGGCACGCTCCGTAAGGGCGCACGCTACGACACTCCCGGCGACGCGCAGCGCCGCGGCGGCTAGCGCTTCGTCTTCTGGTGCAGCTCACGCTCGGCCTGGGCCCAATCGGAGCTAGCGTCGCCCGGACCGCCGTTGCGGGCCAGGAAGATTTCATACGCGCGCTGGCGGATCTGATCGTCGGTCACGGGCGTCGTGCTCTTCGCCCGCGGCGCCAGCGTCGGCGTGGAAGTCGAACCGGAGGAGGCAGACCGCGAACGGGTCGCTCTCGGACGGGAAGGCTTGGCAACGTTGGTGCTATCCTTAGCCATTTCTCGCTTCTCCATTCTGGACAGGCCGCAATGCACGCCTGTGCGAACACTCGATGATTGAAATGAGCCGGCGGCTGCTCGGGCCGTCATGCGGCTCGATGCCTCCGCGTCTTCGTCCGCCGGCGCCACAACGACTATAGTCACTGTCGGCGCCGCCGGTACGGATATCTCGGGCTGGCCGGGACATACCCGGCACAGCACCCTCTCCCTACACAGCCCACCCCGGCTCAAACCCGAACGACACCCCATAGTCTAGCGTGCGCGCTGGCGGTCGGCAACTGGCCCCCCTACCCCTCCGCCCCAGCCGCCGGCGGCATTAAGAGACCGCGCCGGCGGGTGCCCGAGGGGGCCCCGCCGGCGCTATCGTCCCGCACGCCGCTACATCTTCCGTCGCCGCCGGCCGATCAGCCTCCGAGAAGCAGATCGACAAACGGCCCAATGTCGAAATTGTTCACCGAGCCATCCTGGTTAACGTCGGCTCGGAGGCGGTTGCAATCCGGATACGCGGCCCCGTACGCCGTCTCGTCCGTCACGGCCAGCACGAACGCCGCGATGTCGAAGTTGTTCACGAAGCCGTCGCAGTTGAGGTCGCCGATGACTTCGCCGCACGCCGCGGATCCGTTCGCCGCATCGCTGAACTCACCCTCGCAAACCATACCCATCGACTGCACCCAGTAGCCGTAGGTCTGACCGGCCTCGACCGCGTAGTCGTCGAACGAGGTATCGGCGGTGGAGCCGATGATCTCGGCTTCGCCGCCCGTCGGGAAACGCCAGATCGTGTAGTCGGCGGCCCCGTCGGCGGCCGTCCAGCTCAGATGAACATGGTCGCAGAACTCGCCGTCGGAAGCGCTCACGGAACCCGGCGGCGGAATGTAGCCGCAACTCACCAACAGCGACAGGCTGTAGTCGTTGCGCTGGTCGTCGGCGAGGAACACGCGGATGTAGAACAGGTCGGCCGGGCCGTCGTTGGAGTAATCGAAGCCCTCGCTGTTGCCCACACCGGTGCTCGAACGGACCGGCGTCAGCTCGTCGCCGCGGTACAGCTCGAGGTCGATGTTGCCGTGCAGGCTGACGAACGTGCTGCTGACCGCGAGATATCCTTCCTCGCCCAGCGTGACGGCGTACCAGTCCTCGTCGAGACCCTTGACGACGAGACCGTTGTGCGTGCCGGGATCGAGCGCGACGGCCTCCGCCCGCGAGTCGTTGTCCTCGAGGGCGTCATCGCTGCCGGCGGCGAGCAACGTGGAGATGCTCGGGTACATGCGGTTGAACCGGCCGTAGCCGCTGGGGCCGTCGGGGTTCGAGCAGCCGAGGGGGTCCGCCGAGTGCGAGGCGACGCCGATCAGCTTGTGGCTGGCACCGCGGTAGATGCCGGAGCCGGAAGAGCCGCCTTCGATCGTGCCGTCGTACCAGGAGACACCCATGAAGTTGTAGTTGTCACCGAAGGCGTGGTACTGGCTCGTGCCGAAGCTGATGCGCTTGTACGCACCGCCCGGATGGTGAATGCCGACCACGGTGTAGCCCGCGGGCATCTGGATGGACTCCCATTCGGCCCAGTACACGCCGTCGGGAATGACGCCGTCGAGCATGAGGAGTGTGCCGTCAGGACCGCCACTGGTCCAGAGCAGCGTCGCACCGCTGGTCTTCGGGCGTGTGTTGAAGTTGGGCACGGCGCCGCCGCAGGTGTTCGCCTGGTAGAACCAGGTGGCGACCAGCGTGTTCGCCTCTGTCTGGCTACCGATGCAGTGGTTGGCGGTGAGCAGATACGGGGTCTGGTCGGCGGCCGTCGTGGCCAGCAGCGTGGCGCTGCACAGGTAGCTGCCGCTGCCGGAGTTGAAGTCGATGCGTGCCGTCGCGTTGTGCAGCGGGTGCCAGTCCTCGTAACACATCACGTCGAGGTGGCAGGAGCCTTCGCGCGTTCCGCCGGCGGCGGTTTCGTCCAGCGGGCGGTACATGTGCACGTAGTCGTCCACGAGGAAGTCGCCGTTACCGTCGGCCCCGTCGGGCACGAAGTATTCGACGAAGAGCGTGTCGCCGGCGAAGACGCTCGACCAGAACTCGCCGGTGCCCCACTGGCCGTGCTCGGTGATCGGACCTTCGGCGTATTCGGGTGCGTCGGCGGCGTAGATCCAAAGCTCGGCGCCGGCCGGCAGATCCGTGCCGACGAAGTGCAGCCGGCCGCCCTCAGCGCCCGGCGAGCGAAACGCCGCCGTCCACAACGTGCCCTGCCCCGGCACGACGTCGGCGGAGACGGGGTCAGTCATGGCGGCGTAGGCCAGCGTCTGGAAGACGCCGGTCCGCAGCTTGCCCATGCCATTTTGCGCCATGTCGTCTTCGTCCTCGGCGAGCAGCGCCGCGTGATCGAGGGACGGCAGCTCGACCGGGTGGACCTGGCCGCGCACGTCGATGCCGTAGCGCAGGCTGGGCACCTGCGGCTGCTGGGCGAGCGCCGCCGGCGAAAGCAGCACGCCGCCGGCAACGGCCGCGAAGAGGCAGATAACGTGAATGCGACTCAGCTTTTCGGAAGTTCCGCGCATGCGTGATCTCCTGGCGATGCACTGCCGCTACGGCGCACGCCCATGGCACGGGTGTGCTCCGCGGCTTCGCGGTCGCCACGCTCCTGTGGAGTCGAGTTATGCTCGCGGACGCTCGGACGAGAGGCTGGCGACCCGGATTCCCGACGCGATTTGCGTGTGAAATCGCCGGGAAGCGGGACGTTTGGGGGAGTTGGAACGCTCACCCGACCGAGGTCCCAGCGCAGCCCTATCTGGAATCAATGGTAGCGCTCACCTGCCGCGGGTCAAGGTTTGCGCGCACCCGAGCGTTCACTGGCGATCGACGGCCGACACGGAGGTCGGCCGCCACGGCCGTGTGGCATGCCGAAGGCGCCGGCATGTCGTGTACGCGCCGAATCCGGAGGATTGCTCGTTACGCGACTGCACTGCTCAAGAGCAATACTGTCCGGGAATTTGGAGGGGTCGAGGTTAACGCAATCCTAACTTGCGCGATACGTTGGGAGTTGGTTTACTGGCGGCGTGGCACGACGCCAGAGAGACAAGAAGATCGGCGAAGCGGTTGAACTGGGCAAACGGCAGATCGTCGGCCGGCGGCTGATTCGCCTACTGCAAACGCAAC
>JASFQK010000017.1:0-131383 GCA_050115495.1 Phycisphaerae bacterium | reverse complement strand
GGCAGAGCCCGCCGGTTCACGCGATGGGCAGTTGCCGCCGATTGTGCCGAATCGGCGTAACGGACGATCTACCATTCGACGTTGGCCACGGGGGGCCAACGCTACGGGACGGCCGGCACGGAGACCGAGGTTGGGAATCAATCCCCAGCACTGGGTGGGGCAGGCGTCTCGCCTGCCGTTTTGGCCTTGAAATCAACGAATGTCGGGCGGGACGCCCGACCCACCGGGGATTAATTCCCAACCTCACCGGCCGCTACGAGGCGTACGGTGCGGAGCGCGGCCGCTGTGGGTGAACGGCACTGGTGGGCAAGCCACCAGTGGCACCCGGCGCGTGACGGAGAGACAATGATTCGAGTAAGACTCCGCGAAGCGATGGAAGACTACCGGCTACGGACGGGCAAGCGGCTCACGTATGCCCGGCTGGCAAGGCTGTCCGGTGTGGGAGAAGGGACGCTCAACTCGATCGGCAGTCGGCTTCGCTACAACGTAACGCTCGCGACCGTGGAGAAGATATGCCGTGCTCTGGATGTGTCGTTTCATGACCTTCTGGAAGTGATCGACGATCCGCCCAAGCCCAAAGCAAGGGCAAAACGCCAGGTGAAGAGCCGCAAAGCCGCAGCGCGGCGATAGTCAATGGCCTGGCGGCGTGTGCCCCGGGTACCCTGCTGCGACCATTTCAGATCAGAGCTCTAACAGGGCGACAGACCGCCAGAAACGCGACAAATGACGGCATCCGCCAAGAACGGCGACCCCTCTGGACTTCTGTGGTCTTGTAGCGCGAGCATGGCCCGCCCTACAGGTGTCCTTTGTCGAATCGGCTGTGCTGGTTTGTGGTGGGTGCTCTCTCGCTGGGTTGCTGGCGCGGGGCGTGGATGATGCTTAGCCAGCGCTGGGCTTCGGCGGCGAGGGTGACGGGGTCGGTGGCTTTGGCGGTGAGGGCGGAGCCGCAGAAGACGCCGTGGGGATCGAGGGCGAGCAGCTCGGGGAGGCGCTCGGCCGATACGCCGCCGGTGTGGACGATCAGCAGGTCGGGGAAGATGGCTCGCCAGGCGGCGGCCAGGCCGGCGAAGGTCGTACCGCCGGCGCAGGCGGGGAAGAGCTTGTGTGCCCATTGGTGCGGGTGTTGGCGGCGGAGTTCGTCCGGTGAGCAGCCGTAGGCTTCGGCTTTCTGGACGAGTTGTTTGCCGACGTCGCCGAGACCGCCGGGGATGCACATGACGTCGTGGGCGACGCCGACCTGGACGACGGGGGCGAGGTAATCCGGGCTGACGAGACCGGCGGCACCGGCGGCGACAGCCTGCTCGGCCTGGGCGGCGGTGAGGACGGTGCCGGCCAGGAGCAGGGCGTCCGGGTGGCGGTCGCGGATGGCGGCGATGGTGTCGAGGGCGCCGGGAGCACGCAGGGCAATTTCGAGCGTGACGCCGAGCGGGGCGAGTGTTTCGTAGACCGAGATGGCCGTGGCGGCGTCCGTTGGCGTGAAGAGGGCGATGAGCCGTTTCTGCCGGAGGAGGTCGTAGAGGCGTTGCGAGGCGTTCAAGCCGCTTCTCCCATGTTGTCCCGGCCAACGGGGTCGGGCGTCCAGCGGTCCGTTGAAAAAGAGGACAGGCACCTCGCTTCGAGCAGTATCAGGGTTTCTGCGGGCGATTCGGCTCGGAGCCAGTCCCCTTTCTCGACGGACTGCTAGAAGTGCTGGACGTTCATGCCGCCACTGAGCTCGATGGCGATGCCGGTGGCGTAGGCGAAATCGCCCCGAGCGAGGGACGCCACGGCGCGAGCGATATCCTCGGGCTCTCCCCAGCGGCGCAACGGGACGAGGCCGCCGGCGATTTGCTCGTCGTAGTAGTCGGCGGCGGGGGCGGTCATGTCCGTGCGCGTGATGCCGGGGCGGACCTCGTAGACGTTGATGCCGGCGGGGGCCAGACGGTCGGCGAAGATCGTGGCCGCATGGCTGAGGGCGGCCTTCGAGATGCAGTACTCGGCCCGGTTGGGCGACGACACGCGGGCGGAGACGGATGAGACAAAGATGATCGCCGGCGGCGGGCTGTTGGGTCGGCGAGCCTGGTTGACCATCCGCCGGGCGAAGCGCTGCGTCAGGAAGAACGTGCCGCGTGTGTTCAGGGCGAGGACGCGGTCGAAGCTGGCCGGCGTCGTTTCGAGCACGTCCTGGCGTTCGAGCGGGCTGATGCCGGCGTTGTTGACGAGCACGTCGACGTGGCCGAAGCGGGTGAGGGCCAGGTCGAGCAGGCGGTCGTGCGTGTCGAGATTGGCCACATCGCCGGGAGCGGCGGCGAAGGAGGCGCCGAGGGCTTTGGCGCACACACCGACTTCGGCGAGTCCGCGCGTGGGGTCGTTCGGGTCGTAGCTCGTGGCGTTGCCGACGATGTCGAAGCCGGATTCGGCGAGGGCGAGGGCAATGCCGCGGCCAATGCCGCGACTGGCGCCGGTTACGAAGGCGACGGGTCGGTCGTTCATGCGGTCACTCCTCTCTCACGACGCGGTCGTGTATGTACTCCTGCCAGACCGTCTCGAACCAGCCCGGGCCGCCGGGGATGGGGCGAACATCCACCCATCGCTTCGTGAGACTATCACCGGCGTCGAGTCTGGTTTCGAGAATGTGACGGCTGGCGAAATCGTCGGGTGTCGCCAGGGCGAAGCGGCAGTCGTCGTCGAGGCGCACGTCGAGCGGCTCGGCCGTGGCGTCGAGCACCAGGAACGAACCACGCGAGCGGCCGCCACGGGCGAGGTACTCGGCGAGTGCTTCGAGATAGACGGCGTGCGTCACGCAGGCGTCACAGGCCCGCATGGCGGCGGGCAGGTCGGCAGGCGCGGCGATGCGCAGGTCGTGGCCGAGACGGGACCACAGTTTCCAGGCGTCGCGACAGCCTTGCTCGACCGCCGGCGCCTCACGGACGATCGCGGCGATGGCCGACATGCGGTTCTGTACTTCGGCGATGGCGTCGGCGGGCGTGAGCGCGGTGTCGGTCGCGGAACCGGTGAGTCGGCGGATGAAGGCGAGGCAGGAGGCGATGCGTGGGCTGGCCTCGCGGGCAAACGCGTCGGCTGGCGGCGGCTGTTGCGTATAGCGCCGCGTGATGAATAGTGCCGCCCGCAGGCCGCCGACCTGGCCGGCGTTGAGGGCGGCGCCGCCGGGCCGGCGGACGCCGTGGCTGCCGTTGACCTCGCCGATGGGGAAGAGGTGGCGGACGTTCGATTCCCACCAGATGTTGCCGGCGAGACCGCCGTTGCAGTGCTGGGCGCAGACGGCGATTTCAAGCGGCGACTGCGTCAGGTCGATGTCGTGAGCGCGGTAGAGGTCGAGAGCCGGCTGGTTCAGCGCGGCGAGACGGGCCACGGGCGTCGGCTGCAACGCCTGCGATTTGTGCAGGTAGGCCCGGGCCTCATCGCCGAGATGGTCCAGCGAGAACGGGCCGAGCCGCTCGTCGCCGACGGGGTTGGCGGTGAAGTCGAGGAACACACGCCGCCCGCGGCGGACGGTCTCCTGGTGGACGAGCAGGTCGATCAGCGATGAGCCGTGGCCGCGGACACGAGCGGCGTCGAACGGCCACTCGTATCCCTTGCGGAAGATCGCGCCGGCCAGCGTGCGCATGTCGGGGAAGTAATCGTTGAGGAAGTCGCGGCGGTCGCCGCCGGCGGCGTCGGTGGAGACGTAGCGGGGGATGACCTGCTGGTAGCTGCCGGAGACGTTCCAGCGGAATTGCAGCGAGGCGAGGCCGAACTGCGACTCGGTCAGGTTGGCGGCGGCGGCACCGGCGGCCAGGCCGAGGCCGGTGCTGCCGAACTGGCTGGCCGGGTAGACGCTCGCCTGGTACATCCCGCCGGGACCGCCGGTGGCGAGGATGGTGTTGACGGCGTTGAGCAGGACGAGGCCGTGATGCGGCGTGTCGAGTTGGCGGCGGTCGAGGGCGATGGCGCCGCAGACGCAGTGCTGGTCGGCGTCGTCACGGGTGAGCAGGGCGATGACCTGGTGCTCGTCGAGGATGCGGATGCCGCGGGCTCGGACAGCGTCGCCGAGCCGGGCGCACATCAGGTGCGACGTGAGCGGGCCGGCGGAGGTTGCTCGCCCGCGGCGGTCGTGATCGGTGCGATAGCCGACGTAGGCGCCGTAGCGGTCGTGCGGGAAGGGCACGCCGAGACTGACCAGGTGGTAGAACGCCTGGGCCGAATGCTGAGCTTCGCAAAGGGCGAGGTCGCCGTGCATGCAGCCGCCGGCGAAGAGGTCTTCGGCCATCCTGCGCGGCGAATCGTCGGCGTCGTGGGCGAGGGCGAGCTTGTAGTAGGTCTGCTTGTCGGAGCCGGCTTCGTTGGAGGCGCCGGCGCCCCAGCGCTCGGTGACGACGAGGACGTCGTGCTGGCCGTGGTTGTGGAGCTGGAGAGCGGCGTTCAGCCCCGCCGCACCGCTGCCCACGATCACCGTGTTCGCCGAGTGCACGGGCAGCGTCAGGCCGGCGATGGTGACGGTGGTCGGCTCGGCGGACATCGGCTTCAGGCCTCCTCGCACGGGTCGGCGTGGCGTCGCCGATAGATGGGGCCGTAGATTTCCGCATCGCGGACGACGCAGCCGGCGTTGGCCCCGTCGCGCATGAGCTGCGTGCAGCGCGAGCAGGTGGTGCACGATTGTCGGGGGTCTAGCGTGCCACGCTCCGCGAGATCGCGGGGGCACGACGGATAGGCGAAGGCCATGCGGCCGAGGCCGATGAGCGTGGCCTGGCTGCGTTCCACGACCGCCGCCGCGACGTGCGGGAAAAGGTGGCGCAGCCAGGTGTAGCCGCAGCCAATGATGGGCGTGTTGGGGGCGGCGTGCTGCATGGCGGCGACGATGCGCAGCAGACGCTCGACGCCGACGAGGGGGTGTTCGGCCGGCGGAGCAGCGCCCGGGAGCGGCGTGTCGAACGGCCGGCCGTAGTGCGGGTTGTAGTACGGAATGCCGGCGGAGACGGCGAGCAGCGGGCAGCCAGCGGCGGCCAGTCGGCGGACGAGCTCGGCCGGTTCGCGCAGGTCTTCCGCAGGCGGGTTGCCTTCGCCGGCACCGAAGCCGAGGGGCAACGGCAGGCCGTCATGGCCGCCGAGCCGGCAGGTGACGAGCAGATCGGGCAGTTCGGCGCGAATGAACGCGACGGTTTCGAGAAGCCAGCGGATGCGGCTGTCGAAATCGCCGCCGAAACGGCTGGATGAGCGGCTGCGGGCGCCGAGCAGTTCGGCGATGAGGTAGCCGTGGCAGGCTTTGACATCGACGGCGTCGAAGCCGGCCTCCGCGGCGAGGCGGGCACTCGTGACGTACGCTTTCTGCAAGGCGGCGAAGTCGTCGTCGGTGACGAGCGGGTGCGTTGGGGCGAGGCCGTGACGCGGGTCGAGAATCGGGTTGTGCTGGGCGATGGCTGGGTGCGGCGTGCCGTCGGGGCGGCTGTAGCGACCGGAGTGGGCCAGTTGGAGCACGAGCAGCGGCGTGTGCTGTGAGCCGAGCGCCTGATGGGCGGCGGCCCGCGTGCGCTGCGTCAACTCGCGGAAGGCGGGGAGGTTGTCCCGCGTCAGGTGCAACTGCAACGGGCTCGCCCGGCCGTCGGGGACGACCGCAGTCGCTTCGGCCCAGATGAGGCCGGCACCGCCCGCGCCATATCGCTCGTATCGGCGGCAGGTCAGCGGGCCGGGGGCGCCGTCCGCGAGCGCGTCGCGGCCTTCCATGGGGAGGATGACGAGGCGGTTCGACAGGCGGCGGCCGGCGACTTCGAGTGGCGTGAGCAGAACGCGGACATCGTCGGACCAGGGCAGATCGACGCCGAGGTCGGCTGCCAGCTTCAGGAGGGCGTCCTTGCCGCCGAGCGGGAAACGTCCGTGACGCGTTCTGGCGGGCGCGGTCATGCGTCCGCTCCTGAATCGGCCAGGCGGGTGGCGATGTCTTTCAACGTGGCGATGTCGCGGGCGACGCGGGCCGCACAGCACGCCGGCCAGTCGGCACGGTCGAGCGGGGCAAGCTCGCCGGCGGCGAGGCGTGGCTCGTTCGCCCGGGCGATGCCGACCAGTTGCGTCATCGTCGCGGGCGTCAGGTCGGGGAAACGCGAGAGGAATCCCGGGTCGAAGATCGGCAGGTCGAACCAGCCGCCGTGATCCTCGACGGACAGGTGCACATCGCGGTCGAGCGTGGCCAGGCGGGCGAGAATGTCGGCGAACGGGACGGTGCCGTGGCCGATCTCGGTTGTGAACGATTGCAGGCCGGTGTCGGTCTGGCGCAGCGTGCCGTCCTTGGCGTGCGTGGCGACGACCCAGGGGAGGATGCGCTCGGTGGCGGCGAGCGGCTCTTCGAGCATGGTCAGCACGTTCATCGTGTCGAGGCAGATGCCGAGGTGGCCGCCGGGCTCGGCGTCGCACATGTCGAACAGGCGGAGCAGTTCGAACGTGGTGAACTCGAAGTGCAGCTCGATGGCGAGTGTGACGTTGGCGTCGACCAGGAGCGAGCGCTGGGCGTTCAGGGCGTTGGCGGTCTCGCGCAGCAGGTCTTCGGTGGGCGGCGACTGGTCGCTCCAGCGCATGAGTCCGCCGGAACAGGAGCGGATGATGGGCGTGCCGACGATGTCGGCCTGGTGGACGGCGGCGGTGTTGATCGGCAGGACGTCGCGCGGCTGCCAGGTGGTCATGTCGAAGGGGATGTGCTGGCCGCCGCCCCATTCGAGGTAGAGGTCGTGGGCTTCGGCATGGGCGGCGAGCTCGCGCAGCAGGCCGTCGTCGGGCGTGCCCCCGCCGGGGAGGTCGAGGCCGCTGAAGTGCACGCCGGCGGCGCCGTGTTGCCGGGCCCAGTCGAGCATCTCGAGGGGAGAGAGCCGCAGGGGGCCGAGGCTGTAGCTGTCGACGCCGACGCGGAAGGACTTCATCGTCAGGGCTGGCGCTCGCAGGCGTTTTGAGGCGGCGCCGCGTGCGCGTCGCGCGCGGTATTCGCCGAGCGGCATCGTACCACGGACCGGAAGGGCCGAGTAGACAGTGCCGCGGCGGCGCCGTAACGTGGCCGGCATGACCAGATACTCGCACTTCCACATCGTGTCCGGGGTGATGGGCGTCCTGCTGAGCGTGTGTCCGGCGTGGGCCGAAGACGAGCCGGCGGGGCCGTTGTTCGAGAATGTCGCGGCAGCGGTGGGGCTCGGCGGCGTCGAGTCGAACCGCGTGGCATTCGCGGATTTCGACGGCGATGGGGTGCCCGACGCGCTGATCGGCTCGACACGGGTGTTTCTCAATCGCGATGGGCGGTTCGTACGCTCGGAGCACGACGGCGTGCTAGCGCCCGAAGGAACGACGGCGCCGAGTGTGGCCCAGGTCGGCGATGTGAACGAGGATGGCCGGTTCGATCTGTACCTCGGCTACTACGCGGAGAACAAGCCGGAAGCGGCGGATGTACCACGCAACGCCATCTGGCTGGGCGATGGGCACGGCGGGTTTCGGCGGCTCGACGAGTCGGGCGTGGGGCGGTTGGCGGAGACGAACATCACGGCGTGCTTCGTCGATTACGACCGCGACGGGCACCTGGACCTGTTCGTCGGCAACGCGTATGTCGCGTACGGCGACAGCTACGAGGCGTTTCCGGATCGGCTGTGGCGCGGACGGGGGGACGGGACGTTCGTCGATGTGACCGAGTCGGCGGGGCTGCTGGGCATCGCCGAGACGGGGCAGCGTGACAGCCGGCGGCCGACATATGGCGTGACGCACACGGATTGGAACAACGACGGGCACCAGGATCTGCTCGTGGCTACCTATGGCCGCCAGTGGAACCGTTTGTGGCGCAACAATGGGGACGGGACGTTCACGGACGTCGGTGCCGAGACGGGGTTTGACGGCGACGAGGAGCGGAGCGGGGAGTATCCGCCGGAAGTGGAGCGGGAGAAGGAAGAACCGTTTCGGGCGAATGGGAACACGTTTGATTGCGCCGTGGCGGATTTCGATGGCGACGGCGATATGGACTGCTTCCTGGCGGAGATCACGCATTGGTGGGCGGGGCCGTCGTCGGATCGGTCGACGCTGCTGGTGAACGAGGGGCCGGCGGCGGCGTTCCGGTTCAAGCGGGACGCGGCGCGGATCGAACGGCAGCACTCGGTCGAGCACTGGAACCAGGGCGACTTGCACGCCGGCTGGCTCGACGTGGACAACGACGGGCGGCTCGATCTGTTGATCGCCAGCAGTGACTATCCGGACGAGCAGCTTCTGCGCCTGTACCACCAGGAAGAGGGCGGGCGGTTCGTGGAGTGGACGGAGCGGTTGGGGTGCACGTGGATCAACGCCAGCCAGATTTCGCTCGGTGATTTCGACCGTGATGGGGCGACGGACATCCTCGTCGGGACGAACAACATGCGGCTCACGGAGGAGCAGCGAAAGGGGCACGATCTGTCGGTGGGGCTGCTGCGAAATCTCGTCGCCGGGCGGAGCGGGAATCGCTTCCTCAACATTCGGCTGGACGGTCAGGCGATCGGGGCACGCGTGGTGATCGAGGTCGGCGGTCGGCGGCAGATCCGCGAAGTGCAGGGTGGGCTGGGTCACGCCGGTCATCGGGACGATACGGATTGCCGGTTCGGCGTTGGGCCGGCGAAGGTCGTGGACGTCGTGGAAGTGCACTGGCCGAACGCCGCCGGCACGATGCGGCGGTTCACGAACGTCGAGACGAATCGGTTTTACCGGCTGCGGCAGGGGGGCGAGCTGGAGGTGCAGGAGCGGTAGCGGGGGCGCTTGGCTGACGCACGTGGCTGGGGTTCGCGGGTTGGCTTATAATCCCGCCCGTAATTGGCGCGAACAACGGATAACCTGTAGCGGGTGGAGAGCGTGATCATCACCATCGACGGGCCGGCGGGGTCGGGCAAGAGCACGGTTGCACGGAAACTCGCCGCCCGGCTGGGTATTCCGTACCTCGATACGGGGGCGATGTACCGGGTGGTGACGCTGGCGGGGCTGGCCGAAGGGCTCAACCTCGAAGATGACGCCTGCATGGCCCCGCTGGCGGCCAGCGACCGCTACCGGCTCGACCTCGGCCCGACACATATCCGTGTTACGCTCGATGGGCGGGACGTCACCGAGGAAATCCGCTCGATGCGGGTCAACGAGCATACGCGGTTCGTGGCGGCGTTGCCGGGCGTGCGGGCGGCACTGGTCGAGAAACAGCGTGAACTCGGGCAGCGGCTGGGGTCGCTCGTAACCGAGGGCCGGGACCAGGGCAGCGTGGCCTTCCCGGACGCCGACCTGAAGTTCTTCCTCGACGCGACCATCGAGAAGCGGGTCGAGCGACGGCTGAACGACCTGCGGGCCGACGGCGAAGAGGTAACGCCGGCGGACGTGCTGGCGAACCTCACGACGCGCGACCGGACGGACTCGCAACGGCGCGTCGGGCCGCTGAAGGTGCCGGCGGGAGCGGTTTCGATCGACACGTCGGAGCTATCGATCGCCCAGGTGCTGGATGTGATGCTCGAGCATCTGCGGCAGGCGGGGCTAGGCAATGGCCCGGTGGTGACCCGTTCGGCCCCGGGCGGCGGGAGCGTCTAGCCGATGGGCGAGGAACGGGTTGCCAGCGAGATGCGGTTCTCGTACCGGCTGTGCCGGATGATGGCCCAGTTGCTGTACGCGGTGTTCTTTCGGGGGCGCGTGTTCGGGACCAACCGCGTACCGCGGACGGGCGGGGTGCTACTCGTCTGCAACCATCAGAGTTTTCTCGATCCGGTGCTGGCGACGCTGGCGTTGCCGCGAGAATGCCACTACATGGCGCGTGATACGCTGTTTCATCACCCACTATTGCGGCGGATCATCGAAGGGCTGAACGCGTTTCCGATTCGGCGGGGGACGGCGGATGTGAAGGCCATCAAAGAAACGCTGCGGCGGCTGAAGGCGGGGCACTTGGTGACGACGTTCCCCGAGGCGACCCGTACGGCGGATGGGACGGTCGCCGAGATGCAGCCGGGGGTGATCCTGCTGGCCCGCAAGGCCCGTGTGCCGATCGTGCCGTGTGCGATTCTGGGGGCGTTCGAGGCGTGGCCGCGGCAGGCACGTTGGCCCCGTCCGCACGGGGTCGTCGTGGCGTACGGCGAGCCGCTGTCGCTGGCGGCGCTGGCCGATCTGCCGGAGCAGGAGGCGGTGGACTTGGTACGCGCCCGGGTTGTTGCCCTGATGGAGCGCTTCGGCGGGCACCCGGTGCTGGGCAGACGCGGCGAGCGGCGGAATCCCGCCGATCAGTAGCGGCGGAGGATGCCGACGACGACGCCCTGGATATCCACGTTCTTGGTCATAATGGGCTTGTAGGCGGGGTTGGCCGGCTGCAAGCGGATGCCGTGGGGCTCGCGGTAGAAGCGTTTGAGCGTGGCCTCGCCACTGTCGAGCAGGGCGACGACGGTTTCGCCGTCGCGGGCGGTCTGACGTTTCTCGATGATGACGTAGTCACCGTCGCAGATCTGGTCCTCGATCATGCTGTCGCCGCGAACACGGAGGACGAAGTTGCCGTGCGGGGAGACGAACATCTCCTCAAGGTCGAGGGACTCGTCCTGCTCGACGGCCTCGATAGGCGCACCGGCGGCGATGGTGCCGGCGAGGGGAAGGAGGGTAGCGCGTTCGTCGGGAAAGTGAATGGCGTCGCTAAGTTGCAAAGAGCGTGCCTTGTGCCGCGAACGCTTCAGGTAGCCCTTCTTGTGCAGGGCTGCGATGTGTTCGAACACGGTGACCTTGCTGACGCCGAACTCGTCCGCCAGCTCCTGCATGGTCGGGGCGTAGCCCTTGGCCCGGCTGAAGTCGCGAATGAACGTGAGTACGCGGAGCTGCTTGGGCGTGAGCGAGGGTTGGGGCCTGGGCGATTTGGCTCGGGGCATCAGTCCATTCCTCCGCCAGGTAGGCACTAAGCGATCCGTGAACGACGGGTGGCAGAGGTCGACGGGAAGCTGCCCAGACGCGTTGGTCCGCCGGAGCGGCGTTGGGCGTGCAGGCGGGCTTGGACCAGCGGAAGCCGAGCTGTCGGGCGAGGCAACTGAAGAGATCGTTGGCTTGATCCTGGGTGAGGGAGGCGGATTCGATGCGGGTGGGGGTGCGACCATCTTCGCGCACCTCGCCGACGAAATCGCCACCGGGTCCCAGGAGGCACAACATCCTGCCGCTGCCGTCCTTTCTGCTGGCCATCCGCACTCCTTTGCGATGTCGCACCCGCGACGTGCCAGTTAGCCACGTATTAGTATTAATAATAACCTAACTACGGCCAACTGTCAAGTACGGCACAATAACCGTCGTGCGCGGGGGCTGCGCCCCAATATCCTGTAACTCTAATTATACGACAAACTATGGGTAGTGGAGGGCGGGAGCGGTTGAAACGCCAGCAATTCGTGGATTTATAACGGCGGCGGAAACCCGTCGTCAGGGCAGATGTTGGTCTGTAAGTGATTGAAGCGCCTATTGTTGCGGTGGAGTGTTGTTGTCGGAGGGCGTTGCGGAGGCGTGGGCGCCGCCTGTGTAGGAGGTGCCGCGCCAAGTGGTCTGCTTTCCGCCCAGGCGGGTCATGGCGTTGAGGGTCATGCCCAGGCAGAAGGCGGCGCCGAGGGGGTACGTCAGGGCCCACGCCGGGGCGATGCCGGAGAGGCCGTAGAAACGGAAGAGAATGCTCTGCTGGGCGAGAATGGCGATCGCCGCCGCCGCCGCGATGGCCAGGGCCGCCCCGCCCGCGAGGGGCGAGAGCAATAAGGTTATGTAGGGTGACAGGCTAAAAATGGAGAGCATGGCGGCGCTGCCGATGAGGCGGGGGACGGTGCCGAAACAGCCGTAGAAGATGCGGCTCCAGCCTCGCCAGATTTGCCGCAGGCCGACGTACATGCGGACGCGGTACATGTCGCCGCCCCGCAGGACGCAAAGCCGCCGGCCGACGCGTTTAACCTGGCGGGCCATGTGCATGTCCTCGTTGAGGGTGGCCCGGGCGAACTCGTGGCCGCCGATGGCCTCATAGGTCTGGCGGGACATGAGCATGAAGGCGCCGTTGGCGTAGGCGGTGGAGCAGCGGGGGCTGTTCACACGCTGCGGAGGGAACCAGAAGACCATGACGGCGCCGGCGACGGGCTGCACGACGCGTTCCCAGAACGTGCCGGTCTCGAGATGGGGGAGGACCGAGAGGAGATCCACGTCGTGGCGGCGGGCATACGAGACGGCGGCGTGCAGGAGGCGGGGCGAATCGAACTGGCAGTCGGCGTCGGTGAAGCAGAACAGCTCGCCCGTGGCCTGCTCCAGGCCGACCCGCATGGCGTTGTTCTTGCCGAACCAGCCTGGGGGCAGGTGATCCACGTGCAGGGCGGTAAGGTGGGGGTGGCGGGCGGCGAGCTCATCGAGAATGGCTGGAGTGCGGTCGGTGCTGCGGTCGTCGATGGCGATGATCTGGAGATTGGGGTACTCCTGGCGGATGAGGCCTTCGAGACAGCGGGCGATATTGGCCTCTTCGTCCTTGGCGGCGACGAGCACGGTGAGCCGGGGCAGGTTGCCAGGGGCATCGGTGGCGTCGGCATCGCTGAGGATGGGCTCGTTTCGGCCGCGGTTGATGTCGATGTGGCGGCGGAACCAGACGAGGCCGATGAGCAGCGTGGCCCAGAACCAGACGGCGAGCCAGGACCAGGTGAATACGACAGCAGCGATAGCCATTGGTGCGTGGTCTCCTTGGGGGACCGGCCCGCGGCTCGGGCGCGGCTAAGCCCCTGGGGACCGAAGAGGGTACCGGGCGCGGGTTCACAGGGCAAATGCGAAGAGAAAGTAGTCAGTGCCTTGTCGCCTCTTGCAGAAGCGGTTAATGTCTTTGCCACGATCATGCGTGGGTCTGGCGTGGAGCATGGTCGGTAGACAGGTGGGTTACAGGCGTGCAGGCTGCACGTCCCCTTGGGGAACGGCGCGTTGTCATTCGGCTCGTCCAGAGTAAGGAGACTCAGCATGTCACGTGGCACCTGGGATCGTTGGCTGATTGGACTGTTGTGCGGCTGTGTGGCGGTGGCCGCTGTGGCTGAACCGCCAGACGGGGCCGACATCGGCGAGCGCGTGCAGCGCTTGCAGGCGCAGGCTGCCGAGCAGCAGGCGCACATCGACGGGTTGCAGGCGCAGCTCGTGGCGGCGGAGGCGCAGGACGCGGAGGCTGGGCGCAGCGATGTGATCCGGCAGCAGATCCGCGAGATCCTGAGCGAGCAGGAGTTCCGCGAGAGCCTGATGCCGTCGATGCTGCAGGCGGGTTACGACAAGGACTTCTTCATCCGCAGCACCGACGACAAGTTCCTGATGAACATCAGGGGCCGCATGCAGTTTCGCTGGGTGCACGTGGGGACGCGGTCCCGGAACCACTACCTGAACCCGCGGCTGGAGCGTGACGACCGGACCGGGTTCGACATCGAGCGCATCCGTCTGCAGCTCACGGGCCACGTGTACACCCCGGATCTGACCTACCACATGCAGTTCCGCGCGGGTGAGAGCGCCGGCTACGATCTCGGCATCCGCTACGTGTGGTTGAACTATCGGTTTGCCGACGCCCTCCAGTTCCAGGCCGGTATCTTCAAGCCCGCCAGCACGCGGCAGACGATGCTGTCGGATTCCTGCCTGCAGTTCGTCGACCGCACGATGAGCGACGCGGTGTTCGGCCTGGGCACGGGCCTGGGTGTGCGGTTCTGGGGCCGTCTGTTCGACAAGCGGCTGGACTGGTACTTCGACGTGATGAACAGCATGGGTGATTACCGCGGCCGGACGATCACCACCGACGGCGCCCGCGAATTGGACAACAACCCCGCGCTGTTCTTCCACGCGATCTGGCACGCCCTGGGCGAGAATCCCGGGGATTTGATGAAGTCGCAAAGCGACATCGCCTTCCACGAGTCGCCGGCGCTGGACCTGGGCATCCACTATGCATTCAACGATGACGCCGGGGACACCCGCACGCTGCGTATTCCGTTCCACCGCAGCAAACCCGAGGGCGGCGGCTACGGTGTGACGAACTCGAACGGCATGCAGATCCACCAGATGGGTGTGGATGCCGCGTTCCAGTGGCAGGGCTTCTCGGCGACGGCGGAGTACACCTGGCGATTCCAGGATGTGCGGCGGGCGTGGCGGACGCCGTACGCGCCGTACTGGCTGCTGACCGGCGACGACTCGACGAGCGACTACCACGGCGGCTATCTGCAGGTCGGTTACTTCCTGCCGATTCCGGGCCTGGAGCGGAAGGTCGAGGCGGTGGCCCGCGTGGGCGGCGTCAGCAGCATCGGCCCCGGCAGCGAGGGCTCCTGGGAGTACGGCGCCGGCCTGAACTACTACATCCAGGGCCACAGGGTGAAGCTCCAGACCGACGTGATCAAGATCTACGAGTCGCCGGTGCGTTCGTCGGCGGCCAGCCTGGCGAACGTGAACGATGACGCGCTGATGTGGCGGATGCAGCTCCAGGTGACGTTCTAGGGGCTGACGGCCGCCTCGGCGGATAAAAGGAGCCGGCCCGCGCGTCTCGCAGACGCGCGGGCCGGCTCTGTTTTCGTCAGTACCGGCGGATCGCCGGAGATTGAGCGGGACTACTGCACGCCGTCCTTCGCAGCATCCGCGGGGTAGTCGGTGACGGGGACGAAGCCGATCGACTCGATGATGCGCTGGCCTTCACGCGTCAGGTAAAGCGTGGTGAAAGCGTGCAGATGAGTGCCGAGCTTGGGGTAGCCGTTGGTGAACATGAACAACGGGCGGGCGATGGGGTAGCGCCCGGTGACCACGGTGTTGCGCTCGGCGGGGACACCGTTGATGGGCAGGGCCCGGATGGTGCGGTCCACGAAGCCGAGTCCGACGAAGCCGACGGCGGCCGGCGTGGCTTGGACGCGCTGGCGGGCGGCGCCGTTGGAGCCGACGTATTCGGTGTCGGCGGCCATTTTCTGCGACTGCATGACCATCTGCTCGAAGGTCTCGTACGTGCCGCTGCTGGTGTCGCGGGAGATCTTGACGATCTTCTGATCGGGGCCGCCGAGTTCCTTCCAGTTCGTGATGTTGCCCATGTAGATGTCGCGGACCTGGGCGATGGAGAGCTCACGGACGGGGTTGCTGGGGTGGACGACGATGGCGATGCCGTCGACGGCGATGACGTGTGCCACCGGCAGGACGCCCTTCTCGATGGCGGCCTTGAACTCGGTGTCCTTCATGAAGCGGGACATGTCGGCGATGTCGCACGTGCTGTTGATCAGGCTCTTGGCGCCGTTGCCGCTGCCCGATTCACTGACGGTGATGTTGACGTCGGGGTGCGCGGCCATGTAGTGTTCGGCAAAGGCCTTGGCGATGGGGCCGACCGTCGTCGAGCCGTCCACGACGACCTTGTTCTGTTGCTCGTCGGCGTTCTGGGCGAACGCAGGGACGGGCACGAGCAGGCCGGCGGCCACGAGCAGGAACGTACACACCAGGATCACGCGGTTCATGAGCCACTCTCCTTGTTATGGCCGCGGAGGATTGCCCCGGAGCACGTTGTTCCGCGCGGCGTTTCCGCTGAGCCGATCTCGCTGTTCCGAGGCCCTGGAGCGTAGCCGCCGGCAGTTAAGATACGGTTAACCCGCAAACCCGTTGGCGCGGCCGCCAGAACGGTTCGGGTCAGGATTGGAGCCTCCCCGTGTCGGATGTTCAGCAGACACGTGTCCGCCGCCGGCGGTGGCTGCCGCTGGTGCTCGTGGGGATCACGGCGGCGGCGTGCGTGGCGGCGCTGGCCTTTCGGACGCACCTGCGCGGGCGGTACTGGGCCAGCCGCCTTGCGCAGACCGCCGATCCCGCCGAGCGGGCCCTGCTGGTCACCGCCCTGTGCAACGCGGGAGACGCCGGCCGGTGGGGGACGACGGTGCTGCTGGACAGCGACCAGGCCGAGCTGCGGCAGTATGGCGTCGTGGTGCTCCAGCATACGCGCTCGGACTGGGGGCGGCAGCGGTTGCTGGCGATGCTGGACGACGAGGATGCGGCGACGCGCGAGCTCGTCGCCCTGGGACTGGCCCTCTACGGCGATGAGTCGATCATCCTGGCATTGCAGGAGCGGTATCGCCACGGCTCATCCCGCGTGGCCGAGGCGGCCTGCCTGACGCTGGCCCGGCTGGCCACGCCGGCCTGCGTGGCGGCGTTGAGCGCTCTGGCCGAAGAGCCGGCGGACGTCGAGCGGCGGGCGGCACTCGTCGATGCGCTGGCGTCCAT
The DNA here is from genome assembly GCA_050115495.1 of Phycisphaerae bacterium. Taxonomy (GTDB): domain Bacteria; phylum Planctomycetota; class Phycisphaerae; order UBA1845; family Fen-1342; genus JAAYXS01. The sequence continues at coordinate 115,216 of JASFQK010000017.1, read as the reverse complement.
CGGCGAACCGGCGTGCGTGCCGGCGCTGGTGCGCCTGCTGGAGGATCAACGCACTGCGGCGCTTCCATCACACGCGGCCCGCGCGGCAGAGGCGCTGCGCACGAACGCCGGCGGGACCGTGCCGGCGAGCGCGGCGAGCAGCGCGCCGGCGGCGCAGATCATCGCCGAGCACGCGGCGGCCGCGCTGCGGCGCATCACAGGATTGACGCTGCCGTTCTCGGCGGCGCTGTCGGCGGAGGAACGCCGGGCCACGGCGGAGCAATGGCAGGCGTGGTACACGGCGAAACGGACGTCGCCGTAAGGGGCGGTCAAGCGGGGGAAAAGTGGTCGACACGGAAAAAGTGACGGCGTACCGGACGCTGTAGTTCTCGGGCTGGCCGGTAATGCATGCGGCGGCGCGGGTGCGACGCGAGCCAGTGTGTCGTGCGCGCTTCCTGCTGCGGGGAAATTCCAATCCGGGTTTGCGTGGGGCTCTTCGCATTTTGAACGCTTCCCAGGAGTTCTGTTCGGACAACAAGCACCTGAGAACGCATGCGGAGGAGTCTCCATGGCACTCACAGTCACGAACGTCAACACACTGAGCCTGCTCAACATTCTGAACCGGACAAGCACAAGCCAGAGCGACACGCTGACACGTCTTTCGACCGGCAACCGCATCAACCGCGGTCAGGATGATCCGGCCGGTCTGCTGGCCCTCAACGGTTTGGAAAGCGAGCTCACGGGGGTGAACTCAGCCATTACGGCGAACCAGCGCACGGACGCGATCATGAGCGTGGCGGACAGCGCCCTGGATGAGGTGAGCAGCCTGCTCAAGGAAATCCAGTCGCTGGCCGCGTCCTCTTCGAGCACGGCCGGCATGACGGCCAGCGAGTTGTCGGCCAACCAGTCGCAGATCGACAACGCCATCTCCTCGATCGACCGTATCATTCGCACGACGCAATTCAACGGCAAGAAGCTGCTGGACGGCTCGCTGGGCATCGACGTGAGCGGCGTCGACGCCACCGAGCTGACCGACATCCGCGTCTACGCCCGCAATCCCAGCTCGGACGTCAACACGTTGTCGATCTCGGTCGTGTCCGCCGCCCACACGGCGCTGACCGGCACGACCACTGCCTCGGCCTTCATGACCAACTCGGCCAGCGAGGCCACAACCGTCGCGATCCGCGGCTCGCTGGGCACGCAGATCATCGAGATCGCCGCCGACGAGAACCTTTCCTCGGTGGTCTCGAAGATCAACGACCTGAAGGCGCAGACCGGCGTGTCGGCGATTCTGTCCGGCTACGTCGATACCGGCGCGATCCAGCTCTCCAGCACGGGCTACGGCTCGGCCCAGTTCGTCAAGGTCAGCGTGCTCGAGGGCGGCTCGCTGTACAGTCGCTCCGAAACGACCGTGACGGAAACGCGGGCCGTGGACGTCGACGGCCAGGACGCGGACGTGCGCATCAACGGCCACGTGGCCGGCACGGATGGCAAGGAGGTCTACTACAACTCCAACGGTCTGGAGCTGTCGTTCAAGCTGACCGACGCCCTCAACACCGCCGCCCAGTCGGCCGTGCAGAGCACGAGCTTCACTGTGGACGACAGCGGTGGGGCCACCTTCCAGCTCGGTACCGACTCGACGACGCAGGCCACCATCGGCATCAGCGGCCTGTTCTCCCAGGAGCTCGGCACGGGTGACGTGGGCGAAGTGCTGTCCGCCCTCAAGAGCGGCGGCGACTACGACCTGCTCAGCGACCCAGCCAAGGCGGCCGACATCGCCGCCGCGGCCCTGAAGTCCGTCTCCACGCAGCGTGGTCGTATCGGTGGTTTCCAGAAGTACCAAGTGCAGACGGCGATGAACTCCATGATGACCATGAAGGAGAGCCTCTCGGCCGTCAAGAGCAGCATCGCCGACGTCGACTACGCCGTCGAGACGGCGGAGCTCAGCAAGCAGAACGTGCTGATCCAGTCGGCGATTTCGCTACTCGGTCTGGCCAATCAGCAGAGCGCTCAGGTGCTGAGTCTGTTGTAAGCCTGGACTGTGTGATTGCGTGTTGTCTCTTCTCGTGGCCGGGCCGGGCGGACCTCCGCCCGGCCCGTGTCTTTGCGCGCGGATCGGCGGCGGTGGTATCGGACCGGGGGTGGAGCGTACTACGGCGTGAACTCATCCACGCGGCGGTTGACCTGGAGGATCTCCACCAGGTCATTCCGCCGGCGGATTTCCTCGGTGTAGGCCTGGGATGCTTCGGGCTCGTTCGTGCCGGCGACCTCGATGACCAGTCGTCCGGCGTCGATTCCCAGGGTCACGAGCTGCTCGCGGACGGCGCGGGCCCGCTGGTAAGCCAGGTCCATGTGGTCGCGGAAAGGTGTGCCGTCGACCGGCCGCCGGCTGCAATGGCCCGTGATGCGGACCATCGTGTTGTGGCCGCGTAACTGCTCGGCGAACTGCTCGAGGCTGGCGGCTTCGGTCGGCTCCAGCTCCGCCGAGAGTGAGGCGAACTGGATGCCGCCGCCGACCACGTATACGTCGTCGGGCTGGCGGCTGCGGACGGTCTTATCGCGGCCCTGCAGGCCGCGCTGCCGTGACCGGCTGAAGTCGTGTGGCTCGATGGGGATGACAAGCATCTCGGTGAAGTTGATGTTCTTGGGGGAGAGCACTTCCTCGTATTGCGTCTGGCGCATGCCGCCCTGGTAGCCGAAGGCCTCGCGGATGGCCTGCATGAACTCGAGGAAGTGGTCCTCCTTCTTCACCTCGCTCATAGCCAGAAGCATGACGAAGAAGGTGAGCATGAGGGTGACCATGTCGCCGTAGGTCACCAGCCAGGCCGGGGCGCCCTCCTGGTGCTTTTCCTTCTTGGCTATGGCCATGGCGACTGCCTCAGTTGGCGACTAGTTCTTGCCGGTGCGTTCCTCGGCCACTTGCCGCTGGCGGGCGTCCAGGAAGGCGGTGAGCTTCTGCTGGACGATGCGCGGGTTGTCGCCAGCCTGGATGGACATCACGCCGCGGATGATGAGTACCTTGGCGGCGACCTCCTGCGAGCTGCGCAGGCCGAGCTTATCGGCGATGGGCATGGCGAAGAGGTTGGCCAGCAGGGCGCCGTAGAACGTGGTGATCAGGGCGACGGCCATGGCCGGGCCGAGCTTGGAGGCATCCTCCATGTTCTGCAACATGATGATCAGACCGATGACCGTGCCCAACATACCGAAGGCCGGGCCGTACTTGGCCAGCGCGTCGAACAGGCCCTTGCCCAACGAATGACGCTCGGCGATGGTCTCGACCTCGCGCTCCATCGCTGTCTCGATGACCGTCGGGTCCTGGCCGTCGATGGCCATGCGCAGCCCGCGGGTGAGGAATTCGTCGTACTGGCCGTCGGCCAGGTGTGATTCGAGGCTCAGGATGCCGTCACGCCGGGCGATCTCCGCCAGCCGCACCAGCGTGGCCACGTGCTCGACGGGGTCGATCGGGGTGCTGAAAAAGGCCTTCTTCACCACGCCGAGGATCTTGAATACGTGGCCGAGGGGGAAGGAGATCAGGGCGGCGGCGATGGTGCCGCCCAGCACGATGGCCATGGAGGGAATATCGATGAAGGTAAGCAGGGACGTGCTGCTCATGATGGCCCAGAGCATCAGGCCACTGCCCAGCACGATGCCGATAATGGTTGCGACGTCCATAGCGTCTCGCGCCCGTTCCGAAAAACGGTGCCGCCCGACTCAGGGGCGCAGGGGCGGCCCGCAACGACAAGTCGCTGCTGTATCGTCCCCCTGGCGAGGGCCATTCAATAGAACCGCGCGGGCCGTTGGGGAGCTGGCAGGCGGGTCTTAGGGCTCGGGCGAGGGCGGTCCGGAAAGGTGTGGCTCGATCTGTCGCAATTCGCTTTCGGCCATCGCGCGCTGCGCCTCGATGGTCAGGCCGCTCCGGGCCCGGCGCAGGTGCATGGCCGCCCGTTCGTACTGGTGCAGATAACGGGCGCAGATCAGGCCCAACAGCAGGCGCACCTGCGGCGCGTCCCCGGCCCCCGGGTAAGCGGCGAGGAACAGCTCGTACGCCATCGCGGCGGTGATGTGGCGCTGCGTCTGGGCCAGATAGTTGGCCACTTCCAACTGCGCCGCGCGCGGCAGCACCTGTTGCGGCTCGATTTCGAGGAGTTTGAGGTAGGCGGCGGTGGCGGCGGCGTGGTCGCCGTCGCTGAGACGCTCGAGGGCCTCTTCACGCAACTGCTCCGCCGCGGTCAGGGGCACGGTGCTCAGTGGGCGGGAATCGACCTCGGTGACTTCGATCGGCCGGGCCCGCAGAGATCCGCCGCCGACCGGTTGCAGGCCGGCACGGCGCTGCCAGCGGCTCCACAGGGCCAGCAGGTCGAACTGGTTGCGCGGTAGGGCCCGGGTGATGAGCATGATCACGGCCACGGCGAAGCCGAACGCGTAGCCGCCGAGGTGCGCCGAGTAGGCCACGCTGGAGACCGCCGACTGGTCGAGCGAGGGGGCGATGACGTTGTCCCAGAGGATGATCTTGAAGACGATGACGATCATCGCCGGCACCTGGATCACGGTGATGATGATCAGCCACAACAGCAACGTCACGTGCACGCGGGGGAAGAGGACGAGGAAGGCGGTGGTGACGGCGGCGATGGACCCGGATGCGCCGAGGATGGCGTTATCGTTGAAGGCGGCGAACGTCGCCCCGGCACAGACGCCGCCGGCGAGGTAGAAGAGCACGTAGCACAGCGAGCCCATGCGGTCGCAGACGGCGTTGCCGAAGATCCACAGGAAGAGCATGTTGCCGGCCAGGTGCATCCAGTCGGCATGGAGGAACTGGTAAGTGATGTACTGGCCGAGATCGGGGACGGCGGCGTATAGGGTCCAGAGGTCGCGCAGCTGCCCGCCGGCCGACTTACCGAGCCCCGTGTTCGTGAAGAGGAAGATCGCCACGTTCAGGAAGATGAGGATGTAGTTGCCGGCGGGCGGTTTACGGGGGCGTACGTCGGTGCCGATGGGGATCAGCATCTGTCCGGGTCTCTCTGCACGGATCGGTTAGGGGGCGACCAACGGGGGCCCGCCGCCGGCCCGCTCGGCGGCGACGGTCAGCCTGGACATCATCGGCGGCGGCAACGGTGCCGGCTCGAATGTATTTAGTCGCTCCAGCATGTTTGTGCCACCCGTCGCCAGGATGAAGCCGAAGTGCCGCCAGCGGGGGCCTGGCCCGTCGAGCTGGGTGTAGGGGGCGGGGTCGAGCTTCGCCGGCCAGCCGCTGTCCCACGTTCCGTGGCGGGCGTCCTGGGCGCCGAGGGCGGCGTAGGCGAGTTCTCGGACCCACGCCGGCTGGTCCGTCGCTTCACGCCAGAGCGTTAGCCGTCGTCGGACGTCGGGTTGGTCGGATTGGGCCGCGATAACCAGGGCCGCCGCCAGGGCCGGATAGTCGGGAGCGCGCTCGCCGGGGTTCAGCAGCTCCACAACCGCGGACGTGCAGCCCAGGCTCGCCGCCCGCCATTGGTCCAGGGCATCGTCGGCGGCCGGCCAGCCTTCGCGCAGTTTCCGCAGCAGTTCACGCTCGAGTTGTCGCTCCGCCGGCACGACGCGGCAGGTCAGTTCGATCGGCTGTGGATAGCGGTCCGCGGGGACCTTGAGTTCCCCAGAGTCGACGAGCCCGCGGGTCTGGGCCCAGTGCAGAACGGCCACCACATCGTCACGCGTGACGTCCTGGGGCATCGTGTGCTGCGTTGTACCGCCGAATTGGCGGCCGGTGAGGCGGGCGAGGGCCCAGGTGACGCACTGCTGGGCGGCGGGGGGGATATCGGGCAGGCTCGCGGGCAGCGTGTCGGCGACGCGTTCGCGGGCCGAGCGGTACTGCGGGGCACCGAGGGCGAGCACGATGCCGGCCGCGGCCCGGGCCGTCGGGGCCGGCCACTGGCTCGCCCGCAGCAGCGTGTCGCGGGCGGCGCGGATAGCCGTCTTTTCGGCTTCGAAATCGCCGGTTCCCGTGGGTGCGGTGGGACGGGCGAGGTCGAACAGCTCGGCGGCCACCCGGGCCCCGCGCTGCTGGCCGAGCCAGCTCCAGCTTTCCCAATACGTGTCCATCAGGTTGCCGAGGACGGCGTCGGGGTCGTGGCGGCCCAGGCCGCGGAGGGCCTCGGCCGTACGGTCCTTTTCTCGCCGCGTCTGTCGCAGGGCGTACTGGGCCGGGGCGGCGTACTGCTCGGGGGTGAGCTCGGCCAGGCGGGCCAGGAACAGCCAGCGGCGCACGTCACGCCGCCAGAGCGGGCGGACATGCGTGAACGCCTCCTTGTCGCCCAGGGCGGCCCGCACGCGCCAGGCGGTCTCCTGTAAGGCGTCGTGGTGCGTGCAGGTGTCGAGCACGGGGCCGTAAAGGACGAGGGCTTGAGGATCGTTCCTGGCGGCCCGGCCCAGCAGCTCGATGGCCACACGCTGGTTGGCCGCCGACACGGCGCGGTGGGTGTCGCCGGCGAGGGTGCGCTGCAATTCGTCGGCGACGGCGGCGGCGACGCGGTCGAGCTCCTGGGCGCCGCCGAGCAGCAGCCGGTCGTGCGCTTCCTGTCGCTCGTCCGTGTTCTTCGCGTCGAGCAGGCGCGCTGCCAGGCTGGCGGCGGCGAGCGGAATGCGCGGCGGGGGGACGTAGGCGAGCGAGGGCGCGCCTTCCGGTACCGTCTTCGCCCGATAGATCTGCACGCCGATGTGCGTTCCGAGGGCGACGACCAGCACGATCGCAGCGCTGATCAGCCACGTGCGGCCCGAAACACGCCGCAGTCGGCGATGCCAGGGAAGGCGCCGACCGGTGGCCAGCACCGTGGCGCAGCGCGGGCAAATGGTCGTGCCCGGGGCCACGTCCGCCGAGCAGCGCGGGCAGGGCACGCCGACCTTCGTCGTGCTGGCCTCGATTTTCAGGTCGCGCGGCAGGGGGACGGTGAAGGCGTGCTCGCAGGCCGGGCAGAGCTTCTCTTCGCCGGCGGTGGCGTCGTCCGCGAGCAGCGTCTTGTGGCAGTGCGGGCAGCGGATCTTGAGCGGCATGCGGCTCTCCGGCATGGCCGGTCGCCGGACCAGCCGACAACCACGTCTGTCAAATTTGTAGTTGCCGCTGGCGTTTGGATCAAGGGGCAGCGGTATATCGGTGGCTTGTACACAAGGAGGCGGGGCGGACTCGGCCCGCCACGGCTTGCTGGGCGAGACGGACGTTCTCTCGGCGAACGAGCGGGCGGCGGGTGAAACCCGCCCTACGGTGGTGCGTCGGCCGGCGGTGGTCGGGGGTGGGGGGCGCCGCTAGAATCGCGCACCGCGCTGGCCGGCAGGGATGTGCCGGCGATGAGGAGATGTGCTTTGCCCGACGATACCGCCGCCTGTTTCGACCCACATGCCCCGGACTATTTCCACCTCGCCGGCCTGCTGAGCGAGGACGAACGGCAGGTGCAGGCGACCGTGGCCCGCTGGGTTGACGAGCGTGTGCTGCCGATTATCGCCGACTGCTTCGAACAGGGGCGTTTTCCCGTCGAGCTGCTGCCCGAAATGGCCGGCATGGGGCTGCTGGGGCCGACGTTCGAGGATTACGGCTGCGCCGGCCTGAGCAACGTCGCCTACGGCCTGATCATGCAAGAGCTGGAGCGCGGCGATAGCGGCCTGCGCAGCTTTGCCTCGGTGCAGGGCGGCCTCGTCATGTACCCGCTGGATCGCTACGGGTCGCCGGAGCAGAAGCAGCGGTGGCTGCCGGCGCTCGCTCGGGCGGAGACGGTCGGCTGCTTCGGCCTGACCGAGCCGGACGGTGGCTCCGATCCCGGCACGATGAAGACGCGTGCCCGGCGTGACGGCGGCGACTGGGTGCTCAACGGGGCGAAGATGTGGATCACGAACGGGACGCTCGCGGACGTCGCCGTCGTGTGGGCGATGACGCCGGACGGGGTTCGCGGTTTCCTCGTCGAGCGGCGTACGCCGGGATACACGACCCGGGACATCGCGCACAAGTTCTCATTGCGGGCGTCGGTCACGTCGGAGCTGTTCTTCGAGGATGTGCGCGTGCCGGAGAGCAGCCGGTTGCCGCTGGCGGAGGGGCTCGGAGCGCCGCTCAGTTGCCTGACGCAGGCCCGCTACGGCATCGCGTGGGGGGCGGTCGGTGCGGCGCAGGCCTGCTATCGCGAGGCACTGGCCTTCGCCCGGCAACGCGTTCTCTTCGGCGAGGCGCTCATCCACAAGCAGATCGTGCAGCAGCGGCTGGCCGATATGGCTCGCCGGATCACGACCGCGCAGCTCCTGGTCTGGCAGCTCGGCCGGCTGAAGGACGCCGGCCAGATGCACCATAGCCAGGTGTCACTGGCCAAGTGGAACAACGTGCGGATGGCCCTCGACGTCGCCCGCACGGCCCGTGACATGCTCGGTGCCGCCGGTATCAGCGTCGAATGCGCGCCGATCCGCCACGCGCTCAACCTGGAGAGCGTCATCACGTACGAGGGGACGGAGACGATTCATCAGTTGATTGTGGGGCGGGAAATCGGCGGGGTCGGGGCGTTCTGAGGGTGGGGGGCAAGGCAACCAGGCAACCAGGCAACGAGGCGGGCGCACCCGGGGGGGAGTGGGGTTTGCCGAGAGCAGGTAGGGCGGGCTTCGCCCGCCGAGCGTGGGCAGGTCGAACGGCGTTCGTGCGGCGGCAATGCGGACTGCACTGGTGGGCAAGCCACCAGTGGCACCCGACGGGTGGAATCCGCCCCACTCCACTCCGACGCCGCGATCAGGCCGGTAGGTTGTCGTCGTGGACCATGAGGGTGGGGCCCTCGTAGGTTACGCGGTAGCGCGTGGGGTCGTCGCCGAGGCCGATGTATTCCGCCGTTTGCTCGCCGGTGCGGTGGTCCACCAGGGCCAGGCCACAGAGCAGCTCCGTGTCCTCCGCCGGTCGGTTGAGTGTTACGCACGAGGCGACGACGTAGAACGTCGGGCTGGCCGGGACGTGCTCGGCGATTTCGCGGAGCACGCGGGCCGTTTGCCGGCGAGCGTTGATGAGGGCGACGAACAGGCTGCGCTGCGCGGGGTCGACCCGCTGGTCGTCGGCGAGCAGGGCTAGCCGGTCGATGCCTTCTTCCTCGAAGGCTTCGCGCAGGTCGCGGAGCGAGGGGTTGTCGTTGCCCGCCATCAGGGCGTGCAGCGCGCCGCACGCGGTCGAGTGTGTGTCGTAGCGCTGCATGCGGCCGTAGCACGACTGCTCGCCGAAGCCGTCGACCGCCACGTGGGCGTTCAGCTTGACGAGCAGTGCCTTGAAGGTCGAGCGCGACTCGGGCGTAGCGTAATGATGCTCGGCTACGGGCAGGGCGCCCCATTCGTAGCGGGCTCCGAGATTGGACAGGCGAAACGGTGCCTTGCGGGCGAACTTCAGGTCCGGCAGCATCTCGGCGACGAAGCTGCGCTGGAACGAGTCGATGCACTCCCACTCCGACTCATCGGCACAGGTCACGTGCAGCGCCCCGACCACCGGAGCGTCCAAATCGCGGATGTACCGGCGAAGGGCCAGGTTGACGTCGTGCAGGCGGTGCTCCCGCCCAAGGAGCTGAACCAGAGCGTCCTTCATGTCGCACCTTCCTTCGGCGAGTGCCGGCGAGCGTTGAGCGTGAACTGCCTTCGTGGAGGACCGGATGCGTGGCTGTCCCCACACCTGTGATCGTATAGCAGTTTGAGCCGCTCGTGGCAATCGGCGGGTCAGACCGGGCGGGCCACCACGTGCGCGTTCGGCACCGGCCCGCGCCGCAACTGCGCACACAGCACGGTGAAGCCGCAACGCTCCAGCAGTGCCGTGTACGCGTCGACGGTGAATCGCTGATACACCTTGAAGCCGCCCACCGTGGACAATCGCCGCAGCAAGCGCGACAGCCAGGTCTGCCCGTGGCAATACGTCGGTGCGACCAGCAGGCCCTCGGGCCGCAACACCCGCCGAATCTCGGCCAGGGCTCGCTCCGGCGTCTGGATGACGTGCAGGACGTTGCAGCAGGTGACGGCGTCGAACGCCCCGTTCTCGAAGCTCGTCTCGTAAGCGTCCTGTACGTCAAAGGTTACGTTCGTCAGCTCTGCCGCCGCCGCCTTCCGCCGAGCCACGCGGATCATCGTTTCCGCCGGATCGATGCCCACGACCTCGCCGACGGTCTTCGCCAACTCGAGCGCCACGAGGCCCGTGCCTGTTCCCACGTCGAGCACGCGTTCGGCGTGGCCGACATCCTGCACCGTTGTTCGGATCATCTCCCCGTAGCTGCGGCCGAACCAACTCACCGTCCAATCGTAACGCTCGGCCAGACCGTTCCAGAAACGCACGTTGTCGCCGGCGCCGCGTTCGCTCACGCTGCGCCTCCGTTGCGCTCCTGCGGGGCGGGACAGCCCTCGGAGCTTGCGAGGCAATCCCCTGCTCTGGGTGGGGCAGGCCTCTCGCCTGCCATCCTCGCCCTGAAGTCAACGAACGTCGGGCGGCACGCCCGACCCACCCGAGTTCGATTCATGTGCTCTTACCCTCGTCGATGTCCAGCTTCACCCGCTCGGCGATGGCGCGGATGTGGCGGTCGTCCGTGCCGCAGCAGCCGCCGAGGATGCGCAGGCCGAATCGCCGGTGGGCGCGGAGCATCGCGTCGGCGAAGGGGGCGGGCTTTTCGGTGTCGAGTTCGGCGGCGTCGTCGAGTTGCTCGGGGCCGCGACGGGAGGTGTTGGCCTGGAGGCCGATGATGCGGTCGCGGGCCTGCGGGGCGGCGTCGAGGGCGGCTTCGAGCACGGTCGGGTGGACGCAGTTGACCATCAGCGCCGCCGGCGCGGGGCGGACGTCGGTGTCGAGGCGGGCGATGAAGTCGGCGATCGGCGTGCCGTCGAGCAACGTGCCGGCGGGACGGACGATGAAGCTGACGATGTACGGTACGGCGGTGACGGCCATCGCGCGGGCTATGCCGAGGGCCTCGGACGCGGCGGGGAGCGTGGCCGCCATCAGGAAATCGACGCCCGCGTCGGCGAGGGCCTGAGCCTGCGAGCGGTGGAAGTCGGCGGCGTCCCGTTCGGTGAAGGCGTCGCGTGGGTCGTAGGCATCGCCGCGACAGCCCATGAGCCCGCCGACGAAGACATTCGACGCGTATTCGCCGCATTGGGCGCGCAAACCCGCCAGAAAGCGCGTGGCGTCGCCATTCACGTCGCGGTCCGCCAGTCCGGCGGCGCGGAGACGCTCGGGATTCGCCCGCCAGGTCGGCGTGAGCACGATCAGCGGCAGACCGGCGGCCCTGCCGGCGTCAAGGTAGCTTTGGTACACCCACTGCAACGCCGCCCGCGCCGCGTCATCGTACACGAACCCGGCGTGGAGCACGTGCGGATCGAGCGGCATCGCTCCGTCCCGGCGAAGCCGTTCGATGACAGCGCCTTCGGCGAGGATGACGGGTTGTTGACGCAGAGTTTCGACGAAACGGGCGGTCATGCGGTGGACGGCCCAACGAGGGCTTCAGCGATGCGCCAGGCCCCGGTCTCCCGTAGCTGCGCCTCAAGGTGCTTGGCGACCTCCCTGTCTTTCCAAACGGCGCGGTAGAAGCTATCGCAGCCGCGCTCGGCGTACCAGCCGGCCATGTGCGACCAGGCGTGTTCTTTGGGCGAGCCCGTTGTGGGCGGGTCCGGGCGGCTGCTGAGCCACTGCTGAACGGCCGGGCCGCGATCGGGATACGCTCTCAGGATCGCGGCACAAACCAGCCGTTCGAGACACTGCTGCGTGGGCAGGCCGTCTTGCCGGGCGTCCGGGGTTTCCCAGCGGACGAGGGAGACGGTCACCGTGCCGCCGTCAAGCTCGACGTCGCCGTTGGCGTTGAGGTGCGCGTTGGGGGCCAATCCCTTCACCATGCGGAGCAAGTCCTCGGGACGAACTCCCGTTCGTTGGTCGCCACCGCAAACGTCGATGTCTGGGTCGAGGCAGACCACGAGGTGTTGGAAGGGATCTACTTGCCGCTCGCGGACACGCCGGGTCATTTCGCCGATGGTCTTGGTCGCGCCTTTGCAGGGGACGATGCGGACGAACCTGTCACTCTTCGGGTAGAACCCGTAGTGGCCGCCTTCGACCTTCCGCCCGCGGGGATCGAAGACAGGGTTGCCGGCAGGCGGCTCCTGGCGGCTGAGCTTGATGAGCCAGCCCGCCCAGAATGCGCGGTCGTCGTACCCCTCGCAGAGAACGATCCCCTCATTCACCGCAGATCACCCTCGATTTCGTGCCGCACACGGGCGACCTCTGCGCCCGGGACCCGCGCGGAGAGCAGTTCGCCGTTGTCGAGCTTAAGCCGAAACAAGCTGAGTTGGTCGAGGTGCTTCTCGTTGTCCCCGCATTCGGCCAGGAGAAAGTCGATGAACTCCAGGCTGTGCGTCGTCAGCACAACCTGCACGCCCAGGTCCACGGCGGCGAGGATCGCCCGCGCCGCGAGACGCATGTTGGCGGGGTGCTGGTGGGATTCCGGCTCCTCGATCAGCACCAACCCGTCCTTCACGGAGGCGAGCTCCAGCACGAGGCGGATCAACTCATGCGTGCCATCGCCGAGCAGCGCTACCGGCAACGCCCAATCGGGGAAGTCGACGTGCAGCTCGGGGTGGTCCTCTGGGGCGAGAATCTCCAGAGCTACAGCATCAGTCACGGTGGCCTTCACCAGGTCAAAGACGCGACCGCGATGGCCGCGCTTCACGGTCGCGGTGTAGAGCTGGTGCAGGGGCACGGGGCCGTTGGATTGGGAAGCGTCGGAATGAGGCGGTCGAGAATCGATCAGCCTGAGTGGCGTGAGCACCTCGGCCTCAGGAGGCAGCGGTGCCAGAAGACTTAGTCTCGTGGTGGTCACGCCAGTGAAATCGAAGTCCGCGCCGACCTCGAACCTACCACGGCATTGTCCATCGTCACGCGTAACATCCGCGTGCAGGCGCTTGGTGGTGCGATTGCTCAGCCCCGCGGCAACGAACAGGTCCGCGCGTTCATCGCCTCGCCACTTCACCAGACGCCCGGCTCCTGTCACCTTTGCCCGTCGTTCGGCGACGAATGTGCGTGTGTTGCGGCGGTCCGGTAGCCCCACGACCAGTACGAACGCCTCGAGGATGGTGCTCTTTCCGCAGCCGTTGGGGCCGACGAGGATAGTCAGCGGCGAGAGGTCGTTCAGCTCGCCGTGGTGGATGCCGCGCAGGTTCTGAATTTCGATCGATGTGATCACGACGGCGACTCCGTTGGCATGGTCACGACGGCCATAGTAGCTGGCCGGACGCCCGATAGGAAGCGTTGTGGCACAAATGCACAAACGACCGCCACCCTCGTGGCGGTCGTTCGTGCATCGTTCGGCGACCGACGTCGGCCACGGGGGGCCGACGCTACGGTGCGGCCGGGTGCCACTGGTGGCTTGTCCAGCAGTGTGTTGCGTTCGCCGGGCATCGACGGCCGGCACGGAGACCGGCCGCTACGGGAGACGGCCGGTGCGGAGGACGGGCGCTACTTCACCTGGCTCAGGCGCTTCGGGCCGGCGGCGAGGACCTCGGGCGGGCAGCCGTCGGTGAAGAGCTTGAAGTTCTCGATGTACCGGGCCGCCAGGCCGTCGTAGGTCTTCCAGTAGTCGTCCTTGTTGCCCCAGGCGTTCGACGGTTCGAGCACGTCCTCGGGCACGTCCGGACAGCTCAGCGGCACCTCGAAGCCGAACAGCTTGTCCTTGCGGAACTTCGCGTCGTTCAGCTTGCCGTCGAGCGCCGCGTTCAGCAGGTTGCGCGTGTGGCGAATGCTGATGCGCTTGCCCACGCCGAAACGGCCGCCCACCCAGCCGGTGTTCACCAGCCAGCAGGTCGAGCCGTGCTTGAGCATCTTCTCGGTCAGCAGCTTGGCGTAGTAGAACGGGTGGTGCACCATGAACGGCGCCCCGAAACATGCACTGAACGTAATCTGCGGCTCGATGCCCAGACCGATCTCCGTGCCGGCGATCTTCGCCGTGTAGCCGCTGATGAAGTGGTAAATCGCCTCATCCTTGTTCAGGCGGGCGATGGGCGGCAGGACGCCCGACGCGTCGCAGGTCAGGAAGATCACGTTCTTCGGGTGCGAGTTGACGTACCCGTCTTCGACCAGGTTCGGGATCATGCTGACCGGATACGACGCCCGCGTGTTCTCGGTGAGCGCGTCGTCGTCGAGGTCGATCCGCCGCGACGTCGGGTCCCACACGACGTTTTCGAGGATCGTGCCGAAGCTGTGCGTCGTCTTGTAGATCTGCGGCTCGTGCTCGGCGGAGAGGCGGATCACCTTGGCGTAGCAGCCGCCCTCGAAGTTGAACACGCCCTCGTCGCTCCAACCGTGCTCGTCGTCGCCGATGAGCCGGCGCTTCGGGTCAGCGGAGAGCGTGGTCTTGCCCGTGCCGGACAGACCGAAGAACAGGGCCACGTCGCCGTCGTTGCCCACGTTCGCCGAGCAGTGCATGGCCATCACGCCTTTCAGCGGGAGCAGGTAGTTCATGACGGTGAACATGCTCTTCTTGATCTCGCCGCCGTAACTGCTGTTGGCGACGATCGCCAGCCGCTCGGCGAAGTTGAGCAGGATCGCCGTATCCGTGCGCGTGCCGTCGACTCGCGGGTCCACCTTGAACGACGGCGAGGCGATCAACGTGAACTCGGGCACGTGTCGGCGGAGGTCGTCCGGGTTGTCGGTGGTGATGAACATGTTGCGGGCGAAGTGGCTTTGCCACGCCTTGTCGGTGATGACCCGGATGGGCATGCGGTATTCGGGGGCGGCGCCGACGAAGCAGTCCTGCACCCAGAGCTCCTCGCCCTGGAGAAAGGCCTGGAGGCGGGTCAGCACGCCGTTGTACTGCGCGGCGGTGCAGGGGCGGTTGTACTCACCCCACCAGATGCGCTCGGCGTTCTCCGGCTCGCGAACGATGTACTTGTCGTTGGCGGCCCGAGCGCTCCACTTGCCGGTGTTGACGACGAAGGGCCCGCCGTGCACGAGGTGTCCCTCGTTACGGAAGACGGCTTCCTCGATAAGGGCCGGGATGGGCAGATTCCAGAAGACCCGGTCCAGATGCACGAGACCGTGGTTCTTGAGCTTGTATTCGCTGGCCAGGTCGCCGGCCTGCTTGGTGGCCGGAGTGTCGAATTCGAGGTACTTCATGACTCACCGCTCCAAATGGGGGGAGGCCGCGGGCACCGTCAGGACGCTCGCCGGCCGTCGATCACCGCCAGAATCACCTATGTCCAGTCGCGCACCAGTTTGCGGTCGCCGATGAACAGCTCGTTGGGCGAGTTCGGGTCGAGGGCCCACTTCATCCGCTCGATGCCCTCGGTGATGTCCTTCACCGAGCCGCAGTAGCTGATGCGCAGGTACCCTTCCATGCCGAATTCCACGCCGGGGACGGTCACTACCTGCACCTTGTCGAGCAGGAACTTCGCCAGCTTGGTGGAGTCCTTGCCGTATTGGCTGAAGTCGGCGAACAGGTAGAACGTGCCGTCGGGCTTGGTGACGCGCACGCCGTCGAACGCTTTCAGCCGCGAGACCAGGATGTTCCGGTTGTTCTCCAGCGTCGTGCGCAGGCTATCCACGCTCGACTGAATGCCGTTGATCGCCGCCGCCGCGGCGTGCTGGAGCAGCGCCGACGGGCCCGACGTCTGGTGGCTCTGGATGTTCGTCATCACCTCGATCAGCCGCTTGTTGGCCACCGCCCAACCGATGCGGAAGCCCGTCATGGCGTATTGCTTCGAGACGCCGTTGATGATGATGAGCTTCGAGGTCTCGCTCTTGTTCTTGACGTAGTTCCAGCAGTTGATCGGCCTGCGGCCGTCGAAGATCAACCGGTGGTAGATGTCATCCATGATCAGGTATAGGTCCCGCTTCTCGCAGAACTCGACGATCTGGGCGATGAACTCCTCGGAGTACACGGCCCCGGAGGGGTTGTTCGGGCTGTTGATGATGACGGCCTTGGTGTACGAGCCGACCACCCGCTCGATGTCCTGCAACCGCGGATGGAACGAGCCGTCTTCCGGATAGACGGGCACCGGAACCGCCCCGCAGAGCTTCGGCATTTCCGGATAGCTGACCCAGTACGGGGCCGGGAAGATCACTTCTTCCTGGGGGTTCAGGATGGCCTGGAGCGCCACCATGATGGCCTGCTTCGCTCCGCCGGAGGCCATGACATTTTCCGGCTCGACCACGCGGTCGTAGTATTCTTCGGTGTAGCGGATGATGGCCTGTTTGAGGGCGGGGATGCCGTCCGCCGGCGTGTAGCGGATCTCGCCCGAGTTGAGCAGGCCCGCCGTGGCGACCAATGCATCCAGGGGGGCTTTGCTCTTCGGCTCGCCACCGCCGAGGTGGATGACCGGGTCGCCCTTGGCTCGCAGGATGGCGGCCGTTTCATTCAGTTTGAGAGTGACTGATTCCCCAATACTCTTGCCGATCAGACTGATACTCATGGCAACTACCTCGCACTCGCCGCGGCCTCCAGCGCTCGTGGAGACCTCAGAGAGAAACCACGCAGACTACCGCAGCCGCGCAACGTGTCAACTGCGCGAACGCTCGATTCCCCGCCGGCCGTGCTCCCAACGGCGTTGCCAGCCCGCGGCGGTCCCCGTAGCATGCATTCGTCCCCGCCGGCCGAGTTCCCCGGGGTGGCGTCCAGGCGTGCCGGACCCCGGTTTCGGGGCATTGCCACGGGGCGTTCCCGGAGGCCGCTCATGGTCATCGACGTCCACTGTTTCCTGCCGCCACAACCCGCTTCGCCGATCCCCGCCAGCGACGTGGAGAACTACTGCCAGATAACTGGCGTGGACGTGTTCCTGGTGGCGAACCCGGCGGCGGCAGCGGTCGGCAACGGGGAGCCCGACGAGACGGCGGCCAACGCCGCCTGCCTGGCAGTCTGTAGCGGGCACGAACGCCTCGTGCCGCTTTATTGGGCCTGCCCCGGGCGGCCGGACAGCCATGTCCAG
Organism: Phycisphaerae bacterium; assembly: GCA_050115495.1. GTDB lineage: Bacteria > Planctomycetota > Phycisphaerae > UBA1845 > Fen-1342 > JAAYXS01. The sequence goes on along the minus strand of JASFQK010000017.1, from coordinate 98,323 downwards.
GCTTTCGCCGGCGCTCTGCAAACCGAGCCGTTCGCCGGGGCGGTCTTCGCCCCGTTCACGCCCGGCGGTGATCCCCAGGCGGCCTGTGCAGCCCTGGAGGGGCACTTGGCCGTCCTGTCCCGATTGCGCCGGCCGGCGGTGTTTATCCTGGGGGACGAGGGACCGGGTGCCCTCGACGGCGTGCTGAGCCTGGCCCGGCGTTACGATGGGGCGCCAATCGTGCTGTGCGGACTCTGCCACGGCGGCCGGCAGCGGGTCTGGGTGGCGGCACTCGATGAGCTAACGCGCGCCGCCCGCCGAAGTGACGCGCAGATCTTCATTGATACGTCGTTCACACGTCCGGAAGACGTTGTGAATGCCGCACGGACGTATGGGGCCAGCCGGCTGATACACGGGACGGGGGCCACGCTCTTCGACGGCGCCGCCGCCCAGCGCTCACGCATCGACCTGGCTCAGCTCCGGCGGAGCCTGGGCACCGACGTGTTCGGCGAGATCTACGCCGGCCACGCCCAACGGCTGCTGGCGGTGGAGTAGGAGTCGCAGGCTGGGGGCGCGGCTCGTCCGCAGGCGAGGCTGCTACTCAGGCAGTTCGGAGCAGTCGATCAGCACGCCGTTGCGGTAGCACTCCTGGACCGTGACCGTCGGGGCAGTCAGACGTCCGAGGAAGACACTGGCACCGACGCCAATCCAGGCAGCGGGATCGGTGAAGCACCCGCCCAGGAACGGCAGGGGCAGGGCGGTCAGCATCAACACGGTGAGCAACGAACGTCGTCGCATGGATGTTCTCCGGATTCGCATCTTCAAGGTTGTACTCAAACGCCGCCGCGATCGGAGCGGCGCACGCCCCGCCAGGCCAGCCACCACAGCGGCAACAGGACGGCCAGCACCGGCATGAAGCACGGCACCGGCGACACCGTGATTACGCGGCGGTCGTATGCATCCTCCGCCGTCGCCGCGGTGTCCGTCTGGGCCGCCCCGGCGGATTCGTCGCCGACGTAAGCCTGCGCGGTCAGGTCGATCTCGCCGGCGACCAGCGGCCGCAGGACCAAACGTAGCCGCACCGTATCGCCCGCGGCGACGTCGCCGACGGTGACGGTCAGCGTGGCGTCCTCCAGGGTGTATTCGACGGGGGCAGCCTGCGCCGTATCGTCGGTGACGCGGGTCACGGACACGAATTCGACGTTGTCGGGCAGCACGAGGACCACGGCCACGTCAGCCGCACCGCCGTCACCCGCGTTCTGCACCGTCAGCAGATAGGGTAGCTCCTCGCCGACGGAGACGTCGGTTGTTTCGGGTGCGATCGTGATGCTGACATCGTCAGCGGCCGCGGCGGGCGCGTACTGGCGAGTGAGCGGCGTGGCGGCCGTGTTGGGATTGTCGAAGGCGTCGTGAAGCGCGCCGGCCGCCACCGCGACGGTGACCTCGCCGGCTGTCGTGGGAACGATCGTGACGGTGTAGGTGGTGCCGTTGCCGGTGAAGCTCTGCGCGGTGGCGTTGGTCAGCGTGAGGTCGGCGGCGACGAAATCGGTGGCGGTCTCGCTGAGCGTGATCGTGACGTCGAACGGGCCGTCGACCTCCTGCGCCGCGTCGCTGGTCAGCGTGACGGTCGGCCCGACGCTGTCGACGGTGTAGATCTCGCCTGTGGTATCGCCATTGCCTGTGCCGACTGTCGCCAGCGGCAGGTTGGAGGCGTCGACGATGCTGTCGTCGTCGGTGAGATCGAGCCCCACAGTGCCGGTGCCTGCGCTAATGGTGACCGTGACGGTGCGTGTCGTGCCGCTGTCGGCACTGACGGAGACCTGAGCGGTGCCGGGCACGTCGCCAGTGGTCTCGACGATGAAGTCGGTGGCGTCGACGCCGGTGACGGCCTCGCTGAACGTCACGGTAAAGGTGAGTGTGGTGGCGGACGTCGAACTGGTGTCGGCGCGAACGATGGAAACGACGCTGGGGTAGAAGTCGAGTATGCCGTACCAGTCGTCGTTGTCCGTGGTGGTGGTGTCGGCGTCGCCGGCGGCGTTGGCGTCGGCGCCGGAACCGAGTGTCAGGTTGAAGGCCCGGGCGGTGGCCGCGCCGTCGATGAAGAGCACGCCGCCCTTACCCTGGCCGGCAGTGCCGTTGGCAGCGCCGATACCGCCCGTGCCGCCGGTGGCGGTGTTGGTGGTGAACGTGACGTTGTGGATGTCGAGTGTACCGCCGCGGACGCAGATGGCACCGCCGAGCGCGGCTCCGCCGCCACCGCCCCCGCCGCCGGAAGAGATGGCGTTGGCGCCGCTGCCACCGAAGGTGTCTCCGGCTCCGCCGTTTCCGCCGGCGCCGCCGGAGGTTCGTCCGCCGCCGCCGCCGCCGCCGCTGCCATAGCCGGCGTCGCCGCCAGCACCACCGGAGTTGTTCGCGGCTCCGCCGCCGCCGCCGCCGCTGATGTCCCCGCCGTTGCCACCGGCCGTGCCGTTGGCACCGGAGAATGAGCCGCCTGCGCCGCCGGCCGGTCCGCCGCCCGCGCCGCCGTCGCCGGTGAAGCTGGAGGGGTATCCGGTGTCGCCGCCGGCACCGCCGGTGACGTTGTTGTCGTCAAAGACGGCGTCGGTGATGGTCACGTCACCGCCGCTGATGTACAGGGCGCCGCCGAGGCCAACGGCCCCGCCGCCACCGCCTCCCGCGGCGTTGTTCGCCCGCGGATTGCCGGCGCCGCCGGCGTGGAGGCCGTGGGCGAAGGTCACGGCGTTGATGTCGACGGTGCCGGCGGTGATGGAGAGGATCCGAAACGTACCATCGCCGCTGACGGTGAGAGAGGAGGCTCCCGGGCCAACGATGGTTAGGTCGCCGGTGATCGCCGGCAGGCTGGAGGCGAGGGTGATCGTGTGGGTTCCGGCGCCGAGGTTGAAGCCGATCGTGTCGGCGCCGCTATTGGCATTGGCGTCAGTGATCGCCTGGCGGAGGGAGCCCGCGCCGGCGTCATTCGTGTTCGTCACAGTGTACGTGGCGGCTGTGCTGTAAGCACAGACCCAGACGAGGTTTAAGATTGCAGCCCAGAGAGTGCGGCTGCTGCGATGCGGACGAGCGCATGTGGCTGACATCATGGTCCCTCTATCTCCACTTGTGGCACTACCGTTTGTGGCGAAGGCCGCGAAGTGTCCGTGACCGCTCCCGGCTCGCGATGCGTGGCCGGATTATCGGCGGCGGTAATATCGGACAGAAACGGCGCGCGGCTTGAGCGGCCGGCTCGCCAATGCGTCTCGGCGACACCGGGCGCAATCCGGTTAAGTGCTGATTTTGAAACGGTTTAGCGGAGACTGCTATCGTTCGGTCCCACTATTCCGCATGTAGCTACTCGGGCAGTTCGGTGCAGTCGATCAACTCGCCGTTGCGGTAGCACTCCTGGACTGTGACCGTCGGGGCAGTCAGACGTCCGAGGAAGACACTGGCACCGATGCCAATCCAGGCAGCGGGATCAGTGAAGCACCCGCCCAGGAACGGCAGGGGCAGCGAAGCGATCATGAACGTTATGAGTAACGGGCGTCGTCGCATGGCGTACCTCCCGGGTGCGCTTTTCTGTTGCACCTATCGGCGGCGGTCGGAGCGGCGCACGCCCCGCCAGGCCAGCCACCACAACGGTAACAGCACGGCCAGCACCGGCACGAAACACGGTGTCACGACCATCGTGGTCAAGCGGACGTCATACACGTCGGTCGCCGTGGCGCCCCTGTTCGGCTGTGCCGTGACCGCCGGTTCGTCACCCACGTAGGCGTCTGCGGTGAATGTGATCTCGCCGGCGACCAGTGGCCGCAGGGTCAGACGCATACGCACCGTTGTGCCGGCGGCGATCTCACCGACCGGAATCGTCAACGTGCCCTCTTCCGACGTGTACGCGACGATGGGGGCGGTCGGTGCCGAGATCTCACTCAGATGCGCTGCGGACACGAACTCGACGTCCGCGGGGAGGGCGAACAGCACAGTCACGTCGTCCGCGTCGCCGTCGCCGACGTTCTGTACCGTCAGCGCGTAGCGCAGCTCGTCGCCCACGGCGACATCGGTGGTTTCGGGCTCGATCGTGATAGTGAGGCTCTCGGTGGGCGTGTGGATTGTGTAGTCGCGTTTGAGGGGCACGGCGGCCGGGTTGGGGTTGCCGAACGCGTCATGCATCACGCCGGCGCCGACTGCGATGACGACCTGGCCGACGGCGGCGGGGACGATGATGACCGAATAGCTGCTTCCGCCGCCGGCGAAGTCCTGGGCCGTGGCGTTGGTCAACGTAAGGTCATCGACGGTGAAGTCGCTGCTCTGTTCGTCCAACGTGATGGTGACGGTGAAAGCGCTGTTCACCTGCACCGCGGCGGCACTGGCGAGCGTGACGGTGGGCCCAGTGTGGTCCTCGACAAACTCGCGCGTGAGCGGTGTGGCGGCGGAGTTCGGGTTGCCAAACGCATCGTGGAGCGCGCCGGCAACGACTTCGACCACGACCTGTCCGGCGGAGGTTGGCGCGATCGTGACGGAGTAGCTGGTCCCGCTACCGGTGAAGCTCTGAGCCGTGGCATTGGCGAGGGTGAGATCACCGACCGTGAAGTCGCTGCTCTGCTCGTTCAGCGTGATGGTGACAGCGAAGGCGTCGTTTACCTGCGCGGGCGCGGCACTGACGAGTGTGACGGTTGGCCCAGTGTAGTCCTCCACGAACTCACGGGTGAGCGGCGTGGCGGCGGGATTGAGGTTACCGAACGTGTCTTGCATCACGCTGGCAGGGACCTCGATCACGACCTGGCCAGCGGCGGCGGGGACGATCGTGACCGAGTAATTGGCTCCGCTGCCGGTGAAGTTCTGTGCGGTGGCGTTGGTCAACGTAAGGTCATCGACGGTGAAGTCGCTGCTAGACTCGTCGAGGGTGATGGTGACGGTGAAAGCGTTGTTCACTCGCGCTGCGGCGGCACTGGCAAGCGTGACGGTTGGCCCGGTGTAATCCTCCACGAACGCGCGGGTGAGCGGTGTGGCGGCGGAATTCGGGTTGCTGAACGCATCGTGAAGCACGTCGGCGGGGACCTCGACCACGACCTGACCGGCGGCCGTGGGGACGATGGTGACCGTGTAACTGCTTCCGCCGCCGGCGAAATTCTGTGCGGTGGCGTTGGTCAACGTAAGATCGTCGACCGTGAAGTCGCTGCTCTGTTCATCCAGCGTGATCGTGACGGCGAAGGCGTTGTTCACCTGCGCTGGGGCGGTGCTGGCGAGGGTCACCGTCGGACCAACACTGTCCACCATGTAGGTCTCGCCCGTCGAGTTACCGTTACCTGTGCCGACCGTCGCCAGGGGCAGGCTCGAGCTGTCGACGATGCTGTCGTCGTCGACGAGATTGAGCTGCACGGTGCCGGTCCCGTTGTTGACGGTAACCGTGACCGTTCGAGTGGTGCCGGAGTCGGCGCTGACGACGACTTCCGTCGGTGTGCCCAGGTCGCCCGTGGTCTGGACCGCGAAGTCACTGCTATCGACTCCCGTGACGGCCTCGGAGAACGTAACGGTGAAGTGCAGTGTGGTGGCCGCAGTGGGATTGGCGTCAGCGCGAACGATGGAGACGACCCCCGGGTAGAAATCGAGGGTACCGTACCAGTCGTCGTTGTCCGTGTTGGTAGAGCCGGCGTCGCTGGCGCTGTTGGCAGTGCCGCCGGAGCCGAGGGTCAGGTTCCAGGCGCGGGCGGTAGCCGCGCCGTCGACGAAGAGGGCGCCGCCTTTGCCCCGGCCTGCCGCGCCATCCAGAGATCCCGCTCCGTTGCCGCCGTTGCCGCCGGTGGCCGTGTTTGTGGTCAGCGTGGTGTTGTACAAATCGAGCGTGCCAGCACGGATGCAGATGGCGCCGCCGAGTCCTGCGCCGCCGCCGCCACCCCCGCCACCGGAGTATCGTCCGTCGGCGGCGCTTCCGCCGAAGTTCGCTCCGGCGCCGCCGGTTCCGCCCGTGCCGCCTAGGGTTCGTCCACCGCCACCGCCGCCGCCGCTGGCGTAGCCGCCCGCACCGCCGTCTCCGCCGACGCCGTAATCTGCCCCGCCGCCGCCGCCACCACTGACATCGCCGCCGTCGCCACCGGGCAGGCCAGTACCGCCGGAATGGGATCCTCCGGCGCCGCCGGCCGGTCCGCCGCCGGCGCCGCCGTCACCGAAGTTAGCCGACGGATAACCGGACGCACCGCCGGTTCCGCCGGTGGCGGTATTGTTGTCGAAGGCGACGTTCGTGAGGCTCACGGTTCCGCCGGTGATGTAGAGGGCTCCGGCCAGACCGCCGGCGCCGCCCCCTCCGCCGCCAGCGGAGTTGTCGGCGCGGGGGGATCCGGCTTGTCCCTGATGGAGGCCGTGCGCGAGCGTGAGGTCGCTGACCGCGACGGTACCGGCGGTAATGGACAGGATGCGGCAGGCGCCGCCGCCGCTGACGGTGAGGAAGGAGACTCCCGGGCCGGTGACGGTGAGGTCATCGGTGATGGCCGGCAGGGCGGAGGCGAGCGTGATCGTACCGGTGACGGCAGCATCGAAGGCGATCGCGTCTGGCCCCCCGTTGGCGTTCGCGTCGATGATCGCCTGACGCAGCGAACCGCCACCGCTGTCGTTCGTGTTCGTGACCGTATACGTGGCGGCGACGCTATGGGGGCACGTCGCCAGACAGCTGACGAGCGCGAGCCACGCGAGCCGACCGCTAGGGAACGAGAGTGTTCTCGGGGCTCGGGCCATGGTTGTTCGTTCTCCGACAGGGCACCGCCGCGTGGCATAGGCCTGCACGACGCTCAGGCTCCCCTGCGCCGTATCGCGAGCACGACACAGATAACAATAAAGGCGACAGTGAATATCGGACAAAAGCCGCACGTGGCCTGAATGGCGGACGGCAAGCCTGGGCGGCTGATCCGCTCGGCCTCAATCGCGTCCCGGACTGGGTGGTCGTAAGTAAGTTGTTGTAGTGGCAGTAGTTAGTAGGCTGCTTCCGGCGTCAGGCCGGCTTGCGCAGGCGCATCGCCAGCAGCATCGGCCAGCCGAGATACTTCTCCGCCCGCGCAGTGCGAGCGGCCAGGTCGGCGTCGGCCTTGCGCTCGATGAGCTCGTCGATCGTCAGGCCCGCCCGCAGTGCCGCCATCACGTAATCGCTGAACGTGTGGTCGAAGGCGGCGACGCGCACCTCCTGCCCCGTCTGCGGGTCGGCGAAGCGGGCCGTGATCCCCAGCAGGTTCATCGCCGGATGGAGCACCGTGAAGATCAGAGAGCCGCCGGGGCGGAGCACGCGGCGGAGGTCTTCGAGGGTCTGGCGGGGTTGGGCGAGGTGGTCGGCGACGAGGGCGAGGAGGACGAGGTCGTAGGTGTTGTCGGGGGCGGGCAGGGGGTTGGGCAGGCTGTGCTCGACGAAGCGGACGCCGGGGAGGTCGAGCTTGGTGCGGGCCCGGGCCATCATGCCGGGTGAACTGTCGTAGGCGTCGACCGTCGCGCCGGCTTGGGCGAGCCAGACGGCGTGGCGACCGGTGCCGCAGCCGACGTCGGCGGCGCGCAGGCCGCGGGGCTCGCCGATCCAGTCGCGAACGACGGGGCCTTCGAGCAGGATGAGGGGGTTGTCCTCGTCATCGTAGATCTCGGCCCAGCGGTCGTAGCCGGTGCGGACATCAAGGTGAAGGGGCGTGGTCATGGCGGGCATTGTAGCGGGTCCGGCGGCCCGAGGGGGGGAGTGGGAGCGCGTTGGCCGCCCAGACGCAGACGGCGCGCCACGCCGCCCGCTTTCGCCGTCACCCTCCGTCTATTCGTCGCGCCAGGATCAGCGCCGCTTGATTCCCGCCACGCGCATCAGCTCGACGACGGTGTTCCGCACGGTTTCCGCCTGGGCCGAGAGTTCCTCGGACGCCGACGCCGACTCCTCGGACGCCGACGCATTCTGCTGCGTCGCCGAGTTGAGCTGAGTGATGGCCTTGTTGAGTTGATCCACGGCTTCGGCCTGGTCGGTGCTCGCTTTGGAGATACCGCCCACTAGGTCCGACACCTGTGTTACGCCCGTCACGATCAGGCTCATCGCCGACGTGACTTCCGTCGACACTTCGCTGCCTTCGCGGGCCCGTTCGACGGACGTCTCGATCAGGGCGGTCGTTTCGCCCGTGGCCTGCGCTGCACGCTGCGCCAGCGAGCGCACTTCCTGGGCGACCACTGCGAAACCCTTGCCTTGTTCGCCGGCCCGGGCCGCCTCGACCGCCGCGTTCAGGGCCAGCAGGTTGGTCTGGAAGGCGATCTCCTCGATTACCTTGATGATCTTGCGGATCGCGCCGGCGGAGTCGTTGATCGCCACCATCGCCCCGCTGAGCCGGTGCATTGTCTGATCGCAGGATTGTGCGGTATCGCACGCGTCGCGGCTCAGGCGATTTACGTCCGCCGCGCTCTTCGCGTTCTCCTGGCTCATCGACGCGACCTGCGTCAGCGAGCCGGACGCCTCTTCCAACGCCGCGGCCTGGTCGCTGGCACCTTGGGCGAGCATGCTCGACGCGTTCGCCACCTGGGCTGAGGCTTCGTTGACCTGCTCAGCGCCTTCGTCGAGCTTGCCGGCGATGCCCTGCACCGGCCGGATAACGTTGCGCATCACCACTCGCGTCACGACCAGGAACAGCGCCACGGCACTCAGGCCGACGAGCATGGCGACGATACCCGTGCCACGCCACATGGTCGTGGCCAGCGCCTGGTCCGCTTCAGCCAGCGGCTGCACCACTTCGAACGCCCCGTGGACCTCACCCGTCTTCCAGTTCTCCAGGCGAACGCCCGTCGGGTCCACACCCCGGTCGTTGCCCCACACCGTCATGGACGTCGCTGGATCGCCGTGACACATTAGGCAGTCGTCCGTCAGCCGGATCGGCCGGAAGTAGCGGATGGCGTTGAGGGCCGGGTCGATCTCGTAGTGCTCGGGGGTCCCTGTTTCGGCGAACATCTTGAGGACGCGGCCCTCGACTTCATCGGGCGTGTTCTTGGGATTGCGCGGATGGAACCTCGGCACGCGGAACTCGTAGCCGACTTCCTTCGACTTGGCCATGGCCGCGCGCCAGGCGCTCACCACCGGTATCGCGTGCAGAATCTTGTCGAGCTGCCCCTCCTGCGCCCAGGCTCGCATTTGCTCGGGCGTGAAGATACCCGCCTTCCACTTGGAGGCCATTTCCTCCCGCATCGATTCGACGGCCAGCACGATGCTCCGCGCCTTCTCGATGTAGTGCTTTTGCACCGTTGCCCGCGAGTCCTTCGCGTACAGCCAGAACATGATTCCGGCCAGCGCCAGCAGCGACAGCACGCCCGCCAGCACAATCTTAGCTCTGAATCCCATGGGGTTTGCACTCCTGCATGAACGTGAGCGCGCCGGCAGGCTCCCTGTTACCCACGCTGCCCGGCGTCAAAAGCGGACGGCAGTGTCCTGCAGGCAGCATCGGTTCGAGTCTGCTGACGCGTGATTAGCGGGGGCCGTCCGCCTGCGGCAGCCGAGCCCGACACCACCGATCCGTCTTCACCACAATACCAGCGACACGGCGACTCGCGATGACTTGTAGCCAGCCGTGGATATTGGCTACATCTGCTGTAGGCGATGACGCCAATGGCGGTCTCCGCGCATTGGCGCCGCGGGCCGCGGAAGTTGCCGGCCGGAACTCACGCACCTGGAGCGGCGAACCGATTTACCCCATACGGCCTGACTGAACGCAGTTGGGCTGTCCCCCTCAGGTCGACGCGCGAGCTGTGACAGAAGTCATGTAGACGTATGAGCGGGGCGGTGATGGCGCGGCAGGTTGCCAGCCGGTCTCAGGGGACGGCCGGCGCTGGACGCTTGCTCCATTGCCGAGCGGACATGTTTGCCTGCTGCACCGCGGTGGGCGCCGGCGAGCCGGGCGAGGGCCGCCGGTGAACCGACGGGTTACGTGCGAGGGTCGATGCGTATGTCGATGTCATTGAACGCGAAAGTCCTGGGGGTGATGGGTCTGTTCGCGGGGCTGATGGCCGGAGTGGCCGGCGTGACCTACTGGGTTACCTCGGCGCAGAAAGCCGACGCAGTGGTGATCAACCTCGCCGGACGCCAGCGGATGCTGACGCAGAAGCTGACCAAGGCGGCGCTGGGCTATGTGATCGAGCTGCGCGAGGTGGACGAGGCCCGCAAGCAGGTGGACCTGCTGATCGAGACGCGCGAGCACCTGTCCCGGGCGATCGCCGAAGCCACGCCGGCGGGAGACTTCAACTTACCACGGAGACGCTGGAATTCGCGCCAGCGGTGGCCGTGCGCGTGATCGCGGAGCACTTCACGACAGGCAAGCCGCTGTCCGTACGGCAGGTGTCGCGGAAGTACCTGAACGAAGCCAACAAGCCGGACGCCTACGAGGAGAAGATGCTGGCGCAGATGGAGGCGCATCCAACCGAGTGGCAGGATCGGGATTGGAACGAGAAGGTCGTTGAGAACGGCCAGGTGACCATGCGGTACATGCGGCCGCTGGTGGCCACCGAGTCCTGCCTGACGTGCCACGGTACGCCGGAAGAGGTGCCCGCGGTGTTCCAGCAGAACTACAACAGCGACCTGGCCGCCGGCTATGAGCTGGGGGATATCCGCGGGGCGATGTCCGTGGCGTGGCCGACGCGCGCCAAGAACGCCGAGGAGTATCGGACCGAGGCGCTGGCCGCGCGGGCCATGTTCGACGAAACGCTGAAGGCCCTGCTGAACGGCGGACCGGCGCCGATGGGCGACGAGCGGCCTATTCTGCCGGCGTGCCGCGAGGAGCACATCCGCGCCGAGCTGCAGAAGGTGGGCGAATTGTGGGAGAGGTTCAACGCCAGCGTGGACGTGGTGATGGCGGAAAAGGCCCAGGAGAGCAAGGCATTCCTGCCGTCGCTCAACATTGTGCTGACCCAGAACACGACACTGCTGGCGGAGATGAACAAGGTCGTCGGCCTGATGCAGGAGAGCTCCGAGGCGCGCTCGGCGCTCATGCAGAACACGCAGTACGCGGCGCTGGGGCTGGCGCTGGTCGTCTTCGCCGTCGCCGCCGTCTACGTGCGGGCGCGGGTTACCGGCCCGATCAACCGGCTTATCGAGGGGCTGAACGCCGGAGCGGACCAGGTGCACGACGCGGCGTCGGAGGTGTCGTCCGCATCTCAGCGCATCGCCCAGGGGGCCAGCGAGCAGTCGGCGGCGTTGCAGCAATCCTCCCGGGCGCTGGGGGAAGTGGCCGGCACAACACGGGCCAACGCCGGGCGGGCCCAGGAGGCCAGCGAGCTCAGCGCGCAGGCGAGGACTGCGGCCGAACACGGCGACCAGACCATGGCGCGGCTCGACACCGCGATGACGGCCATTAACGAGTCCTCGGGCCAAATCAGCAAGATCATCAAGGTGATCGAGGAGATCGCCTTCCAGACGAACCTGCTGGCCCTGAATGCGGCGGTCGAGGCAGCCCGGGCCGGTGAGCATGGCAAGGGCTTCGCCGTCGTGGCGGACGAGGTTCGCAACCTGGCGCAGCGGGCCGCGCAGGCCGCCGGCGACACGACGGGTCTGATTCAGGACTCGATCGGCAAGACGAAGGAGGGGGCGGAAGTGGCGGGCGAAGTGGCTCAGGCCCTGGGCACGATGGTCGGCGACGTGAACAAGATCACCGACCTGATCAACGCCATCGCCCAGGCCAGCCAGGAGCAGGCCCAGGGCGTGGACCAGGTGAACCGCGGCGTCTCGGAGATGGACAAGGTCACCGAGCTGAACGCCTCCGGTGCCGAGGAGCTAGCCAGTGCCTCCGAAGAGCTCAACGCCCAGTCGGCGACGCTGAAGGGCATGATGGACGGCCTGGCCGCGATCGTCAGCGGGCAGGGTGAGCCGAGGACCGTCAACGCCGGCGGCGCGACACTCTAGGCGTCCTCTGCCAGGCGCTGCCGGTCCCGTGCGGACGGCTCGATGACGCGTCGGGCCGTCAGGACGAGCCCTTGGCGGGTTCGTCGCCCGATTCAAGCCCCTGGAGCTGGCTGTTGAACGCTGCAGCCGCGGCGCGAAGCAGGGCCTGGGCCTGGGCCGGCGAACTGGCTCGCGACGTCGAGATGAGCATCGCGGCGAGGCCGAGCTGCGCGTTGCGCACGCGTCGGGTGATGCGTTCGGCGGAGTCGGCGTTGGTCTGGCGGTTGATGTAGTCCTTGGAGATCAGATTCGCCGGGTCACGGTTTTTCTCCAAAGGCTGGCCTCCGCCGGTGATCCCATATTGGGCCGCGAGGACTGTGATAACGGACTCAGCTCCGTCGAAGATCGCGTTGACGATTTCGTCCTGGCTGGTCTGGACGCTCTTGATGTGCCAGTTGCCGATGTCGTCCTTGGCGAGCACGAACTCCGTCTCGCCGGCGCCGAACACCTTCACGTGGTTGATGTTGTGCCAGTAACGCTCGTCAATGCTGCTGAGAGTCCCCGAATCGCCACCTGTATTGGCCGCGGTGACCGTGGCCACGTGCCCGAAAGACACGGATTCCATGATGGCAGCGATCGAACTGCGCTCGCTCTTGTCGAGCACGGAATCCGCTAGGGAGACGATCCAGTTGCCGGCTTCTTCCAGCGTGATGCCTTCCTCGAGGTCGTCCCGCATGTTCCGCCAGTTGAAGAGCGCACTGACCTTCCCCGGACGCGACGCGAGCTCCACCGCCGGGCCCAGGCCCTGCCCGCGACCCAGGCCCTGTGCCGCTGACCCAAAGAGAACCAGTTGCTTGGCGAGTGCTTCCGTGTTGGCGCGGTTGCCAGGGTCTGCGAGATAGGCAGCCCAGAGCTTCTCGATGCCGGGACTGCCGCCAACTCCTTCGTAGACATCCACGGCCTGCCGGCGATACGCGGCCAAGTGCCCCAGCTCATCGGCCGGCATGCCACTGCGGCCTGCGCCGCGCTCACTGACGTCTTCGTCACGCGGCACTTGGTAGTCCTTCACCCAGTGATAGGTGTTTCGCGAGATGGCAACGGCCTCGGCGAGCCTCGCTTCCTTCGTGCGGATGAGCTCGCCCTTGTACACGTCCACCTGAATCTTGAGCGCCGCGCAGCCGGCCGTGCACGAACACAGCACACACACGGCCAACCCGAAGCCGAGGGCGGTGGCGCGACGGGCCGGCTGCGGTCGTATTTCGATCACCATTTTACTCATGGTCCGTTTCTCCATGGGTGGCCCGGAGTCCATCCAGCACCACGCTCAGCCAAGCGCTCATCCCCGTGTTGTCCCCACCGGTGCGGGCCAGCCAACCGATCGCCTTCTGTTGCAGCGTTGGCAGGTCGGCGCCGTTGAACGAGTCCGAAACGATGTAGTCCGCCATTTCCTTCGCCAGGGCCTTTGCTTCGTCAACGGCAGACCGGCTCTCTTTGGCTCGCCGCGCGTCCTCGATCAGCCTCGGGGCAAGCAGCGCGGAGGCGACGACCTGCTGTGTTTGGCGAGCATTGACCAACGCCCGGATGTGGTTGACCAGTACGCGCGGGCTGGCGCTCATGAAAACAACCAGTCGCTCGTTCTCGCGCTGCGCCTCGCGCACGCCTTCGGGCCCGAAGTTGTAGAATGTGGCCTGTTCGGGACCCTTCAGCACCACGCGGTTGCCGGCCTGACGGGCCTGCTCGACGGCGGTCGTCAACGTCAACTTGATGTTCCCCGATTGCACGGCGAGGTGCTCGGCGGTGATCTCACTCGTGACGACCTTCGCCGCCGTCGGGGCGGAGTTGCCGCCTTGCCCCGGATTCGCCATCCAGTTCTTCCACGTCTCCGCCGACACCGCCCTCACGTGACGCTTGTCGCTCGCGTCCTGGGGAGTCAGCGTCACATCGGCCAACTCCAGCGGGGCGATGGCCTCGACCGGCTGTGTCGACGGCTTCAGGCTGTTCTTGTACTCCGTCAGTCGACGCGACGATGCATCATCTGTGGTGAAGTCGAACGACGTTGTCACCTGCCCATCGCTCAGGACCAACACCCACGTCTCGTTCGTCTCGGTGGGCCACGTCACCTGGACACCCTCGAGCGTGAGCCGGGCCGCCACGGCCTGGGCCAGCCAGCCGGCGGTGGCGCTGAAGCCGTGCACATCGGTGAAATGCCCGTGCGAGTCCACCGCCACGATGCGGCCGGCGGCACCACCACTTTCCACCGCCCCGTCGACGATCTTCGCTTCGTGCTGGCCCCATTCGGCGTGGTGGAACTGCGAGTTGCTCTCCCCGTATGCGGCCGGGCCACTCCAGTCGTCGCCGCTGCCGCGGGCCATCTGGCCGACCACCGTCGTTCGCGCACCGGCCACCCACAGTGAATCGAGCAGACCGGCGGAGAAGCGACCGGCATCCGCCCCGGGGATGATGTCGCCGAAGAACCCGCTGGCGTCTTCGGTGGTCGGCAGGAACCCCTCTCCGTTTGCGAGGGTGGCGTAACCGGCGCCGTGGAGTTCGATGCGGTCCACCAGGATACGAGGCGGGCTCTCGCCAGCGCTTGAATCGCCACGCCTGAAGTGGAACGTCGCCTTGGCACAGCGCACGCGCGTCAGATTCTCCAACGGGATGGACCACGGCCCGGCAGAGGAACGCAGTCGCGCCGCCGTGGCCTCGGCGTTGACGACCGCCCACTCTTTCGCTTTCGCCGTCCCGGCCAGATCGGGCTGTTCGCTGGCGTCGACGCGGCCGGTCTTGCCGCCCGCGAAGAGCAGTGGAATGTCCGTGATGAGAGGGGCGGTTCCGGCCGTCTGCCGGCTGGCGACCTTTGCGCTACCGGGTCGCACTTCACCGAAGAGCTTGTCCACGACAGCCGCATCATACCAGCCGGCTTCGTAGCGCGTCTTGTTGAACAGCGACGTCGCGCCGTCGATCGTGTAGCGATAGAACTGGGCTGGTCCGCCCTCAGACTCTGATCCTTTGGTGGCGTCGCGCTCGTAAACGCCAACGTAGTAGCGTTCGTGAAACGCTGTGGAGCAGCCGAGTAGGCCGGCCAGCGACAGCATCGCGACGGTGAGTTTCCAGAATCGCCTGCGATCCGACAGAGATATCATAGGTAGCCTCCCGGAACCCTCTCTCACCAGCGCGCATCAGAAACGCACGGTGTCCCCTGTGGCGAAACAACCCGATTCGCTCTGGATGGCTTGATTATTGGCTCGCCCGAACCACGTGTAACCATAGCACGAGCCGTAGCGGCTGTCAAGCAGAATAGTCATAAGGCAACAGGTGTCGTAATGCAGATGTACGCCAGCACAACACAATCGATGGACTCGTCACACGTGAGTATTGCACCGTGGCTGTCTCCAGTGCGTTGCACACATGAATAATCGATAGGTTTGTCCTGCTTGCGTGGATGTGTACGAATTGCTGCGGGATGTGCGTATCGCTGGTGAGGACACGGTACGCCGCGAAGGCGCGTTTGCTGGGGAGATGTGCGGCCCGGTTTCTTGCCCCGGGCTGCATGTGCGCGGGGCCCGCGCGGAGCTATGCGAAGAGTCCATGAATTCGCCATGAGCGTGGCGCGGGCTTCGTGACGACCCTGGCGGATGTTGGCCCGGACCGTTCGTCGGGCGCGGCAGAGCAGGGTTGCCGGGTGGGTGTCAGACTTGATTTCGCCGGCACTGTGCTCGCGCCGAGCGTGCACGTTACGGACGAACCTCCATGTCCAAGCGATCCAAGGGCGACATGTCGGTCGGGAGCGGTTATGGGTGGCCCCACGCCGCCAATTGTGCGTTTGTGTAAACGAGGCAATGGGTCGCGTACACTGGTAACGTTGGGGATCGGCGGCGGAGTATGTGGGTCGAATTATCGGACCATGGAGAGGCGACCGTGGCGACCGACGAACGCCGAACTGCAACTCGGTTGCTGGAGGCCGTGACGGCGGGGGATCCGTCGGCGTCGCGGGACCTGTTACCGCTTGTTTATGAAGAACTTAGGACACTGGCCCGGGCGCGGTTACGGCATATTCCGCCCGGGCAGACGCTCCAACCGACCGCCCTGGTCCACGAAGCCTACCTGCGGCTGATTCACCGGAACGACCCATCGTGGGATGGGCGGGGGCACTTCTTCGCCGCCGCCGCTCGGGCCATGCGGGATATCCTGGTCGAGTACGCCCGGCGGAAGATGGCCCGAAAACGTGGCGGGGGGCGGCACCGGGTGGCCCTGGAGGAGGTCGAGCCCGCGTTCGTTCCGCCGGCGGAGGATGTGCTGGCCGTCGACGAGGCCCTCAAGCGGCTGGAGCAGGACGACCCCCGCAAGGGGCAGATCGTCAACATGCGTTACTATGCGGGCATGACCGCGGCCGAAACCGCCGCCGCCCTGGGCATTTCCGTGGGCACCGTGGGCCGCGAGTGGCGTTACGTGCGGGCGTGGCTGGAGCGCGAGTTGCGCACCCGGGACGCCCCCGAGGCGTAGCGGCGGGGCCCGCCGGCGGACAGGCCCGCGCGTGTCTTCTCCCGGCGAATGCGGATTGACGGACGGTGGACCGGGGCCTCCGGACACCGCCCACGTGCCATTTGAGGGCTGCCGACATGACCCCATCGCAGGCGCTCCGCCGCCGCGCCGAGGAGCTGTTCCAGGAGCTGGCCGACCTGCCGACGGGGGAGCGGGGGAAGCTGCTGGAGGAGCGTTGCGGGAGCGACCAGTCGCTACGGGATGAGGTCGCGTCGTTGTTGCGCTGTCTGGATGAGGGGCGGATCATCTCGCTGGCGGACGTGGAGGCGCGGGAGGAATCGGACGCGGACCTGGTGGGGCAATCGATCGGGCCGTACCGCCTGTTGGAGCTGATTGGGGAAGGGGGCTTCGGCTCGGTGTACATGGCGGAACAGCGTGATCCGATTCACCGCCATGTCGCAGTGAAGCTCATTAAGCTGGGGATGGATACCAAGCAGGTCATCGCTCGTTTCGAGGCCGAGCGGCAGGCCCTGGCCCTGATGGACCACCCCAACATCGCCCAGGTATACGAGGCGGGGGCGACGGAGAATGGCCGGCCGTTCTTCGCGATGGAGCTTGTCCACGGCGTCAAGATCCTGGACTACTGCGACGACCACCAGCTCACCACGCCCGAGCGGCTGGGCATCCTGGTGCAGGTCTGCCGCGGCGTGCAGCACGCCCACCAGAAGGGCATCATCCACCGCGACCTGAAGCCGTCGAACGTGCTGGTCACGATCCGCGACGGGGCGCCCATGCCGAAGATCATCGACTTCGGCATCGCCAAGGCGACGAGCGACCGGCTGACGGAAAAGACGCTGTTCACGGGGTTCCGGCAGTTCATCGGCACGCCGGAGTACATGAGCCCCGAGCAGGCGGAGATGAGCCCGCAGGACGTGGATACACGCAGCGATGTGTATTCGCTGGGTGTGCTGCTGTACGAGTTGCTGACGGGCACGACGCCGTTCGATGCCCAGACGCTGCGTAGCGCTTCGTTCGCCGAAGTGCAGCGGATGATCCGCGAAGACGACCCGCCGACGCCGTCGCAACGGGTGAGCCGGCTGGGGTCGGACCTGGAGCGGGTGGCCCGGGCGCGGCGGGCCGAGCCACAGCTTCTGCCGCGGCTGCTGCGCGGCGATCTCGACTGGATCGTGATGAAGTCGCTGGAGAAGGACCGCGCGCGCCGCTACGACACGGCGGCCGACCTGGCGGCGGACATCGAGCGGCACCTCAACCACGAGCCCGTGCAGGCCAGCCCGCCGAGCACGGCGTACCGGTTTCGCAAGTTCGTGCGGCGGAACCGGGCGGCGGTGACGGCCGGCGTGCTGGTGGCGCTGGCCCTGACGGTCGGCTGCACGCTGGCCACGATCGGGCTGGTGCGGGCGCAGGCGGCGGCGCGGCGGGCCGAGCGCGAGGCCGAAGCGGCCCAGGCGATCAACACGTTCTTCACCGACATGCTGGTGGCGGCGGATCCGATGCAGATGCGGCTGCTGTCGGCGTTTTCGGCGGACGACCCGATGCCGGGCGGCCCGCCGACGGTGTTCGCCCGCGACGTCTCCGTGGCGGAGATGGTGAAGCGGGCGGGGGCGAACGTGAGCGCGGCCTTCGCCGGCAAGCCGGAGCTGGAAGCCACGGCGCGAGAGACGCTGGGAATGACATTGTGGGGGCTGGGGCAGTTGAACGAGGCGCGGCCGCACCTGGAAGCGGCGCTCGAGATTCGCAAGCGGATCTTCCCGGCGGACCATGCAGAGACGTTGCGGTCGTCGCTGGCGCTGGGGAGCCTGCTGTCGGAGGCGGGTCGCTACGCGGAGGCGGAGTCGCTGGTGCGCTCCACGTGGGAGGCGATGAAACGTGTGTACGGCCCGACGCAGGCGCGGACGCTGAGCTGTGCGACGGTGCTGGCCTCGACGCTGGCAGCCCAGGAGAAGTTCACCGAGGCCGATGAGATCTTCGGCGATACGCTGGAGCTGCAGCGGACCGTGCTGGGGCCGGAGCACCGCGACACGCTGACGACGATGATGAGCTGGTCGGACGCGTACCTGGGACGGGGCGACGTGCCGACGGGGGCTCCGCTGGCCCGGGCGGTGTACGACATCGGCCTGCGCAACCTGGGGCCGAACGACAGCATCACGATGCGGTCGGGGGCGTTCGTCGGGTGGTGGCACCTGTGGGAGGGGCAGTACGCCCAGGCCGAGGCGCTGCTGCGGCCGTGTCTGGAATCCTGCCGCCGGGTGCTGGGCGAGGGGCACCCGTTCAGTTGCATGACGACGGTGGCGCTGGGCATGTCGCTCCAGGAGAGTGCGGACCAGGAGGAGAAGGAGGAGCTGCTTCGCTCGGCGCTGAACGGGCTGACGCAAGCCGTCGGCGATGCGCAGATGTCCAGTATGTACGTGATGAACCTGCTCAGCCGCTGCCTGTACAGGCGGGGGAAGTTCGCCGAGGCCGAGGACATCCACCATCGCTGGCTGGACGCGGCGCGCACGGCCAGCGGGCCGGCGGCGTCGTACACGTGGTTCGCGTCGGATCGGCTGGCCTCGTTCTATGAGGACATCGGGCGGCCGAGCGATGCCCTGGCGGTCTACCGCGACTGGCTCGCCGCGGCCCGACAGTGCCACGGCCCGCGGGCGCGGGAGACCATCTGGGCGATGTCGTCGCTGGACAAGGCGCTGTGGCGGCTGGGCCGGCCGGCCGAGGCGACGTCGGCGGTCGGCGAGATCCGCAGCACGGTACAGAGCATGGCCGAGGCCAAGGACGTTGCTCCCGGCGACCTGGCGGCGGCCGCCGAGGCCTTGCTTACCTGCCAGCCTCCGGAACTGCGCGACCCGGCGACGGCGCTGACGCTGGCGGAGCGAGCGGTGGCACTGGGTGGACCGGACGATCCGAAGCTGCTCCAGCCGCTCGCCCTGGCCTACGCGCGGACGGGCGACCTGCCGCGGGCGGAGACGTTTCAGCGGGAGGCTATCGAGCTGCTGAAGGATGAGCACAGCGAGCGCGTGCTGGCCGCGGCGAACCTGGCCCAGTGGCTCGCGGAAGCCGGGCAGGAAGAGGCGGCCACCCGCGTGCGCGATGAGATGGTGGCGGCGTACCTGGAGGCGATCGGCGAAGGAAATGCGGCGCAGGCACGGTTCGTGCTCAGTATGGCGGCGTCGCTCCAGCACCGGGATCACTTCGCCGCGGCCGAGGCGCTGCTGCGATCGATCACGCCCGAAGGAGAAGCCGCTGCCGCGGAGGCCAGCGACGATCTCCAGACCTCGCGTCTGGATCGGCTGGCGGCGTGTTGCTACCAGCAGGGGCGGTATCGGGAGGCGGTCGATTACTACCAGGACGCGCTGGCCTCGGCGCAGCGGGTTTTCGGCGACGCCGACATGATCACGCTCGGCGTGCGGCAGGGGCTAGCCATGGCCCTGTACCGTGGCGGCGATCCGGCGGCGGCGATGCCGCACCAGCGGGCCATTCTCGATCTGTGCCGGCAACTCGGTGCCGAGCAGACGCCGGTGGCGCAGGGTGTAACCAACGATCTGTCGGCGGTGCTGCTCGAACTGGGTGAGTTGGACGAGGCCCGGGAGTTGGCCGAGGCGGCGCTGGTCCACGCTCAGCGGCTGTACGGCGAGGAGAGTCTGCGGGTGGCGCAGGCGCTGCGTGTGCTCGGTGGGCAGCGACTCGCACAAGGGGCACTCCATGAGGCGGAGCCGTTGTTGCGGAAGAGCGTGGCGCTGTTCGAGCGCGTGGACGTCGGGGCGGCGGAGCGGTGGCTGCGGGCGGAGTCGGAGAGCACGCTGGGCGAATGCCTGACGGCGCAAGGGCAGTTCGCCGAGGCGGAGACCGTGCTGCTCGGGAGCGTCGAGACGCTGCGTGCCGAGCACCGCGTGACGTCCCACGTGATGGACCTGACACGCGAGCGGCTGGCGGCGCTGTACGCGGCGTGGGACCGCCCGCAGGATGCCGAGCGGTGGCGGGCGGAAGCGGCGGGGGGAGAGTAGGCGGCGGCAGTCCGGCGTGCGGTGTTCGAGTGCGGGTGCGGCGGGGGAACGTGGACCTGAGATTCGAGATCTCAGACAGGGGGCCGCGGCGAGTGGAAGGTGTCGGTGTTCTTCGGAGGCGGGTAGTCAGCCGGCGGGCGGCGGGTTCCGCCGCCCCCTGCGGGGGCTTGGTGGGAGAGGCAGCGCGTTCCCCCGGGTTCCGCTGCGCTCCACCCGGGGCTGGATTCCGCCGCCCGCTACGCGGGGCGGCGTTGGGTGGATCTGAGATTTGAGATTTGAAATTTGAGATCTCAAATGGGGGGCGGTAGGTTGCGGGGGAAATGCCGGCGCTGTTTCCGGATATTCCGTCGCTTGTCGCCTGCGTGCTGATCATGGCCGGCGCGCAGCTCATCTATGCCACCGTCGGATTCGGGGCGGGGATGTTTGCCGTCTCGCTTATGGCGATGCTGCTGCCGGACCTGGCCGGCGTCGTCAGCGTGTTGGTCATCCTGACGCTGGTGACCGAAGTCTGGGTGCTGGCTCATGCGTGGCGGCAGGCTCGGCCGCGGTTGTTGCTGACGCTTCTGCCCGGGATGGTCTTGGGGCTCGTGCTCGGAACGCAAGTTCTCGTCGCCGGCAACGCCGCGGCGCTCAAACGTGTGCTGGGGCTGGTCGTGCTGGCGGCGGGCGTGTGGTTCTTCTGTGAGCGGAACGGGGCGGCGCTGAACGCCGACGCCACGCCGGGGACAATTCGGCGGAACTGGTGGCTGGCGGGGCCGGTGGGGTTCATCTCCGGTGTGCTGGGAGGCATGTACGGCACGGGTGGGCCGCCGGTGATCGTGTACCTGCGGTCCTGCCGGCTGGACAAGGGTGCGTTCCGGGCGACGATACTGTGGTTCTTCATGACGATGAGCGTGGTTCGGGGGGGTGTCTACGTGCAGAAGGGGATACTCACGGCGGACATCCTCCTCGCCGCCGCCTGGCTGCTGCCGGGCTCGCTGACGGGGATCGTGGCGGGGATGGCGATCCACCGGTCGGTGTCGGAACGGCAGTTCGCCCGGGGGGTGGCGGTGCTGCTGGTGGTGCTGGGCGGGCTGCTGCTGGTGGGGACGGGGCGCTGAGGGCAGGGGGCATGGGGGACGTTGTCGCCGCCGGTTCGACGCGGTACGGTGCGCGGGCGGTTGTGCGAGACTTCCTTCCCCAACAGCTTATCGAGGAGCGGAGATGCGACGGACCATCTCAGGCGTGATTGCGGCGGTGATGCTGTGTGCGGCGGCGATGGCGGCGGAGCCGCGGCAGGAGGTCCGCTTCCCCAATCTGCCCGACCTGCTCACACTCAAGTGCGACTTGCACATGCACACGGTTTTCTCTGACGGCTACGTCTGGCCGACGGTGCGGGTGGACGAGGCGTGGCGCGAGGGGCTCGACGTCATCGCCCTCACCGACCATATCGAGTACCGGCCGTTCAAGCGGGACGTGCCAACGTCGCTCAACCGGCCGCACGAGATCGCCGAGCGACGGGCGGCGGAGCGGGGCCTCCTCCTGATCCGCGGCGCCGAAATCACCCGTGACACGCCGCCCGGGCACCACAACGCGATCTTCCTCAGCGATGTCGACGCTTTGGACCTGGAGGACTACTACGCCGTCTTCGACGAGGCGCAGAAGCAGGGGGCGTTCGTGTTCTGGAACCATCCCGGCTGGCAGGGCGAGGATCGCGGCCAGTGGGACGAGTGGCAGCAGAAGCCGTTCGAGAAGAAGCAACTGCACGGCATCGAGATCTGCAACGGCGACGACTATTGGGGTTATGCCCACGATCTGGCGGTCGAGCACGGGCTGACATTGCTGGGCGATTCCGACATCCACAGCCCGGCCTCGGACAAGCCACGAACGCCCGCCGTGCATCGCACGATGACGCTCGTCTTCGCGAAGGAACGGACGGTCGAGGCCGTGCGTGACGCGCTCTTCGCCGGCCGGACGGCGGTGTGGTGCGAGAACCGGCTGATCGGGCGGTCGGCGGAGATGGAGCAGCTCTTCCCGGCGTGTGTGCGGGTGCGCGCTCCGCATTATCGGACGGACAAACACATCTGGGTGAGAATCGACAACTTCTGTGAATTGGATCTCGAACTCCAGCGGATTGGTGAGCAGGGACCGCGGGAGATCAAGCTGCCGGCGGGCGCGACCACGTTGTTGCGTTTCGACGTGCCCGCCGAGACGCTCTCCGCCGGCCTGTCGTACCGGGTCATGAACATGTGGGTCGGCCGGGAGAAGCCGCTCGAGGTGAAGCTCGTCGTTCCGGCCGAGTAGAGGGCAGTTGAATGGCGGCGTCGCGCAGCCCGCGGCGCGAACAGGGAGGCAGTCCCATGCTGGCAAGGCGAACTCGCGTTGTCGTTGTTCTTGTGGCGTTCGGGGTCCTGGCGGTCGGTGTGCTGGCCCAGTCGCGGCCGGCGATCACCATCCGGACGTTCCCCGCGGGCGAACATGTGTACATGCTGGCCGGCGCCGGCGGGAACCTGGCACTGCTGGTTGGCGACGATGGGGCGCTGATGGTCGATGCCGAGTACGGGCAGATCAGCGACCTCGTGCTGGCGGCGGTGAAGGAGTTGACCGACCAGCCGCTACGGCTGGTGATCAACACGCACTGGCATTTCGACCACGTGGGCGGCAACGAGAACCTGGCCAAGGCCGGGGCGCTGCTCATTGCCCACGAGAACGTGCGGAAGAAGATGAGCAGCGAGCAGGTGCTCGGTGCGCTCGGGCGGACCGTGCCGCCGTCGCCGCCGGGAGCGCTGCCGGTGTTAACGTTCAACGATCAGCTCACGCTGCACTGGAACGGCGAGGACGTGGAAGTGTCGCACGTGGATCCGCCGGCGCACACCGACGGCGACAGTTTCGTCTACTTCCGCAAGGCAAACGTGCTGCATGTGGCCGACGTGTACTTCAACGGCATGTACCCGTTCATCGATGTGAATGCGGGTGGGACGCTGGATGGGATGATCCAGGCGGTGGACAAGGCCCTGGTGATGGCCGACGCGGAGACGAAGATCATTCCCGGGCACGGGGCGATGTCGAACGTGACGGAGCTGCGGGCGTATCGCGACATGCTGGCCACGGCCCGCGACCGCATCAAGCCGCTGGTCGAGCAGGGCAAGTCGCGGGACGAGGTGATCGCCGCCAAGCCGACGGCGGAGCTGGACGAGAAGTGGGGTCAGGGCGGCTTTCCGCCGGACCAGTGGGTCGGCATCGTGTATGACGGAATGACGCGGAAGTGATCGGGCGGAGCCTGGCAGTTCCTCGTTGAAGCAGGGGGCAGGCACCCCGCCGCAGGCCGTTTACGCGGCCACGTGACCTCCTCGGCTCGGAGCCTGTCCCCTGTTTCAACGGGGGCTCAGGCTGGGGGCGAGGTGGGGCGGTTGGAGAGGAAGCCGACCGAGGAGGCGAAGCAGCGT
Organism: Phycisphaerae bacterium; assembly: GCA_050115495.1. GTDB lineage: Bacteria > Planctomycetota > Phycisphaerae > UBA1845 > Fen-1342 > JAAYXS01. Next base: position 74,570 of record JASFQK010000017.1, on the reverse strand, counting down.
TCGCGGAGCCGTTCGTGCTCGCTGGCGTCGCGGGCGTCTTCTTCGCGGAGGTCGTCGAGATTGGCCCGGCAACGGCTGCACGCGGCCTGGTTGACGTGAAAGTCGATGTAGAAGGCCCAGTCGTCGTCGAGGGCGCCGAGCAGGAAGCGGCCGAGGGTCGTGCGCTTCAGGCAGGAGATGCCCTCTTCCCGCCAGATGCGGGCGACGCTGCTGTCGCCGGCGAGGTCGCCTTCCTGCCATTCGTGAGCGGTCGGGGCGGATTGTGTTTGCCGCCGCCATTCGTCGAGCACGCGGAACTTGATGCCGGCGACGGCGGTCTCGGTCAGGCCGAGGTCGGCGGCGACCTCCTTGTTGCGCAGGCCGAGGACCACGAGCATCTCGACGACGATAAGTTCCTGGAAGCGGCGTTGCGTGCAGCACTTGTCGACCCATCGCCGCAGACCGTCGCACAGGGCGCTGCGCTGGGCGGCGAGGTCTTCCTGGCCGGCGACGTAGCGGCTGGGTGTCTCGGCGTCGACCCAGGCGTCGGGGGCGTCGCCGAGCTCGAGCTGGTCGAGGCTCTGGCGCTGGCCGCGATCCTGTTTGCGGAAGTGGTCGTGGAGCTTGTTCCGCAGGATGGCGAACAGGTACGTTTCGAGCGAGCGGTCGGAATCGTAGTTGGGCAGGCTGCGCAGCAGGCCGAAGAACGTTTCCTGCACGAGGTCCTCGGCGTCGCCGCGCTGGGCGAGCATGCGGCGGGCGAAGCTGAGCAACCGGCCCTGGTAGCGGTCGATGACCTCGCGCCAGGCGGCCTGGTCACCGCGCTGGACGGCCTCGATGAGAAAGGCGTCGGCTTCACTGGCACTCATGGGTCGGTCCCGACTGCACACGATGCAGATGGCGGCACTCTCCGCTACCGGCGCGGGTCGTGCCGCCCAGCAGGATAGCTCGAAGCGGGTGGCGGGCCAAGCTCCGCCAGCCGGCGCGGGGTTCTACCGACGGGCGGGCGGCGGCTATGATGTCCCCCGGGGAGACGGGTCGTACAGCGGAGCGAGAGAGCCATGGAACGACGGACGCTTACCTTTGCGACGTACGCGGACATGCGGGGCGAGATCGCCCGGCTCGAACGGGGCGGCTATGAGCGGGCCGGGCAGTGGAACCTGGGGCAGATTTGTAAGCATTTGTCGTATTACATGCGCGGCTCGCTGGAGGGCTATCCGTTCCTGTTGCCGTGGCTGGTGCGCAAGCTCTTCGGCCGGTCGCTGTTGCGCAAGGTGTTGGCGGGCGGGCACATGAAGACCGGCGGGCGGACCATTCCGGCGTCGGTGCCGCCGGACGCGGTGGACGAGACCGCTTGCATCGCCGAGGCGCAGGAGCTCATCACACGCTTGGAGCAGCACCAGGGCGAACTGCACCCGTCGCCGATCTTCGACCGCCTCACACGCGACGAGGCCCGCGCGCTGCACTTGCTGCACGGGGCGCATCATCTGAGCTTCCTGATTCCGGGCCAGACGAACTGACCGTTCGCCAAACGGAAGCGCCAGCGGTATTGTATGTACAGGAATCGGGCCGGCGCACGAGCCGTGGGGCATCGTCAACCCGGAGCTCATCCACAGGAGCACACCCATGTTGATGTTGACGGCAGCCGTCTTCCTATTCGGGACGGTTCTGCTCATGAGTCGTTTCGCGGACGAGATGGGGGCGGGGACGCATCCGTTCTCCGTGCATGACATGTTGGCTATGGAGCGCCTCACCGATCCACAGGCTTCGCCGGACGGCTCGCGCATCGCCTTCAGCTTGCGCGTCACCAACCTCGAAGAGAACAAGGGCGTGCAGGACGTCTGGCTCGTCCACGCCGATGGCGCCGGTCTGCGGCGGCTGACGACGCACTCCGCGGGCAGCAGCCACGCCCGCTGGTCGCCCGACGGTAAGAGCGTCTACTTTCTCTCCGCTCGCGGCGACACGACGCAGGTGTGGCGGATCGCGGCGGATGGTGGTGAGGCGACGGCGGTTACGGACCTGCCGCTGGACGTCGGTTCGTTCGCGGTGTCGCCGACGGGCAAGCACCTGGCCGTGAGCCTCGAGGTGTTCCCCGACGCCAAGACGCCGGCCGACACCAAGAGCCGCCTCGACGAGATCGAGAAGCGCAAATGCACGGGGCGGACGTTCGATCAGCTATTCATTCGGCACTGGGATACGTGGAAAGACGGGCGGCGATCGCACGTGTTTGTCGTGCCGCTTGACGGTGCGGGCGAGCCGGTGAACGTGATGGCCGGTATGGAAGCCGACACGCCGAGCAAGCCGTTCGGCGGCGCTGAGGAATACACCTTCTCGCCCGACGGCAAGACGCTCGTCTTCGCGGCTCGCAATGTGGGGGCATCCGAGGCATGGTCGACGCATTTCGACCTGTTCGCCGCGCCGATTGACGGATCGACGCCGCCGCGCGTGCTGGTGGACGGCAAGGGGGCGACGGTCACAAACCCGGTGTTCTCGCCGGACGGGCGGACGCTGGCGTGGCTGGCTATGGCCCGGCCGGGATACGAGGCGGATCGGCTGCGGATCGCGCTGCGGCCGTGGCCGGAGGGTCAGCCGCGCGTGCTGACCGAGAAGTGGGACCGCTCGGCGGGCAGCATCACGTGGTCGGCGGACGGGAAGACGATCTACACGAGTGCCGATCACCTGGGACAGCACCCGCTGTTTGCGGTAGACGTGGCCAGTGGCGACGTGCGCACGGTGGTGGGCGAGGGGCGGGTCAGTGAGATCGTCGTGGCCGGCGGGCGCGTGGTGTTTGGTCTGCGGGATCTGCAACACCCGGTCGAGCTGCACGCGGTCGGACCCGATGGCAAGGGTCGGCAGGCCCTGACGCGGATCAATGCCACCAAGGTGGCCGCGGCTCGCATGGGCGACGCGGAGCAGTTCACCTTCGCCGGCTGGAACGAAGAGAAGGTGTACGCGTACGTGGTGAAGCCGGTGGACTTCGATCCGGCGAAGAAGTACCCGGTGGCGTTCCTGATTCACGGTGGGCCGCAGGGCTCGTTCGGCGCCGACTTCCACTATCGCTGGAATCCGCAGGCGTACGCCGGTGCGGGCTATGCGGCGATCATGGTGGACTTCCACGGCTCGACCGGCTACGGGCAGGCCTTCACCGACGCCATCAACAACCACTGGGGCGACCGGCCCGTGGAGGATTTGCGAAAAGGCCTGGCGGCGGCGCTGGCCCGCTATCCGTGGATGGACGGCACGCGGGTGGGGGCCCTGGGGGCGTCGTACGGCGGGTACATGATCAACTGGATCGCCGGGAACTGGGCGGAACCGTTCAAGTGTTTCGTCTGTCACGATGGCAACATTGACGAGCGGATGGCGTATTACGATACAGAGGAGCTGTGGTTCCCGGAGTGGGAGCGCGGTGGTCCGCCGTGGGAGGTGCCCGAGGCGTATACCCGGCACAACCCGATCGATCACGTGCAGAACTGGCGTACGCCGACGCTGGTGATTCACGGGCAGCTTGACTACCGGGTCGTCGACACGCAGGGCATCTCGACGTTCACGGCGCTGCAACGGCGTGGCGTGCCGAGCCGCCTGCTGTACTTCCCGAACGAGAATCACTGGGTGCTGAAGCCGGCGAACAGCATCCAATGGCACGAGGAAGTGCTGGCCTGGCTGGATAAGTGGCTGAAGGCGTAGCGCCGCTCCGTAGCGGCCGGTCTCCGTGCCGGCCGTCTTGTAGCGTCGGCCCCCCGTGGCCGACGTCGGCCGTTGAATACGCCGCGCTTCGGCAGACACTGCTCAAGAGCAGTGGCACACTGTGGCGTGGCACCCGGCGGTGGCACCCTTCGCGGGAAGGAGTCAGGACATGCTCAGATGCGCGAGTCTGGCGGCGTTGCTCGTGGGATGGCTGATTCTGTGCGGCGGGTGTCAGTCGCCGGAGCGGGGCGCCGGCGTCGAGGCACGCCCGGAGATGGCCGAGCCGCCGACCGAGGTCATCGAAGAGCGCTGGCCGGACGGGACGCTGCGCCTGCGGCGGGGCGTGTTACGGCTGGACGACGGCCAGGAGCTGGACCACGGGCTGTTTACGCGCTGGTATGCCAACGGCCAGAAGGAGTTCGAGGGGCAGTTTGTGCGCGGGAAGAAGGAGGGGATCACGAAACGCTGGCACGACAACGGCCGGGTCTGGATCGAGGAGCGCTACACGCACGGGCTCAAGCAGGGCTCCTGCTTCACGTGGGATCCGGAGGGGCGGCTCCGTAAGGAGGAGCGGTACGCCGACGGGTTGCCACACGGCACGTGGACGGTCTGGACGGGGGACGGACGCATCAAGTGGCAGGCGAGCTTCGATCACGGACAGCCCCTGCCGCAAACCGCCTCGGCGCCGGCGGAGGACGGCGGGGAATAGTGGTTGTTTCGGGGGTGGCGTTTTGCTAGTCTCACAGACAGAGTGACCGGCGCAGGTGTGCGCTGGGGGCTGTGAGCGGCGGGGGGAGCCGGCGCTCCGTGCAGAGATCACGATCCGGGACAAGGCCGACTGAGCCGATGTTGGCTGATGTGCCCGCGCATTTCTTGAGCCCGGCAAAGGCGAGCTACGCCGCGAAGGAGGTCACAGATGAGCTTGCGCGTCCAGAGTTGGCTGGCAGTGTTGATGATCGCCGTGGCGTGCCCGGTTTGGGGACAGGCTCCGGACAAGCTGGGCGAGGCGCAGAGGACCGACGTGGGGCATCTGGAATACCCGCGTGACGCCTACATCCACATCGACCGCGAGGGGCGGCCCACGAACCCGCCGGCCCGCGTCAGCCGCAGCGGCTTTGTCAGCGTGCAGGTCAACGTCAACGCCCAGGGGAACAACATCATCGGCGACGCGGCCAACGAGCCGTCGCTGGCCGTGGATCCGTCGAATCCGAGCCGCATGGTCGTCGGCTGGCGGCAGTTCGACACGATCAGCAGCGACTTTCGGCAGGCCGGCTATGCCTACTCGCACGACGGGGGCCAGACGTGGACGTTCCCCGGCGTGATCGAGCCGGGCGTGTTCCGCTCGGACCCGGTGGTCGACGCCGACTCCAACGGCGTGTTCTACTACAACAGCCTGACGGCGAACGAATACCAGACCGATTTCTGGTGCCACGTCTACAGGTCGTTCGACGGCGGCGAGACCTGGGATACGGGCACATACGCCTACGGCGGCGACAAGCAGTGGCAGGTGATCGACACGACCGGCGGCGTCGGCGACGGCAACCTGTACGCCTGCTGGAACCGGACGTACAGCGCGTGCAACGGTGACTTCACGCGCTCGTACGACGGGGCTGGGACGTTTCGGGCCTGCACGGACCTGCCCGGCAACCCCTACTGGGGCACGCTGGCGGTCGGGCCCGACGGCGAGCTGTACGTCTGCGGCATCGGCTTCACGGTGCTCAAGTCGTCGACCATGCAGTACCCGAGCGTGGGGACGCAGTGGGACTTCTCGCGGACGGTCAGCCTCGACGGCAGCATGGAGATGTCCGCCGGCCCGAACCCCTCCGGCCTGCTGGGCCAGACGTGGATCGCGGTGGACCGCACGCTGGGCGTCACGCGCGGGAACGTATACCTGTTGTGCTCGGTCTCGCGGAGCTCGTCGTCCGACCCGCTGGACATCATGTTCGCCCGCAGCACAGACGGCGGGAGTACGTGGAGCGCCCCGGTGCGCGTCAACGACGACCCGGTGAACAACGGGGCCTGGCAGTGGTTCGGCACGATGTCCGTCGCCCCGAACGGTCGCATCGACGCGGCCTGGTTGGATACGCGGGAAGACCCGGGCGGCTATGACTCGGCGTTGTACTACGCGTACTCGGCGGACGGCGGCCAGACCTGGTCGCCGAACGTGGCCGTTACACCCACTTTCAACCCGCATGTCGGCTGGCCGCAGCAGCAGAAGATGGGCGACTACTTCGACATGACCTCGGATCTCGGCGGGGCGCACCTGGCCTACGCGGCGACGTTCAACGGCGAGGAAGACGTCTACTACGTGTACCTGACGCCGTCGATGACGATCGGCTTCCCGGATGGTTTGCCCGACCTGCTGCCGCCGGGCGAGCCCACGGACATCACCGTACAGATCATGGACGGCGAGGAGAGCTACGTGCCGGGCAGCGGCACGCTGTACTATCGCTATGACGGTGGGGCGTATCACGAGGTAGCCTTCGAGTCGCTGGGCGGGGAGCTCTACCGGGCCACGTTGCCGCCGCCGAGCTGTGCGGCGACGCCGGAGTTCTACTTCAGCGCCGAGGGCACGCAGAGCGGCGTGATTCACCGCCCGGTGACCGCGCCGGCCGATGTGTACACCGCCGGCGTCGGCGTGCTGAACGTCTTCTACGAGCAACTCCTCGACAGCAATCCGGGCTGGACGACGCAGGGCCTGTGGGCTTTCGGGCACCCGACCGGCGGCGGTGGGGACCACGGTGCGCCCGACCCGGCCAATGGCTACACCGGGACGAGCGTCTACGGCTACAACCTCAACGGTGACTACGAGAACAACCTGCCCGAGCGGCACCTGACCAGCACGCCCATCGACTGCACCGGGAAGACCAACATCTCGCTGCGCTTCTGGCGCTGGCTGGGCGTCGAGCAGCCGCAGTGGGACCACGCCTACTTCCGCGTCAGCACCAACGGCTCGGCGTGGACGACGCTCTGGCAGAACGGGGCGACGATCGACGGCGGGGCCTGGGAGGAGATGTCGTTCAACCTGTCCGGCATCGCCGACAACCAGCCGACGCTGTACCTGCGCTGGACGATGGGCACGACGGACACGTCCTGGCGGTACTGCGGCTGGAACATCGACGACATTCGGCTCGAAGCACTGGAGTGCGTGGATTCGACGGTTGGCGATCTCAACTGCGACGGGACGGTGGACAACTTCGACATCGCCCCGTTCATCCTGGCGCTGACGAATCCGACGGCGTACGCGGCGCAGTACCCGCAATGCAACATCAGTAACGCCGACATCAACGGCGACGGCAGCGTGGACAACTTCGACATCAGCCCGTTCGTGCAGTTGCTGACGACGCCGTAGCAGCCAACTACTGCCCTCACCGCGTGCGTTTGTCTTGTGTCCGTCCGACAAGGTTGATATGATGATTTAGCAGTTCTGTACCGGCGCGGTGCGGGGAGTCAGCCGTGCCCGGCTGAGTATCGCGCGGGTTAGTAGAAGGTCGGAAGAGGATCGCGACCGGTGGCGCTGACCGTGCCAGGGGCGGCACGGCGCCCCGCGCAGACACTCACCCGGGAGGCGGACATGTCATTAGCACACATCATGCGCACGCGGACGGGTCTTGTCTTGATACTCTGTATCTTCGTCGTTCTCGCGGTGCCGCCGCTCGGTGCCGCCGTCATCTACGTAGATGACGACGCACCGCTCGGCGGGAACGGCGAGTCATGGGCGACGGCTCATCGCTACTTGCAGGACGCCCTCGCCGACGCGACCGGCGTTGACGAGGTGCGCGTCGCTCAGGGCATGTACCGGCCGGACCAGGACGAGGCCGGTCAGGTCACCGCCGGTGATCGCACGGCCCCGTTTGTTCTCAGGGATGGCGTGGTCGTCTATGGCGGGTATCGCGGGGCCTATGACGGCAGCGGCCTGCCTGCTGACGACCGCGACGTCGCCACCTTCGTCACCACGCTGAGCGGCGACCTGGCGGGCGACGACCAGCCCGACTTCGTGAACAACGGAGAGAACAGCTACCACGTGCTCTTCGTACACAACGTGGACAACCTGACGGTGCTGGACGGCGTGACGGTGACCGGCGGAAACGCCGACGGTTCCGTCATGCCCTTCGACGCCGGCGGCGGCATGCAGATCGGCGACGGCTGTGCCAATCTGCACGGCTGCACGTTCGTGGCGAACGCCGCCCTGCGGGGCGGCGGCCTGGAACTGCACGGCGCCAGCACCTCATCGGTCAGTGACTGCCAGTTCCTGGGCAACTCGGCGGAGTACGGCGGCGGCGCCCTCCAGTCATCGAGCACCAGCTCCGTCACGCTGCAGGGCAGCGTGTTCGATGGCAACGATGCTTTCAACGGCGGAGCGGTGGACGCAACTGGTGGGCCGATCGTGATCAACGATTGCGCGTTCATCGACAATCACACCACCGACGAGGGCGGTGGCGTGAACACGCACGGGAACGCAGAGCCGAACGTTTCCGAAAGCAGCTTCACCGGCAACTACGCCGGAAGCGTCGGGGGTGGCATGTCGCTCCGGGAAACGACCGCGGGATGGGTGACCGACTGCGTTTTTGACTACAACGACGCCGAACAGCAGGGCGGCGGGCTGTCCATCCTCAGCGCCAACGGCGTGACGGTAGACGGTTGTTTCTTCTACTACAACGAAACCGCTCAGCATGGCGGCGGTGGGCTGTATAACGGTCTGTACAGCCGAATCGTGGTAGACGGCTGCGATTTCACCGGTAACGTGGCGTACGAATACGGTGGAGCCCTGTGCCACGACGGGAACGCCTCCGGCCTGGAGGCCATCGACTGCACGTTCAGCGGCAACCACGCCCTCCGCGGTGGCAGCGTTTCCGGCGAGGGGTTGGGCATTACCATGACCACCTGCACGATTCAGTCGAGCGCTGCTGCCGAGTGCGGCGGGGGCGCTTACTACACCAGTGACCGGGCCGAACTCGACCAATGCACGTTCCTCGACAACGTAAGCCCTGTCGGCGGTGGGTTGATGGCCCGTGGGAGCAGGATCACCGCCAGACTCTGCACGTTCGCCGGCAACAGCACTGCTGGGAACGGCGGGGGCACCTACGGTGAACACAGCGAATTGAAGTTTGCGGGCTGCACCTGGACGGGCAATCGTGCAGACTGCTCCGGCGGCGGCGTTTACGTTTTCCACGAGTCCAGGGCCTGCCTGGCGTGCAGCATGTTCAGCGGCAACGAAGCCGGCATGTCCGGCGGTGGGCTGAGTGCTTCGGACGACACCGTCGCGCACGTGGCCAACTGCCACTTCACCGGTAATACGGCCGACGACGATGGTGGAGGGGCGAATTGGGTCGAGGCCAGGGGGAGCATGGCTAATTGCTTGCTGGTCGGCAACTCGGCGGCGACCGGAGCCGGAGGCGGCATCGCCTGCTGCCAAGCGAGTCTACCGCTGCTGGCCGATTGCACGTTGAGCGGCAACTCCGCCCCGGTCGGCGGCGGTCTGCACTGCCTGAACAGCGAACCCATGATCAAGGACAACGTCTTCTGGGACAACGTTCCGGGCGAGTTCAACTTCGTACTCTCCGCGCCGGTCGTCCGTTACTGCATGGTGCGGGGCGGCTGGCCCGGCCCGACGAACCTCGCCGCCGACCCACAGTTCGCCACCGGTTCCGGCGGCACGTGGACCGCGAACGGCGCGTACAACCCCGAGACCAGAACCGTTGTGCTGACCGACAACGCGGCGGCGTGGACACCGGGCGCGCTCGTTGGCCGCACCGTGCGACCGGACACAACCCGCGTTGGCCACTTCCTCATCGTGGCCAACGGCGCGACGACCATGGTCATCCACGCTGACTGGCAGACGGTCGACAGTGTGGCGAGTTGGATCGCCATCGGCATGAGCTACCGAGTGTACGACTACCGTCTGACGGCTGGCTCGCCATGCATCGATTCGGGCGACAATACCTATCCGGCACGCGACCCGTGCGATCTCGACGAAGACATGTGCTACACCGACCCGGCACCGCTGGATCTGGATGGGCGGGTCCGTTACCACGACGATCCGGCATCGCCGAACACGGGCAACGGTCCGCCGCCGCTGGTGGATCGCGGGGCGTACGAGTTCGAGGCGGGCACCGTCATGCCGCCGGGCCCGTGTCCCGGCGACATGAACGGTGACGGGGTAGTGAACAACTTTGACATCTCGCCGTTCGTGCTGGCTCTGAGGATGCCGGCGGCGTACCACGCGGCGTTTCCGGAATGCGACATCATGTCCGGCGATGCCAACAACGACGGAGCCCTCGACAACTTCGACATCGGCGCCTTCATCCACCTGTTAATCGACGACTAGCGTTGCGGCGGCTTGCATCTCCGCGGGTGGTGGCATACAAGACGCGTCGGGGACGGGCCGACGCGAGGTATCACACATGACGCGCGAGAGCATTCCGATGACGGCACCGGCGAACGTGTACCAGCAGCGACGCGGGCGACTCGCCGCCGGCTTGCAGCGGCCGCTCGTGGCGTTCGCGGGGCATGCCCCGGCGCGCAACTACGCCGCCAACACGCACCACTTCCGCGCCGGCAGTTCGTACCTGTACTTCGGCGGGCCGCCGCTGGAGAACGCGGCCCTGCTGATCGAGCCCGGCAGCGACGGGCAGACGGGCTGCACGCTCGTCCGGCCGCCGGTGGGTCCGGACGATGCCCTGTGGATCGGCGTGCCGCCGGCGGATGAGGCGCTGGCAGCAGCGTGCGGCTTGCCGCCGGCCAGTCTGGCCGATCCCGACCGGTTGCCGGCGCTGCTCGCCGGACGTGAGGCGGCGTACATCGCCCCGCCGCACGTGGACACGCTGGCGTGGGTCGCCCGTCTGGGGCTCAAGCCGGCCAGTGCCGACGAGCTGCGCCAGGTCGTCGACCTGCGCCTGCTGAAGGACGAGCACGAATTGACGGCCATGCGCCGGGCCACCGAGGTGTCGATGGCGGCACACCGGGCGGCCATGGCGGCGACGCGTCCCGGACGGCGCGAGGCGGACGTCGTGGCGGCGTACGTCGCCGTGCTGGCCGCGCAGCAGTGCGAGGTCGCTTTTAACCCAATCATCACGATTCGCGGCGAGGTGCTGCACGGCCACGGTCACGGCAACGTGATGACCGACGGTGCGCTGCTGCTGACCGACGCCGGCGGCGAGGAGCCCGGCGGCTACTCGAGCGACATCACGCGGACGTTCCCGGTCAACGGCTGCTGGACGTCGATCCAGCGGCACCTGTACGGCACGACGCTGGCCGCGCTGAACCAGGCGACGGCGGCGTGCGTGCCCGGCCGACGGTTCCGTGACGTGCACGATCTGGCGGCGCAAGTCATCTGTGCCGGACTGGTTGAGGCGGAATTGCTCCGCGGCGATCCCGCCGAACTGGCCGCCCGCACCGCGCACGCTCTGTTCTTCCCGCACGGGCTGGGCCATCTGATCGGCCTGGACGGGCACGACATGGAGGACTTCGGGGACATCGCCGGCTATCCGCCGGGGCGGACGCGCCGTCCGGAGTTCGGCAACAAGTACGTACGGCTGGACCGCGACCTCGCCCCGCAGATGACGCTGACGGTCGAGCCGGGCATCTATCTCGTGCCGGCCATCTGGGCCAGTGCCGAGCTGGTGCAGCCGCTGGCGGACGTCGTCAATCGTCCGAAGGTGGACGCGCTACTGCGCGACCGGTTCGGCGGCATTCGCGTTGAGCACACGATCTGCGTGCGGGAGACCGGCGGCCCCGAGGTGATGTCCGAGGCGTTGCCGACAGAGGCGGATGCGGTGGCCGAATGCGTCGGGGTCGGCTGACCGGGCCGGGCGGTGGCGGCAATGGGTATATGGCGGGCGGAACACCATTGCTTCGCCGCGTGACGATGTTATACTAAGGTAAAGGGAAGGGTGGCGAAGAGGGCTACGTTGGGCCGAAATGGGGTCGATCGCTCCGGGACACGCGCAACTCGACCGCCGCGCCATCGTTCACCGACGCATCGTGCGCTGCGCCGCCGGAGGCTGGAACCGAGGGGAGCCGGGCCGGCAGGCGGCATAGAATCTGGTAAGGGCTCGGGGCGTGCTGGGCCGATGAAGTGAGGGGAGCTCGACTGCCGAGCCCACTTGGTGGCCGAGCCCCGAGGGAACCGGGCGGAGTGACAGGGAAGGATTCGGGCCGAAGGAACGTACTGCTACGTCCGGGGTGGACGGGGCCGGGAGATGGTGCTATATTGGAGTCGTGAACGCAGGCGTGGGTCCTGGGGTTTGCCCGGCGTTCGCGAATCTACGGTAGGACGGGTTTCGTTTTCAGTGGGCTCGGTGGATAGCGCCGCCCGTGGGGTGGCGTTGGCGTGGTCTGCTGGTGTCGTATTCGGGCCGGTTGGTTCGGCATTGCTGAGTGGAAGGGGTTCCCTGGGGGGTCGCCGTTACCGCGGCAGAAGCGCTGAGCGAACAACGCAGCGGAAGAGCGGCGCCGTCTGGATCGTGATTGGGCTAGAAGCCAGGGAGATTTCATGAGTCAGGGCTTGTACAACCTGCACAACCACACGCCGTTCTCGGATGGCGCCTACACGATCGACGAGATCGTCGAGGCCCACCTGGATTGCAAGGAGTTCGAAACGGCCGGCATCGGCATTTCGGACCACTTGTTCGGCACGCCGTCGTCACGCGAGGTGACCAACGACCGCGAGTTCGAACGGCTGTTCAGCAAGGAGACGCGGGCGTACGTCGAGCAGGTGCGTGAGGCACGCCAGCGCTGGGCGGGCAAAGTGCGTATCCTGTGCGGGGCAGAGATCAACTGGCCCATGAACAAGACGATGCTCGGCTGCATCCGCGAGATGCTCACCGGCATCGACTACGTCCTGTTCGAGTACGCCGACTGGGCCGGCCTGACCACGCTGGCCAACCAGGCGCGGCGCTGGCCCTGCCCGGTGGGTCTGGCCCACACGGTCGTCGCCGAGCAGTTCCCGACGACCTCCATGGACCAGGTCGTGCGGACGGTGGCCAACGCCCGGATGTTTTACGAGATCAGCTCCAAGTTCCTGCCGCTCGATGAGCACGATCGCTGGTTCAACCTGCTGCCGAACCACCGCGTGTTCGTCACCATCGGCACCGACACGCACGACGACCTGAGTGTCATTCGCGACGTCCCCAAGCTGCACGAGTACGCCAAGCGCCGCGGCCTGGGCGAGAAGATCCTCGTGCCGGCGATTCGAGACGAGGCCAAGACCGCCGTCAGCGCCTGACGCGGGGAGATCGGCAGGGGGGATGGTTGGCGGGATTACTCCCGGCCGTAGTGCTCGCGCTTCCAGCGGCGATGCGCTGCGCAAGCAACCTCGGTTCTTAACACATGGGGGGCTAGCTGCCGCCAGAGCGTGCGCCAGGCGTGCGCCCCGACGCCCCAGCGGGCGCAATAGCAGCGCAGAAAACGCGCCCGGTCCGTCCGCGTCAGCCCGGGGTTGTCCAGCAGGCTGACGTGCAGGCGGGCCAGCGAGCGGCATACGTGGTGCGGTGCCGGCCTGGCTCGCTTCAGCACACGCACGCCGTCCATGTCGATGCAGAGCAACTTCAGGGCCGGCTCGCTGAGCACCAGGAAGTTGCTGGCCTTGCAGTCGCGGTGCGTGAAACCCTTCTGCTCGAGCAGCCGCAGGTGCCGGCACAGCAGCCGGCCGAGGGCCTGCTTGTGGCGGAACCATTCGAGCGGCCCGCACCGCTCGTGCTCGCGGCGCAGATGGTTTTCGAGATCGACGCCGCCGGGCACGGCCTCGGTGATCAGCAGGCTGTCCAGGACGAGCGGTCCGAGCCGGCGTTCGAGCACGGCCAGCGGACGGGCGGCGGGTACGTCGCGGTTCAGCAGGGCGTGTCCGCGGCACCAGCCGCGCAGGCTGCGCGAGCGGGTCAGGTGCTGGCTCAGCCAGCGGCGCGCGTTGCGTGATCGCGGACGCTTGATGATCACGGGTAGGTTGCCGCTGGGGTGCACCAGCACGGCGCGGCGGACGTCCGCCGAGTGTGAGTCCTTGCACGATTCGCCGACGTCCTCGTCGAACCAGCGCAGCGGCCGGGCGAGCTGCGTGGTCCACCAGGCCCGGTCGATGACCATCTGCGAAGCCCGCGATTCATCCTTGCGATGCTTGGCCTGCACGACGGCTACGCCGCGCCAGCCACCCCGCAGACGCAGCCGGGTGAAGTAACGCCCGTCCCGGCAGGCTCGGCGGTCACGCCGCGCCCACAGCCGCCGGGCGTGAACGTGCGCGGCCTGCGCGAGGGCTCGCACCAGTTCGCGGAAGGTCAGTCTTAGCGGGCGGCCGAGCGGGAAAGCCACCTCGTACTCGTTTCGCCAGCGGACGTAGGCCCGCAGGAAACGCAAGCGATCGGTCACGTTGCTGTGCCGGCGGAACCACTGGTTGAGCTGCGCCAGGTTGCGGACGACGGCTCGGTCGCCGAGCGGAACGCCCAGTCGGGCGCTTTGCAGGTCCACGAACAGCGTACGGTACCGCCCGGGGGCGACCGGCTGCACGAGGATATTGGCCGCGTGCATGTCCAGGTGCTCGAAGCCGGCCTGGTGCGCGCGGGCGATCGTCTCGCCGATCAGCTCGGCCAATTGGGCGATGTCGTGTCGGCGACGGCGGTGGTCGCGGTCCGCGTGCACCTGGGCGAAGAATTCGTTCAGCGGGTAGACGGGCTCGACCGCCTCGGTGACCAGCAGGGAGAACGTGCTCTTGCCACGCCGCAGACCGGTGGTGAACCCCGCCGGACGCACCGCGGCGAGGCCGGCCCGCAGGGCGTACATTCCACCTTGCCATTCGGCATGACAGGCGGAGGCCTGCCACAGACCGCGCAGCGAGGATAGCCAGTCGTGCCGGTAGTATTTCAGGTAGAAGCTGGTGCCGTCGATCACCGCCCGCCAAACCTCCCGGCGGGCGTTGTGCTTGATACGCTGCCAGCCCTGACGCTCGGGCTGTTGCCACGCGCTGCGCGGCACGCCCGCCAGGACGCGGTCGAACCCGTTGCGGTACGTCCACGACAGGCCGTCGAAATCAGCGCAGCCGGTTCGCTCCGAGGTCTGCGGCGGTGTGGCGGACACGCTGCCCGCCGGTTCCGCCGCCGGCGCTGTCACCGGCCGACGCAGAGTAGACAAGATTTCTGCCGTTTCCATGTTGTGAAGCACCCGGGGCTACGGTTTGCACCGACCGCCCGGCGGTGCGGGGGCATTGTATTCAGAGCACAAGTGTCTTCTCAACCGCGCAGCATACTGCGCCGCAACCCTTCTGAAAACGGGCCGGCTCGCCGACGTGCCCGAGCGGGTGGCTGGGTAAGCGAGGCACATGCCTACGGGACGCGATCGTAGCGCACCGTCGGCTTGCGCCAGTACAGCAACTCGTCGCTGTCGTCGAAGCCGCGAATCGTCCCTAATGGATCGTAGTCGTCCAGAAGCAGCACGCGGTGCGCGCCGTCCTCTGGCGCCAGCGGCGTGAGCAGACGCGAGTGGCTCGCCCGCCCGAACGGCGTCGCCACCTCCAGCAGCCACTGCCCCGACGCCTGCCGGGCGACCCAGGCTTCGGCGATAACCTCGACCGGCGGGCAGACGAACGCCGCCCCCGGCGTGAACGTCCCCGACCACAGCGGACTCTTGTTCAGTTGGACCACACGCTGCACCGCGCTGCCGCCGTCGCGCCTGTCGTTCGTGGTTAGTATGTTGAGCTGGCCCAGGATGGTTGTTTCTTTGGAAGCGTACGCTGTCGCACGGTCGTCGATCTCCCAGCGCAGCCTGTTAGACACGTTGTCGCTCTTGCCTATGAAGCGCTCTCTCAGCCCCTCGTATCCGTACCGACCTGATTCGCTCCAGGTTTCGCGAGTGTTCTTGATCTCGTCGTTGCCCGGCCTGTCGGATCGGCGGAAGGTCATCTCGTGCCTGCGCTCGCCCCACCAGGGCAGCGCGCCCTTCGCTGTGAGCAGTCCGGCCAACCTGGTGCCCGCCGACTCCGCCGCCGCCAGGTCGGAGAAGAAGGGCAGGGGGTCGATGGTGATCTCGTCGGCGATGCGGCCGGCGGCCTTGCTCGCCGCCTGCACGTGGACCTCGCTGGTGTACACGAGCAACAGGACCGCCGTACTCGGTGACGGGGCCACGATCCAGGCCGACGCCACCGGGTGCTGCGATTGCAGGTCATCCGGCCGTCGCAACGTGGCCACGGCCGATCCGTCGGGGCGCTGCCACTCGCGGACCTCGACCGCCCTCTCGGGCAGCAGCCACACCGCCGCCGCGAAGTCGAGCAACAGGTCGCGTGGTGTGCGCTGTGGGGCCAGCCAGGTGCGGACGACGCAGATCGACCACGCGGGCACGCCGTTGTCGTTGCCGCTGAGGAACAGGCCGGGCACGTCGATCAGGTAGGGCAGCGTGACGGTCGAGCCGGGGGGCACGGTGAAGTGGACGCCGGTGTGGGTCAACGCCTCGTCCGCGGTGACGTTGAGTGCGGGCTCGTCGAGGCGAACGGTGGCGCAGATGTCGTCGAGCAGTCGCAGGTCGGCAAGCGTCACGTCGGTCATGGGCGTGTAGATGACCTTGATGAGCTGCCCGCCCGGCAGCCAGGCCATTCGCTGGACCGTCTCTGACTTCCTCAAGTCCTGGGGACGCGGGCCCCAGCGGCGGAGAATCACCTGATGCAACTGCACTCCGGGGAACCGCCCGATGTGGGTCGGCACGGGTTCGTATCCACCGGAGGCCGTCATGCGCAGGTGCTCGGCCGGGGGCTCGAACGCCGGCCAGCGTTCATATACGAAGCGGATGCGTCGCTCGGTGTCGAAGTGCTGCCGGCCGCCGCGCTGGTGGCGTGCCGCCAGAAGGAACGCCCCCGGCTCGCTGGGATCGGCCACCCAGCGATGGGGCAGGCGGACCCGCAAGGGTGTGCCGGGGACCTCGCGTTCGGGGCCGAGCTGGCGCGAGTAGTGCACCTGGAGCCAGGCCAGGCTGAGCGCGACCGCCAGCGCGCCCGCGCAGAGCAGCAGCAGAAGCCGCGGTCGCCCAGGTTTCGTGCCGCTGTGGACCTCGATCATAGCCGAGCATGATACGGGCCGGCGCCGCCCGTTGGAACGCCGAGGCGGTCGCAACTTGTCGACCGCTTTCGCCGTGGCGGTACGGCCTTATAATGCCCGGCATGGTGGACAGAGCCGGGCATCGGTTGAGGTGGCGGAAGGCGTTTCTGCTGCCGGTGCTGCTGCTCGCGACGGTGGGTTGTCGCTCGGCGGCCTCCGACCGCGAGCGCCTGGCGTCTGCCAATCCCCTCGATCAGGTGACGGCGGCGGTGCGGTTGGCCGAGGCCGGCGATGCCACGGCCGTGCACCGGCTGGTCGCCTTGCTCGGTGATCGCGATCGCACGGTGCGCATGTACGCCATCCTGGCTTTGCAGCGCCTCTGTGGTCGCACCTACGGCTACAAGTACTACGCCGATGCCCCGGCGCGGGCCGCCGCCGAGCGGCGCTGGCAGGACGCCCTCCGCGACGGGGAGATTACGCTGTCGCCGCCGGAGCCGTCGGCCCGGACCGCGGCCTCCGCGACGGAGAACGCCGCCTCTGCCGAGGGGAGCGATGAGCAGTCGAATGAGTGACGCGGACACGCTGGAACTGGAACTGACGAGCAATCCGGACGTGCTGCCCGAGGCGCGGCAGACGCTCCGCCAATGGGCCCTCGACCACGGCTGGACCGAGGACCAGGCGGCGGAGATCGCCCTGGCGGTCGACGAGGCCCTGAGCAACGTCATTCGCCACGGCTACGACTGCGACGCCTCCTGCGCTATCCAGGTCAACGTGCACGCCATCGACGAGCCGGATGCTGGCGAGGGATTGGAGATCCGCGTTCGCGACTTCGGTCGCCAGATCGACCCCGACCTCATCCGCGGCCGCGACCTGGACGACGTCCGCCCGGGCGGCCTCGGCGTCCACCTGATCCGGGCCATGATGAGCACCGTGCGGTACACGCCGGCCGAGGGCGGCGGTATGCTGTTGACCATGCGCAAGTTCAGGAACCACTCGGCGGGCACCGGCCACGCCCCGGACGAGGCATCATGAGCGAGCAACCCGACGGCATCCAGGTCTCCACGAGCAGCGTCGCCGGCGCCGAGGTCGTTCACGTCGTCGGCGAGATCGACTTGCGCACTTCGCCGCAGTTGCGGACTCGCCTGCTCCAGGTCGTCGAACGCGAGCCGAAGCGACTCGTCGTCGACTTGAGTCGCGTCGGTTACATGGACTCCTCCGGCGTGGGCACCATGGTCGAGGTCAAGCGCATGGTCGAACGCCGTGGCGGCGCCGTCGTGCTCGCCGGTCTTCAGCCGCGCGTCCGCGGCGTCTTCGAGATCACCCAGCTCGACAAGTTCTTCATCATCGCAGGTAGCGTCGACGAGGCCACCGGAAAATGAACCCCACCTCCGAGCCAACGCCGGCCCCGCTGTGGCGGCGTGTGCCCGAGGCGCTCGGCCGAGTACTCCGCGGGCGCGGGCAGGCGGTGCTGGGGGCGGTGCGCTACACGGGAGGCCTGATCGCGCTGCTGCTGGCTGCCGCCCGCCGGCTTATGCTGGCTATCCGCGGGCGGGGCACGCGCGTCCGTCTGAGCGCCCTGGCGCAACAGATGGTCCGCGTCGGCGTGCGCAGCATTCCCATCATCGTGCTGGTGCAGATCTTCATCGGTGTCATCCTGGCCCTGAACCTCGCCCCGACGTTGAAGGACTACGGGCAGCTCGAACGTGTCGCCGACGTCGTCGCCATCGCCGTCTTCCGCGAGCTCGGCCCGCTCATCAGTGCCATCATTCTCAGCGGCTTTGCCGGCGCGTCGATCGCCGCCGAACTCGGCGCCATGGTCGAAGGTGAGGAGATCAAGGCGTTGCGAGCCCACGCCCTCGATCCGATTCGCTTTCTCGTCGTGCCACGGCTGGTGGCGACGGCGGTCATGATGATCGGGCTCACCGTGCTGGCCGACGTGGTCGGCGTCTTCGGCGGCTTCCTGACCGCCACCGGCGTCCTCGACGTCAGCCCGCGGCTCTACATGGACCTTACCCAGGCGGCCCTCTCCGTCGGCGACTACTTCACCGGCCTGTTCAAGGCGGGCGTCTTCGGCGTCATCATCGCCAGCCTGGCTTGTTACGAGGGGCTCAACGTCCGTGGCGGGGCGGAGGGCGTCGGTCGGGCCACGACCACGACCGTCGTCAAGAGCATCGTCGCCCTCATCGGGGCCGACGCCGTCTTCACGGTGGTCTTTTACACCCTCGGGTGGTGACGTGCCGCTGCTGGTCGGCATCGACGAAGCCGGATACGGACCGCTGCTCGGTCCGCTGGTTGTTGCGGCCACGGTCTGGCGTGTGCCACCGCCGGCTGCCGAGGTCGATTTCTGGGAGCAGCTCAACACCGCGGTGAGCCGGGCGGCGTCCCGCCGCGACTCACGCCTCCCGGTGAACGACTCCAAGAAGATCTACGATCGGCACAAGGGCATTGCCACGCTCGAACGCACGGTGCTGGCCTTCGCCGCCGCGCTCGACCTGCCGCACGCTTCGCTCGGCGAGTTCGTCGACGCTCTCGGTCCGCCACTGCCACCCGAGGCGCGACACCTGCCCTGGTACGGCGACCTCGCTCAGCCATTGCCGCTCGACGCCACCCGCTCGGCCCACGCCGCCGCCGCGACGCGACTCCGCCAGGCCATGCAGACCAGCAACCACCAGGCAATCGGCCTGATGGCCCAACTGGTCACCGAGTCGGCGTACAACGATCGCGTGCACCACACGCACAACAAGGCCGCCGTCCTGCTCGAACAGGTCCTGCGGCTTATCCTCCGCTGCACCGCCGCCACCGGTGACCAGGATGTCTGCGTGCACGTCGACCGGCTCGGCGGGCGGCAGGATTACCGGCCGGTCTTGCAGGAGGCCTTCCCCGACCGCCACCTGCACATTGAGGAGATGTCGGACGAGCGCAGCCGCTACCGGCTCTCCACGGCCCGCAGCGACTGGTACATCGACTTCGTCGTCGACGCGGATCAGCATCACCTGCCCGTCGCCCTGGCCAGCATGCTGGCGAAGTACGTGCGTGAGGTGGTCATGACGCGGCTCAACGCGTTTTGGCAGGGGTTGCTGCCGGGGCTGAAGCCCACCGCCGGCTACTACAAGGACGCCCTGCGCTACCTCGCCGATATCGAGCCGCTGCTCGGGCAGGCCGGCCTGGGCCGCGGGGATTTCGTCCGCGAGCGCTGAGGCCCACCGGACTGGCCGGGGGGCGTACAATGTCGTGCGGCCGGGCCGCTGGGGCTCGGCGCCGAGTGGATGATCAGGGAACGAATCCGGCATGAAGCGAATCGGTACCCGTCGCTGCGCTCTGCCCATCATCGCTGTCTGTGCTCTGTTGCTCGCCGCGCCGATCGCGCTCGGCCGGGCGGACTCGCCGCCGCCGTCGCCCTGGTGTCCGGAGGTGGCGGAGGCTCTCGATCTGTATCGAACCGGCGAATACGGGGCCGCGCAGCGCCTGTGCGCCCGGCTGGCGTCGTCGGTGGACGAACGCGTGCGCCGCGATGCCGTGGCCGTGCACGCCCTGACGATGCTGCGCATGCCGGCCCGCAACGACCGCTTGCAGGGCCGCGCCGAATTGGCGCAAGTGGCCCGCGAGGACGCGACGATCGCGGCTCGCCCCGAGTGCAACCTGGCGATGGGCATCGCCTGCACCGAATTGGCCGAAACGGCCCACGCGCTGGCCTTCCTCGAAGACGCCGCGGCGGGCTTCGCCGCACTGCATGAGCCGCAACGGCAGGCCGCAGCCCTGGCGGCCCTGGCCGAAGCCTGGTCCCGGCACACCGAGTGGGAGGTGACGCCGCCGCGGTTCAACGTCAAACGCCCACCGGATGCGGCGCACGCCCGCGAGATCCGCCGCGAGCAGATGGGCCTGGTCCGCGATCGGCTGGCTGCGCTGCCGGACAACGAAGATGCCCTGGCCTGCGTGGACCTGCTGCTCGCCCAGGATTTCATCGCCGCCGGCGACCGCGTCGCGGACGGCATACGCGTCTTGGAGCAACTGGCCGGCAGTCTGCAACTGACGCCGGCGGTCCTCGATGCGTGCTTCGCTCTCGCCGGCCATCTCGAACGGGAACAGCGCTGGGCGGACGTCCTGCCGCTGTACCGACGCATCGAGGCCGAGGCCCCGGCGGCCTTCGCCGAGCAGGCCGCCGAGCGGTTGCGCGAGATCACGCGACCGCAGGTGCAGCTTGCCGTTCCCGCGGATGCGGCGCCGGGACAACCCGTGTCGCTGAAGCTGCAAACCCGCAACCTGGATGCGGTCGACGTCGAGGTCCGGCGGGTGGACCTGGCCGAATGGCTCACGTCGCGGCAGGGCCGCTATGCCCCCGCGCTGCTGCCGCAGGCCGGCTCCGTCCAGTTCGCGCAGCGGCTTGATACGCACGCCGACCCGTATGCCTTCTGGGAGCCGACCGCGCCGCTCACCTTCACCGCCGAGCCCGGCGCGTACGCCGTCACGGTTCAACCGAACTCGCCGACGGAGGAGGTCCGCCCCCTGCGCCGACTCGTCGTGGTCGGCGACCTGACCGCCGTGGCCCTCGCCGGCCCGCACGAGATGCTCGTCTGGGCCGGACCGCGCGAGTCAGCGGCGGGCGACCTGGACCTGACCGGCATGAAGCTGAGTTTCTGGATGCACGGCTCGTTCGTGCCGCTCGAACAGACGTTCACGGACGGCTTCGCCCGGTTTGCCCTGCCACCCGAATCACGTGTGCTGCGTGAGAAACGCTGGGTCTGTCTCGTGCAGGTCGGCGAACACCTGGCTCTGTGCCGCGGCGACGTGCCCACCGCCGAGGAAGCCGGCGGCGTCGCCACCGTCGCCCTCGCCGGCGGTCCGCCTGCTCCGGATCTTGGTGACGACTTCTGCGTCAGCGGTCTCCTGCTGCCCGAACGTTCGCCGCAGACCGGACACGATGATGAGCCGTACCGGCTCGTCGTCCTCGATACACACGATCGCGAGCTGTACAGCACGCCGCTCGACCCGTTGGCCACCGGCGTGTTCTCCACAAAGGTGCCGATCACCGCCGACCTCGTCGACCAGCACGTGCATATGCTCGTTCGCCGCGGCGGCCAGACCGTCAACAGCCTCCGTGGCCGCTTCGGTTGCCGGACGGCTCGCCCCGGCGTGCACGTGCCGCTCGTCAACTGCTACGTACCGCCGCACCTGCCCCCGAACGTCAGGGTCCTTCCGGTGCAGGTCCAGGCCTGGTATCCCTGGGGCACACCGGTCAGCGGCGCCCTGGTGACCTGTCTGACCCGAGCGCTGGACCTGGGTGGCGTCGCTCGTGGCGAAGCACACGCCACGAACGCGACCATACACGAAGCCGAGCTCGATGAGTCGGGCCTGGCGTTCGTTGACGTCCCCCTCGACGCGTGGTTTTTGCCCGCCGGCCCGCGGGCCTTCGGCGTGCAGGCCATCGTCAACGGCCACGACGGCGAGCGCACCAGCGGTCTCGGCCAAACGCTGCTCGCGGACGAGCCCGTGTTCTCCTGGCTGACCTGGCGGCCGGACGAACCGTGCGTCGGGCAGGACGTGCGCTTCGACCTGGGCTGGTATGACCCGCTCGACCAGGTCGGCGTGGCGCCGCCGCAGTTGCAGATCGCTGCCGCCGATGAAACGCCGGTGGAGCTGTCACTCCACGCGGCGCCGGGCGGCACCGTCAGCGAGCCCTGGTCGCCCGATCGTGCCGGCACCTACCGCGTCGAGGCCAGCATCCCTCGCCTCGACGGCGAGCCTCTGCACGTCGTTCGCGACGTGCACGTCGCGCCGGCCGAGTCGGTGGCGGGGGATCCCGGCGCGCTGCATTGCCGCGCGTGGCTCAGCGAACGCGACGGCACGCCCGGCGTCGCCCTGTACGTCGAGACCAATCAGCCGCGGCAGCTCATCGCCGTGGTCGAAGCCGGCGATCCACTGGTCGGGTGCGTGTTGCCGGCGGCTGGGACGACGTCCGAAGCGTTTCTGCCGCTCGCGGCGGCGCCGGTCGGCGCCCAGGTCGTGCTCGTCGGCGAGCGCGGCGGCGCGCCGGTCGTCGTCGCCCGCCAAGTGGTTGAGCCCGACCCCGCGTGGGCGATCACGCTGCACGTCGAGCGCGTTGCCGGGGAGCCTCCGCTGCCGGGCAACACGGTCGACGTGCGGGTGCGCTGCACGCGCGCCGGCCGGCCGGCGACGGACGCCACGATCGTTGCCCGCCTGGTGCCGGCGATGGATCGCGGCTACGAGCCGTGGCTCGCGGGTGAAGGACGAGCATTGCTGGACGAGTCCACCGCCGGTCCCGTCGTGCGTTTTTCGTCGACACCGGAGCGCGCGGCCGATGCACCGCCGGAGCCTGCCGGTGGGGGTCTGCCGCTGTTGTCGCCGCTGCTGACCGAAGCACTCTTCGCCGGCACCACGGTGTGGACGACGGCGCAGCCGGCGCCAGGTGGCGAGACCACGCTGAGCGTGCCGATGCCGCCGGCGCCCGGTGCGTATCGGCTCGTCGTGCTGGCCCTGCCGCAGCGGGGGCCGGCGGCGATGGAAGAGCTCGACCTGGACACACGCGGCGGGCTGTTCCTCCTGGCCGATAGCCCGAATCGCTGGACGCTCGGCGACCGGACGCGCGTGTCACTGCTGCTTGAGAGCGTGGCCAAGACGCCGTCGGACGTGCGTGTGCACCTCGACGTCGGTACGGGGTTGCACGTCGAATCGGTGCGCATCGGCGACGAAGCGCTGCAATCGGGCGACATTCTGCAAGCCGAAGAGGGCGTCGCGGTGACCGTCCCGGCACATGGCCGGCTGTGGATGCGTCTGGACGCGGAAGCCATGCAGGAGGGCGTGAGCGTCATGCAGGCCTGGGTCGAGGTGGGCTCGTCCACGCAGCAGGCCACCGCGGACTACAGTGTCCTGACTCCCGGCACCGTGCCGCCCGAGGGTGCGTCGCTGCGCGTGGAGCGTTCCCTCATGCTGCTCACGCCGGTGATGATCCACGTCGACCCCGTCACCTTCGAGGAGACCGACGCGCTGGACGCGCCCGAGAAGCAGATCTGGCGGCGCAGCCCGCTGCCGTTCGGGACGCTGCTCGCCCCGGGCCAGCGCGTTCTCGTCCGGGAGCAGATCACGCCCACGACGCCGCTGGCCGGCGTGGCGTGGACCCAGCGCGTCCCGTCCAACTGCTGTCCGGCGTTCCGCAACGTTTCCTGCCGCAACGAGATCGGCGCGCTCCGCGAGCGGACGGTGGACACCGTGCGCTACGAACGCCCGGCGCCGCTGAGCAACGTGGAAGTGCACGAGTACAACGTCGTCATGGTGCGGCCGGGAGTATGCCGGCTGCCGGCGCCGGAGGTAACCGCCGGCGGACGCCCGGTCTCCTGCAAACTGGTGCCCGCGGAGGTGTTCTTCCGGGTGAGTGAGGCGCCGTAGTCCGGCGGCGGCTTGTGCGTCGGGGGGCGTTAGGGCCTAATAGCGGACATGCGAGGGCGAGAATCGGTTCCGGGGACGGGCCCGTGGTACAGGCGGATGCGTGAGCAGCCGACGCCGGGTCGGCCGACACCACTCCTCTGGCCGGCGGTGGCGCTCATGGTGGGGGTGTGGCTGGGGGATACGCTCGGTCCGGTGGCGGGTCCGTGGCGCTGGGTGGGTCTGCTCGTGCCGCCGGCCGGTCTGGTTGTGCTCGTCGCTGTCGGAGCCGCTCGACGCCGGCCGCTGGTTGTGTTGCCGATTCTGTGTCTGATGGCGGCGGCTGTTGGCTTCGCACGCCAACAGGCGATCTTCTCCATTTCGCCGAACCATGTAACGCGCATGCTGGGCGACGAGCCGGTTCTGACCCGCGTCGTCGGCGAGGTCCTTACCCGGCCGCACGCCGCTCCGCCCGAAATCCGGAACGGATTCCTGCCCTTCACGCCGCCACCGACGACCCGCTTCGTCGTGAACTTGCGGGAGTTGCGGATGGGCGAAGCATCGCGGCCGATCACCGGGCGCGTCCGGGTTCGCGTGGACGCTGTCGGGCTGGGCCTGCACGTCGGCGACCGCGTCGAGTTGACGGGCAAGCTGCACCGGCCGACCGATCCGCGGAATCCCGGCGAAACGGATTGGGCCCGAACGAGCACGCTTCAGGGCATCGACGCCGGCCTGAGCGTTGAGGGTGCGCCCTACGTCCGCGCGCTGCCGGCGACAGACGACGCCGATGGTTGGAGTGTCACGCGTGCGATCCAAAACCTGCGACTGGCCGCCGGCGCGATGTTGCTCGAACCGGGTGCCGAACTGGATGTCGAAGCGGCGGATCGTCTGCTGGACACGATGGTCCTTGGCCAACGCGGCGCCGCCGGCGCCGACGTCAACGAGGCGTTCCTGGCGGCTGGGGGGATGCACTTCCTGGCGGTCAGCGGCTTTCACGTCGCCGTGCTGGCCGGGGCGGTGTGGTTGTTCGCACACTGGGTGCTGAGAGTGGGCCGCAGGTCCGCGACGTTGGCGACGCTGCCGGTGATCCTGCTGTACGCCCTCATCGCCGAGCCGAACGCGCCCGTGTTGCGGGCGACGGTGGGGGCGGTCATCGCGGCGCTGGCGCTCGTGGGGCGACGGCCGTTCTGTGTCGTGAACTGGCTGGCGCTCGCGGCGATGTGCATTCTGATCTACAACCCGCGTGAGCTGTTTCGGCCGGGATTTCAGCTCTCGTTCGTGCAGGTACTGGCCCTGCTCGTCCTGGCCGGGCCGGTGTGCCGGTTGGTGCTGAGCTGGCGGCGAGGGCTGGACGCCGGCGATCCGCCGCGCGAGCCGGAGACGATCCGCGGATTCATACTGCATCGGCTACACCGCTTCTTCGTCGGGCTGTTTATCGTTTGCGTCGTGGCTTGGTGCAGCAGTCTGCCGCTGGTGCTGCTGCACTTCGGGCGTTGCTCGATGTGGGGGATTGTGGGTACGACCCTGCTCACCATCCCGGCGGCGATGTTGATTTGCCTCAGTTTCGTGACGATGCTTGTGCGATCGCTGCTGTGGACGGTGGGGACGGCGGCAGGGTCGGGTTCCTGGCTCTCGACCGATTCGGCGTGGCTGACGGCGCCCCCGCACGTGCTGAGCGATTGGCTGCTGACGGTGGCGAAGTGGTTCCAGCAGTGGCCGGGCGCCGTCTGCGAAGTCACGCCACCGCCGGCGTGGTCCGTGTTCGCCGCCTATGGCGTGCTGTTGCCGCTGGCCTGGCTTCTGCGCCGGCGTCCGGAGCGGACCGAATCCGCCTCGCCGTTCACGGGCGGCACGGCGCGCTATCGCTGGCTCGGCGGACTGACGGCGGTGGCGCTGTACGCGCTGCTGCTGGCTCCGTCGTTCGAACCCGTGGAGCCAGCACTCGGTACGAGCCACGTGCACGTGTTCAGTGTTGGCAACGGTAACGCGGTGCTGGTGACCGCCCCGAACGGCAGCGCGTCCGTCTGCGACGCCGGCAGCATCCACAACACCGACGCGGGCGAGACCGTGGTCCGGGCGATGCGCGTGCTGGGCTACCAGCGTTTGCAGGACGTGTACATCTCGCACGCGAACTTCGACCACTACAGTGGCGTGCCGTCGTTGCTGAAGAACGTCCCAACGGAGCAGCTCTGCCACAGCCCGCACTTCGCGGAGGCCGCTGCGGCCAAGGACACGGCGAAGTTCACGAGTCTGTTGCCGCCGCAGACACCACCGCGCGTCGAGGTCTTCGCCGGCCAGCAGCGTACGCTCGGACCGCTTCCAATCGAGGTGCTGTGGCCGCCGGCCGACCTCGACCCGCAAACGTGGTCAGCGAACGATCGCAGCCTGGTGTTGCGCGTCCACGCCGGCGGGCGGACGATTATGCTGCCGGGTGACGTGGAAGAGGCGGCGATACAGGGGTTGCTCAGCGCGGAGGCTGCCGGCCGCGTGCGGCTCAGTGCCGACGTGCTCATCGCTCCGCACCACGGCAGTGTCGCCGGCAAAGAAACGGCCGTGTTTCTCGCCGTGGTCGATCCCGAAGTGATCATCGTTTCGTCGGCGACGCCCCGGCCGGCGTTCGAAGCCGTCGTCCGCGAGGTGCTCGGCGACCGCCCGCGCGTGCTGAACACGCACGATGCGGGCGCCGTCAGTGTCACTATTCAGCCCACGGGGGAAATCACGATCGAGACAATGCTGGCCGCCCCTGAGACGCCCGGCTCAGCCGAGTTCGAGCGCCGTCCGCACGCGCTGCACCAGGTCGCGCAGCGTCGAGCGGAGGTGCAGCGCGGCGAAGTACTCGCGATCAAACGCGATGCGGTCCAGGTTGTACCGCTGTTCGAGCGTCCGCACGTTCTGCTCCAGCTCCGCCGCCCGCCACGGATCGGTCGAGAGAATCTCGGCACTGACCAGCCGAATCGCCTCAAACATGAGCCGCCGCTCTTGCCGGTTACGCGACCGGGCCGCCCGCAGTTCGTCGGATCGCCGCACGGACTCGCTCCGGCGGCGTAACAGTCCGGCCGGGACGTCGGGCAGGTGGCGTTGCGGATTGAAGATGAGGTCGCGGGCGGCATGCCGAGCGGCCAGCACATCGGCCCACCGCACGCCCGTGCGCGGCAGCGGCAGAAACGCCGTAGCCGTCACGCACCCGATCGGCGCCGGCGGCGCGCCGAACAGGCTGGTCAGCCATTCCTCGGTGATCTCGTCGTATTTCGCCCCGCCGATGCCGTGAATGTAGAAATCGGCGAGTAGCAGGCGGACCAGCGCCGACAGAGCGAGCGCCCGCGGCCGCACGTCCCAGCCATCACGCTCGAACGGCCAGGCCTGCTCAAGTGCCGCCGGGTCAGCGAGATCCAGCCGCCGAATCTCGGCCACCGGCTCGACCCCGGCGCAGAGAATCACCCGGTCGCCGCGCATGACGACCTGCAATCGCTCGCGCCGGCCGTCCGGCAGCACGAGCCAGAGTGGCACCTCGGTGCGCTCGGGCGATGTGACCAGTGGCGGCACCGGACGGTTCCGGCTTCGCACGCGGTGCCGCACGCGATACGCCGTCTGCGCCGCGTTGTACGCATGGGCCGAGCGGGCGGCGTGCAGGATGAGATGCGCGGCAAACGCCCGAAACTCCGGCGTGGCACACAGCGCCGACAGGTTCACGTGGTGCAACCCGGTCAGGTCGAGGGCCTGCTCGACGGCCGTCCAGCCGCGCCGCGCTCCGTCGCGAAACGTGATCTCCGCCTCATCACCTGCCAGCCACGCGTCGGCGAACGGCCGCAGCAGCGACACGTCGTAATGCTCGTACACCGACGCCACGCGCGTGAAGAAATCGAGCCATCGCCCGCGAGGCACGGCGGCTTGGCGCTCGATCGGCCGTTGCGCGTCATGCCCGGGAATCGGCACCTCGGTCTGTCGTAGCCCACCGGCGGCGATCTCGGGGACGATCAGCCGCTCGCCCTTGGGCAGGTCGTGATCGGCGGTGAAGAAGACGCCCGCGGCACCCGTCGCGCTAGCCAGCGCGTGCAGGGCGATCGTCTTGGCGAACACGCCGGCGTGGCTGAACTCCGCCTGGTGGCCGGCGGCGACGACCGGCGAGTTGAGCCCCAACCGCTCGCGCAGCGTTCGCCGCCACGCCTCCAGCGGCCGTCCGAGAATCGTCACCGCCGCCAGATCGCGCGCCGGGCCCGCCGTCAGTTGGGCGCGCCACGCCACCGGCTCGGGCTCAACCAGAACGCCCAGGTGCTCCGTCGGAGTCACCAGGTTCTCGTAGCGGACCCGGGGGATTAGGGGCAATGACATCCTGTGCACGTATCGTGGGGCACGACGAACAGCGGCTCGCGTTGGAGCTCGCGGGTCAACACTTCCAGGTAATGTTGCAGTCGCGCCGTCGGATCGTCCAGTGTCCCGCCGAACTCCCGGTTCGTATCGCGGTAGATTCGCCGGACGGGGATCTCCTGGATACGCAGGCCGGCCCGGACACACTGGACCCAGAATTGCATCGGGAAGGCATAACCCGGCTCGTCGAGCGTGAGACGCTGCATCGCCGCCACGCGGTGGGCCTTGAACCCGCAAAACGAGTCGGTCAGGTGCAGGCCCAGCGTCTGGGCGAGGACGATATTGACCGTCTGGTTGATCCGGCGGCGTTCGGGCGGGGCGGTGTCATCGTTCGGGTATTCACGCAGGTAGCGCGAGCCGCTGATGACGTCGGCCCGGTTGTCGCGGATATGAGCCACGAACTCGCCGATCTGGGCGGGCTCGTGCTGCTCGTCGCAGTCCATCGTGATGACCCAGTCGAAACCGCTGCGGGCGGCGAAGCGGAACGCGTGGATCAGGCTCTGGCCGTAGCCGCGGTTCTCCAGGTGCCGCAGCCGGTGAATGGCTGGGTACTCGGCAAGCAGGGCGGGGGTGGCGTCCGTCGAGCCGTCGTCGACGACCAGGACGTCGCGTGTGAGGCGCATCACAGCCGCCAGCACACGCGGCAGATAACGCTCCTCGTTGTAAACGGGTATGGCGACCAGATAACGCACGGTCGTTGCTCCAGGGGCGGCTCGCTTCGGCTATAGCCCGATTGTAGGCGCGGGCCGGCGTTCGGCACGCCGGGAGAAGCCGGCAGGTCGATTCTAGACGCTGGGGACGCGGGCTGTCGACGGCGGGCCGGGGTCGGCCGCCGGCGCAGGGGCGGCGGGGCTGTCGGGCAGGAGCGACAGGGCGTCGGCCACGATGCGTCCCGCCGCGCCGGGCCGGGCCAGCGTACGGGCGGCCACCCGTCGCCGTTCGAGCTGCGTCGGCGTGGTCAGGAGCTGGCTCACGCGGTGGCCGAGCAGACGCGGGTCGTTCACCTTGATGGCTGCGCCGTGTTCGAGCAGGTAGTCGGCGTTACGTGTTTCCTGCCCGGGGATCGGATCGACCAGCACGAGCGGCAATCCGCAGACCAGCGCCTCGGACGTCGTCAGCCCGCCGGGCTTGCTCACCATCAGGTCCGCCGCGTGCATCCACTCGAAGACGCGGTCTGTATAGCCGCTGACAACGACGCGCCGCGGCGTCCGGCGGGCGAGATCCTCGCACCGGCGCTGCAAACGCTCGTTTTTCCCGGCGACGACGGCGATCTGGGCGTCGGCCGGCATGTGGATCAGCTCTTCGACCAGGCGCTCCGGGCGGCTGTAGCCCACGCCGCCGGCCAACAGGAGCACCACCGGCCCCTCGCCATCGAGCCCGAGCCGGGCGCGGAGCGCGTCGCGTTCGGGTGGCTGCTCGAACCCGGGCCGCACGGGGATGCCCGTGACGAGCACGCGCTCGCCCGGTGCGCCGCATTGCCGCAGGTACTCGCGGCCCATCGCGGTGGCGGTGTAGTAGCGCTCGGTGCAGGCGTTGACCCAGATGCGATGCGTCTCGAAATCGGTCGTGACGACGACCTGAGGGCAGTCGAGCCGGCCGAGCAGCCGCAGCCGGGCCACGATGTCTCCCGGCAAGTAGTGCGTGTTGATCACCAGACGCGGTCGGCGTTGCTCGATGTAGCGGGCGATGCCGCCGGTGAGCGCGGTCTGGACCGCCTTGTGCACGCGCGTTTCGAGCGGGCGGTTGGGCTGATCCGCCCGTTCGTAAAGCCAGCCCATCGCACACGGCAGGTGGCGTACCAGGGCCCGGTAGCCGCCGCCGTAGAAGCCGCGGAAACAGCGGCCGGCGGATTCAAGCACATCGTGATACTCGACGATCTGGTCCGGCACCGCGGCGTGCAGCGCGGCCTCGATGGCCCGGGCGGCCGTGTTGTGCCCGGCGCCGGTGGACGCCGTCAGAACCAGGATGGGTCTTCCCTCACGCATTGCCATCTGCGCCCGTCCCTCGCCTGGTCCGTTCAGGTTTCGTATGAATACGTTGCGCGATGCGCTCGGCCAGATGGGCGAGCGATCGGCGGCAGCTCTCCAGCCTCAGGTCCGCCCCGACGCGCGGGCTGCACACCAAGTCCAATCCGACCGGCAGCTCCGGCCGCGACAGCCGGAACGCCTCGCGCAGCACGCGTTTCAGGCGGTTGCGGCGGACGGCGTTGCCATGTCGGCGGCCGACCACCAGCCCCAGCCGCGTATACCCGGTCTCGTTGGCCAGACCCCACACCGTCAGCCGGCTGTCGCCGAAGCGCACGGCCACGGCGAAGACACGCTCGAAGTCCCGGCGCCGCCGCACGCGCAGGTCACGAGTCAGTCGCCGTCGTCCCGCTTGCCCGCCGGGTTCAGCCATCGGATCTCGATTCGGCCGCACGGAAGAAACCGATGCTGGCCGTGTGGCCGTGGAGGAAATTGTGCGTACCGACCGGACCGATCTCGCCGGCACAGAAGAAGCCGGCGACCGGAGCGTTCCCACCCGCCCGTTGCACGGCCAGGGCATCGTGGTGCCGATCCTCGAAAAGCTGCGTGCCGCGACCGTTGCAGGTGAACAGCAGCGCCCCGGCGGCCCGTGCCTCGCGCATCGGCGTGAGCATGGCGGCCAGATCCTCGGCGGCGGAGTCACCGTCGCGAACGTGGAACTGGACCGTCTGCCCCGTGCGAATCAGGTCGCTCACTGCCATCGCCCCCGACTTCTCGTCGATGCCGATGAGGCTGCGAATCAGAAAATCGCCCTGGCCGAACTCCTTCTGATACTCGTTGATGACGCAGCCGACCAGCAGGCCGCGCTCGCGCAGCAGCCGCCGATCGCGCGGCTCGCTGTCGATGAGCAGGTGCTTGATCACTTCGAGCGGCGATCGGCCACCGAGCTCGTAGATGATGTTCTGATCGGCACGCGTGATGACCATGTGCCGGCCGATCGGGCGGCAGCCCTGCGAGACGACGGTGTCGACCCGCAGGTTACCCCACAAGGCGACGCCGACCAGCCCGTGACGCAGCGTTTGCCCCTCGAACAACAGGCGGTTCTGCCCCGGCTCCTTGGCGGCGGAGGCCAGCCCGCCCAGCACCGGCCGACCCGGGTAGAGTTCCTGCAAGCGTTCCAGCAGGTTCAGCAGGTGCGGCGGGTTGAAGCTGAACGGATCGGCGAAGAGCAGGAACGACGGGTTGCCGCCGAGCGGCGCGCCAACCAGCTCCAGCAATTCGTCGCGGGCAGCGACGTTGGGCAGGTCTCCAACCGCCAGGTGAAACGCTTGCGCGTGCACACCGGGCATGTGCGCCGCCCACACCGCCAGCGCCGGTTGACCTTCGTATTCGTGCCCGCCGGCGATGACTGTTTCGGCGCTCGTGCCGGCGAACGTATGGGGGGCCAGCCGCTCGTGCAGTTCGAGGGCTAGCTCGTCGAGCCGTTCCTGAAAATCCGCGCTGGCGAAGACCAGGCACAGGTCGACCGATTGGCCGGCCAGACCGGCGCGCACCTGGTCCACCAGGTGGTCCACCAGGGACTCAGCTTGCACCGTCGTGGCGACGGCGGTGGTGATCCGCATTTCGGCGTCAGTGTTGTCCATCACAGGTAATTGTAGCTGGGCGTTGGTGGCGTACCAAGGTTCGGTGGGAGGAGCCACCGCCTCAGGGTGCGACACGGTTACGCCGCGGCTCGATGCCTAGGCCGGGCCGGTCGCCGAGCTCGACGACCGAACCCTCGCGTCCGATACCTTCGAAGGGATCGTCCGCCAGCAGCAGGTGGCCATCGAGATCGGCGTGATCGACGAGGCTGGCGAGCGTCAGGGCGGGGGCGATCGCCAGGCTGCTCGAGACGAAACAGCCGAGCATCACGCCCATGCCCAATCCGCGGGCCAGCGTGATCATGCGCATGGCCTCGCGGATGCCGCCGCACTTTGTGAATTTGATGTTAACGCCGTCGACGCAGCCGTGCAGACGCACCACGTCCGCCGGACGCTCGCAACTCTCGTCAGCGAAGATGGGGGCCACGCCCAGCTTGCGCAGGCCGGCCATCTCGCGCCAGTCCTCCTTGCGCAGCGGTTGCTCGATCAGCGCCAGACGGAAGCGAGCCAGAGCGCGGATGCGCTCGGTGGCTTCGTCCGGAGCCCACGCCTGGTTCGCATCCACGAACAGCGGCCCGTCGAAGATCTCGCGGATCATCGTCAGCGTTTCGTCGTCGTGGTCCGTGCCGACCTTCACCTTGAGCGCGTCGTAGCCGGCGGCGAGGGCTTCGTCGATCTTGACGCGAATCTCCGACAGCTCCGCCACGCCGATCGTGAACGTCGTTCGCTTCCGCGGGCGATCGAGGCCGAGCAGACGCCAGACCGGCAGACCCAGCCGTCGCCCGATCCAGTCGTACAGCGCACTGTCCATGCCGGCTATCGCCGCTCGCTGATCGTCGAAGGCGTCGAGCAGTCGCCCCAGAATAGTCTCGACCGCGAACGGATCGTCGCCGAGCAGATCCGCCATGCCGTTCAGCGCCGCCGCGGAGGATTCGAGCGACTGGCCGTACAAGGCTGAGGGCACGACGTCCCCCCAGCCGACGACGCCTTCGCTTTCGAGGCGGACGACGAGCGTTTCCTTCTCGTCGATCCCGCCCTGTGAGGTGGCGAAACGGTGGCGCGGGCGGATGCGCTGGCGCGTGTAGGTCAGTCTCATGGGACCCAGGCTCCCTGTTCCTCGGTGCCGTCGGTGACCACGTCATCCAGGGCGGACACGCTGACGATGGCGTGCCGGGCGACGAACACCCGGCGACGGTTGACGTGCTGTGATCCCTCCCGTTCGAGCTTGTGGGCCTCGCTCACGTACTCCTCTTTCGAGGCGTGCCCGTCGTGGCAGTCGTGCATGTCGGCCTGTTCGAGCCAGTAGCCCCGCCGATCCCAGGCTACTAGCCGCCCGATGTATAACAGCGGCCCCTGCGTATCCAGAACCACGCGGCGGCCCAGGAACTCCTGCAAATCGGGGGCGTCCATCGCTGCCTGCCCTCATTTACGCCGGATCCCGCTCCCCATCGTCCGGCGGCCGGACTATTGTATCTATCCGGATTGTCGCCACCAAGGCACTCGGGGCCAGGGACCCTCGACCAGTATGCCCGTGCAGAGTGATCAGGCCGTCGTCCTTCGTCTCACCGAGTATTCGGAGACGTCGCAGATCGCCACGCTCTTTTCGGCGCGGCATGGGTTGCTCCGCCTCATCGCTAAGGGCGCCCGCCGCAGCACCGCCAAACGCTTCGCCGCCGGCCTCGACGTCCTCGAACTCGGCGAGGTCAGCTTCGTCCCGGCCCGCGGCGACGCCCAACTGGGCACCCTCACCGAGTGGGTGCAGCGCGACGCCTTCCTCGGCCTGCGGCGGGCGGCGGAACGGCTCTACGGCGGGCTGTACGCCGCGGAGCTCGTCGCCGGCCTTACCGAGCAGGACGATCCACATCCGGAGCTGTTCGCCGCCCTGTGCGAGGCTCTCGCCGGGCTGGCCGGGGAGGGCGAGTCCGCGCGCGTGCTGGCTGTCTTTCAGAGTGATCTGCTCGCCGCGCTCGGGTATGCGCCCAACTTCGAGCATTGCGTCGGCTGCCGCCGTCACCGCCGACCCGGCGCGCCGGCGTATTTCAGCTCGACCGCCGGCGGGTTGCTCTGCCGCGATTGCGAGATGCACTACACCGAGAAGCGCCGTCTGCCGGCGGGGATGGCCGACGGCACCCCGCGAACCGGCGACGCACTCGCCTGGTTCTCGTTACAGGACTACCACCTCACGCACCTCGCCGGCCGGCCGTTTCGCAGCGCCGCTCAACTGACCGCAGCGCTTCAACCGCGGCGGTGAAACGTCGCGTCCGCGGCGTAGGGCGGGTTCCACCCGCCGATCGTCCTCTACGCAGCGGGCATCTTCCCGCTACGCCGCCAGCTCGATCGACAATCAACCGTGCCGAACGCCGGAATGGGACTATAATCCCGTTGTTGGCACTTGCTCGTGAGGCACTTTCGCCCTTGCTGGACGATCAGATCATCGAGATTCCCTCGGTCGTACCGATCTTCCCACTGCCGGAGGTCGTGCTCTTTCCGCGCGCCGTGTTGCCGCTGCACGTCTTCGAGCCGCGCTATCGTGAGATGACCGCCGACGCCCTCGCCGGCGACCGTATCATGGCAACGGCCCTGCTCAAGCCCGGTTTCGAGCCGGCGTACTACACATTGCGGGCCCCCATTCACTCCGTCCTCGGCATCGGCCAGATCCTCGCCTCCGAGGAGCTCGACGACGGCAACTACAACATCCTTCTCCGCGGCGTCGGCCGGGCCCGCATCTGCGAAGAGGTGCCGCACGAGCCGTACCGCATGGCCCGCATCGCCTCGCTCGAGCTGCCGCCGAAGAGCATGCCTTGCCAGCTCAAGTTCCTTCGCAGCACGCTGCAGAAGACGCTCCGTGCCGAATCCGTCGCCGATTCCGAGATTCTCGGCCACTGGCTGCGGCTCTTCGACACGCAACTGGAGCTCGGCGATCTGGCGGATCTCATCGCCAGCGGTCTGCCCATCGACGCCGAGCTGCGGCAGGACTTGCTCGCCGAGCCCGACGCCGCCGCCCGCACCAGCATCCTCATCGACCACATCCGGACACTGGCCGCTATCACCCGCGCCCGCCGGACCCAGCAGCCCGGCGCCGCCTGGCGGATGAACTGACCGGCTTCGGCAGCCGCGTCACTCGCCGCGATATTCACAAACGCTGTTGCAGGTTTCGTGCACGATGATCGCCGCCAACAGCGGCAGGGCCGGCCGCAATTGCTGCCAGATCCAGCGGGCCAGCATTTCGGCGGTGGGGTTTTCGAGGCCGGGGATTTCGTTGAGGCAGTAGTGGTCGAGCTGCTCGCGCACCGGGGCGCAGGCTCGCTTGATCTCGCCGTAGTCGACCAGGTAGCCGCGGGCCTCGTCCACTTCGCCCTCGACGACGATCTCGACGCGAAAGCTGTGGCCGTGCAGCCGCCGGCACTTGTGCCCTTCGGGAAACGTCGGCAACCAGTGCGCCGCCTCAAAATCGATGGTTTTCGTCAGTCGCGCCCGCATGTTCGTCGTTACTACCTCACGTTGCTCAAACGCCCATCTTCGTCGCCGGCCAGATGACCTTGTGCAGCTGCAGGCCCAGCCGCACGTCGAGCCGGTCTTCGAGAATCCAGCTCGTCAGGTCCACCGGTTCGAGCACGCCGAACACCGGGGCGATCAGCACCGGGCAGCGGGCTAGCAGGTCATACCGGGCGATGACGTCCTTGGCCCAGTTGTAATCGGTGCGGTTGAGCACGACGAACTTGACCTCGTCCCGCGCCGTGAGCAGCTCCATGTTTGACCACTCGTTGCGGTCTGATTGGCTGCTGCCCGGGCATTTAATGTCTACAATACGAACAACCCGCGGATCCACGTCGGCGATGGACACGGCCCCGCAGGTTTCGAGCAGCACGGTCGCGTATTCGTCGGCCAGTTGCCGCAGGAGAGGGTGCACCGGCTGCTGGAGCAGCGGCTCACCGCCGGTGACTTCGACCGTGGGGCAACCGTACGCCCGCACGCGTTCGAGAATCTCAGCCGTGGTGAGCATATCGCCGCCCTGGAAGGCGTATTGCGTGTCGCAATAGCTGCAACGCAGGTGACAGCCGGTTAGCCGGACGAAGACGCAGCGTGCTCCGACGCGGGTCCCTTCGCCCTGAACCGAATGGAAGATTTCGTTGACCTGCAAACGCTCCGTCTCAGCCATGGCGCGTCCTCAGCCAGCCTCGATGCTCTGTCAGCAGTCTACCCGCGCTGCCGCCTGCGGGCGACTGGTCCGGGAGAGTGTTCGGGCCCGCTCCCGGCGTGCGGGGTGGGGAAGCGGGCTTCGAATTATCGGTCGTTGCCGGCCCGCCAGTTCGTGACGTTTTTTTACGCTGCGCGGACGTGATTGCGGACCAGAACATTGCTATAATCACTGTACGGGCGGCGCGCGGTGCGCACCGATTTCCCCCCGGTCGGTCGTACCCCCCGCCCGTGCTTTTTTGCGCTCGCTTTCCCCCTTGCTGCTGCTGGTCACACGTCCGGACGGCGCCGCTGCATGCCCGCCTTCCGACCTCCGGAACACGCGCGGATATCGCGTCATTCCGGCGTCCAGCGCCACTGCACACCGTGCGGAACCTGGCCGTATCTGTACGCGTTTTCTGCATCGCGTGTGTTGTGGCTATCTCCGCCACCGACACTCCATTCGACCGCGCCCATACGTCCGGTATCGAAGCAGCGCAGCCAACCGCCGGCGTCGGCGACGAGCACTTCCAACTCGTTGTCGCCGTCAACGTCGGAAATGATAGGCGAGCACGTCGGCGCTGCGGGCAGCGTGATGCGGCGAAGGCAATGGCCGGACGCTGACAGCACGACGATCAGTCCGGCACCTGTCTCGGCGTCGTTGCGGCCGGCCGTCGCGAGAACGATCTCGGATTCCTTGTCGCCGTTCAGATCGGCCAGCGCCGGCGCGGCCCAGATATAGCCGCCAGGGGAGAAGCGCCAGCGCACACCGCCCGGCTCAGCAGCGCAGACGCTGCCGTCCCAGTCGCCGCCGCCGGAGACACAGGCGATGACCAGCGGTGGCTGATCACGACGGGCGAGCGTCCGCAGGCCCGCGACGATGCCATCTTGTTCGTGCAGCACAAGGTCCCAGGACAGCACGGTCTGCATCGCCGGCGCCGCCCGCAACAGCGTCCAGATGCGCGCCTGGCGATCGGCGACGTACGCCGGTGGACTACCACCGCGCAGCCTCGCCGTCACGATCGTTCCGGCCAGGCAGCCCGCCCCGAGCGTGTTCTCCCACAGCACGTTGCCGGTCCGCGCCGCCAGAACGCGCATCGCGCCGGCTGGCGTCGTCACCACGATTTCACGCCCGGTGCCACCCAGCAGGTTACCGGCGGTGAGCACCGCGCCGGCTCCGCCCACGCCGGATGACCCCGACGCTCGCGTTCGCCAGATTGTCTGCCCGCTGTGACCGCTCATTGCCACCACGCGGCCTTCGACGGTGACCACGGCCACGTCGATGACGCCGTCGCCGTTCACGTCGATCGCCAGCGGCGGCCCGTCGATCGCCGCTCCGGCGCGTCCCTCCCACCGCACGGTCCCGTCCGGTTCGAGGCAATACACGACGCCGTTGCGACAGCCGGCGAACAGGCAACCGTCGCCGGCGGCCAGACCCACGATGTCGCGCTCCGGCCCGTCGCTCGGCTGAAAGATGAACGCCGCCTCTCCGCTGACGCCGTCAACGCGAACCACGCCGTCGTATTCATCGCGCGGATCGTCGTACGCCATGCCCAGCGTGGCCACGTAGATCTGGCCATCCAGCGGCAGAATCGTGGTGAACCACGCCGTCAGACCGATCCGCGCCTCCCACCCGGGCTTGAGCCGCACGCCACCCTCGCCGGCGTATTCCGCTCCCTCGTCGCGCTGCTTCTCGCGGGCCTCGTGCCAGCGCTCCCAGTCGTCCGCCCGATCGCCGTAATCAGCCCCCGTCAACCACGTCAGCAGCTTGCGGCCATGCAGATCGCCCGCCCGCACCTGCTTGCACAGAAGCTGCACCAACTCCTCGCGGCGATCGGCCCAGTCGGACGACGTCTGCCGCGCCCAGTTGCTCAGCGCCGTCGCCTCCGCGGCGGGCGAGTCGGCGGTCGCCAGCGCGGAAAGTGCCCCCGACACGGCCCAGCGCAGCGTCGCCCGCCGCCAGTACCAGCGTCCACCCAGCACGAGCGCGACGAGCGCAACCACCAGCAGCAGGAAGGGCACAGCGCGTCCGCCTGATGGACGGCGCCGCCGCGCCGGCCGCGTCCGCATCCCTCTCCACGGCGGGCGCCCCGCTGATGTCACCCCGCGACCGGCCATGGATCTGCGCACACCTCTCTGGCAAGGACTGTCACGTGACCTGAGCGCTGCCGCCCGCGCCCGGGCGCCGCTCTTCGTAGCAGCTCGGCCGTCGCCGTTGTGGGCCACCCGCCGCGGGCGGCTCATCCGGATCGTCCGGCTCGCTACTGGTCATTACGGTACGGCTGGTTCGCAGGCTGCACCAGTCGCGGCCGCACATCGCACAATAATCGCTATCTGCGGGCAGCTCGGCCCCGCGCAGCCCGCGGGCCGTATCGCCGTCGAAAGCGAGCTCAAACTGCGTTGTCCAGTTTAGCGTCGCCCGGGCCCGGCTCATGTCGTCGTCCCACTGCCGCGCCCCGTGGATGCCGCGGGCGATATCGCCGGCGTGGGCCGCGATCTTGTACGCCACGCAGCCCTGCTGCACGTCTTCAGCCGTGGGCAGGCCCACGTGCTCCTTGGGCGTGACGTAGCACAGCATCGCCGCCCCGGCCCGCGCCGCCTCGCACGCCCCGATCGCGCTGGTGATGTGGTCGTAGCCGGGAAAAACGTCGGTGACCACCGGTCCGAGCACGTAGAACGGGGCGTCGTCGCACACGGCCCGCTCGGTCTCCATGTTCCAGGCGACCTCGTTCAGCGGGATGTGGCCCGGTCCTTCGACCATCGCCTGCACGCCCGCTTCGCGCGCCCGCTGCACCAGCTCGCCTAGCACGTGCAGCTCGGCGATCTGCGCCGGGTCGCTCGCATCCGCCAGGCAGCCCGGCCGAATCCCGTCGCCCAGCGAATATGCCACGTCATACTGCCGCAGAATCGCGCTGATCTCGTCGAACAGCTCGTACATCGGATTCTGCTGGAGATGGTGCACCATCCACTTGGCCAGCAGCGATCCGCCGCGGCTGACCAGCCCGCACACCCGCCGGCGGATCAGCCCCAGGTGCTCGCGCAGGATACCGGCGTGGATTGTGACGTAGTCGACACCCTGTTCGGCCTGGTGGGCGATCGTCTTCAGGATCGTGTCGTGGTCGAGCTCCTCGACAGTGCGGCCGACGATCATGCTGTAGATGGGCACCGTACCGATGGGGATCGTGCTGTGGTCGATGATCTGCTGGCGGCACTCATCCAGATCACCGCCGGTGGACAGGTCCATCAGCGTGTCGGCGCCGTAGAGCTGTGCCCAGCGGAGCTTCTCGACCTCGTGGGCGGTGTCGCTGGAAACGGGGGATGCGCCGATATTGGCGTTGATCTTGGTGGTCAGCGCCCGGCCGATGCCGATCGGATCGAGCCGTTTGGCCGCCCGCTCGCCGCGGCAGTAGTTGGCGTCGTCGAGCCACTGTCGCCGCTGGGCGACCGTCTGGTTGACCCATAGCGCCGCCTTCGCCGTACAGCCGGGATGGCCGACCGCCGAGCTGTCGATCGTGAATTCCGCACGCTGCGACGGTTCCTTGCCGCTCGAACCCGCCAGGTGCCGCTTGTTGGCGGGGATGATGATCCGGCCGGCGGCGACGTGTTCACGGATGAACTCGGGCGCGACGCCTTCTCGCGCGGCGACCCGGACCATCTCCGGGGTGATGGTGCCCTGACGGGCGGATTGAAGCTGCGTCACCGGTTATCTCCTTTCGTTCCCCGCGACGCCCGGCTGTCGCCCCCACAGCCACGCGATGTAATCCAGTGCCGGCACCTCGGCTCCCAGGTGCCGCAGCATGTTCAGCGCCTGGGCCCGGTGATGCGTCCCGTGGCCGAAGAGCTGAAGCATGGTTTCCCCCAGACGGAAGCTCAGGCATGCGCCCGGCCGGACCTCCGCGGTCACGACGCGCTCCAGGTCCGGTCCGCGAACCTGCTCGACGAAGGCATCGCGCCGCTCGGTCGTCTCGGCGAAAAGCCGCTGCAAGTCGCCTATCGACGTCTCCGGCGGCAGCTTCGCGAACTCAACGGGCGCAGGGTTAATCCAGTTCTCGTACCACCACTGCTCGGCGTCGCGAATGTGCAGCAACGTCTTGCGGAGCGTGCCCAACCCGATTTCGAAGGGGCGGTCGAGCTGCTCGTCGCTCAACTCGACGGCCAGGCGGCACAGACGCTCATTGGCCATGTCGCCGTAGGCGTGGCCGGCACGCATGGTTTCCGGGTCGAGCGGCCGCGCCGCGACGGTCTGTTCGGGGACGGTCAGTCCCAACGCCCGCAGCCCATCGCTGAACGTGGGCGTGATCGGGATCGTCGGTCGTTCGAGCTTCATCAGCAGAAAGTCGAGCATCGGCGTCTCGACGCCCAGGTGCCGCAGCATGTTCAGGGCCTGCGCGCGGTGGTGGAATCCGTGGTTACACACGTGCAGCAGGATATCCCCGAGCGGCGTCGTGTACGTCTCACCCTTGCTCGTGGTGTACGTGGCGGTCTGCCCCATGGCTTCGGGCGGCAGGGTGTCCAGCCATCGGCGGCGCACTTCGGCGAGGATGTCGGCGGTGTGGCGCAGGTCGCTGACCGCTTCCAGCGTGCGCGAATGCGGGAACGCCTCGCAGCCGGGCATCCGGACATGCTGCGCCCAGATACGCTCAGCGCCGTAGTAGTGCCGCAACGTCGCCCGCAACGACCCTTCGCCCATCTCGAATGGCCGGTCGAGCTGGGCATCCGTCAAATCGGCGGCCAGCGTCATAAGCTTGTCGCGGGCCCAGTCGTTGTGTTCGAAGAGCTCCCGCAGCGTGCTCGGGTCAATCATTGGATGAACTCGTGTAATGCGAATGCGTGTGGCATGGGTGCTTCCCTACGCAGTCGACCGCGGCCACCACTGCCGGCGACCGTCGGCCTGGCACTGATCAGGTTCACAGGGTCTCCGGACCGACCGTGCCCGGATCTCATGTCCGCCGCGGCGGACCACCCCTAGCCATAACAGAGCGTAGGCGAGATGAGCGGCGTTGGCAACGGGGCCGCCGGCCTCGCCCCTACGCCTGCCGAAAGTCGATGACGGTCTGCCGGTAGGCATCGGGCAAACCGATGTCAAAACGCCGGCCCCGCACGACGACGCCGGTGAAACCCTGCTCCTGCCGCAGGCGATCCAGGCAGGACGTCAACTGGAACTCGCCCTGCTCGCGGGCGTTATGGACGATGTTCTCGCCCAGGTGCTCGAAGATCTGCGGGTCGAGGACGTACTGCCCGAAGACGGTCAGGAAGTGGTCGTCGTCCAGCCCTTCGACCCGCAGGTGCTTGCGGGCGAAGTCAGCATTCGGCTTCTCGCAGAACTCGGTGATCGACAGCACCCGCCCATCCTCGCGCCACGCGCCGCCGACGCAACCGAAGTGCTGCACCTCCTCGGCGGCCGTGACCTTCAGCCCCACCACGCTGTGCCCGTAACGCTCGTAGGCGTCCACCATCTGCTGCGCGCACGATTCGTCGCCGTCCGCGGCGTACAGGTGATCGCCCAACAGCAGCAGGAACGGCTCGCCGCCGAC
The DNA here is from genome assembly GCA_050115495.1 of Phycisphaerae bacterium. Lineage (GTDB taxonomy): Bacteria > Planctomycetota > Phycisphaerae > UBA1845 > Fen-1342 > JAAYXS01. The sequence continues at coordinate 32,841 of JASFQK010000017.1, read as the reverse complement.
CCACTCACGGGCGCAGTACACGGCGTGGCCGAAACCCTGCTGGCTTTCCTGCGACAGCCAGGTGATCCGCCGGCCGACGTCCAGCAGGTATTGGGCGTACTCGCGCTGCTCACGCGGCAACTTGTTGTAGTGCTCGATGGGTGGCGGGCCGAAGAACTCCTCGAAGAAACCGCGATCGTCCGGCTGGATGATGATGGCGATTTGCTCGATCCCCGCCGAGAGCGCCTCCTCGACGATGGCCAGGATAACGGGCTTGGCCCGGCCCGTGCGGTCGATGACGGGGAACATCTCCTTCTTCATCACCTTGCTGGCGGGGAAGAGGCGTGTGCCGAAGCCCGCCGCCGGGATGACCGCCCTGCGTACCCGCCGGCCGCATTCGATGTCGAGCTTGAGGCAGGTGAGCTTCAGGTCGCGTTCGAGGATCTCGATCACGCGCTGCTGGGCGAGCTCGTCCTTGACGATGAACTGCGCCGAGCCGTCGCCCTGCGAACCGACGCCCTTGCCGCCGAGCACGTAGGGTTGAATCGGCTCGTAGCTCAGCACCTTGTGCAGGACGGGCGCCGTGAGCTGGCTCGGGCAGGCCGGCTGCAAGTGCTCGTCGAAGACGGCCTGTGCCTCGCGCATTAATCTGCCGACGCGGCGGGCGTCGCCGGCGCGAATGGCGGCGACGGCTTCGCCGGTGAGCCGCGTGTTGATCGGCCCGAGGTACTTCTGCACGCTGCGCTGGAGGTCGTCCTCGGCGAACGGGTAGCAGCGATTCAGCTTGGCGAGGATCTCCTTGGTGTCCTTGCCGGCGTGAAGATCGACGATGACGAAATGCAGGCTGCCGGGCACACGCAGCTCGACGACGTCGATGCGGTCGCCGTCGAAGACCATCTCGATCGGCCGGTTGCCGAAGGCGCAGCCCTGGTCCATCCGCCCGCAGCGTGACGGCGTGACGATCTCGCCCTGGTAGGCGTATTCCATCTCGCCGCGCGTGGTCATCTTCAGGTCGTAGACGCGGTTGAACGCCCGGGCCACGAGCACGCAGATCGCCGCCGACGAGGACAGCCCTTTCTTCACGGGCAGCGTTGTCCGGTAATTGTCGATCTCCAGGCCGCCCACGCGGTAGTGGGTCAGCACCTGGTGGGCCACGCCAGCGGCGTAGGAGAAGAAGCCCCCGCTCTGGGCCTCGGCCAGCAGGGCGGCCGGCTCCATGGGCAGTTCGCACGGCCCCTCGCGCCGCCCGTCGTTCAGCGTAGCCCGCAGGACCAGCTTCGACGGATGCGACCGCACCTCGGCGAAGATGCCCTGGTTGGTCCCGCAGATGATGGTGTGGCCCCGTTCGAGCTCGCCGTTGATCCGCCGGTAGGCCCCGGCCCAGTCCGAATGCTCGCCGAACAGACAGATCCGACCGGGCACGAACAGCTTCATCTCGGCTCACTCCCCGCCGCGGCGGAACGCCCCCAGCCAGGACGTGCTAAGCTACCGTCATTCCGCCGGGGACGCAATCTGCCGTCCTACGCGGGTAGAATCGTGCCGCTCGGAGAAAGCCGCCGACCATGGAGCACGTCTGCACCGACCATCTCGGCCGCCGCGTCGTCGTCCCGCAACCGCCCCGGCGGATCGTCTCGCTCTGCCCGTCGTTGACCGAGACGCTCTTCGCGCTGGGCCTCGCCGGACGCGTCGTTGGCCGCACCGAATTCTGCATCCACCCGGCGGAGCAGGTCCGCGACGTGCCCACCGTCGGCGGACCGAAGACGGTCGACGTCGCTGGCGTCCTCGCCCTGGAGCCGGACCTGGTCATCGCCGCGAAGGAGGAGAACCGCCCGGAGCACGTCGCGGCCCTGGCCGACGTTCGGCCGGTGTACGTTGTGGACGTGGACGATATCGAGCAGTCGCTGCGGGCGATCCGTGACCTTGGCACGCTGACCGGCTGCGTGCCGGCGGCGGAGTCGCTCATCGAGGCGATCCGGGCCCGCTTCGCGTCGCTGCCGCGTCTAAGCGGCCCGCGCGTGGCCTATCTCATCTGGCGGGATCCCCTCATGACCGTCGGCCGCGACACGTACATCCATTCGTTGCTCGAACGCTGCGGACTCGACAACGTCGCGGCGGCGCTACCGGGCCGCTATCCGGCGGTTACGCTCGCCCAGTTGCAGGCGCGGCGGCCGGGGCACGTGTGGCTGTCCTCCGAGCCGTTTCCGTTCGCTCAGGAGCATGCTGACGAGCTTGCCCGGCACCTGCCCGAAAGCAGTGTGCGGCTCGTGGATGGCGAGATGTTCGGGTGGTACGGCAGCCGCATGCTGGCGGCGAGCGACTACCTGCGGCGGCTGCTGACCGAGCTTGCCGCGCCGCCGCCGGAGGATGCTCAGGGCCGGTGAACCGGCTCGGCAGTCTTCAGGGCCGTGATCGCGCTGATAATGCGGCGGACGGGCTCGGCGGGCACGTAGGCCTCGGTGCGGATCCGGCCCGGCTCGAAGTACAAGGCCAGGCCCGCGTACGGCGCGGGTTCGTCACTCCACTCCAGCGGCGGCACCGGGGCTCCGGCACACCGCACCGTGGCCAGCACGAACTTGAGGAACTCGACCAGGTCGAGCAGCGCGTAGCACTGCGGCTCGGGCGACAGCGCCCCGCAGACGGCGGCCACACGCGGGTTCTCGGTCAGCGGACGTCCCGCCGAGTCGAGCAGTTGCTCGACGCGCTGCCGGCTCGGCCGCGTCGGTCCCATCACAAAGAAGACATCCTGCGCCCGGGCCGCCGCGTACGCGCTCGGCTGCCGGCCGTACAGGGCTTGTACGGTTTGGCGAAGCTGCGGGTCATCGACGTCGAAGGCCATGTCGTACGCCGTCACTTCGTGCCCGGCGATCTGCTCCGTGCGCGAGGTCACTTTCGTCTTCGTCCCCGGCCCGACCGGGCTGAGAAACTCCGCATTGAACTCGAAGGCGTCCCGCATGTAGCCCATGAACGCGGTCGGATCGTCCGCGAAATACACGCCGGTGATGAGCAGGCCACCATCCGGCCCACCCGCACTCATCGTGAAGTTGTAGCCGGACATACGGTTGTTCATGTCGATGCTGGCCTGCAGGGCGCGTTTGTACTGTTCCTCGCCCACGCGGGCCCGGACCTCGTCGTTCTCGAACAGGCTCTTGAGCCAGCGGAGCGTCAGACTGTCGGTGCCCGGCGGTTTCTCCCACTCGCAGCTCGCGATCAGTATGGCCGGAGCGTCCGGCAGGCCGCGCAGCAGGTGCCCCCGACCCTTGCCGGCCTTGTCGAGATACGTCGCGACCGGCCCGCCTTCGCGAAAACGCGTGATCGCGTGCAGGCGGATGCCGTCTGCGCCGCCCCGAATGCCCACGGCGAGCGAGTCCATCTCGCGGATCAGACCTGTTATCTCGCTGACCAGCGCGTTGACGACCCGACGCATGCTCTCGTCCGGCGGCGCGTTCATGGCCATGCTCATCTGCATGGCCAGCCGCATCGCCGCCAGCACGGCCTCCATTCGCGGTCGCCACGGCGGCAGGTCCACCCAGCAGACGAACTGGTGGTCGGCCAGCAGCGGCCCGGCTTCCTGCGCAAACCGCAGGGCGAACGTCTCGTCGGCGGCCACCGCTGCGCGAACCGCGTCAGGCTCGTCGCCAAGGATCAGAACGTTTTCCTCGATCGCCGCATAGCCGCCGGCATGACACAGCCGCACGCGCAGCAGCCCGTTGTTCATCGTTTCTGCCTGCACGGCCTTCTTCCAGGCCTCGGCGTCACGCACCACGCACAACGCGAGCGGCACGGCGTACTCGGGGCTCTGGGCGACTACCAGCGGACCGTCGATATCGAGACCCTCGGCGTGCTCCAGCAGTCCCGCCCGTTCGAGCAGGAGCGCCGGCGTCAGCTCGGCCAGCTCATCCGCCCCGATCTTCTTGCCGAAGCTCGCTAGGTTGCTCACCAGGTTGTCCAGCCGCGGGGCGACCAGCACGAACGCCGTGCGCGGCGGCACTTTGGCCAGGAGCTGCTCGGTCGTGGGGGCCGGTTGTGCCGTCGCGCCGGGCAGCAGGAGCAGCAGGGCGAGCAGGGGGGTAGTGCGGGTCATGTCTTTCTCCCGCCGCGGCGGCCGTGGCGCGGGCCGAGGGGCGACAAGCTGAGGATTACGCCGATAGTCAGAGCCTCACTAGTTTAATAGTTCCTTGACTTCTCTGTCGACGCGCGCCGCTACAAGTTCCTACAGCGCCCGCCCGCTTACTGAAGCCACGTCCGAGTTCGGCCGATTTACCGGGCGGAGCCCTGCGCCGAGTTTGCGATGGAAACGAATACCGCCGAACACAAATCGCAGGCCGTTCTGACCAAGGAAGAGCTGGACGCGGCCCTGGCCGAGATCGAGGAGCTCGTTCCGGGCCAGGACGGCATGCCCAGTCTCGACGATGGGCAGGGTGGCCACGTCGTGCCCATCCCGGTGCCCACGCCGGGGATGCCAGCACGCCCTGCGGCCGCACCCGCCCCCGGTGCTGCTCAGCCCGCGCCTGCCCCCGAGCAAGCCGTCACCGCCGAAACCAAGGCCGAAACGTCGGACGGCACGGCTGCGACCGGCGACGATGCGGATCGGCCCAGCCTCGTGTTTCGCCTGCTGGACACGGCGTTGAAGGCGATCAATCGGCCATTCGGTTGGCTGTCGCCTGGCGTCCGTGGGATCGTTGGCCTGGTCGCCATGGTCACGATCATCACGTCGCTCGTGGCCGGGCTGCTCCTGCCGCGTCTGGCGGCTGAACAGGACGTCGTCAGCCTGCTCCGCGCCAAGCGCGCGGAACTGCTCGTTGCTCCGCCGCAACCACCCGCTGAAGCTCCGGCCCCCGACGAGTAGCCTCGCCGCGAGCCGGACAACTCAGCGATTACGACGACAAGGGAAAGCCGAAATCGACGTGCAGGCCGCCCGGGACGATGCGCCCCGGCGGCGTGATCCGCACCTGCACCAGCGTACGCCCGGGGTCGTCCGGCGCCGGCCCAACGCCCACGAGCAGGGCGTCTTCGGCGTCGTCCTCCTTCAGGCCCACCAGGTCCCGCAGGCCGAACAGCAGCCGCCGCTGCACCTCTTCGCCGTCCAGACCGCGCAGCGTCGGCACCTGCTCGCACAGCCACGCTCCGACCGCGCTGCTGAACTGCTGGTACGACAGGCTGACCTCGAGCGCCGCCTGCTGCGCGCCGATCTCCGCCGTCGGCATCGGCCGCGCCACGGTCATCCCCCCGAGCAGCAGGCAGAAGTCCTTGCCCGGCATGCTTTGCAGCAGGTTGAGGCCGATCGCCGGCAGCTCGTCCACCCGGCGGTCGGGCAGCACCATATCGCCCGGCCCCCACGGGTGCTGTGCGTCGGCGGGATTGGGCACGATGGGCAAATCGTCCAGCTTGCCCGCCTCAGCGCCGAACATGCGCGTCGGCCAGCCGTGACGGGCGAATGCCCGAGCTGCGGCGACGCCCATGGCCAGGTGCCCGCCGGCCCACGCCAGTTGCGACGCGGCGCTGACCTGCTCGGCGCACGTGAACGTCTGCGCGTCCGGCGTCGCGGCGTGCAACCCGCGCAGCAGGAACCGCCCGGCGACGCCGACGAGCCAGCGGGCGTGTGGCTGCTCGCGCAGCGAACGCCACTTCGCGAACTGCCAGCCGTCGATCAGCCCCGACAGATTCGGCAGGTTCTTCAACAGCCGAGCGCTCTTCACGCCAAAGAACGCCACGGACATCGGGAAGACCAGCGGTGCTGGCAGGCTGGCCGCCGCCCGACCCAACTCGTCCAGCAGGGCCAGGTCCATCGGCGTGTTCTCATACGCCCGGTCGCAGAGGATCATTCCTGGTGTCGGAATGTCGCCGGCGAACGCGGGCTCGATCACCCCCTCGTTCAGCCGGGTCGCCAACTCGTCGTCCGGGGCCGATAACACGGACAGCTTCACGCCTTCCCGGAAGTCGATCCGGTCCACGAGCAGCTTCAGCCCGCGCCAGGCGGTCTCGATCCGGCGAACGTCAGGGTGCTGGAGGACGGCGTTGGCGATCGTGGTCAGCTCGAGCGTGAGGCGTTGCTGCCAGGCGTTCAGGCGACCAGCCTCACCGCCGCCAATGCGAGCCGAGCCCTGCTCGGTGTCCGCTGCCAGCCGTTCGACGTCGGCGCTGACCCGGCGGGACTCATCCGGGGCATCAACCAGGTCGAGGATGCTGCCGTCGGCGGGCGCCGCGGGTGCCGCCCCAGGGGCCGAAGGCGCCGCGTGCAGCCAGGCCAGACTGCCGTCGGCCTGGATCGCCGCCTCGATCGCCGCTGTCAACGCAGCCTCGTCGATGCGGCCCTGGCGTCGCTCGCGCAATTTCTGCCAGAAGTCCAGGCGCGTCTTCGCCGCCGGGATCTGCGCGAGCAGGCCCGCGGGCATGAAGGAGGCCATGCTGTCGAAGGTCAGCCGGAATTCCCAGTCTGAACCGTCGCCCAGCGGCGGCTTCAGGGCCACCGCCACCTCGGGCCTGGCCTGCCGCAGCACGTCCGAGAAGTTGTCGCAATCGACGGGCGTAAGCTGCGCCAGCCGGTCGCCCGCGGCGAAGTCGGCAATGTGGACAAGGCAGTACGGCGGGCGTGGCGGGGTTTCCGGAGTGCTGGCGTCGCTGGACATGGTCACGTCGGCGTTGTCGTCGCTGGACATGTTTCCTCCGGCAGTCCGGCTTCGGACGGTGATGGGTCAGGTACGGCGGGAGCATGGCGCGCCGGGCGGATGCCGTCAAGCCGGGATGACGCCGCCTGCCGGCCGAGGCAGGCGGCTTGCGTGCCCCTCGCGGGGGCGCAAGCTGCGTCCCGCTGGGTCCGAAAATATCGTTCGTTTATGGGTACACGACTGGTGTCATGGGCAACCTCTCGGACGACCTAAGGGCGCGACCTGCGTTAGCCGACATGATGTAAGAGTTCTCGTTCACCGAGGCGATTTGCGCCTCGATAGGGCACGTACCAACTGGGGCTGGGCGTTGATGTTTGCGCTTGACACACTCGGGCCGAGCGAGTTATATTCCGTTGGTTACTCACGTTGTGTTGGGAGAGGAGAGGAAGGAGAAAGAGGCTATCTCAGGGTGTACCGATCACAGCCAGTGTACGGCTTAGATAGTGCGCGTAGTACGGTATGGGCTCTATGCCGGTGCGGGCGGCGGGGGGCCGGCACTAATGTATAGCGGCGATGTGAACATGGACTGGATAGCAGCTTCGGGGCAGGCAGGGGCTTCCTTGCAGGTTTCCGGTCAAACCTTGGAATGTCCGCTTCGTGCCCGTTTTATTCTGCTGCCGGGGGACACCTTCGATCGTCACTTTCCCGAGGCGTATGTCCGGTCATCACGTACGATGACTGGTGGTTCAAGCGGCCCGTCTCTTTCGGAACGCGGGTAGAAACAAAGGAGGCATGATGATGAGAAAACTGCTTTGTGTCCTGGGCGTCGGCCTTTGCTGTGCCGGCATCATGGCGGCGGACCCGGCCACGAAAGTCGTGGTCGAGAGGAACGTCCTCCATCTGAACGCGAACGTTGACTATCAGGCCGTCAACGCGAACAACGGCACCGCCGTTTCGCGTGCGTGCGGCGGCTACGCGGTCTATCTGAATCAGGACGAAGACGGCTGGTACGTCCACGGTACGGGTGGAAACGGCCTCGACATCGCCGACGACATCCAGATGGTCTCGCCCGGCGGCGCCACCATCAACTGCGTGTTGGTGAACAGCTACGGCGACGCCGATGTGGGCGCGAACTACGATCTGACGATCGAGTTCTGGGATGCCTGCCCGCAGACGACCGGCGCCAACATGCTCTGGACCTACACCTGGTCGAACAACACGTCCGTTGGCTGGCTCGACCTGGAGACCACCCTGAGCGTCGTTGTCCCCGAGACCTTCTGGGTTCGGTACGTCACGAACGTCGAATCGTCCGGCGTAGGCATCAACAAGGAAGCCGAGCTCGGTTTCACCGAGAACCGCATCGGCGAGCCGGCGGATCCCCCGGACAACTACAACTGCAACAACGTGTGGTTCGGCCCGGAGCTGTATTCCGGTCTGTCCCTCGAGCTGTACACCAACACCGAGCCGCTGGGCGCCTGCTGCTTCGACACCACGAATCCGCCGCAGTGCGTCGACGACTGGGACGAGGTCTCCTGCATCGAGCTCGGTGGCACCCGCTGGGTCGCCTACACGACCTGCGCCAACCTCGACCCGGTTTGCGGTCAGGCCGGCGCCTGCTGCCATGAGGACTACACCTGCACGATCACCGGTCCCGATGACTGCGTGTCCCCGAGCGTCTGGCTGGGTGCTGGCGCGACCTGCGACGAGTGCCCGAACTGCGTCGTGGACTGCACGGGTCAGAACGAGAACGAGCCCTGCAACCAGTCGACCAACAACGGCTGCGGCGCCACGCCGGAAGCCTTTGAGACGACCACTTGCGGCGCGACCATCTGCGGTACCTGCTGGGCCGACGGTGGCGCCCGTGACGAAGACTGGTGGAAGATCGTCGTCACCGAGCGTACGAGCGTGACCTTCGACGTCGAGGCCGAGTTCCCGCTGTTCATGGGCTTCTGTGTCTTTGATCCGGAAGGCTCCGCGGACTGCGCCGACTTCACCGGCTACATTGGCCCGTATGTCACGACCGACGCCGTCTGCGCCGTGCAGACCATCTCGAAGATCTGCAACCCGGGTACCTACTACCTGCGCGTCGCGCCGTGGGTCACCGATGGCATGCCTTGCGGCACCGGCCCCGGCACGGATGGCGAGTGGTCCTACATGGGTGTGATCACCTGTGAGGACGCCCCGCTGCCGCCGTGCACCGACGCGATCTACCAGAACCAGCCCGACCTCGAGGACTTCACGCAGGGCGTGGCCTCGCAGGAGTTCATGGGACCTGCCCTGGCCATCTGCGCTGACGACTTCACGCTGACCGGCACCGGCGACGTCACCATCGGCGCCGTCGATTGGTCCGGCTTCTTCAACAACGCGGATCACCAGCCGGTCACTGGCTGGGAAATCCACTTCTGGGAGGATGACGGTACCGGCACCAAGCCGGTCGGCAACGGCCTGACCGATCCCCGCCCGGTGGCGCTGTACAGCTTCATCTACCCGGATGCGGGTGTCACGACCGTGAACATCAGTGGCCAGAGCTTCTACTACCACGCCGACCTGGCGACGCCCATCACGCTGCAGGCGGGTACCAAGTACTGGATCACCTGCATGTGTGAGATGGCCTGGATCTCCCCGAACCGCCAGTGGTACTGGGCCAACAACACCGTGGTCATCGGTGCGGACCTGGTGGCCGGCTACTCCTGGGATGCCGCCTACCCGTTCTGGACCATCCGTCCGAATTACAACGGCTACTTCTGCCTGATGCCGGGCGAGTCTAATCCCTGCCCGACCGAGCTCGGCGACGTGAACGGCGACGGTACGGCGAACAACTTCGACATCGCCCCGTTCGTCTACGCCGTCCTCCATGACCAGGCGGAGTTCGAGGCGGCCTACCCGGCCGGCCACTACTTCTGTGCCGACGCCAACGAAGACGGCACGGTCAACAACTTCGACATCTCGCCGTTCGTGGGCCTGCTCTAAGGTTCCATCGGCGACGCCAACCGGTTGGCGGGCAGGCGGCAAACGCCGCCTGCCCGCCGGCCGGAAGCCGGCAATCGATCGCATCCATGAGACGCCGGACCACCTGATGCCGGCGTCAAACAGGAAAAACCCAGCCGGCCGGAGATTGATCCGATCTCCGGCCGGCTTCGCTTTTCCACGCCGCACAACGCGGCGTGCACCGTGTTCTCGTCTGTGACGTTAGCCCCCGATCATCCTCTGCCCAATCGGTTCGTCGCCGCCCCGGTCCGTCAACCGCGCCAGCCGGCCGTGAGCAGCGGTAGCAGGTTGAAGGCCACGTGGCAGCCGGCGGCCACCCCCAGCCCCCGGCCCAGAAACACCAACGCCAGGTAGGCCCCGCCCAGCAGCAGCAACACGAAGTGCTTCCACTCGAACGACGCGCAACCGATCGGTTGGAAGTGGCAGCCGGCGAACACGCCCGCCGACAGCACGATCACCAGCGGCCGGCTGACCTGGTGCGGCGTGCGCAGGACAGTCTCCAGCAGCAGGGCCAGCCCGGCGACGAGGTACAGCCGGAAGACCAGCTCCTCATAGACCCCCGCGCCCAGAGCCAGCACGATGTGCTGCCGCAGGGCCGCCGGGCTCGGGCCCGACTCCGCCACCATCAGCACCTGTCCCATCACAAACAGCGGCACCGTGAGCACCACGCTCTCGATCGCCATGCCCACCAGCACCCACAGCCGCACGCGCCAGGGATGACGCTCCAGCAGGTGCCAGATCAGGAGGGTGAGCAGCAGAGCCGCCGCCGGCAGCCACATGCCGTGTGCCCCGAACCAGCCCAGCAGTTGCCGAATCAGGCTTGTGGCGACCAGCTCCCGCTCGGGCCAGACCTCCGGCCGCACGATCAGCGTGCCGAACTCGTACGTCGCCACCAGGGGGAACAGGAACAGCAGGCAGTACAACGGCCGGCGCGTATCCTCCACGTAGCGCTGCCAGGGCGAGTTTCTGCGCGGCGGTGCGGGGGTGCGCGAGGACGATGGCCGGACCGTGAGCATGGCGACCATTATGCGGGCGGCACGCGCTCGGCGACAGCACCCGGCCGCACTTCAGGGACGCTTCGCCGCCGTCGGCCGGCGTGGGGCGTAGCGTGCTCGTACGCGGCTCACGTGCTCGCGCAGGCCCGCGACGAACGCCTCGTCCACCGGCCCGAACGCCTGCTCGAAGACCGCCTGCGGGTCCTCCGTGGCAGACCGCTCGCCGGCGGCCACCAGACGCAGATACGTCTCCAGCCGTTGTCGCTGCCGCTTGTAGAGGTAGTCCGTCAGGGCCCAGCTCAGGGCGTAGTCGCCGGCGCCGCGCCAGTCTCCGTTACCGGCCACGATTCGCCGGATGTCCCCCGGCAGATCCGGGGCGTCGCCGTACAGCCTCGAGAATTCGAGCAGCCGGTAGCGATTCGTGGATAGCGGAAGTGAAGCGCCCCGTTCGACGAAGGGCAGCTCGAAGAGCTGCGCCAGCCCCTCGACCAGCCACGTCGGGGCCCGGTCCGGTGCGCCGAACAGGCGTAGCCGGCGGTGCACATGGTGCGCTGCCTCGTGCTGGATCACCTGCTCGGCCAGCAGCTCAGTACGTTGTGCGACCCGCAGACGCAGCCGGCGATACGCCTCGTCGTCAAAGACAGCAGCGCGAGACAGCTCGTCGTGCAGCCGCACGATCGGCGGATACGTCGTCAAATCGAAGAAATACGAGCAGTCCTCATCCGGGGCGTAGAACCCCAGGACGTCCTCCTCGGTGGAGCCGGCCGCCCGCTGGGCGGCCCGGAACTCGTCATACGAGCCGTGCAGCACGACGGCCAGTTTATCGGTGGGTTTCTGCACCTCCAGCCCGAGGGCCACGACCATCCGCACGTTGGCCAGGTACACGGCTTCCAGTCGCCGCGTGACTGCGCGGGCCGTCTGCTCGGAGGTGGTGTGCACCAGGACGAAGTGATCGGTCACGAGCGTGCGTGCCGCGTCGCCGACTCGCCCCCGCAATCGCTCGACGGCCTCGTCGTCCGCGGGCAGCGGCCTCACGAGGATGGCAGGCGTAACCGGCCGACTGGCGACGGCGCCGTCGGCGGCGAGCTTCGCAGGGCGTTCACCGGGCATGCCCGCCGCGCTGATCAGCAGCAGCGGAAGCAGGACTGCGGCCAGCCAGCCGCTGACGGTCAAGGGAAGAGTTCCGGCGGCGTTTCGCTGGGCTTATAGGGCAGGTTTCTGAGGAACTCGTACCAGTTGCTGACCCACTCCTCGTCGATCCGGCCGAAGCAGTCTTCGAATTCGCGCTCGCGCTGCGTGTAGCTGATCTCCACACCGGGCTCGCGGGCGGCGATGATCCGCACGTACTTGGCGAACTCGGGCCGGTGCTCCTTGAAAAGGTAGTACACCATCGCCCAGCCGAGCGGATAGGACGATCCGCCGCCGGCGTACCACACACCGTTCTCCAGGATGAACGCCTTCACCCAGTCCGGGGAGAACTGGTGGTGCATGTAGTACTTCCGGAATTCGTGCAGCCGGCCCTGGTTGATCGCCCCCAGGCTGGCCCCGGATCGCGTCGGCGGCACCTCGAACATCATCGTCGTGCCCTCGACGAGCCACACCGGCAGGCTGGCCTGGCTCTCCGAGTTCATGAACACGTCTGCCGGGAACAGGTTGATGTTGAAGTGGATGTGATGGCCGGTCTCGTGCTGGACCACCTGCATGTTCTGGTACTCGACCCAACGGCGGACGAGGTTCCTCAGACGCTGCCGCTCCTTGTAGGGCGTATTCTTGTTCTCGATGGCCCGACGGGCACCTTCGAGATAGGCCCAATCGTGCAGGTCGAAGAAGGCCGAGCGATTGTTGTCTGGCCGGAAGAAGCCCAGCACGTTGTGCGTCGGATTCCCGCCGATGTTCGTCTGGTAGGCGTCGAATTCCTTCTGTGAGCCGAAGAAATACACCTCGAGCTTGTGATCGGGGACCGTCATCGGCACGTCCAGCATCTTCATGTAGCGCATGTTCCAGTCCCACACGCGCTCCAGCCGCGCACACAGACGCCGCGCCTCGTCGTCCTTGGCCGTGTAGACCAGCAGCACGTGGTCGGTCGTCAGCACCTGCGCCTCCGGCCCGGCCAGCCGCTTCATCTCTTCCAGCGAGAATTCGTCCACCGGCAGTTCTGCAAACGCGTCGCCGCCGGCGTCCGTAATGTCGCTCTCATCGATCGTGATGTCGGTCAGCAGCTCTTCGATCTCATCGTCCGCGACGTAGCGGCGGAACGAGTTCTCCGCCGCCTCCGGCGTACCGGGCGAGGACTCCTCCGACCGCCCCTCCTCGACCGGGATCATCGTCTTCACTTCGCCCTTGCGCAGCTTGACGGTGATGCCGTTGCTCATCTTGATGCGGTAGCCGTCGGACACTTCTTCCACCTGGCCCTGGTACCACCGCCCGTTCATGTCCTGCACGCGTTGCTCGCCCAGGTCCTGGGCCGAGGCAGTCGCCGGAAGCCAGATCAGCAACGCGAAGGCCAGCAACGCCAGCAACGGAAACGTTCTCTTCGTCATCAGCACACCTGTGTCAGAGCCCGTTAGAATCCCATCCACCCCCCACGTAGTGTATCGTCCTTTCCCGCAGAGAGGCAACGGCATCCGCCGCTCGGCCACGCCCAGGGCGGTCCCCCGTTGCCATTCCGACACAAACTGACATATTCTGATAGTAGCTGCGTGTGTGGAGGAGTCCATGTCCGGCGTCCCTGTGAACAAGAGCGAGACCGAGCTGATCCGGCGACTGCGGGCCCGGCTCGATCGTCCCGCCGTCCCGCCCGGCCTGCCCCAGGACCTCGTGGACGACATGGCCCTGCTCGCTCCCGGCGAGACGCCGCTGCTGTGGACCGTGGACATGCTTATGGACGGCGTCGATTTCGAGTCCGCCCGCCATTCCTGGCACGATATCGGTCGCAAGGCCATGGGCGTCAATCTCAGCGATTGTGCGGCGATGGCGGCCCAGCCGGTGGCGGCGTTGTGCGCCGTCTCGCTGAACGACACGCTTTCGCTCGACGACGCCCTCGCCCTGCACGACGGCGCCCGGGATCTTGGCCTGCGCTACGGTTGCCCGATTGTCGGCGGCGACACCAATAGCTGGGCAGCCCCGACCGTCATCAGCATCACCGTAGCCGCCCGGCCCGAACCGGGACGCCGGCCCGTGTGCCGCGACGGGGCTCGCCTCGGCGATCGCATCTACGTCACCGGCCCACTCGGCGGTTCGCTGCTGGGCCGGCATATGCGGTTCGAGCCGCGGATCGAGACGGCTCTGGCCATCAACCGCACGCTGCGGCCGGGAGCGATGATCGACGTGAGTGATGGGCTGGCCATCGATCTATGGCGCGTGTTGGAGGCGTCGGGCTGCGGGGCGACGGTCGACGCCGCTTCGCTCGACGCCGCCACGCACGCCGATGCCCACACTCTCGCGAGCCAGGACGGCCGATCCGCCCGCGAGCACGCCCTCTACGACGGCGAGGATTTCGAGCTGATCGTCGTGCTGCCGTCGGCAGTGCCCGAGCGTGATGCCGCCGCTCTCGGTCTGCTGCCGCTGGGGCGGATCGATCGTTCGGAGGGGCTGGTTCTGCTGGAACGGGGCAACGAACACCCGATTGAGCGGCGGGGCTGGGAGCACTTCCGGTGAGCGGCGATTTCCGCTGGCAGTCGACTAGCCCCGACCACACGTTCGCCTTCGGCCGGGTCTTGGGGCGGCACCTGTGCGGCGGGGACGCGCTGGCGTTGCTTGGAGAGCTGGGCTCGGGAAAAACGCAGCTTGTGAAGGGGCTGGCGGCGGGGCTTGGTGTCGCCGCCGACGAGCCAGTGGTCAGCCCGACCTTCGTGCTGGTTCGCGAATATATCGGACGTTTAAGGCTGTACCACCTCGACGCCTACCGCCTGGGCGGGGCCGACGATTTGCTGAGCCTGGGCATCGACGAGATGCTCGCGGATTCGGCGGGGGTGGTCGCTGTCGAGTGGGCGGATCGCGTGCCGGGCGTGCTCCCGCCGACGGCGTGGACGGTCGAGCTGAACCACGCCGGCGAGCAGAGGCGCGAGCTGACCGTGAGCGTGCCCGATTCGCAGCGACGGGCGGCCGTGCAGCGTGATTTGGAAGCCCTGCGCGGGTCCGGCGGCCCCAATGGTGTGTCGTCGGCCACGGATTCGCAAGGCGACAGAAGTTGACCGGTTGACAGACGGATTGGTGGCGTAGAAACTGGTGAAGAGCTTGAGTGAGTTGGACCTCAAGGGGAATGCGATGCGTGCACTGCGTGTGATGCTGTTTCTTGGGTCGTTGTTCGTGCTGGTGGCGACCACCGGCTGTGCCACCATGACGGATTCGGCCGCCGAGGTCCACCAGACGTACGGCCGTGTCTGGCAGTACGAACTGCTCATGATGTCAGACGACTGGAACTTCGCCTGGCACATGGACCGTCCGACCCGCCTGACCCGCTGGCAGATGCGTTAACCGCGTCCGGCCGGCGTCGCCCGACCTTGTCTGACAAGCCCAGGGGCGCGGCACTGCCGCGCCTCTTTCATGCGCGGGCCGTAACCGCTCCCGAATCACCACCAGAAACGAAGCGGGCCTACCCGGTGGGGCAGGCCCGCTGTCGGTTGACCTGGTTGTAGCTGCCGACCTACTCGGGGGTGCCGAGCGGCGTGCCGCGGAGGAGGCTGAGGGCGGCGTCGTCGGTGACGCTCTCCGTCGGCGCGGTCCGCACCGGCGCCAGGGTCGACGGCGTCGTCTCGGAGACGCCCTCCAGGAACGCCGTGACGGCGGCTTCCGACGGCTCCATCGCGTACTTCAGCTTCAGATCCTGGTAGCCCTTGAAACCGGTTCCGGCCGGGATCAGGCGGCCCAGGATGACGTTTTCCTTCAGACCGACGAGGCGGTCGTCCGCACTGGCCAGCGAGGCCTGCGTGAGCACCTTGGTCGTCTCCTGGAACGACGCCGCCGAGATGAACGAGTCGCTCTGGAGGCTGGCCTTGGTGATGCCCAGCAGGAGCGTCTTGGCGCTGGCCGGTTTGGGCTTGCGGCCCTTGGCCGGCTGGAGCCCTTCGGTCTCGACCGCGTCGTTCTTGGCGACGAAGTCGTCCTTCGGCACGATCTGGTTGACGTCGAAGCCGGTGTCGCCCGGCTCGACGACCTTGACGCTCTTGCCCAGCGAGGTGTTCTCGATGCGGAAGCGGAACTTGTCCACGACCTCGTTCGGCAGGAAGGTCGAATCGCCCTCGCCCTCGATCTTCACCTTGCGCAGCATCTGCGACAGGATGATCTCGATGTGCTTATCGCTGATCGTCACGTTCTGCTGACGGTAGACGGTCTGCACTTCCTTCAGCAGGTAGCGCTCGAGGTCCTCCTCGCCGTTGATGCGGAGGATGTCGTGCGGAATGAGCGGACCGGCCGTCAGCGGCGTTCCGGCCTCGATGTAGTCGCCGGCGTGGACCAGGAGCTGCTTGTCCTGCGGGACGTGGTGCTCCTTTTCCATACCCGATTCGGAGCGGACGATGATGGTCATCTTGCCGCGCCGCTTGTCCGTGGCGAGCTCGACGGTGCCCGAAATCTCGGCCATCACCGCCGGCTCCTTCGGCTTGCGGGCCTCGAAGATCTCGGTCACACGGGGCAAACCGCCGGTGATGTCCTGCGTGCCGGCGATTTCACGCGGCTGGCGGGCGAGCAGGGCGCCGGCCTCGACCGGCTGACCCTCGACGACCTCGATACGGGCCTTGGCTGGCAGGTGGTGGAAGTCGCGAATCATGCCGTTCGCATCTTCGATGATGATGCGCGGGTGCTTGTCGCCCTTGTGCTCGATGACGATCCACTTGCTCTCGCTGCGCGACTCCTGCTCCGGGCGGACGGTTTCGCCTTCGACGATGTCCTGAAGCCGGACGAAGCCGCCGGCCTCGGCCAGGATCGGCGTAAAGTGCGTGTCCCAGCGGACGATGATCGCCCGCGGCTCGACCGTCGCCCCGTCGGCGGCCAGCACCGCGGCCCCGTACGGCACGCGGAACCGCTCCACCTCGCGGCCCTTCGCGTCGAGCACCGTGATTTCACCGTTGCGCTTCAGCACGCGGTGGATCGACTTGCCCGAGTCGGCGTCGGCCATCTCGACGGCGTTGAGGTTCTGGTACTTCACCGTGCCGCCCTGGTGCGTGACGATCTCGTTCTCGACGACGGCGCGGCTGGCCACGCCGCCCGTGTGGAACGTACGCATCGTGAGCTGCGTGCCCGGCTCGCCGATCGACTGCGCGGCGATGATGCCGACCGCCAGGCCTTCCTCGGCGATCAAGCCGGTGGACAGGTCCGCCCCGTAGCAGCGGGCGCAGATGCCCAGCGGGCTCTCACAGGTCAGCGGGCTGCGGACACGGATGCTCTCCAGACCGAGGCCGCCGTCCTCCGGCTTGGCCTCCAGCCGGCGGGCGATCTCCGGCGTGATCAGCTCGTTCTCGCGAACGATGATCTCGTCAGTGACGGGGTGACGGATCGTGTCGCGGGCCGTCCGGCCGACGATGAGCTGCGACAGCTTGACGTCGACTT
Organism: Phycisphaerae bacterium; assembly: GCA_050115495.1. Lineage (GTDB taxonomy): Bacteria > Planctomycetota > Phycisphaerae > UBA1845 > Fen-1342 > JAAYXS01. The sequence goes on along the minus strand of JASFQK010000017.1, from coordinate 15,728 downwards.
CCTCGCCGCGATAGATCGTGCTCTTGTTCGTGCCTTCGATCGTGCCGCAGTCGAACTCGTTGATGATGACGTTCTGGGCCACGTCGGCCAGCTTGCGGGTCAGGTAGCCCGAGTCGGCCGTCTTCAGAGCCGTATCGGCCAAGCCCTTGCGGGCACCGTGCGTCGAGCTGAAGTACTCGAGCACCGTCAGACCTTCGCGGAAGTTCGCCTTGATGGGCGCCTCGATGATCTCGCCCGACGGCTTGGCCATCAGGCCACGCATGCCGGCGAGCTGCCGGATCTGGTCCAGCGAGCCACGAGCACCCGAATCGGTCATCAGATAAATCGGGTTGAGGTAGGGGCGGGCCCGGTTGTCGCCGGTCTTGGCGTCGCCGCCGTCCGGCATACGCCAGTCGGTGCCCAGCGTCCGCATCATGTCCTGCGTGACGCGCTCGCGGGCGTGGACCCAGATGTCGATGAGGCGGTTGTGCCGCTCCATCGGCGTAATGTTGCCATTCTGGAAGTCGCGCTCGACGCGGTCGACGACCTTCTGCGCGGCCTCGACGATCTTGGTCTTGCTCTCGGGAATACGCAGGTCGGTCAGTGCGAACGACAGGCCGGCCAGCGTGCTGCGGCGGAAGCCCAGCTCCTTGATGCGGTCGAGCAGGACGATCGTCGCCGAGCGGCCCAACTGGTGGTGGCAGTCGGCGATGACGCGCGAGATGCCGCGGCCCAGCGGGTAGTTGTAGAAGGGCATGCGGTTGTCGAGGTTGTCGTTGAAGATGCAGCGGCCCACCGTCGTGAGGATGCGCCCGCTGCCTCCGACCGGCTCCGGTCCCTTGTCCTTGTCGTTGATGACCCGCTCGCGGAGGATGCGTACGCGGATCGGCGTGTGCATGCCGATCTGACCCAGCAGCAGGGCCAGGATGGCTTCTTCCGGCGAGGCGAAGGCCCGCTCCTGACCTTCCGGCTGCTCGCCGGGCTCGCCGGCGTGCGTGCAGGTCAGGTAGTAGATGCCCATGACGATGTCCTGCGAGGCGGACATGATGGGCGAGCCGTTGGCCGGGCTGAAGATGTTGTTCGTGCTCATCATCAGCACGTGCGTCTCGGCCTGGGCCTCGATCGACAGCGGCAGGTGCACGGCCATCTGGTCGCCGTCGAAGTCGGCGTTGAAGCCCTTGCACACCAGCGGGTGGATGCGGATGGCGTTTCCTTCGACCAGCACCGGCTCGAAAGCCTGGATACCCATGCGGTGCAGCGTCGGGGCACGGTTCAGCAGGACCGGATGCTGGTAGATCACCTCTTCCAGGATGTCCCAGATCGGCTGCTCGCGCCGCTCCAGCATCTTCTTGGCGCTCTTGATCGTGTCGGCCAGGCCGCGCTCCCGCAGCTTGCGGATGATGAACGGCTGGTAGAGCTCGAGGGCGATCTTCTTCGGCAAGCCGCACTGCCACAGCCGCAGCTCCGGCCCGACCACGACCACGCTACGGCCGGAGTAGTCGACGCGCTTGCCCAGCAGGTTCTCGCGGAAGCGGCCCTGCTTGCCCTTGATCATGTCCGTTAGCGACTTCAGCGGACGGTTGCTCGAACCCAGCACCGGCCGGCGGCAACGCCCGTTGTCGAACAGCGCGTCCACCGCCTGCTGCAACATCCGCTTCTCATTGCGGATGATCACCTCCGGCGCGTTCAGGTCGATCAGCTTCTTCAGCCGGTTGTTGCGGTTGATGATGCGCCGGTACAGGTCGTTCAGATCGCTGCTGGCGAAATTCCCGCTGTCCAGCAGCACCAGGGGCCGCAGGTCCGGCGGGATGACCGGGATGACCTCGAGCACCATCCACTGCGGGTCGTTCGCGCTCTTACGAATCGCCTCGACCAGCCGCAGCCGCTGCGACAGCTCCTTGATTTTCTGCTTGCTCGACGTCTTACGCAGCCCGTCCAGCAGCTCCGCGGAGAGCTCCAGCAGGTTGAACTGCCCCAGCAATTCGCGAACGGCCTCGGCGCCCATCAGAGCCCGGAAACCGGTGTCGCCGTACTCCTCGACCGCCCGGCGATACTCCTCTTCGGTGAGCAGTTGCTTGCGCTCGAGCTTCGAGGCCCCCGGGTCGACCACGACGTAGTCCTGGAAGTAGATGATCTTTTCCAGGTCGCCGGTCTTCATGTCCAGCAGGGTGCCCAGGCGGCTGGGCATTGCCTTGAAGAACCAGATATGGACGACGGGGGCGGCCAGGTTGATATGGCCCATGCGCTTGCGCCGCACGCGGCTGTGCGTCACTTTCACGCCGCAGCGGTCGCAGATCATGCCCTTGTGCTTCGTGCCTTTGAACTTCCCGCAGAAGCACTCCCAGTCGCGCTCGGGCCCGAAAATACGCTCGCAGAACAGACCGTCCTTCTCGGCTCGGTACGTACGATAGTTGATCGTCTCCGGCTTCTTGACCTCGCCGAAGCTCCAACTGCGGATGTCGTTGGGCGAGGCCAACGAGATGCGTACCGCCGTGAAGTCGTTGATCCGGTCATAGACAGTATCGGCCATGGGCTGCGCTACCTCTTGCTCCAGGTCCAGTCCGGCGAGGCCGGACGTTGCCTCCGCGACGCCGCGTGCGGGCCGCGCAGGAGTCTCTTCGTCAGCTCGTGGGCGGACGTGCCGGGTTGCCGGTTGCGGGGCGGTCGCCCGCCCGCATCGTCATCCCGACCAGGCCACCCTGTCGTCGAAACCCCAGCTCCTCCAGAAAATCGACCTCAGTCCCCCAGGCCACCACGTCCACACGCCAGACGCCCTCGGCGTACATCTTGTCCAGGACGCGCTGGGCCATCTCGCGGGCGATGCCCGCCGTATCATGTTCGACGCGACCGTCCGTGCGCGTTACCGCCGCCGGCCCCTGGTGCAGGGGATCCAGCTTGCACTCGGTCAGGTAGCCACGCAGGCCGTCGCACACGCCGCGGGCAATACCGATCAGCCGCCCGTCATCCCGCGCCGTGATGAAGGCAGCGCTGGCCGCCATCATCTTGCGAATCTGCTCGGGCTGGGCGGCTATGGCGTGCTCCACCCGCTGGTAGAACTCGGTGAGCTCTTCCGGCGTGGTGTCGCTGCCGTCGCCATAAGTGACCGCGGCCATCGTTAGCTGCTCCTGTTGCTGGCGGCCGGCGTGGTCAGCCCCCGGCCGGCCGCCGGGTCCGTGCCTAGAGAATCCGCCGTTTCTCCAGTTGCATATTCAGACCCAGTCCGCGGATTTCATTGCAGAGCACGTCGAACGACACCGGGGTGCCGGCGTCGAGCGTGTTCGTGCCCTTGACCATGCTCTCGTAGATCTTCGTGCGGCCTTCGACGTCGTCGCTCTTGACGGTGAGGAGCTCCTGGAGGACGTAGGCGGCGCCGTAGGCTTCCAGGCCCCACACCTCCATCTCGCCGAAGCGCTGACCGCCGGTGCGAGCCTTGCCGCCCAACGGCTGCTGCGTGATGAGGCTGTACGGGCCCGTGCTACGGGCGTGGATCTTGTCATCCACCAGGTGATGCAGCTTGAGCAGGTACATGTAGCCGACGGTCACCGGCTGATCCAGCGGATCGCCCGTGCGCCCGTCGTACAGCGTCACCTTGCCCTGTCGCGGCATCTCGACCAGCAGCTCGTTCGAGTCGCCGGCAGTCCGCACGATGTCCAGGTCGGCCTGGCGACTGCGGACCCGCTCGTTGGCCTCGTTCACGCAATTGTGGATCTGGGCCTCGTTGGCGCCGTCGAACACCGGTGTAACCGCCTGGAAACCGAGCACGGCGGCCGCCCAGCCGAGGTGCGTCTCCAGGATCTGGCCGACGTTCATACGGCTCGGCACGCCCAGCGGGTTCAGGCAGATGTCGATCGGCGTGCCGTCCTCGAGGAAGGGCATGTCCTCTTCGGGGAGGATCTTGGCGATGACGCCCTTGTTCCCGTGGCGGCCGGCCATCTTGTCACCCACCGACAGCGTGCGCTTGGTGGCCACGTACACCTTGACCATCTCCAGCACGCCCGAGGGCAGCTCGTCGCCGCGCTTCATGTGGCCGAGCTTGCGCTCGCATTCGCGGGCGACCTCCTGGATGCGCGGCCAGTACTGGTTGTAGATGCCCTCGGCGTCGGTGCGCTTGGCCGCCGGCTTGACCCACTTGAGCGAGAACGTCTCGATCTGCTCGAGGATGACCTCGGGGTTCTCGCTCTTGCCGACCTTCTGTCGCGTGTTGGGGTCGATGAGCGTCTGCTCGGTGGCGTCGTCGATCGCGTTGCACATCTGCCGGAACAGGCGGATACGCAACTCGTCGCACTCAGCCTGGTACGCCTTGATCTGTCGATCCAGGTCGCGCTTCTGCTCTTCGCTGAGGTGCGTTCGGCGGCTGAAGTGCCGCGTGCCGATGACGATGCCTTCCTGCCCGGCGGGCAGTTCGAGCGAGTCGTTCTTCACGTCCTCGCCGGCCCGGCCGAAGATCGCGTGCAGCAGTTTTTCCTCGGGGCTGAGCTCGCTCTTGCTCTTCGGCGAGACCTTGCCCACGAGGATGTCGCCCGGGCCGACGCGCGTGCCCAGCCGGACGATGCCGCGATCGTCGAGGTTGGCCAGGGCTCGCTCGGAGACGTTCGGGATGTCGCGGGTGAACTCCTCACGACCCAGCTTCGTCTCGCGGATCTCGACGTCGTGCGACTCGATGTGGATGCTGGTGAACGTGTCGCTCTTCACCAGCCGCTCGGAGATCAGGATCGCGTCCTCGAAGTTGTAGCCGTCGAACGTCATGAAGGCGACCAGCACGTTCTTGCCCAGGGCGAGCTCGCCCTGATGCGTCGCCGCGCCGTCAGCGATCACCTCGCCCTTCTTCACCCGCTGGCCCGGACGGACCACCGGCTTCTGGTTCAGGCAGGTGCGCTCGTTCAGCCCCACGAACTTGCGCAGGACGTATTCGTCCGTGTCGTCGATCACGATCCGCCGCGCATCGGCGAACGTGATCTTGCCGGTGCGCCCGGCCCGCAGCACCATGCCGCTGTTCTCGGCGACGGGCCGCTCCATGCCGGTGGCGATCATCGGCGGCTCGGTCCGCACCAGCGGCACCGCCTGCCGCTGCATGTTCGAGCCCATCAGTGCCCGGTTCGCGTCGTCGTGCTCGAGGAACGGAATCAGCGACGCCGACACGCCCACCGTTTGCTTCGGCGAGATGTCCACGTAGTCGATGTCGTCGGCCGTCACCTGCTGCAATTCGCCGCGGACGCGGGCCAGCAGCGTGCCGTCACACAGCTTGCGCGACTTGCCGCCGCCCGACTCGCCCGTGCCCCGCTGCCGCGTCGCGAAGTCGCCCTTCGCCTCGAGTTGCGGAAGCTGCTGCACCGTGGCGCTCAGCTCCACCGTGTCCGGCGGCCCGAGCGTGTTGGCCATCTCCTCGTCCGCTCGCAGGTACCGGGTCTCACCGTTGACCTTGCCCCGCTCCACCTTGCGGTAGGGCGTGATGAGGAAGCCGTATTCGTCCACGTCGCTGTAGATGCCCAGCGACGCGATCAGACCGATGTTCACGCCTTCCGGCGTCTCGATCGGGCAGATGCGGCCGTAGTGGCTGATGTGCACGTCGCGCACTTCGAACCCGGCCCGCTTGCGGTTCAGACCGCCGGGGCCCAGGGCCGACAGGCGCCGTTCGTGCGTGAGCTGCGCCAGCGGGTTCGTCTGGTCCACGACCTGCGACAGCTCGCTGCGCCCGAAGAAGAAGTCCATCGCGCTCGAGATGCTCTTCGTGTTGACCAGCTCGGCGACCTTGCCGATCGACTCCGGGTCCTTCAGGCTCATGCGCTCCTGCACCGTTCGGCGGAGCTTCAGGAAGCCCTTGCGCAGCTCGTCGGTGGCGAGCTCGTCGATCGTCCGCAGTCGGCGGTTGCCCAGGTGGTCGATGTCGTCCACCTGCCCCTCACCGGCACGGAGGGCCAGCAAGTACCGCAACGAGCTCACGAAGTCCTCCGGCCGCAGCACCATCTCCGTCTCGGAGATACCCTGCTCGAACTTGCGGTTCAGCCGGAAGCGCCCGACCTTGCCCAGCCGGTAGCGCGTCTCGTCGTAGAACTTCTCGTGGAAGAGCTTGCGGGCCTTGTCGAGCTGCACCGGGTTGCCGGGACGCAGCCGGGCGTAGATCTTCAGCAGGGCCTCTTCGTGCGTGTGCGTGCCGTCCTCGCTGAGCGTGTTCAGGATGATCGGGTCGATCATCTTGGTGATCACGTCCACCTGCTTGACGGCCGACTCGCGGATCTTGTTCAGGGCTTCGCCGACCTGGCAGCCGGCCCGCACCAGCTCCTCGCCGGTGTCCGGATCCACCACCGGGGCGGCGGCGTACATCTCCGGTTTGAGGTTCTGCGTCCGCACCGTCTTGGTCTCGTGGAAGGTGCGTACGATGGCCTCGTCGGTGCCGTACTTCTCATCCATGGCCCGCAGGAACGCGGTGGCCGGGATCTTGCTGCTCTGGTCGACGCGCACGGCCAGCACGTCCTTGCGCGTTACGTTGATCTCGATCCACGAGCCGCGCTCCGGGATGATGCGGCAGGCGTGCAGGGCCCGGTCGCCCTCCGCCGACTCCTTCACGAAGTCGACGCCCGGCGAGCGGTGGAGCTGGGAGACGATGACCCGCTCCGACCCGTTCACGATGAATTCGCCGCCGCCGATCATGACCGGGATCTCGCCCAGGAAGATCGCCTCCTCCTGGACCTCCTCGACGTCCTTGCGGTGCAGGCGGACCGTCACGCGGAACGGACGGCCGTACGTCAGTCCCAGCTCGCGGGCCTCGTCCGCCGTGTAGCGGGGGGCGTCCAACTGGTAGTCGACGTACTCGAGACGCATGTTCCCGTCGTAGCTCTCGATCGGGAACACCTCGCGCAGGAGCCCCTCCACGCCGATGGGGTCCCGCTTTGCGGGATCCACATCGCCCTGGAGAAAGCGCTCGTACGACTCGCGCTGAATCTCGATGAGGTCGGGAATCGGCAGGGCGTCGCCCTGACGGCTGAAATCGCGAACATAATCAATCTGCATGCTGGCAACCCTCGTTGCTCGGCGTTCCCCGTGCAGTCACAAATCCCCCTTGAGGGATTAGGCGGCGTGGAATGCTGCGACAGCCGATCACTCTACCTGCTGCCTCGCCGTAGTTCGTGATGCCGGACCCTTCGGCCGTCGTGTTCTGTTGCGCGCCGCCGCTCCTTTTGGGCGCGCACTGCGGCTGAATGAACCCAGCATTATACTTCTGGCGAGCCCCTTGGCAAGCGCTTTAGCAGAAAACAAATTTGACTTTCGACAAACCATTCCCATCATGGGGACAGCCTGGAGGACCCCGCGTGGCTTGTTGGATCGGCGTCGATTATGGGACCAAGAGGATCGGCCTCGCTGTTGCCGACCCCGGAAATACCATGGCCTTTCCCGAAACCACCCTCCCGGCCGCCGGTACCGCTCCCAAAGATGCCCGCCAGATTCTTGACTGGGCCCGCTCCCGAGATGCCGGCGGTATCGTCCTCGGCCTCCCCATCAACATGGACGGCACCGAGGGGCCCCAGGCTGCTCTCTCTCGTCGCCTGGCCGAGCAGCTCCTTGCCCTCGGCGACCTGCCTGTCGAGCTTTGGGACGAGCGGCTGAGCAGCTTCGCGGCGGACCAGGTCCTGGACGCCGCCGCCGTGCGCCGCTCCCGCCGCCGCAACCTCCGCGACGCCCTGGCTGCCCAGGTGATCCTCCAGTCCTTCCTCGACGCCCGCCGCGCGACGCCGCCCGAAGGCGATAGCCCGACCGGGGATTCCTGATCCTCCCAATCCAGATTCCGGATGGATGAATGGTTCAGCGACTCGTGGAGTCGCCGACGGGAGTTGCCGCCAGGTCGCGGAAGGCTCGCAGCAGGCGCTGGTGCCGCCGATGGCGGATGTTGAAGCCCAGCTCGTCCATCTCGCGGAGCGCCTGCTCCGGGTCGACGCCCTGGGCGTGCACCCGGTGCAGGGCGCAGAACAGCAGCGTCCGCTGCTGGCCGAGCCGGCAGTGCACCAGCACTGGTCGTCGTGGCGGCGCCTGCACCACGTCGAGGAACTGACGCATCTGCTCGACCGTCGGCGGGTTCTTGTGGTTGCAGGGCAGGGCGACGAACTCCGCCCCGTGGTCGCGGCAGACCTGACGCTCCGCCTGTTCCCACCCGTCGGGATCGTCCGCGTCCCGCGAGCCGCGCAGGCTCACCACCGTGCGGAAGTGATGCTGCTGGATGAGGTCGGTAAGTTCGGCCGGCGTCGGTTGCCCGCAACGATACAGCACGCCCTCTTCAACAACGCCGAAGTGGCGCGTGCCGTCGTATGGCGTTCGAAACAACCGCCTGAGAAAGCGGGGGAAATTCACTGCGCGCAGCTCCAACCGGCAGTGCGCGCCACGCCGCCGTCACCATCATGGGCCTGCGAGCACGCGGAACGACGCGCGATTCTCCGTAACCTTCTCCCCAAGTTTATCAACAATCGTCACTTTTACCACATACTCGCCCGGTGCCAGGGTGCCCGGCACGCGGATCAGGCGGGGGATGAAGCAATCGTGTCGGGGCTGCCGGCAGCGGTCCACGATGTCCCGGTCCCGGACGTCCAGCACTGTCTCGCCCAGGCTGTCCAGCACCCGCGTCCGCATGTCGAAGCGCGAGACGTACAGGCCGTCCTCGCCGCGCTGGCGGACGAAGTCACTGACCTCGCAGTACGTGACGAACTCGCTGGGCACGCCTCCCGGGAAGACCGCCGGCTCGATCGGCTTGTAGATGCCGTAGCCGCTCACTTCCTGGCAGATGGCCAGCGTGGGGATACGCAGATCGCTGAGGCTACGCAGCGCCTCGCTCAGTTCGGCCAGCTCTTCCATCACGCGGGTCGATGCGCCGGCGGGATCGCCGTCGTGCTCGTCGCGGATCACGATCAGCGATTCGACGAACCGGGCGGCGATGTCTTGCTGGGCGTCGGAGACCATCGTCAGCGGGCGTCGGGCTTCGGCGTAGTCGCCGGCGAGGACGGCGATCATCCGCCGGTCGAGCTGCCGCCGGAACGTGCTCGCCTCCGGATCGCCCGGCCAGTGGTCCAGCATGTCGCGCAGCGAGACCGGGGCGTTGTGGGCGGTTGCCGTCCCGTTGACCGCCGCCGCGGTTGCGTCTCCCGTATCGGTGGCGAGCTCTGCGGGAGCTGCGTGCACGGTGAGCCCGCCGAGGACGGGCGACTTCGGCCGCTGGAACGCCATCGACGGAGCGCCCGGCGTTTGCCAGGGCAGCGCTGCGCCGGTCAGGGGCTCGGCCGTCGGTTCATCGCCATCGCCGGGAAAGTCGTTCAGCGACTGCGGCGGTTGCGTGGTGGTTTCGATGGCCGATACGAGTCTGCCGGGGTTCGCCTGGCCGGGATTGCGTTGCAGGCGTGTGGCGATCCCGTCCACGTTAGCGATGTAGCCCTGGACGAGGATGTCCACGTCGTCTGCCGACGTGTCCGCTGCGAGCTCCGCGGATTCGGCCGGTCCAGCCTGGACGACCTCCGACGGGGGCAGTGGGTCGGTGGGTTCCGGATTCTCCGGGTGAGCGGTCGGTGAATCCCGCAGCGGGAAGCAACCGGTCATCATGACCAGCGCGCCGCCGAGCAGGGCGAGCGTCTTCTTCGCATCCATGCGCGGCTCCGAACAAATTCCTTACGTGGCCGGAGCTGCCACTTGCAGCACAAGTCCCTCCACACCTCTCTCTATCGACCGGGTGCCCGACTTGGCTTGCGAGTCCAGTTCCGCCAGCGCAGCCAGGAGCCGCTGCAACCGGGTCGGCGGGAGCCTTCGCAGGAGCGTCGCCAGCAGCTCCTCACGCCCCCACATCATCACTTTCGGAACGATCGCCTTCACGGGAACGCGTTCCGCCGCCAGTCGGTGGGCCAGCAGCCACCGCCGCAGAACGTACCCGATTCCCCCCACAGCTTTGTACACCGCCGCCGGATCCGTAGCGCAAACTTCGTACCACAGCCGCAGGGCTTCCGGGGCCCGGCCGGCGGCGGCAGCGTCCATGACGGCGAAGACCTTTTCCTCCCGGCTTTGTCCGACCAGCTCGGCCACGTCCTTGGCCGTGATCGCCGGCCGGTCCGTCGCGTACAGGGCCAGCTTCTCGACCTCGCCGGCGAGCATCCCCTGATCCTGTCCGACGAGCGCGCAAATCCGCGCCGCTGTCGCGTAATCCATGCGCTTCCTGCGGGCCCGGGCCTCTTCCATCACGAACTCGACCAGACCCCGACCGGTGAGCTTTTTGCACTCGATCAGCTTGCCGTCGACGGCCGCAATCGCCTTGTAAAGCCGCGTCGTCCGCGGGAAGCTGCGGCATTCGAGGACCAGCGTGCCCGTCGGCGGCGGCGAGGCGAAGAACCGCTCCAGCCGTTCACGCGACGCTGAGATGAACCGGTCCGCGTCGCGGATCACCACGACCCGCCGGTCTGTCAGCAGTGGCAGCGTGCTCAGATCGTCCGCCACCAGCGCGAACGTCGGGCCGCCCTGTTCCTCGTTTTCCGTGCCCTCGTACACCGTTAGGGCCAGGGCGCGGTCCACGTCCGGCGGGAGCAGTGCATCGAGCGCGCGCTCCAGAGCCACCGCTTTCTGGTGTGTTTCGTCCCCGTAGATGACGATCGCCGGAGGTTGAGCCTGGGCCATGCCTGGTGCCGGATCTAGGGTTGCTGCGCCGGGCGGTCGTCGGCGAAGTACCGCAGGCGCTTCAGGGCCTTCTCCCGTACCGAATCATCCACGTTCGGCAGGTCGAGCACGTGCTCCCAGGCCTCGACGGCCTTGTCGCGATTGCCCAGCTTGTGCTCGATGTCGCCGCAGCGGAGCCACGTGACGTCAGATTCGGGCATCAGCTTGAGCAAACGGTGCAGGTGCTCGCGGGCCTGAGGGTACCGCTTTTCCGTGGCGGCCACCAGAGCCAGTCCCTCGATCGCCCCCGTGTGGTTTGGATACGACTTGAGTGCCTTCTCGAAGTATGCGTCGGCCTCGCTGTAACGCTGCGACCAATAGAGCGCACTGCCCAGATCGACCTGGAGATCCGCGTCTTCCGGCGAGAGCTTCAGTGCATCTTCCAGCCGCGCCGCGGCCAGCGCGTACTGCCGTTCGTTCATGAACCGCAGACCCAGCCGGTGGAGTTGCTCGCTCTCCGGGCGGTTCGTCGGCTTGGGTGGGGACGCCGGCGCTTCGTCTTCGAGCACCAGCGGTTCGACGTCCTCCACGATCACGGGCGCCGCCGGCTCCACGGGCGCAATCGGCTCCATGGCTGCGTCGCTGGCGGGCGCAACGGAGACGATCACCGTCTCGGTGGGCTGACTCGTCGGCGCCGGCGCATCGGGTACGCTGGCCAGTTCATCGTGCGCCTGGTTGCCCGCCAGGTCCGTCGCCACGACGCGGACCTCAAACGGATCCGGCAGGTCGTCCGGCTGTTGCCAGATAATGAGCCCGTCGCTCGTGGGAGCGGTCCCACCGTCGTGCCACTCTTCTTCCCCGATACCGCGGTAGAACACGCGCAGCCCCTGCGGACCCAGATTCTCGTCAATCACTGTCGCCCGGATCGGGATCGTGATCGGAGCGGGCGTCGCCGGGCTGAGGGCTTGCTGCGCCCACGGCGACTGCGAAAGGTCCTCCGATACCAGCGGGTCGAGGTCGACTAACGCCGGCCGCGCCGCTACGGGCGGAAGAATCTCATGTAGCTGCAACGTCGGAGCGACGGTGTCCAGAACCAGCAGCGCGTGCGGACGCGTACCGACGGTCGGCGGGTTGGCTGACTGCCCGACCGCGTTGCGCAGGATCAGGTACAGCGCATAGCGGCCGTCGGCGGGGGCGGTGTAGCGCACGGTTTGCTGGTCGGTGCGCTCCGCGGGTTCCTTCTGCCAGGTTTGCCCGTTGTCGCAGGAAACCCACAGTTCGACACCGGTTACGGGCGTGTTGGCGGTCGCCGCGAAGGTCAGCAGAACATCACGCGAGGCGACGTACTCCGGACTGGCCGACCAGGCCGGGGTGGCGAGGGCGGTCGCTATTGCCGTCAGCGCGGTAAGACGTATGGTGCTCACGGTACCTCCAGACTGCTGAGAACCATTACGGTTTATCGGCGCGGGGTTGGCGTGGTGTGCATCTGTGCACGGTTGGGGCGCCGGCGCTGCGCGATGTTGTTGGGGGCGCACGCAGAGGGGCGCGCCCGCGGGCGCGCCCCTCAATGGTGGCAGGCGTTGCCGTGCCATGTGCAGGTTTGCAGGGTGGCCGGCTGAGGCCGGCAGCGTGTGTAGACAGCGGAAGTGTGTAAAATGAGATGGGGACAGGCAAATCCGAGATGGCGGTTCTCCATGCTTTGGAATCGCGACAATCACAAGCGGACTCTGACATCATCAGGCGTGAAAGCGCTCGTATTGTTGGCCGTCGCGCAACTCGTGCCGACCGCCGCCTTTGCGGAGACCGTCAGCTACACGCTCGAACCGGACATTGAAGGCGGGGAAATGCGGGTCACGCTGACCTGGCAGACCGAAGGCCGCGGTCAGTCGGCGTTGAACGTCGCTGCCAAGTGGGGCAGCGTTGCGGACGTGCCGGCGCTGATTCGGAACCTGCGCATCGACGGCGCGTCGGCGCGGCAAACGGGTAAGACGCGCTGGTTATTGGACCACCCGCGCGGCGCCACGATCACGTGCACGTATGTCGTACATCCCGGTCGGCGCAGCCTCGCCTGGGACGCCGCACACGCGCCCGTGACGAATCGGACGTTCTTCCACGGGATGGGTTATGCGTTCCTGCTAGCGCCGCAGTCCGGCGGCGGGCTGCCGGAGGAGTACGACATTACGCTGCGGTGGAAGCTGCCGGAGGGGTGGACGGCCGTCTGCTCCTGGGGGGCGGGGCCGAGCGTGGGGGCGCGGATGTCGCCGGCGGATGTGCGGAATTCGGTGTACCTGGCCGGCCGGCTGGAGACGCGCCGGGTCGAGCGGGATGGGCGCAAGGTCAGCGTGGCGATCGTCGATCGGTTCGGGTTCACCGCCGACGAGTTCGCGGACCTGGCGGCGGCGATCGTGGGGCATGAGTGTAACTTCATGCAGGAAGAGGATTTTCCGCCGTTCCTGGTGACGGCGGTGCCCGTCGGTGAGCCGGTCAAACCCGGTAACGCCCGGCTCGTCGGCATGGGCCTACACCACAGCTTCGCCCTGATGGCGGCGCCGAAGTCGGGGCTGACCGACGCGTTCGAGCACCTGTTCGCCCACGAGCTGTTTCACTTCTGGAACGGTGGGCTGCTGAAGGCGAAGACGCCCGATAAGCTCGTCTACTGGTTCATCGAGGGGTTCACCGACTACTACGCCCTGCGGATCCTGTACGAGTCGGGGCACTGGTCGCCGGCGGTATACGCGAAGTGGATCAACCGCCACCTGCGCGAGTACGACGCCAATCCGGCGATTCATGCGACGAACGAGGAGATCGCCGAGCGGTACTGGGCGGAGCGGAACACGGTGGGAGAGGTGCCGTATCAGCGCGGGCTAATGTTGGGGCTGCGGTGGCAGCGGGTGGCACGGGATCACGGCGTCACCGACGGGATCGACGCGCTGTTCCGCGTGCTGGTGGACCGCGGTCGGCGGGAGGGGTTCGAGGTGTCGAACGCGGACATCCGCCGGGAGGGCTCCCGGGTATTGGGCAAGTGGTTCGGGGCGGAGTTCGACCGGTACGTGACGCAGGCGGCGACGGTCGACGTGCCGGCGGACGCGCTGGCCCCGGAGCTGACGGGGCGGGTGCAGGCGGTGTACGAGTTCGACCTGGGCTTCGACCGCGAGCGTTCGCTACGCGAGTCATGCGTGCGGGGCCTAAAGTCAGGGTCGCCAGCGGCGGCCGCCGGTCTGCGAGAGGGCGACACCCTCGCCGGCTGGAAGATCCGCGGCGATGCGGACGAGCAGGTGGAACTCCACGTCCTCCGCGGCGAGAAGGTGCAGACGATCCGCTACTACCCGCGGGGGGAGCGGAGGGATGTGTTGCAGTTTGAGGTGGGGGGGTAGGGGCAGTCCCCATTATAGCGCTTCCTTGCCCAGTGTATGTGCGTGCGGGACCGAACCGCGGGCCAGAGGACCCTATGGAAATGCGGAGGGCATCGTCCTGGCGCGACGCTTTGCTATTGCTCGCGTGTTCGAGTTGAACTCGACCAGAACGAGGCGGTACTACCGATGACGTGCTCGGTGTCCCACACAACTGGGACACCGAGCTCAAGATGGCGAAGCAGGCGGTTGAGATCGCTGGCTGCCAGGACGGGATCACCATGTCTGCAGTGGTGTGGGGCTGACCCGGCCATTAAGCGGCTCGATGACGCCGGCGACCGATCCGAGGCCGAACAGCGAGAGTCTTCGTTCCTGGCGCTGACCGCTGCGGTGCGATTTCCGAGGCCACATGCCACGGGCCTCTCCCACCTCCGCCCAGTACTGCCGTCCTCCGCCGACGGCCGCAGTAGATTGAGCTGTCACCACGTGGACGCCCGCGGCTGCGGCGCGTTACGATAAGTTGTTGCTGTTTGGCGCAGTGCCGGAGCAAGTCATCTGCGGAGCCGCGTCGGCAATGAACCTTTCGGAAGGGAAGCTGTCGGAAGAACACACAGAGCATCGAACGGGAACGGAATCATGCAGACGAACCCCTCGTTCGGACAGCGCGGCTCAGGAGGTGACTATGAGAGTGGGCCAGACGAGGCAGGTTACTGGGCGCAGCCGCCGGTCCTTCTTCGTCGCGCACCTTCTCGAATGCGGCTAGGATATCCGTGCGGATCAGGGGCTGCAGGGCCTTGCCGACGTCATGACCACGACGATCAGCGCGCACGTCCTTAGCCCCGACCGTCAGGCGTGTGCAGTCCTGCGGACGGGCCTTGAGGAAGAGCTTCCTATGGTTACCCACCTAACCCACTGCACTGAGCGGCTGCAGCATCCGCCCGTCCTTGAGGGATGCAGTTGTATCGTACTTTGGCAGCTGAACAGAGGGTGTCTCATACGCGCAGACTTGTGATGTCCCGAATCCTGTGCGGGCTCGTCTGATCATTGTTGGCCACCAGGACACATGCGATGCCGAAGCCGGAGGTGAGGAATGAGTCTGAAAAGCGACTACCGTAAGCTCCTGCGTGCTCATGGCCTCAAACCGAAGCCTCCCATGCCTACTCAGAGAGAAATGTACGAGAAGCTTAAGAGGTGGCTACATTCTCCGGAGCTTTGGAAGCGTCAGGCCGCAAGGCTCGCCCTTGATGCCATTCGAGGCACGGCGGCGGAACGCGGCCTGACGGAGGCAGATGTGATCGCGGCTGTCGAAGCGATCGAACGAGAGGAAGGTGTCGAGGAGACATTGATCGACGAGTACGTCAGGACAGTCACGCGAGCGCTAACGGAAGCTGGTAGGACGCTGCCCGGCGACGTCTATTTCAACATCTTCCCTACATCCGATTTCAACGCCTGCGCCCAGGCCACTCCCCACGGGTATCTTTGCCTTCTCAATCAAGGCCTCTGCGAATTGCTCTACAACGTCTCGCTGGCGTGCCTCTATCCGCTTCGTGCCAACACAGAGAAGGAGCTCTTCGGCACCGGATCAGACCTTGCCAGTCTGCTTCCTGGACAGCAGGATCTCAGGGGGAACTCCAGACTTCAGGAGGCATTGACCGCTCTGCGAGCTATAACCGAATTTCGTTGATGGCGGGATGAAAAAAGGCGGCGTACTCTCGGGATCAAGATTGGTTCCGAGCCGCCCACGCTGGGCAGAGGAGTACGCCGATGCACGAGAGTAACGACGCG
>JASFQK010000016.1:0-139864 GCA_050115495.1 Phycisphaerae bacterium | reverse complement strand
TCGATGGGATCCCCGGTACTATTGACGGCAACCATCTGCACCTCCTTGGGGTGTAGCTTGGCCAGAGCCGGGTTGGTGTTGCAGCACCTTCTCGGCTCGCCTTGCACATAGGCGGAGCCACCGTGTGGTTCAGTAGCACAGGCCGCAGCGCCGCGAGGGCGCAGTGGAAAGGCTCACGATGACTCCGCGCGTTCCGATCGTCTTAACGAGGGCACAACACAACCTGTTCCACTGAGCCATCAGAAAGTATGGCTGATAAACGCGTGCAAGTCAAGAAGAATCACCCAAAAATGTTCCTAACGGAATGCAGCGCGTGCTATACCCGCCGGATTTCCTGGCGGACATAGTCTGCCCTACATCGCTACCGCAACGCCCACATCGACATGTGCTGGGCGTGGATCATCGACCCGGTGGCCTCGACGCAGTTCCCGAAGAGCTGCCTGCTGGCCGCCGGGGGACTTGCACCTCCAAGTCCAACGCCATGCCTGGCAGGCCAAAAAACGAAGACGGCCGGTATGGGGCCGGCCGCCTTCTCTGAGGAGGTCAACGGGTTCTATTGCCTTGGACGTCTGCCGCGGTGCGGACTAGACGCCCAGGAGCTGCTTGATGTCCGCGTCGAAGTCGCTGCGCAGTCGGCTGATCGCCCGCGACTCGATCTGGCGGATACGTTCCTTCGATACGCCGAAGCGACGTCCAATCTGCTCCAGCGTCTGCGGCTCGCGATGGCCGTCGAGGCCGAAGCGCTGCCGCAGAATCGTGCCCTCACGGTCGTCCAGCGTCGAGAGCATGCGGCCGATCGCCCGCCGCAGCCCGACCAGGTGCTCGTCGTCGTATTCGGCGAGCGGGGCCTCGGCCAGGTTGTCGAGCAGCTCGTCGCGACCGGTCTGGTAGCGGTCGCCGTGATGACGCTGCTCGGGAATCATGCGGGCGTAGTTCCGCATGATGGCCCACGAGGCGTACGTGCTGAACTTGAAGCCGCGGGCGTAATCGAACTTCTCCACGGCCCGCATCAGCGACATGTTCCCATCGCTGACGATCTCGAAGAAGTCGAGGCCGGCACCCAGGTGCCGCTTGGCCATGCTCACGACCAGCCGCAGATTGGCCTGCGTAATCTGGTTCTTGACGCGGTTGGCGTCGGCCAGGAGCGCCTCGACGCGGTCGAGCTCCGACGCCGCCGCCGTCTCCGGGTCCAGCGCCCGGCGGGCCTGGTCCGCCTTCCACTTCAGGTAGTTCAGCCGGCGGAAGAGTGCAACCTCGCCCTCCTTCGTCAGCAGCGGCAGGCGGAAAAGCTGCTGCAGGTACGGCGGCAGGTCACGCGGCACGCGACGGGCCGCCGTACCCTCGCTCTTCCAAGGAGAGAAGCCCGGCGGATCGGTGAGGATCCGCTCGTCGGCGTCGGGAGACTCGAACTCGGCGTTGGGGATGAACTCGATCGACCTGGCCTGCAACGCCCGGGCCCGCATGCGCGTCACGCAGCGGTAGACCCAGGCCACCGGCTGACCGAACCGTGCGGCCAGCGTCTCCACGCCGGCACCGTCCTGGTAAGCCTCCCACAGGGCCAGTTCCTGTTCGTCGGCGGCGACCTTGCTCTCCGCCCGGTTGAACAGGCCCGCCCGCGGGTGGGCCTCGTCGTATGCCTTGAGGATCAGCCGGATCGTCTCGATGGCCCGGCCGGTCTCGGCGGCGATCTGCCGGCAGACCGCGTTGACGGTCGTCTCGCCGGCGTCGCACAGGGCCCGGGCCCGCTCGATGACCAGGGCTCGCTCGGCCTTGCTGAGCTGCGAGAAGCTCCGCCCGCGGTGCACCAGGTCGGCGTTGCCGGCGACGAACCGCCGGACGCACTGATCCGGGAACATCACGCGCATGCGGTGGTCGGCGAAACGGAACTTCCAACCGACCAGTCCGCGGCGCCGCCAACGGAAGATCGTCTTGGTGCTCACGTCGAACCGCCTGGCGAGTTCGCCGATGGAGAAGACCACCCCGTCCCACCGCTCGATCGTGAGGCCGGCACTCTCGCTGAGCTGCTCGGCCAGCACGACCAGGTCACCAGCCAACGTATCGCCGTCGATAAGCTGCCCCTCGTTGAGCGGGGCGCCGCGCGATGAACGGCGGAAGCCGGTGAGCGCATGACAGATGAAGTCGACAGGGTAGCCCTTGTCGGGCTCGACGATAGAGAGCAGGAATTCGATGTTGAGGAGTTGGCGCAACCTCAGACGTGAGGGACCACGCCCGAGCTGTCTCGCCAATTCTGCGATCGCGGGGGAGATTAGGTTTTGCATCTGATCACCACGTCGCGCGCAAACCGAGGGCTTGCTCGCTCCATTCGGCCGGGAAAGAGGTGGATAACGTGATGATCAGGTAATGGGCAGAATTAATGATCGTCGGCCGTCAGCAGCAGCGCTTTATTTATGTCTCGTTCAGCTCTCCGTTGGAATACCCAGGAAAGAGCCTTATGTTATGACACCCTTATTATCATCGGCTTAACCGACCCCGTCAACAGAAAAATCAATCTATCGTTTCCGGACCACCCTGCCGTACAAATATATAGTAGAGCTGGCCCTCGGCACCGGTTCGGCCGGCGATGGCTTCGGCTCGGGGGCCGACGCCCATGTAAACGTCGCATTTACCCGCCGCCCGGATCGCCCCACCCGTATCCTGGTCCAGGGCGAAGGCCCGGAACGGCATTTGGGTTAACTCGCCTTCATAAACCCTCGGAAGCTTGCAGTTCACGAAAGCCAGACACGCCCGGGGGAAGACGGCCTTGTCGGTGGCCAGGGTCCGATACGGCGTTATGACCGCGTTAATGCTCCCCACCGGCTCACCCGGCGACTCCCGGAAGAAGATGAAGCGATCGTTCTCCCAGGTATAGCGCTGGACGTCTTCCGGGTGCTGCGCGAAATAGCGCAGGAGGTTCTGGAGGGAGACTTCGTTACGCCCGATAACTCCATCCTCTATCATCTTCCTGGAGACGGGCGTGTAGTCGTAGCCGTTGTTGCCGGCGTAGGCGAGCTGCCACGTCGTCCCGTCCTCCAGCTTCAGCTTCGCCGATCCCTGGACGCTGGCCACGTACACCTCGAAGGGGTCCTTGAACCAGGCGAGCTCGCCGCCCTTCAGCAGGTGATGCCCCTCGAGCTGCCGCCGGGTCGGGTACGGAACCAGGCGCCCGTCGCGGAGCCGGCGGCCCAGCGTCACCCCCTCCTCGTTCTTCACCAGGTCCGGCGGCAGGCGGTACAGCGGGTAGCGGAACCGGGCGTCCGGCTGCTTGCGACCGTCGAAGATCGGGCAGTAGTAGCCGGTGAAGTAGACGGTGCCGCAATCGTCGCAGCCGACAGACTGGTACACGTCGAACTCGCTGCGGACCGCCGCATCCAGCTCGGCCCCCGAATGCACCTCGTCGAGGAGCTGACGGAAGCGCTCGAGCGAGGCGACGGCGCGGTCGTGGGAGATGTCGCCATAAGGGAAGTAGCGCTGGCTGGACGGCTTGGCCATGTACGCGAGGCTCTCGGCGATGGCCTCGCGCAGCCCGGCCTGATTGTCAAAACCGCCGCTGAAGTCGGGGTAGTCCTCCGGGCTGATCTTGCGCAGGGCGAGGGCACCCGGCGGCAGCGGCCGGCCGTAGTCCTTGCCCGTCTGCGGCTCGAACGGCTGGAGCGGCTCCGGCTTGTGACAGGCACAAAGCAGTAGAAACAGGGTCCCACCAAGCATCCCAAACAGCGTGCCACGCAGCATTTGATCCTCCTTGCCTGCCGGTCGCGGCGTCAGGTTGAGTGAGTCGCGATTCTGCCATGAATTCCGCGGGCCGGCAACCGCCCATCGGCCCTGCGGGCGCGCACGGACGTTGTTACAGGCGCGTTACGCAACTCCCGGGCAGAACGGTCGTAAGATATCGGGAACCTGAGGCAACGGCCGCGCGTCCAACGGATGGGCGCGCCATCGCGGCCGTGCCTGCCAAACGGGTCGCAAACGGGGCTGACGGGTGCGCCGACTATCCGCAAAACCACTTCACCTCTCTTCAGGAGCAGGCATCATGTGGCACTCAGCAAAACGCCGTTTCATTGTGCTTGTTGCGCTATTGGCGATTCTGCCCATGGTTGACGTCTGGGCGGATGAGCCTGCCGAACTCCACATCCAAATCGCGATGCGCAACCGGGAATACGACCGGGCGGCGCAGCTCATCGACGCCGCACTGCCCGCCGCCGAGCCGGAGGATCAGGAATACCTCCTCTACCGGCGGGGGCTGGCCCTGCTCTACGGCGGGAAGCCGGCCGAGGCGCTCACGCAATTCGCGGAGCAGATAGAGCGTTTCCCCGAGGGGGCGTGGACGAGCAAGGCGCGCTTCCAGCAAGCCGACGCCCATGCGGCCATGCATGACTTCGAGGCCGCGCAGCAGCTCTACGGGAAGTGGGTGCGGGAGTTGCTAAGCGAGGGCCGGAAGGCGGCCGTCGCGGACATCTACCTGAAACTGGCCGATGGGTACTTCTCGCCGCCGGCGACGCTGCGGCAGCCGGACTACGCCGGCGCCCGGCGGTTCTACGAGGCGGCGCTCGAGCTCGAACCGGGTGAGGCGTTGCGGGACGACCTGCTCTACAAGCGGTCGCTGTGCAGCCACATGCTCGACCAATGGTCCAACGCGGCCACGCAGTATGCCGAGTATCTGACGATCTTCGATTCGGCGTACCGCGAGCTGGAGAAGCAGCGGCGCGGGCGGATGCCGCTGGTCGCCGGCGCGGCGCAGCCGGGCAAGCACACCGTGGCGGCCCGGCTCGGTCTGGCGCAGGTTCTGCGGGAGAACGGGCAGCGTGTCGAGGCGCGGCGGGTTTGTCAGGACCTGCTGGCGCTCCTGGAGGGGTTGGGCACGCTGAACGAGGGGCAACGCGACATCCACCGCCAGACGTTGTACCTGCTGGGGCAAACGTACGGCATGCCCGCACCGGAAGGCCCCGATGAGCTCACGCTCGGCGTGCAGGCCCTGCAACAACTGCTCACGGCGCAACCGGAAAGCAGACTGGCGGTGCAGGCGGCGTATGACATCGGCGCCGCCTACGCCTATCACGGCCGTAGCGAAGAGGCCATCGCCGCCTTCCAGGCGCTGATCGATCGCAAGGCGATCAAGCCTGAGGCGGAGAAGCCGCGGGAGCTGGCCGAGAAGCTCTCGCAGGACGCCCTGTTCCAAATCGGGCAGATGCAGTTCAACCAGAAGAAGTACGCAGACGCGATCGGCACGTGGAGCGGCTACCTGGCGAAATACCCCGCCGGCGCGCACTGGTCGGCGGCGCAGCAGGCCATCGTCAACACCGAGTACCAGATCGGAGCCGATGCGGTCGTCGACGAGCGCTATGACGAAGCCCGCGAGGCGTGGACGCGCTTCCTCGAGAAGTATCCGCTCGACCCACGTACGCGGGGCATCCTCTTCTCCTTCGGGCAGATGGCCTACACCGAGCAGGTGAGAATGGAGAAGAAGGACGGGAAGGTCGACTGGGAGGCGCCGCTGACCCACTGGCGGCGACTGGTGAACAAGTACCCGGGCACCGAGGAGGCCGGACAGGCGCAGCTCGCAATCGGCATGGTGCTCGAAGAGCGGGTGCACGACCTGGAGGGAGCCATCGCCGCTTATCGCCAGTTGAACTGGTCTTCGGTGCAGGCCCAGGCGGCGTCGCGCATTCAGCAGATGCAGGCGACGCGGCTGATGGTGCAGACCGAGCGGACGTTCCGCACGAACGAGCCGGCCCGCATCAAGGTGGACGTGCGCAACGTCGACCACCTGACGGTGAAGCTGTACCGCATCGACATGGTCGATTACTTCCGCAAGAGCCACGTGCTGGGCGGCGTGGACCGGCTGGACCTGGTGCTGATCGATCCGGACCGGACGATCGAGCGGGACGTGACGGGCTTCGCGCCGTACAAGCCGATCACGGAGACGATCGAGATTCCGATGGACGGCCCGGGCGTCTACGCGGTCAACGTCAGCAACGAGCGAGCCACGGCCGAACCGCCGGCGGGCGGCCCGATCAACCGCATCGAGGCCACGACACTGGTGATCCGCTCGGATCTCGACGTGGTGGTGAAGAGCTCGCGGCGGCAGATGCTCGTCTTCGCCGAGGACATGCTGAAGCAGGAGCCGGCCGGACGCGTGGAGATCCTGGTGTCGGATGGCGAGAAGATCCGCCTTGAGGGCGCCACCGGCGACGACGGCGTGTGGCTGGGCAAGGCCGCTGAGCTGAAGGATATGCAGGGGCTGTCGGTGCTCGCCATCCGTGAGGGGCACGTGGCCGGCAACGCCCTCTCGCTGGCCGACCTGGAGTTCTCGACGGGGCTGGAGGCCCGCGGCTACCTCAACACGGATCGGCCGGTGTATCGTCCGGGCGACGCCGTGAACATCCGCGGCATCCTGCGCGAGGTGCGCGACGGCGTGTACAGCTTGCCGGCGAGCTACGACGACGAGCGGCTGGGCTGGAAGATGGACGTACTGGACGCCAAGGGGCGCGTTCTGTGCACCGAGGCGCTCGAACTGACGGATTTCGGCACATTCGCGACACAGTTCCGCGTCGCTGACGACGGTCCCACCGGCGAATACAGGCTGATCGTTCGGCGGCCGGACGGGCCGACGTTCACGGGGGCGTTCCAGGTGCAGAGCTACGAGCTGCCGAAGGCGGTGCTGCGTATCGAGTTCGACGAGCCGGTGGTGCTGCGCGGGAAACCGATCAGCGGCCACATCATCGCCGAGTACACGTACGGCGAGCCGGTGGTCGGGAAGACGGTTGAGTACACGCTGGGGCTGTGGTCGGGCGAAGAGCTCAAGCGGGCCGGCGTGACGGACAAAGAGGGCAAGATCGCTTTCACGTTCGATTCAACGCTGTTCCCAGAGCAGGACGAGGTGGGCATGGAGGCCCGGCAGGCCGAGCTGGACATCCACGCGTCGGGCATCGCCCTCATCGCCGTGCAGAGCTTCATGGCGAAGGTGGAGACGCTGCGTCGTGAAGAGGTCTACCTGGCGGATGAGCCGATCGACGTCACCATCACCACGCTGGACCTGCGCGGCGAGCCGATCAAACGCGAAATGACGCTCACAGCTCTGCGGCGAACACACAGCCGCCAGGGCTGGGCCGAGACGACCGAGCAGACCGTCACCGTCCAGACCGAGGAGAAGAACGGTCAGGGACGAGCGACGCTACGGCTGAGCAAGGGCGGGTCGTACATGCTGCGGGCCGAAGGGCCGGACAGCCTCGGCCACATCGTCACCGCCGAGCTGGACATCCTGATCTCCGACAAGGAGGACCAAACGCGTCTGCGCCTGTTCAGCGATCGGCAGCACTACCGCGTCGGCGAGTCGATCGATCTCGACGTGCACTCACGGCTGGGGGAAACGGACAACGAGCAGCTTGCCCTACTGACGTTTGAGGGCGAGGAGATCATCGGCTACCGCACGCTGCGGCTGCGGCCGGGTCACAACAACCTCGACATCCCCGTCGTGCACGAGCACTTCCCCAACTTCGCCGTGGGCGTGGCCGTAATGAGCGGGGCCGCCGGCGACGAGCCCGGTCGGCTGCACGCGGCGACGCGTGAGTTCAGCGTCGAGCGCGAGCTGCACATCACGCTCAAGCCCGAGCGGGAAACGTACGCCCCGCGCGAGGAGCTGGCCGTCGAGGTCACCGTCACCGATCAGCAGGGTCAGCCGGTGGCCGCGGAGATCGGCCTGGCCATGATCGACAACGCCCTGCTGTCGCGCTATCCCGACTTGACGCCGGAGATCGTCGGTTTCTTCCAGGAAGGTGCCTGGCGACGGGCGGCGCTGCGCACGGAAACGAGCTGCATCTTCCGGTACCAGGGTCAGACGCGACCGATGGTCACGGAGGTTCTCAGCGAAGAACGCCGCCTCGCCGAAGCGCTGGGCCGGGCGGTGTCGCAGCCGTGGGAGTCTGCGGAAGGCCGCGGGGAACGCATCCGCGTGACCGGGGAACCCCGCACCAACCGGGTCGTTATCAACGGTCCAGAGCAACAGGTGGAGCAGCCACAGCAGGCGGGCGAAGAGATGGCGGGGATCCCCGTGTCCGCCGGGAGCGCCCTCAAGCCACCACAGCCAAGTCGACAGATACAGGCCGACATGCCGCAGCTCCGTGGGGTCCAGGCACTCGATCTATCTCAAGTACAGGTTCAGGAACAGCTTTTCCAGAGCGGCCGAGGCCAGTTGTTCCAGTCGAATCAAAGCACACGAAGCATCATGTCCTACGGCCATCAACGCCCCCGTGGCGGCGGCGCCTATGCCGGCTTCGACCTGGATCTCTACAACGACTCCGACGGCGACGGCCTTGCGGATATCAAGTTCGGGCAGTTCCGCGACACAACCTACCGCTTCGCGGCGCGGCGGTCCGTACTCGAGGTCATGAACAAGAGCCAACAGCGGCTCTGCGTGGGAGACGCCGTGCGGATCAGGGCCATCGAGAGCGAGCTCAACAGCTTCCTCCGCAGCGCCCCGCCGCGCACGTTCTTCCCCGAGGTCGCCTACTGGAATCCGCGCATCGTGACGGACGCCGACGGCAAGGCCACCGTGCGCATCATCGTGCCCGACTCGAGCACGACTTGGAAGCTCGTGGCTCGCGGCGTCACGCCCGAGACACTGGTCGGGGCCGGCGAGGCCGAGGTCATCAGCCGCGAGGACTTCTTCGTCGAGCTGTTCACGCCGCCGATCGTCGCCGAGGGCGACCAGTTCCAGCCGCGGGCGGCGGTGCACTGCCTGAGCGACCGGAAGGATGAGGTGCGGCTCGTGCTGACGATCAGCGGCGGCACACCGCCGGCGCCGGACGGAGAGGACGGCCCGACGCCCGTGCAGGGCGCTGTGCCGTTCCGCCAGGAGCGGACGCTGAAGCTCGAAGGCGCGGGCACGTACGACGTCGTCTTCGACGCGTTGCCGGCCCCTGTCGCCGGCGAACTGGTGCTCGAACTCAGCGCGACCGCGGACAACGAAGAGCAACTGCCGCAGGACGCGGTGACGACGGAGGTGCCGGTCCGGGCCTGGGGCATGCCGGTCGAGGCACATGCCGCCGGCGTCCGCCGGGACAACGAGTTCGTCGAACTGGAGCTGCCGCCGCTGGACGACGGCAGCCAGGAATACCACGACCTGCAACTGACGGTGGCGGTCGGTCCGAGCCTGCAGCGCTGGCTCATCGAAGAAGCGCTGGAGAGCGGGCCGCGATGGCAGTACATCGAGCACCAGTTGAGTTGCAGCCGAATCGCCCCGCCGCGAACGCACGCGGATGCGGCGTCGGGTCTGCTGGCCTGCCTGTACGCCGAAGATTACGTGCGGGCTCGGGCGGCCGATGGTGAGGATGGTGGCGCCGACGCCCGGCTGTTGAGTGAGCGGTCCGCCGGCCTGATCGCCCAGCTTCTGTCCGCGCAGAACGACGACGGCGGATGGGCGTGGTCGGGCAAGCAGGCGAGGTCGGATCCGTGGACGACGGCGCACGTCGCCTGGGCGCTCGGCAAGGCGCAGGAGAGCGGTCACGCCGTGGCCGGACCTGCCCGCGAGCAGTTAATCGCGTACCTGCGCAAGGTGTTCGCCGAAGCCGACCCGGCGCAGTACGAGCTGAAAGCCACCGTGCTACACGGTCTGTCCTGGCTCAGCGAAGTCGATTTCGCCCACGTGAACCGGCTGCACCGCCAGCGGCAGACGCTGAGCAACGCCGCCCTGGGTCGGCTGGCGTTGACGTTCGTGCGGCTGGACCGCAAGTCGGCCGCCGCCGAAGTGCTCCACGTTCTCCACGAACGGTTGCGGGAGCGGGCGGGTGATCCGCCGGTGCGCTGGCTAACGAACGATGCCGGCTCGGCGTGGATGGAGTCGGAGCTCGAAGTCACCGCGCTGGCTCTGCTGGCGCAGCTTTCGGTGGACGCCCGCGACTCGGCCGTGCCGGGCCTCGTGGCATACCTGGTCGAGTCGGCTCGCGCCGACGGCTGGCGGCCGCACAAGGCCCGTGGTGCGGTGCTGGCCGCGTTGGCCACGTACCACGCCCAGGGCGAGCAGGAAGCCGCCAACTACACGGTGGCGGTCAGTGTCAACGGCCGCGAGCGGAAGCGGCTCAGCTCCGGCGACAGCGGCTCGCTGCGCATCGACCTCGGTGCGGAGGAGCTCGGGGCGGGCAAGCAGCGCGTCGACTTCGCGTTCGACGGGCGTGGCGAATATACGTATGCGGTCACGCTGCGCGGCTTCTCGCGCACGTTCCCCAACCCGGACCTGCTGGACACCCGCCACGTCTTCCGGGCCTGGAACCGGCAGGTCGTGCCGCCGCCGCCGGAATATGACGGACGAGCGGTCGAGCCGGGCTTCAGCGTCGCCCGCGAGTACAAGTGGTTCCACAACACGGCGCGGAACCTGCCCGTCGGCGACGTGGCCTCGGTCAACGTCGGTTTGCGGCGGTGGGATCCGTCGGCGAGCGGCGCCGGCGATCGCGACTACCTCATCGTCAAGGAGACGATCCCCGCCGGCTGCCGGCTGCTGGAAGAATCGGTCCGCGGCAACTTTCTGGCTCGCGACTTCACGGACAACGTGCTGACGCTGTATTACGGCAGCCTGGAGCATCCGGGCGACCTGCGCTACCGCATGGTGGCCACCACGCCGGGCACGTACCGGCTGCCACCCACGATCGTCCAGAGCCTGTACCGGCCGGAACGCGTGCATGTGAACCGCTCCGACCAGATGCTGACCGTGCTCAGCCGTGGCGAGAAGAGTCCGGACGAGTACAAGCTGTCGCCCGACGAGCTCTACAACCTGGGCAAGCTGTACTTCGAGGACGCGAAGTACGACGAGGCGGCGGGCTTCCTCGAGCAGTTGCTGGCCGGCAAGTGGGTGCTCAACGAGGAGCCGTATCGCGAGTCGGTGCGGATGCTGCTGATGGCCGCCCTGGCCCGCGACAAGGCCGAGGATATCGTCAACTACTTCGAGATCCTCCGCGAGAAGTACCCCGACCTGATCATCCCGTTCGAGCAGATCATCAAGGTGGCCGACGCCTACGCCCATACCGGCCAGCCGGAGCGGGCCTACCTCGTCTACAGGGCGACGGCGAACGCGTCGTTCGTCCGCGAGGCGGCGGTCGGCGGGACGCTCCGTGAAGAGGGACGTTTTCTGGAAAGCGTCGATTTCCTGAAGGATCTCTGGCGGGCGTATCCCGACACGCCGCAGGTCGCGAGCACGTACTACGCGCTCGCCCAGACACTCTACGGTCAGGCCGAGCATCCCGAGGCGGTGCGGCCGCGACCGGCTGCCGAAGGTGCCGCCCCACGGCCGGCGCTCACGCGCGAGGAGATCATCCGCGAGGCGATCGCCCTGCTCGAACGGTTCCTGTGCCTGTACCCGGAGAACCCCGTCGCTGACGAGGCGGCGTATTCGCTGGCGACGGCGTACCTCGATCTCCGCGACTACTGGACCGCCATCAACCGGGCGCGCGAGTTCATCGACCGCTTCGCGAAGAGTCGCTGGCTCGACCGGTTCCGCTATATCGAGGCGCTGGCCTTGTTCCACCAGGGCAAGTTCGACCAGGCCCGCGAACTGGCCCAGGTCGTCGCCGACTCGACCTATCACGATGATCAGGGTGTCGAGCGGCCCAGTCCGAACAAGTGGCTGGCCCTGTACATCATCGGCCAGATCCTCCACGCCGAGAATCGCACCGCGGAGGCCATCACATTCTATGAGAAGGTGCGTGACCGCTTCGCCGATGCGGCGGAGGCGGTGACCTACTTCGAGGAGAAGCGCGTCAGCCTGCCCGAAGTGACCATCTTCCACCCGCGTCGGAGCGGCGGCTTCTTCGAGGCGGACGAATGGGCGCGCGAGGTGCGGGCCGCCGGTCCGGACGCCGCCCAGCGGCCGACGGATCAACTGCTCTATGCCCGGCCGTACGGTGAGCCGTTCATCCGGCTGGATTACCGCAACATCAAGAAGGCCGTGCTGCAGGTCTATCGCGTCGACCTGCTCAAGCTCGCCCTGGTCGAGAAGAACCTGACCGAGATCACGGCCGTCAACCTGGCCGGTATCCGACCCATCCTGGAGAAAGAGGTCGAGCTCGGCAACGGCTGTGACTATGTCGACAAGGCCCGCCGAGTCGACCTCGATGTTCTGCCGAAGGACGCCGCGGACAGCGATGCGACCGGTGCCGGGGCGTACCTGGTAATCTGCCGCGGTGATGACCTGTTCGCCAGCGGGCTCGTGCTGGTGACGCCGCTGGCGCTGGAGGTTCAGGAAGACGTCGGCGCCCAGCGGGCCCGGGTCAACGTGGTGGACGCCATCACCCGCCGCGGGCTGAGCGACGTGCACCTGGAGGCGATCGGCACCGCGATGTCGCGGTTCGTGTCGGGGCAGACCGACCTGCGTGGCGTGCTCGTCGCCGAGGGCATCAACGGTTACCCGACGGTCGTCGCCCGCGACACCGCCGGCCACTTCGCCTTCTACCGGAGCGAAGGGGCTGTGCTGGCCATGGCCGAGAGGTACCCCCAGTTCAACGGCCCGAACGATCGCGGCTACCCGGGGTCCAAGGTGGACTACATCGGCAACCTGCTGGAGGACAACCGCCGATTCCAGTCCATGAACTCCTACCAGCTCGAGGAAATGCTGCAAAGCAGGCAGAAAGGCGTGCAGGTCAAGAGCTCACAATAGCCTCGCGAGGGCCGTTTCCGGCACTCCCGGTCGGCGGTGACCCTTGAACCGCCGGCCGGGGAGTGCATAATCACTCGCCACGGCCGCCCGGATTGGCGGTCAGACCTGGACGAGTGATGCGAGTGATGACCAGAAAGACGGCTGCCACAATCGTCGCGGTGCTGCTGGGGGTCCTGCTGGGCGCGGGCCTGGGCTGCGACGAGCGCGGCAACCCGCCGGGATCCCATGCCCCCCTGCCCCCCGGCCAGCCGATGCGCTACCGCGGTCTGGCCATCCAGGTGCAGAGCGGGTACGAGCCGCTGGACCAGTACGCGCCACTGTTCCACGAGGCGGCGGAGATGGGGGCCAACACGGTCCTGCTCATCACCCCCGCCTTCATGGAGCACGCCGAGGCCCAGACGATCTTCATCGAAGCCCGCAAGACACCC
Organism: Phycisphaerae bacterium; assembly: GCA_050115495.1. Taxonomy (GTDB): domain Bacteria; phylum Planctomycetota; class Phycisphaerae; order UBA1845; family Fen-1342; genus JAAYXS01. The sequence goes on along the minus strand of JASFQK010000016.1, from coordinate 126,799 downwards.
TCGCCGCCCGAATTCAAGCAGCTCATCCAGGCCGCCCGCGAAGAAGGCCTCGAAGTCATCCTGATGCCCATCGTCCTGCTGGCCAAGCCGCGGGGTAGCGAGTGGCGCGGCGTGATCGACCCACCCGACTGGGACGACTGGTGGCGGCAGTATCGCGAACTGATCGTCTACTTCTGCGAAATCGCTCGCGAGGGTGGGGCGACCGGCCTGATGGTCGGCTCGGAGCTGGTCAGCACGGAGAAGTACACCGACGAGTGGTACAAGGTGATCGAACTGGCCCGCACGAACTTCTACGGTGGCGTGCTGGGTTACTCGGCCAACTGGGATCACTACCGGCCGGTGAAGTTCTGGGACAAGCTCGACCTGATCGGCATGACCAGCTACTACACGCTGTCGGACAAGGCGAACCCGACGGTCGAGCAGATCGTGGCCCGCTGGCAGCCGATCCACGACGACATCACCCGCTGGCAGCGGCAGATCGGCAAGCCGCTGCTGTTCACCGAGGTCGGCTGGTGCAGCCAGGAGGGGGCGAGCACGGCCCCGTGGAACTACTACCACTACCAGAAAGCGACGCCCGCCGGCCACGAGGAGCAACGCCGGCTGTACGAGGCGTTTCTGCGCGTGTGGAACGACACGCCGGGCATGGCCGGCATCATCTGGTGGGACTGGTCGCACGCTCCCGGCGGCGCCGGCGACTACGGCTACACGCCGCGCGGCAAGCCGGCGGAGCGCGTCCTGCGTGACTGGTTCGCCAGCTTCGCCCCTCAATCGGCTCCCGCCACCCAACCCTCCAGCGACAGCGCCCCCGCGACGGCGCCCTGATCAATCCGCCGGCATTCCGGCGGAGCCCCACAGCCCCAATCCGAGCCCTGAGCGGTAGCAACGGGTTGCCGCCAATAACGCGCCGTCTGCGCAAACCACTCTCTCCCGATCGCGGCTCGGACAGAAGTGCGCCTCGCGCTCTCTTCGGCGTTCAACGACCGATACAGAAGGCGCGAGCCCGCTGGTCCCGAAGGGCCCAGGAAGGTAGCCCCGGGTGGAGTCCGCCGGCGAGCGAGGCGAAATGCGCGACAGATCCCCTGCTGGCAGCTACGACCGGCCCGGGAACACGCGCCACCGGCGGACGGAACCCGGGGAAGGACGCATCCCGAACCCCTCTGCAGCCCGCGAAGCGGGCGACGAAACGCATCGCCGGTCATACGCCCCGGACCGCATTCCGTCACCCGCTTCGCGGGTTGGGATGTTCGGGCCGGCGTCTTCCCCGGGTTTCGCGATCGGCCGCAATGCGTCCGCTCGCTCACCCGGGGCTAGATCCCATCGCCCGCTACGCGGGCTGGAAGACGGAAGACCGCGAGGACGACCGTGGGTTGGCGTTCGACGTCCGACACGGAGGTCGGACGCTACTGGTAGCAGGTGTGGCATGCCGAAGCGTAGCGCCGGCATGTGCGCAGCGACGCCGAAGAAAGACATGCCGGCGCCTGAGGCTTCAGCATGCCACACCCACCCACCGGGTTGACGATCCGGCCAAGCGGCAGACAATGAACGTAGATAGCGCTGCGGCGCTGTGCCGGCCAGCGGTCGCGACAGGTGATCGTCGCCGCGTGCGGACCGCCGCGGCGTAAGTGGGAGGATGCGATGACTGCTGCCTCGGGGAGGACCGCCCGCGCTCGTCGCTGGTGGCGGTGGGTTCTGCGCCTCGTGGTCATCGCCCTGCTGCTCGCGTGCTTCGGACGGTACGCGTACTTGCGGCTGACCGTGGACCCACCGCTCAGCGTCTGGGCCGTTTTCAGCAACGCGACCAACCCCGGCCCGTCGAAGCCAAACGACGTCACCGCCGAGCTAACCGAGGTCCTCCTCCCTCTGACCCAGCTCGTACCGCTCACGCTGCCGCCGCCGCCGGAGGGGATGGAATGGACGTGGCATCGCCGCGGGCCGCTAACGTGTCTTGAAATCAGGGATGCCGTCCGCGGCGAGTGGACGCCGGCAAGCCGTCCTCAACTGCAGGCGGTAATCGCCCATCTGGAGGACAACCTCACGGGCTTGCGCATTCTCAACCTGCACGCCCTGCGCGGACGGCCGTGGCAGTTCGATTTCGATAACTCGATCCAGCCCAACTACAGGGGCATCACGTGGTCGAATCGGCGGTACCCCGTTCAGTTGCTGGTAGCCGACGCCCGCTACCAGCATGCGCAGCGTGGCGACTTGGCCGCCGCCTGGCGGGACCTTCAAACTGCTCTCTGGCTGGCACGGCCCGAGGAGGAGGAGACCGCATTTACTGTGATCATGCGACGCGCCCCTGTTCATATCGTCCTCACGGAGCTGCGGCATATGAGTCGCGAATACATGCTCGATGCCGCGCTCGTCGCGGAGATCGACGCCACGCTGCGCCAGTGGCCTCCGCTCGACGAGACGTGGCAAGCAGCCGTGGCCGGCGAAGAGGCAAACGTCCAGCATACGATCGATGCATGCTTCACGCTCGACGAGAACGGTCAGGGATGGTGTGTGCCCAGCCGGCAATCTGACCCGCGATTGACGTGGGTCGCCAGACCGGTTTGCGGGGCGTTCGCCCAGCACCCGCTCTGGAATCTGGCGTCCGTCATCTACAACGATCGCCGCTCCGTCGAAGCGAAGCGAGCCGCGTACTTCGACGCCATGCGCCGTCTCGTTGATCTGAGCTACGCCGACGTCCTGGTCGAACTGGACCGACTGGGCACCCCCCCGCGGCCGTTTTGCCCCGTCGACGGCGTCGCTCTAAACACAATCGACATGCATCATCTTCGGGACGCGTACGGCCAACTGCTCGCTACGTATGCCGCAATCGATGCAACGCGTCTGATGCTCGCCCTCTGCCGCTTCAAGGGCGAACGCGGGGTGTACCCGGAGACGCTGGGGGAACTCGTGCCCATGTACATCTCCGACCAGCCGCTCGATCCGTTCGCCAATGCGCCGTTCACGTATCGCCGGGATGGCGACGGGTACGTGCTGTATTCGCGTGGTTCGGACGGTATCGACGACGGCGGCGTTACGCTCAGGCCCGGGAGGCCCTCCTTCAGGGACCCGGACTACGTCTACTCCTACGGGCGTCCGGACCCAGCGTTCGAACCCGAACTGGTGCCGATCGGAACTGGCACGCCGGGTAAGCCATGAAGGGCACGGGCGGCACCGACAGGTCAAGCGTGTCAACGCCCGTCCGAACCCCGAGCGGCAGCGACGGGTTGCCGCCAATAACGCGCTGTCCGCGTACACCGCTCCCTACCGGTCGCGGCCCGGACAGACGGCGCAGACCGGGCGCTGCACGCAAGCTGGGCGTCTTTCGGCGTTCGACGTCGGCCACGGGGGGCCGACGCTACCGTGTGTGGCATGCCGAAGCGCAGCGCCGGCATGTGGTCCCCACCACGCGAAGAAGACATCCCGGCGCCTGAGGCTTCAGCATGCCACTCTCTCCCACCCCCCGGGTTGACGGGCCGGCCGAGCAACAGACAATAGAGACAGATAGCGCTGCGGCGCCATGCCGGCTGGCGGTCGCAACAGGCGAACGTCGGCCCGCTTCGCCCGCCGTAGCGTAAATGGGAGGGCTTCGATGACTGGCACGCCCGGGAGACCCGCTGACGCTCGTCGCCGGTGGCCGTGGCGTATGCGCCTGGGTGTGGTAGCTGTGCTGCTCGGCTGGTTCGGGTGGTATGCCTACCTGCGACTGACCGTCGAGCCGCCCATCCGTGTCGAAGACGTGTACGCTGGCACGGTCCCGCTCGGCCCGCCGGAGCCGGGCGATGTCACGGCGGAGCTGACGACGCTCGTCCTCGCCCTGACCGCGGAGGTCCCATTCACGCTGCCACCGCCGGAGGGGATGGCGTGGAAGTGGCGGTACGACTATGACGCGGGTCATCTCAGCATAGAGGACATCACGCGTGGCCCGTGGACGCCGGCGGACCGACCCAATCTGCGGGCCGTGATCGCTCATCTCGAGGACGACGCCACGCGCGAGCGCCTCGCCGCCCTGCGCGCCCTGCGTGGGCGGCCCTGGCACTACGACCAGTACGGCTTCAGGCGGGGCACGTACGAGGGGATCTCGCTGACGCAACGGCGCGCCGCCGTCAAGTTGCTGACGTCCGACGCCCGCTATCAGCACGCGGAGCGCGGCGACCTCGCGGCCGCCTGGGAGGACGTGCAGACGGCGATCTGGCTGTCGCGGCCAGTCGAGGTGGAGACCTTGCTCACTGTACTCCTGCAAGCAGGTTGCGCGCGGCTCTTCCTGCCAGAGCTACAGCACATGAGCCGTGAGCACATCGTCGACGGCGCCTTGGCCGCCGACATCGACCGCGTGTTGCGCCAGTGGCCCTCGCCGCGTCAGACCTGGCCAGCAGCCATGAACGGCGAAGAGGCCGCCACACAGCGTCTGATCGACGCCTGCTTCACGCGCGACGGCACCGGCCAAGGATGGTACGTCCTCAGTCGCCGGCAACCGCTCCTGAAGCGGCTTTCCCGCGACACCGCCTTGGCAACCGCCGGCCAACTTCCGCTCTGGAACCTCGCCTCGGTCCTATACAACGACCGCCGGACCGTTGAGACCAAGCGGGCGGCATATTACGACCTCCTGCGCTCACTGCCCGAGTTGCCCTACGCGGACGCTCTGGCAGTGGTAGACGAAATGGCCCCCAGAGGGGAGTCCTTCACCGCACCAGAGTCGCCTTTCACCAGCTTGGATGGCGGCGTGCTTCACCTGGTAATGCTCTGGTCCACACCGTGGGCTTACGAGGACACCGTCGCCACCTACGCCGCCGCGGGCGCGACGCGTCTGACGCTAGCCCTCAGCCGTTTCAAGAGTGAACACGGCGTCTATCCGGAGACCCTTGCCGAACTCGTCCCTACCTGCATCCCCGACCTGCCACTCGACCCGTTCGCCGACGGGCCGTTTCAGTATCGCCGAGACGGTGACACGTACGTGCTCTACTCGCGCGGCGACGACGGCGTTGACGATGGTGGCAAGACGTGGTTTCCCGATCGCACTGCCCGTAGCGACCCGGACACGCTCTACTCCTACAGGCGTCCACGGCCACTGTGCGAGCCCGAACTCGTGCCGATCGGCGAGAGCGCGACCGAGGTGGAACCTGAAGAGGAATCTGAGGAGAGCGAACCGTGACCGACGTCGTCCCCGAACATTGGGAATCCCCGGCCGCGGAGCCGCCGATCCAGCCACGTCCGATCGGCCTGCTGCTGTTCCTGCCGGCGGCTGTGGGGCAATTCGTGCTGCCCGGACGACTGGGGCCGCGGCTGGCGTGCTCCAGCGTCTTCCTGGCCATCCTGGTGCATCTGGCGGCCCTGGTGCTCGGCACGGGTCTGGTGCTGATCGGCCTGGAGCCCGACGAGCTCGAGTTGCGCTCAGTGTCGACAGCGAACATGACCACCTCGGAGATCATCCGCCTGCCGCTCGTCTTCGCCGTGGAGAGCATGCAAACGACCGCGAGCGGCCCCAACGCGATGTCGCTCGTGATCGGGCTCGTCGCCGGCCACGTGGGTTGCTGGTTCCTAGCCCGCGGCCTGGTGCCGATCGTCGCCAGCGGCGGGACGCGGCGCCGTACGTTCGTTCGCGCACTGAAGCTCACCTTCTGGAGCAGCCTCTCGTTCGTGCCGTTCGCCGCCGGTCTGTCGGCCCTGCTGGCCGCGAGGTACCACTACTCGGCGTACGAGTGGGATGAAGAGCTGTTGATCGTCGTGGGTTGGCTCGCCTGGGGTGTGTACTGGCTGCACCTGTTGGTGTGGCTCGGCTCGCGCGTGCATCGGCTCAGCGGGACGGAGGCCGAGAAGCGACCGCCGTGCTGCACCGGCTGCGGCTATCGGCTCACCGGACTGCCGGTCGACGGCACGTGCCCGGAATGCGGCCTGGCGGTCGGCGTATCGTTGCCCGGTATCCGCGGGACATCCGCCGACGCGTCGCCCGACGCCCGCCGACAGCCCGCGTGGGCGACGGCACGGGGTCCGATTCGGCGTTGCCGGGCGTGGTTTGGCACATCCTGGCGGATTCTGCGCCAGCCACACTTCTTCCGCACGCTGGCTGTGCACGCAGGCCAGGTGCAAGCCGTGCGCTTCGCCATACGCACGTGCTGGCTGGTGGCGGTGTGGACGATGCTGGTGGCCGCCGTACCGGTCGGTCTCGCCGAAGCCGACGACAGCGTCGGCGAGGAGTTCTGGCCGGCGATGGTGCTGCTGCTCAGCATGCTGCTGCTGGGGACACTGCTGATCACCACGTTCGTCGGCGGGCTGGTCGCCCTGGCGGCGTGCTGGTTCGGATTCCGCGACCCGGGGCGAACAACCACCGCGACCGGCTACGCGGCGGCGCTCTTCCTGCCGGTAGGCTTGCTGCTGCCACTCGCGCCGGCGGCGCTGGCCGTTCTGCACATGTGCACGGGGTGGAAGGTGTGGGTCGATGAATTGCCGCAATCAGGGCTGTTGCTGGCCGACGGGATCGCGCTGGTCGTGGCGTTCACGCCGGCGGTGTGGGCGTTCGTGGTCGGCTTGCGGCGGTATTTCGTTGCGTTGCAGGACGTTCGGCACGCGATGACGTAGCGGAATGGGGGAGCGACCCACGCAGCACAAACCCGAGCCCTGAGCGGTAGTGACGGGTGAGGCGTGTCAACGCCGATCCGAGCCCCGAGCGGTAGCGACGGGTTGCCGCCAGCAACGCGCCGTCCGCGCACACCGCTCGCTCCCGATCGCGGCTCGGACAGACGCGCGTGTCGCGCGCCATTCGGCATGTGCTCCCCGACGCCAAGAAAAGACATGCCGGCGCCTGAGGCTTCAGCATGCCACACCCCGCCGGACGCTGCACGCAAGCTGGGCGTCCGTTGGCGATCGACGTCGGCCACGGGGGGCCGACGCCACGCGCCGGGTTGACGAATGCGATCGCCGATAGAGAATAGGGGTAGATAGCGCTGCGGCGCCGCGCCGGTTGGCGATCGCAACAGGTGATCGTCGCCGCGTGCCGACTGCCGCGGCGTAAGTGGGAGGATTACCATGACCACTGCATGGGGGAGGGCCGCTGGCGCTGGTCGCTGGTGGCGGTGGATTTCACACTTGGCAATTGCCGTCCTCCTGCTCAGCCACTTCGGGCGGTACGCGTACCTGCGGCTGACGGTAGAGCCGCCGCTCAGTGAGCAGGCCGCTTTCGCGGACGCGACCGACCCCGGCCCGCCGGAGCCGGACGACGTCACCGCTGAGCTGGGCCAACTCGTCCTCACGCTGACGGAGCAGGTCCCGTTCGATCTGCCGTCCGTACCGGCGGGCATGAAGTGGCAGTGGCACCGCCAAGAGACGCCGGAGTACCTTGCCGTTGGCGACATCACGCGTGGCTGGTGGAAGCCGGTGGACCGTCCCCACCTACGGGCCGTAATCGCCCATCTCGGCGACAACCTGACGCGTGAACGCCTCGCTGCCTTGCACGCCCTGTCCGGGCGGCCGTGGCAGTACGACTTTTTCCGTTCGGACGAGCCCCGTTACGCCGGCCTGGAGATGTGGAAGCGGTACAGCGCGATCGTTCTGCTGGCGGCCGACGCCCGTTACCAACATGCCGAACGTGGCGATCTCGCCGCCGCCTGGCAGGACCTGAAGACGGCGATCTGGCTTTCGCAGCCCGATGAACCGGAGTCCGCGCTCGGCGTGATCCTGCAACTGAGCCACGCACGCTTGTTTCTCTCGGAACTGCAGCAAATGAGCCGCGAGCATGCCCCGGACAAGGCGCTCGTCGCGGAGATCGACGCCGCCCTGCGCGCATGGTCTCCGTTGCGCGAAACGTGGCGCGCGGCCGTGATCCACGAGGAAGCGATGATCCAACGTACGATCGACACGTGCTTCACTCGCGACCAGCACGGCCAGGGCTGGTACGTGGTCAGCCGGCAACAGAACCGACTGCTGGCTGTGATTCCTCGATCGTTCGCGCAACACCCGCTCTGGAACCTGGCGTCCGCCTGTTACAGCGATCGCCGCACGGTTGAGGCCAAGCGTGCGCGGTACTTCGATGCGCTGCGCCAGCTCGTCGACCTGACCTACGCGGACGCCCGGACCAGCATTGATCGGCTGGGCCTGCGCGACGGACCCTTCTGCTCGGTCGACGGCGCCGTTCTCAAGGGGCTGTGCACACCGGCTCTTGTGCAGGCGTACTGCCAACTGCTGGCCACGCATGCCGAAATCGACGCGACGCGTCTGGCGCTCGCCCTCGGCCGCTGCCGGAGCGAACGTGGGAAGTACCCGGAGAGCCTGGCCGAACTCGTGCCGGCGTACATGTCCGCTCTGCCGCTGGATCCATTCGGGGACGCGCCGTTCCTCTATCGCCGATATGGCGAGGCCTATGTGCTCTACTCGCGCGGTCCGGACGGCGATGACGACGGCGGCGCCGCTCCCAGCCCGGGAGGCCGGCGTGTCGACGACTGTGACCTGGTCTACTCCGGGCCGCGCCGGGATCCGATGTGCGAGCCCAGGTTAGTGCCGATGGACGGAGGACCACAATGACCGCCGCGCCGACGAAGACCGCCCGCGCTCGACGGTGGCGCCGTCTGCGCCTGGGCATCGCGGCCCTGCTGCTCGGCTGGTTCGGGTGGTACGCGTATCTACGGCTGACCGTGGAGCCGCCGCGGAGTGTCGAGGACATCTTCAAGGGCATAACCGCCCCCGGCCCGCGGGAGCCTAATGACGCCACGGCGGAGCTGACGAAGCTGGCGCTCACCGTGGCGGAAGAGGTCCGTTACCGCCTGCCGCCGGCACCGAAGGGAATGAAGTGGACTTGGCCCGCGGGGAACACGTACGTGCTCTCGCCGCAAGATGTGCTCCGCGGCCCGTGGACCCCCGCCGACCGCCCTCACCTCCGGGCGGTCATCGACTATCTCCGGGATGACGACACGCGCGAGCGGATCGCCAGCCTCCATGACCTGCGCGGACGGCCCTGGCAGTTCGACTGGTGTGGCTCGCAAGAGCCGGGCTATGACGGATTCTGCCTGTCACACCTTTATCGAATCGCGTTCCTGCTCGTTGCCGACGCCCGCTACCAGCATGCCGAGCAGGCCGACGTCGTGGCGGCCTGGGAAGACCTGAAAACCGCGCTCTGGGTGGCACGGGACCTTCGGATAGACGGCACTCTGCCAGCGTACGCACAGGATACCTGCCTTCGCACCTGCCTCGACGAGTTGCGCTTCATGAGCCGCGAGCACACGCTCGACGACGATCTGCTGAAGGAGATGGACGACCAGCTCTGCCAGCTACCCTCGCTGAGCCGGACCTGGCCTGCGGCGATCACCGGCGAGGAGGCCGTGGCCCAAGCCATCATCGACGCCAGCTACACGCGCGACGCGAACGGCCAAGGTTGGTTTGTGCTCTCCCGCCAATGGCCGCTCTCCGCGCGGCTGCTTGATTTCGACCCGGTCGGCCCCGACGCGTGCTTGCCGATCTGGAACCTCGCCTCGTTCCTCTACAACGACCGCCAGACTGTCGAAGCCAAGCGGGCGTCGTGCTACGGCGCCCTGCGCCGTGTCGTCGAGCTGGACTACGCCGAAGCCGTGGCCGAGGCGGAGCGGCTGACGGGCCCCGGCCTGCCGTTTGACCTTTTGGACGGACGCGTCCTGTGCTGGTTCTGCTGGCACAGCTACGAAAACCTCTACAGCCGCCGCGTCTGTGGGGAGGCCGCGCGTGAGGCGACGCGCGTGGCGCTCGCCCTGGCCCGCTTTCGCGGCGAGCACGGGGCCTATCCCCAAGCCCTCGCCGAACTCGTGCCCGCGTATCTCTCCGCCCTGCCGGCCGACCCGTTCAGCGGGGCGACGTTTGGCTACCGGCCGGTGGGGAGCAACGACTATGTCCTCTACTCCCACGGGCGAGACGGCGATGACGATGGCGGTATGCCACGCGATCCCCACTCCGGGTCGGCCGACGACGGTGACGGGCTCTACTCTGAGCCGCGCTCGAAGCCACGAGACGAGCCCAGTCTGGAGCCGATTCGCGGCAGGAGCCGACGGCCTGGCGGGCATCCAGATGAGGGCACACCGTGACCGACGTCGTCCCCGAGTACTGGGAATCCACGCCGGCAGAGCCGCCCGTTCAGGCTCGGCCGGTTGGCTACCTCCTCTTCCTGCCAATTCTGGCGGGCCTGCTCCTGATCCCCGCGCGTCTCGGACCACGGCTGGTCCGCTCCAGTCCGTTCAAGGCGGTGTTGGCGCACGGGCTGGCCCTGCTCCTCACCGTGGTTCCCCCGCTGCTCGCCATTGCTCCGCGGTGGCCGTGGGACATCGAGAGCACACTCGCCCAGTCGAGCTTCCTGGAGCGCGTGCGGGTGCTGGGCGTGGTCGGGGTTGAGATGTCGCAGGCACTGGTGGGCGCGTACACCGTGTGGCCCTTCCTGATCACGCTGCTTGCCGCCCATGCCGCCTGCTGGATTCTCGCCTGGGGTCTCGTGCCGTTTGTCGGCGATGCGGGCAGCCGGTGGCGTACGTTTGGCCAGTGCCTCAAGCTCACGTTGTGGAGCAGCATTCTGTTCGTGCCTGCGTCCGCTGGCCTCGCGGGCGTGATCGTACTGAGACGGAAAACCATCTCCTTCGCTGGAGACGTGGACTACTGGCTCGTCCTGTTCTGGCTGGTGCTGCTGGCGGTTTGCTGGATGTACGTGCTGCTGCGGCTCGGCTCACGTGTCCCGCGCCTTGGCCGGGAGGCCGTTGAGCGACGATCGCCGCACTGCGTCGGCTGCCGCTATCAGATCACCGGTCTGCCCATCACGGGCCGCTGCCCGGAATGCGGGCTGGAACTGGCCGCGTCGCTACCCACCGCCCGCTCGCAGCCGCCCTGGTTCGCCGCCCGCGGTCTGGAAGGGCGCTTCCGCGCGTTTTTCGGCACGACCTGGCAGATCCTGCGCCAACCACATTACTTCCGCACGCTCGCCGTGCGCGACGGACGCAGCCAGGCGGTCGGCTTCGCCGTCCGGATGTGCTGGATTGTCGCGATCTGGCACTTTCTGGTGTGCGCTGCGCCGCTCGATTGGGCGCTGCTCCGTGACGTGGGCCTACCCCAGTACTGGCCGACGGCGACCCTCCTCTTCGGCGGCCTGTTCCTGGGGGTGCTGCTGATCACGATGCTCGCCGGCGGGATCGCGGCGTTCGTGACCTGCCGGTTCGGCTGGCGCGATCCACGGCCGACGACGGTGCTGACCGGCTACGCCGCAGCGCTCTTCCTGCCACTGGGACTGCTGCTGCCCGTTTGCGCGGTCGGACTCGCCCTGTCGCAGTGGCACCTGTCGCCGGACAACGGCATCGAAGAGCCGGCGCTCTCGGCACTGCAATTCGCGCAGGCGTGTGTGTTGCCGGTAGTATTCCTGTCGCCGATGGCGGCACTGTACTTCGCGGTCCGGCGGTACGCCCGCGGGCTACGCGACATCCGCAACGCGCTCGACTAGGGCCGCGGGGCGAGCGTGCGATTCGAGCGTTCCTTGGTAATCGACGTCGGCCACGGGGGCCGACGCTACGTCGGTGCCGCCACGGATGTGTGCCATGCCTATGCGCAGCGCCGCCATGTGTTCAGCGACGCCGAAGAAAGACATGCCGGCGCCTAGGGCTTCAGCATGCCACACCCGCCCACCCGCCGGGTTGACGGGACGGATCGCCGGCGGAGAATGCACGCCAGATAGCGTTGTGGCGGCGGGCCGGTCGCTCATGGTGACGCGCGATCGTTGCCGCAATCGAGCGGACGTGGAGGGCTTCGATGACTGCTGTACCGGGGAGGACCGACCGCGCCCGCCGCTGGCGCCGCAGGGGCCTGCACCTGGTGATCGCCCTTCTGCTCGTCGGGTGGTGCACGCGGTACGTATACCTGCGGTTGACCGTCGAGCCGCCGCGGCGCGTGGAGGACATCTTCGAGGGCGTCACCACGCCGGGCCCGCCGAAACCCGACGACGTGACGGCGGAAGTGACCGAGCACGTCCTCGCCCTGACGGAAGACGTACCGCTCGTCCTGCCGGCGCCGCCGGCAGGGATGCGTTGGGAGCGGCCCCAGAGCTATCGACAGAACGACCTCGACATGGAGGACGTGGCCCGCGGTGAATGGACGCCGGCGGACCGCCCCCACCTCCAAGCGGCGATCACCCATCTCACAGATGATGCTACCCGGCAGCGCCTCGCCGCGCTGCGTGACCTGCGCGGGCGGCCGTGGCAATACGATCACATGCGCACTCTGCAGGACGGCTACGAGGGGATCGACCTGACGCACATGCGCGAGATGGCCGCACACTTGACCGCTGACGCCCGCTACCAGCACGCCGAGCGCGGCGACCTGGCGATGGCCTGGGAAGACCTGCAATCCGCCCTGTGGCTGGCGCAGCCGGAATCGGTCGACACGCTAATCGTGATGCTCGTCCGCGAATCGTGCTTCTACCGCTGCCTCACAGAACTGCAGCACATGAGCCGCGAGCACACGCTCGACGACGCTCTCGCCGCCGACATCGACCGCGTGTTGCGTCAGCTACCCACGCCGAGCCAGATGTGGTCGAGAGCCATCGCCGGCAACGAGGTCATGTACCAGACCATCATCGACACCTGCTACACGCGTGACGCCAGCGGCCACGGCTGGTACGTCCTCAGTCGGCAACGGCTGCTGATGGAACGGCTCCTGACCGAACCTCCCGGCGAAGACGCCGCGCAGCACCCGCTCTGGAACCTCACATCATTCCTCTACAGCGATCGCCGCACGGTCGAGGCCAAGTGGGCACGATACTGCGACGACCTGCGCCGGTTGCCCGAGCTGACGTACGCAGACGCGGCGACGGAGATGGACCGTCTGTACAGACGCACGGTCCCCTTCAGCCTGGTCGATGGCCCCGCGTTGCGCTACGCAGAGGTCTCCGTGATTACGCACGGCTACCGACGTGCGCTGGATATTGGTGCCGCCGTCGACGGGACGCGTCTGGCGATCGCCCTCAGCCGCTTTCGCAGCGAACGTGGCGTCTATCCGGAGACACTCGCGGAACTGACCCCCACGTACATCGCCGACTTTCCACTCGACCCGTTCGGCGACGCTCCGTTTCTCTATCGCCGCGACGGCGACGGCTACGTGCTCTACTGTCGCGGTCGGGACGGCGACGACGACGGTGGTGTTGCGTACGGTGCCCAGAACAGATCGTTTGACGATTACGACGTGCTCTACTCCTCGCCACGGCCGTACCCGAAGTGCGAACCCGAATTGGTGCCGACGCCCATCGGCCAGTTCCTGCCCGAACCTGACAGCGAGGACGTCGAGCCGTGACCAACGTCGTTCCTGAATATTGGGAATGCGCCCCGCGGTCCCCGGCGATCCCGGCCCGGCCGATCGGCGTCCTGCTGTTCCTGCCGGCGCTGGTGGGACAGCTCGTGCTGCCGCGACGTCTCGGTCCACGTCTGGCCTGCACCAGCATCTTCGTCGCGCTGCTGGTGCACATCGTGCCCCTGCTGCTGTGGACGGCGTTCGTGCTGCTGGTCTTCGAATCCGCCGGTCCGGACCTCGTGACGGAGGACCTCACCGGCCTGAGCCTCGGGGAGCAGATTCGGCTGCCGTTGGTCATCGCGGTGGAGAAGGCGCACGTGCTCGTCAGCAGAGGGGACGTGCTGCCGGTGGTCATCCCGCCGCTTTGTGGTCACGCACTCTGCTGGCTGCTCGCCTGGGGGCTGTTACCGCTTGTCGCCAGCGCCAGCAAGCGGCGACGGGCTTTCGGCCGGGCGCTCAAGCTCGTCCTCTGGAGCAGCCTGGCCATCGTGCCTTGTGCCGCCGGCGTGCTGGCGCTGATCGTACTGGTGCGGGAGATGCCGGACTCCGGCTTCGATGAAGACCTGCTGGTTGTGCTCGCCGCAGTCGCCTCCGCGGTGTACTGGCTCCACCTGCTGCTGTGGCTCGGCTCGCGTGTCCACTGGCTCGATCAGGATGGCGACGAACGCCGGCCGGCGTGCTGCGACGGATGCGGCTATCGACTGACCGGCTTGCCCACGGACGGCCGCTGCCCCGAGTGTGGGCTCGAAGTCGCCGCCTCGCTGCCCGGCACGCGTCAACCGCCGGCGTGGGCCACGGCGCGCGGTCTCGGCCGGCGGCTTCTGGCGTTTCCTGGCACATCCTGGCGGATCCTGCGTCAGCCGCACTTCTTCCGCACGCTCGTCGTCTACGACGGGCAGGAGCAGGTGGTGCGGTTCGCCATGCGGGTCTGCTGGCTGGCGGCCCTCTGGGTCCTGCTGGTGGTCGCGGGGCCGGTTTGGTACGACATCCGCTCGGACTCGGACGTCGGCGAATCCTGGTTCGAGTTGGTCTTCGTGCTTGGCATGCTCACGCTGTTGCCGCTGCTGCTCACGATGATCGGCGGCGGATGTGTGGCCCTGCTGGCCTGCCGGTTCGGGCTGCGTGATCCGCGACCGACGACGGTTGTGACCGCCTACGCGACCGTCCTCCTCCTGCCGATGTGGGTTCTGCTGCCGCTGTCGTTTCTCGCCATTGCCGGGCTGCACGGACTCACGCCGTGGGGAAAATGGGTCGACCACCTGCCAACCGGCCGAATGCTTCTGGCCGAGGGCACGATGCTGGTCGCCGTGTTCACGCCGCCGATGCTGGGCTTGGCGTTCGCCATTCGGCGCTACCTGCGGGCGCTGCGCGACATCCGGCACGCGGCGGCCTGAAACGGAAACGGCACGACTCGCGCCGTTCGGCGATCAACGTCGGCCACAGGGGGCCGACGCCACGGGGTGTGCCACGCTGAAGCGCAACGCCGGCATGTGCTCCCCGACGCCGAAGAAAGACATGCCGGCGCCTAAGGCTTCAGCATGCCACACTCCGGCTCAAGGCTCAGGGCTGACGGCTACCAGCCAGCAGCCCGCCGAAGCCCCCCCAATCACGGGTTGGCCGCCCCGGGGCGGATCGGGTACACTCCCGACCACGCGGCGAGCTGAAGCGTTGCGCGCGGGGTTGCGAGCGAGAATCCTGGAGACCACGAATGAGAACCTGCCGATTGCGAATCTGCATCCTGGCCGGACTCGGGCTATTGCTGTGCCCGCCGGCCCTGCGCGCGGACGACGATCTCCGCGCCAAGATCGAGGCCGCCGGCGACGCCGAGAAGTGGAACGCCGACGTCGTCTATGTCGTTGACGACAAAGATGTTACGGTCATGCCCAACGGCCTGGGCATCGCCACCGAGCACAAAGTCGTCAAGATCCTCCGCGACGGCGGCATCCGCAGCCAGGCCGTCCAGCGCTTTCCTTTCGATCCGCACACCAACCGCCTCGACCTGGTCGCCCTCCGCATCTACCGCGCCGGCGGCGACGTCGAGGAGGTGTCGATCGACCGGCCCGCCCAGCAGCCCCAGCCGGCCCACGGCATCTTCTGGCCGACCGATCAGTTCCTGATCGACCTGCCGCGGCTCGAGATCGGCGACGCCGTTGAGTCCATCACCCGCATGACCGGCTTCAACGTGGCCTACCTCGCGGACCCGGGCTTCGACGACCGCAACGCGCTAGGCGTGGCCCTCCAGCCGCCGGTCCCGGGGCACTGGCACGACGAGGTCGACTTCTGGTCCGGCGTGCCGATCATCGAGAAGCGCTTCACGGTGCGTGTGCCGACGGACAAGCAGTTGCAGTACGAGATCTACAACGGCGAGGTGCGGGTCTCCGTCCAGCTCGAAGACGAGCACATGGTGTACACCTTCACCAAGGAGAACATCACGCCGTTCGAGCGCGAGCCGAGCATGGAGCCGGCACCAAACGTCGCCCCGAAGCTCCTGCTGGCCACGCTGCCCACGTGGCAGGACAAGGGCCGCTGGCTCTACGAGGTCAGCGAGCCGCAGTTCGAGGCCGACGACGACATCCGGGCCACCGTCGCCGAGGTCATCAAGGACTGCCGCACCGACGAGGAGAAGTACACCGCCCTCAACCACTGGGTGGCCGAAAACATCCGCTACGCCGGCACGAGCCGCGGGATGTGCGAGGGCTATACGATTCACCCGAGCATCGAGACATTCCACGACCGCTGCGGCGTGTGCAAGGACAAGGCCGGCATGCTGGTAACGATGTTGCGCGTCGCCGGCTACGACTCGTTCCTGGTCATGACCATGGCCCGGCAACGTGTCGACCGCATCCCGGCCGACCAGTTCAACCACGCCGTCACCTGCATCCGCTGGCCGGACGGCTCGCTGAAACTGCTCGACCCGACGTGGATGACCAAGAGCCGCGACAACTGGTCGACGCTCGAGCCGTTGCAGCACGTGGTCTACGGCATCCCCGAGGGCAAGGAGCTGTCGCAGTCGCCCTATTTCCCGCCGGAAGAGTGCGCCGCCACCTGGCAGGCGCGCACCGTTATCGACGGGCACAACGGGCTGACCGGCTCGCTCGACTTCGTGGCCTGCGGCACGCCCGAGGGACGGCTCCGCCGAACGCTCGCCGGCCTGCCACCGGATCAGCGTCTGGGGTTCTTCGACGACACTTTCCAGCGGCTTTCCCCAAACGCCAAACCGAGCAACATTCGTTGCACGGACCCGGTTGATTTCTCCGAGCCGCTGACGCTGCACTGCGATTTCGAGGCTCCCGACTACGCCCTGGGCACCGCCGGTCGTCGCTTCATCGCCCTGCCGATGATGCAGAGCGTGCTCGGCAACCGCACCATCTACGACCTGTTCGGCAAAACCGGCCTCGACGAGCGCAAGTACGCCATCAGCCTGCTGGCCACGCGGCTGGCCCGCTTCGAGGAGACGTTGCAGTTGCCCGACGGCTGGAGCGTTGTCGAGACGCCCGACCCCGTCGACCTCGACGGACCGTCGGCCGCGCTGCACTTCGAGATCGAGACCAGCGGCAACCAGATTCACTACACGTGCGAGCTGCGCATCAAACGGTGGCAGATCCCGCCCGAGGAATACGCCAACTTCAAGGAAGTCATGGAGAGCTTCGAGGATCTGACCGGTCACATCGTGACCTGCGAACTGGAGGGCAGCCATGCACAGCGCTAAACACACCCTGAGACCGCCCGCACTGGCGACGCGGGCCCTGCTCGTCGCCCTGACCGTCGCCCTGGCCGCCCCGGCGCTGGCCGCTCCGCCCGACGCGGTCATCGAGCTCTGGGAGCAGCAGTGGACGCTCAAGGCCGACGGCTCCACCGCGTACTACTGCAAGCAGCACGTTCGCCTGAACAACGACCGCGCCTACCGCGAGTTCGCCGATCCACGAATCACCTACAACGCCGATACCGACGAGCTCGAAATCATCAACGCCCGTGTGAAGCGAGCCGACGGCACGTATCGCGATCTCGCCGACTACTCGCACGTCCTCGTCACGCCCGACTCGACGTCCGGCTGGCCGGCCTTCGCCGCCATCCGCCAGCATCTGCTGGTCATGAGCGGCATCGAGGTCGGCTGCGTCGTCGAGCTCGAATACCGAATCACCAGCAAACCGGGCACGTATCCGTACATCGCCGCGGACGTCCGCTGCGACCACCGGCACCCGGTGCAGGAACACACCCTGACCATCGCGACGCCGGACGGCGTGAAACTGAGCTGCGTCTCCTTCTCGCAGGTGCCGCCGACCGACGGTAACGCCAGCTACACGCTGCGTTCCGCCGCCGGCGTCCCGCATGAGCCGCAGTCGCCGCCCTGGTGGACGCGCAACGAACCCGGCATGCGGCTGACGTTCAGCACCGCCGGCACGACAGAGGAATGGCTGAAGACCACGCTCGGCTGGATCGACTCGGCGGCGGACGAATCGCCGCTGGTGTCCCGCCTCGCGCACGAATGGGCCGAAGAGCCGCTCTCGCCGGCGGACAAGATGCGGGCGATTCAGGAGAAGCTCGCCGACTGCTACAGCTTCGTCGAGTTCGAGCAGTCGTGGCGGCCATTCACGCTGCGGCCGGCGTCGGAAACGATGAGCGTGTGTTACGGCATGCCGGAGGAAGCCGCGGCCGCCCTGCTATCGCTGGCTCGTGCCGCCGGCCTGCCCGTCCGCCCCGCCGTCCTCGTCGACGATGAGCGCTGGACGGACCGGGCTCCGCAACGCGATCTCGTGTCGGCGTACGTGGTGCTGCTCGATAACGGGCCCGTGCCGCAGGTGTGGGACCCGCATCGCGGCCGGATCCAGCACAACGCTCGCTGGGCCGGCTACACCGTCCTCGCCCAGCGTGAGACGGCCGTGCAGCGCATCCTCCTGCCGGCCTGGGACGACGTCAACGACAGCCGCTGCGTCGTTCGCGGCGATATCAAGATCGCCGACGACGGTACGTATACGGGCAATCTCACGGTGGAGACGACCGGCCTGTTCGTCTCGCCGGAGAGTCTGCGCACCACGGGCGGGCAGAACAGCCGCGTCCGGGCGCTCGTTCGCCGGGTCCTGCCATCCGTTGACGTCGAGAGCTCGACCGTGACGGCGCTGGCCGACGGGCGGTTCGCCGTCGAGGCGAAGGTGAAGTCGTCCAACGAACTCGAACAGACCGCCGGGGCGTTCTGGCTGCCGCTCGATGCGGACGGCCCCGCCCGGGCTGAAGTGCCGTTACCGACGAACTACAGCCAGCGCACGCAGCCGGTGCGCCTGACCGGGCCCTACGAGGAGCTGCTCGACCTGACGATCACGTGGCCCGAGGGCTGGACGGTCGAGGTTCGTCCGCACAACGTGTCGGCGAAGAATGAGTCCGGCAGCCTGGTGCAGCAGCAGGTCATCGACGAGGAATCCGGGCTCAAGCTCCAGCGCCGCACGCGTCTGGCGCAGCGGCAGTTGACCGCGGCCGACTTCCTCGCCCTGCGCGACGCCCTGAACGAAATGGCCACCGACGCCGGCCGCACGATCATCCTGCGGCCGTAGCGGCGACAGGGTCATCCCCCGCCGCAAACCCGGCCACAAACGCGGCGGCGTACGTGGCGGCGACCGGGAATGTAGCGTCGGCCCCCCGTGGCCGACGTCGGACACCAACAGCTTCTCGACACACCGAACCGGCCCCGGGCGCGCAACCCGCCCCGGGGCCGGCGGCCTTTGAACCTCTCGTGGCAACGCCGAATCCGGGGAGCACGCGTCGCGCGAACGCATCCTTAACGCGATTCACGAAAAGACAACGCACATTAACGTCGTGTGAATCGCGGGAAACGAACGCCCGTTTGTGCCGATTCGGGCCCCGCAAGGGCCATTTGTGTTAACGCACGATGAGGCGATCGTCTCGATGATTCACAACCCGCGCCGCGGTCCTGCATGAACGACGGCGTGTACTTCCTGCATACGACAGACTGCTCGCCACATCGCTTGACGGCCGCCGCGCGTATCCGCCAGAATGGGCCACTCTCATGCTCAAGCTCACGGATCTACGCAAGACGTTCGGCTCGATTATCGCCGTCGACCATCTCACCCTCGAGATTCGACGCGGCGAGGTCTTCGGCCTGCTCGGACCCAACGGTGCCGGCAAGACCACAACCGTCAATACGGCCATCGGGCTGCTGCGCCCCGACGCCGGCACAGTCGAGCTTGACGGCCAGGGTTCGCCCGAGCGTGCCGCCGTCCGCCGGCGAATCGGCGTCGCCCCGCAGGAGATGGCCATCTACGGAGACCTGAGCGGCGAGGAAAACGTCCGCTTCTTCGCCCGGCTTCAGGGTTTAACCGGGCGCACGCTGCGCGAACGGGCCGCCTGGGCACTCGAATTCGTCGGCCTCACCGATCGCCGGCGGGACCCGGCGAAGACGTACTCCGGCGGCATGCAGCGCCGGCTCAACCTGGCCGTCGCCATCGTGCACGACCCGGACCTGCTGCTGCTGGACGAACCGACGGTCGGCGTCGATCCGCAATCGCGCAACGCCATCTTCGACCGCATCGCCGCTCTGCAACAGCGCGGCCGCACGATCGTCTACACCACGCATTACATGGAAGAGGCGCAGCGCCTCTGCGACCGCGTCTGCATCATCGACCACGGCCGCGTGCTGGCCCTGGACACGGTGGACGCCCTGATCGCCGCTCACGGCGGCCAGAGCATCGTGCGGGCCCGCACCGCCGCCGGCGAGACGCGTATCGAGACCGACGACCCCGTCGCCGAGCTGAAGCGCTTACAGGAGGCCGGCCCGCTCGAACAATTTCGCCTCGACCGGCCCGACCTCGAACAGGTCTTCCTGAACCTGACCGGACGGCACCTGAGGGACTGATGAACGAGATCCTCGCCCTGGCGACGAAGGACCTGCGCCTACTCCTCCGCGACAAGGCGGGGTTCATCTTCGCCTTCATCTTCCCGCTCGTGTACGCGATCTTCTTCGGGGCGATCTTCTCCGGCGTCGGCCGCACGACCTCGACGAAGCTCAAAGTCGCCGTCGTCGATGACGACCAGACGGCAGAATCGTGCTCGTTCATCGCCGACTTGCAGAAGACAGCCGAACTCGACGTGACCACGGCAAAACGCGACGACGCCGTCGACTCCGTCCGCCGGGGCGACCGGCTCGCTTACCTCGTCCTGACGCCGGGCTTCGGCGAGCGTCGCGACGGCATGTTCTGGGGCGAGCCGCCCGAGATCGATGTGGGCATCGACCCCTCACGTCAGGCCGAAGCCGCCATGCTCCAGGGCCTGCTCATCAAATGCGCCTTCCAGCGCATGCAGCAGATGTTCGAGCAGCCCGACGTCTTGACCGAGCGCATCGACCGATGGCAGCAGGACGTTCGCGAAGCGGAAGACATAGACCCCGTCCAACGAGCCGCCCTGAGCCTGTTCTTCCCCGCCCTGAAGACGTTCATCCAGAACGGCCTCCAGGGTCCGGCTCCAACCACGACCGCTTCGGCCACGGACGAAACGCAACCCGTCGGCATGTTCCAGGGTGGCTGGCAGCCCGTCAGAATCCGCCAGGAGGCGGTAGTCTGGCGCAAAGACGCACTGCCCAGCAGCTACGCGTGGTCGTTCCCGCAGGGCATCATCTGGGGCGTGATGGGTTGTGCGGCGGCGTTCGGCATTTCACTGGTCATCGAACGGACGAGCGGCACGCTCGTGCGGCTGCGCATGGCCCCCATCACCCGCTGGCAGATCCTCGCCGGCAAAGCCACCGCCTGCCTGCTGACCACACTGGGCATGATGATCACCCTGCTCCTGCTGGCGGCCTTCGTCTTCGGCGTGTACCCGCACTCGGTCTGGCTGCTGGCGCTCGCCATCGTCTCCGTCGCGCTCAGCTTCGTCGGCATCATGATGCTGCTGTCGGTGCTGGGCAAAACCGAGCAGTCCGCCGGCGGGATCGGCTGGGCCGTGCTGCTCATCATGGCCATGATCGGCGGCGGAATGGTCCCGCGGATCTTCATGCCGCCGTGGATGCAGACGCTCAGCCACATCAGCCCGGTCAAGTGGGGCATTCACGCAATGGAGGGTGCCCTCTGGCGCGGCTTCTCCCCCGCCGAAATGCTCTTCCCCTGCGCAATCCTGATCGCCGTCGGCGTCGGCTG
Source organism: Phycisphaerae bacterium (assembly GCA_050115495.1). Taxonomy (GTDB): domain Bacteria; phylum Planctomycetota; class Phycisphaerae; order UBA1845; family Fen-1342; genus JAAYXS01. Next base: position 105,401 of record JASFQK010000016.1, on the reverse strand, counting down.
CTTCGCCATCGGCGTCCGCGCCTTCCGCTGGACGAGTTGACCAGCCGCTTGCCGCCGTCATGACCCGACCGCCCACCCTACCCGTCCGCGCCGCTGTTACCCGTCGATTAAGATTCGGTGAGATCGGCGCGTGTGCCGGCGGTTCACACGCGCTCGCTGCCCCGCGATGCTATCCTCCCGTGTGCGTCGAATCGTGTGGACCGGGCCGCCAGCCCGCGTTCATCTGCGCCAAGCACAGGAGGCACCCAACCGTGAAAACTCGCACGATCCTCATCGCGGCGCTGCTGCTCGCCGCCACCGTCACCTACGCCGCCCCGCCCGCAGAAGAGACAAAGCTCGTGCTCTTCGTCGTGGTCGACGGCCTGCGCTACGACTCGCTGCACCGGGATTGCCCCCGCCTCGGCCCGGACGGCTTCAATCGGCTGTTGCGCGAGGGCGTCGAATACCGCCAGGCCCTCTACGGCCACGCCAACACGTTCACCGCCGTCGGCCATGCCACGCTCCTCACCGGCACCTACACCCCCCAGCACGGCATCGCCGGCAACTACTGGTACGCCCCCCAGACCGGCGACCGCATCTACGCCGTCGGCGACCCCGCCCATCCGCTCATCGGTCAGCCGCCCGACGCCCCCGGCGGCCGCTCGCCCGTCCACCTGCTGGCCTCCACCTTCGGCGACGAACTCGTCGTCGCCAGCGGCGGCCGGTCGCGCGTCTTCGGTGTCTCCGGCAAGGACCGGGCGGCCATCCTCCCCGCCGGCCATCTCGGCCAAGCCTACTGGTACGACCCCAACGCCGTCCACTTCGTCACCAGCACGTACTACCGCCAGGGATACCCGGACTGGGTCACCGCGTGGCATCAGACCAAACCCGCCGAACGCTACCGTGAGGCGACCTGGTCCCTGCTCCGCCCCGCCGACGACTACGCCAACCGCGAGGACGACCGCCCGGGCGAGAAAGGCTACAAGCAGCTTGGCCGCACGTTCCCGCACGCGCTGGCCGGCGGCAACGCGGAGGACTTCGGCGCCGTCCTGCGCTACACGCCCTTCTCCGACGACCTCCTGCTGGCGTTCACCAAAGAACTCGTCAGGAACGAGCAGCTCGGCCAGCGTGACGCCGTCGATCTCCTCGCCGTCAGCTTCTCGGCGATGGACTACATCCAGCACGGATGGGGCGTGCGCAGCCTCGAAGCCGAGGACAACCTGCTCCGCGTCGATCGCTCCCTGGCCGACCTGCTGCACTTCCTCGACGAGACTGTCGGCCCGAACCGGACGCTGGTCGTGCTGACCGCCGACCACGGCTTCGACGACATCCCCGAGGAGTGGCAGCGTCTGGGCTTCGACGCCGGCCGCCACGATCCGAAGGAGCTGCTGGCCCGGGCCAACGCCGACCTGCGTGAGCACTACCGCACGACCGAGGACCTCGTGCTCTCCTTCTGGCCACCGGCGTTGTACCTGGACCAGGCCGTGCTCGCCCGGCTGAACCTCACCGCCGCCGAGGTCGAGCCCGTCCTGGCGCGGGTCATGCTCGCCCAGCCCGGCATCGCCCTGGCCGTGACACGCGGCGACCTGCTGACCGGCCGGCTGCCCGACGACCCGATCCACCGCCGCGTGCAGATGGCCTTCCACCCCAAGCGTTCCGGCAACGTGCTCGTCGTGCAGGATCAGTTCTGGTACCTGTACACCGACCCCGTGGTCGACGCCACCACGCACGGCTCGCCGTACCATTACGACGTGCATGTACCGCTGATCTTCGCCGGCCCGGGCATCCGTCCCGGCGTCGTGCAACGCCCCGTCGATCCGGCGGAGGCCGCCGCCGCCCTCTCCGGCCGACTCCGCATCGCCGCCCCATCGAAGGCCATGCCCACAACGCTGCTGGAAGTGCTCGGCACCCCCGCCCCCGCCGCGGCCCCGCACCCGTAATCTCCGCGCAAAAAGGCACCGGCCGCCGGGCGTCATACACCGCCCGACGGCCGGCCGGAGATACTCAAACCAGTAAGCTTACTTCGACAGAACCAGCGCGATGAACGGGGCGATGTCGAAGTTGTCCACGACGCCGTCACAGTTGATGTCGGCGTACATGACGTCGCACTCCGGATACTGCTCCGCGTAGCCCTCGGGGTTGGTCAGGGCCACCACGAACGGAGCGATGTCGAAGTTGTTGACGTCGCCGTCGCAGTTCATGTCACCCATGCTGTCCGGACGGGGGACCATCGCCAGGTCACTGCCGTTGACGATGCCATCGAAGTTGAAGTCGCCGTCGCACCAGCAGCCACCACGGCCGAGGTTGGACGTAACGATGCACCAGTCGTCGGCGTCGACCACGCCGTCGAGGTTGGCGTCGCCGTCCAGGGCTTCCAGGATGTCCTTCACGACCACCTGCACGTCACTGACGGTGATCGCCAGGTCGCAGTCCATGTCGCAGCTGTAGTCGAACGGCACCGCGCCGATGTTCTCGCAGATGTAGTTGATGTCGGCGCAGTCCACGACACAGTCATAACCGCGGGGCTCGGCACCGCGGCACGGCGTGCGGCCGGCCACGTCGGCCCGCGAGTCGCCCGCCTCGTACTCAACGCCGGTCACGAGCGTCGTGCCGAAGTAGTTCAGCGTGCCGGTGCGCGCAAACCAAGCCTCGTCGACCAGACGGAAGCCGTCCGCCCGGCACAGATTGCCGGACACCAGGGCCAGACCGTCGGCGAAGTAGCGGATGTCGCGGCAGTCGAAGTTGCCGTTGCCGTCGTAGTCACCGATGATCTCGGGGGTGACAGGGTCACCGACCGTCGAGTTGGCGGTGACGTAACCGGTGGTGTCGTCGATCGCCCACATCATCTCGTCGATGTCGTCCACGTCGCGGTCGCCGTCGCCGTCCCAGTCGCCGGCGATGCGGTTACGCAGGTTCAGCACGTCGCCGTAGATCGGGTAGTACTCGCCGTTGTGGCGATTCAGGTAACCGAGCTCGCCGCCGGTCAGACCGTCGGAGTAAAGGCCGTTGGCCGGGTAGTCGCAGTCGCACGAAGGCGTTTCGATGCCGCTCCAGTCGGGATTCTGCGAACGCACCGGGGTAAGACCGGTCATCGAGTAAGCGCCGTAGTCGAAGACGATGTCGGCGCAGGTGTCGTTCAGGGCACTCCAGGCGCGGAGTTGCTCATTCAGCGCCGGGTTCGGGATGAAGTTGCAGGGCGGATTGCCCGGCACCCAGCCAACGGCGGCCGTGAGCTGGTACTCGGTCGCCATGAAGTCCGCCGGATCCGGACGGTAGCCCGGCGGCGAGTAGGCGGCGATGCTCTCGATGATGTTGCGAATGTAGTCGGCCGCAGCCTCGTTCTCCATGTCGCCCGGGATCATCGGATCGCCGTTGGTCGCCATCGTCTCGGGACCACCGATCTGCCAACCGTAGTCAAACGCGCTGTCCATCTCGTTGAAGTAGATGGCCTGCGTGTTGGGGCGGACGGCCAGCGTGCCGCCGCGATCGTCGTAGACAACGCCCATCAGCTCGTACTTCTGGCCGGACACGTCGACGGCCGAGCGGCTCGAACCGCACAGGCCGGTGTAACCGACGGCCAGGCGCACGTTCTGCACCACTTCTTCCATACGGCTCGAGCCACCCAGGTTCGAGCGTACGTGGGCGGGGCCGAGCTTAGTGAATTCCGAAGTGTTGGTCTTGTCGTCGCGGTTCTCGCCCATGCCCCAGCTCGGATCGAGGCACATCGAGCTCATGGCTCCGTTGCGCGTGCCCGAGCCCGAGTCACGCGTCACGGCGACGAGGTTCTCACCATTCGGCAGGCGGCCCGTCAGGAACAGGTGCCGCAGCGCGGTGATGTCGAGGTTCTCATAGCCCGTACCGTGGTTGGTGATGATGGAGATGGGCACCCAGGCGATCTGCGTGTCCACAACGTCGGCCGGCGTCAGGCAGCCGAAGGACTTGAGGTGGTTGCTCTTGCCGCCACAGGAGATGTGCGGATTGAGGCCGTAGCCGGGCTCGCCGGGGGCGCGGTCCGGGCTGGCGTCCACTTCGTCGCCAACGACGGTAAACCACGCGGTGGGGACGTCGAGGACGGCGATGTCAACCGAGGGCGGGCAGGAGGGCGTACCGCTGTCGCAGCAGCTCGGGTCCATGCCGTTATCATCGCAGCCACCGGGGGCGCCGTACGGAATACGGTTGATCCAGCCACCTTCGGACGGGACCGTGTTCGGGATGTCGCCGTTGCACTGGTAGGCGACGAACTCGGCCAGACCGTTGCCCGAGCCGATGCCGCGGTACTGCACGACCCACCAGTACGTGCCACCCAGACCCGACCAGATCGGGGCCAGGTTGCTGCCCGGGGTCGCGTCGCAGTCGATGTCCGTGCTGAACCGCGCGGTCGAGTCGGCGGCGGTGAAGAAGTCGCGGAATAGCGTCGCCCCGCTGATGGTCACGAAGCCGCCAGCCTTCGGGCCTTCGCCCGTCGGACAGTCGGACGACTCGTAGAAGTACGGGCCGTTCAGGTCGTCGGCCACGCCGACGGGCGCACACAGCGCCAGCACGGCGAACATCGAAACACACAGAATCATGCTTCTCATTCTAGTCCTCCAGGAAAAGCGAGATTTCTTTGCAGGATCTTCGTCCGAGTCTCTTCTAGCGCCCGCGCGCACCTTCCCCCCGAGCCTTCGTCCACACCTCCTTTCCACTGCTCGGGATGCTGCTTCTCTCCGTTTGCCCAGGCGCCGGCCGGAGACGACGAGCATCCTCCGGCCCGGCGCTTAGCCGGCGACGGCGCCAGGCAACGTGCGGCGCGCGCTGCGGCGTCGGCTATGGTGTTCCATCTTCGTAGGAGACCTCGTTTGGTCCGGTCAGCCCGTAATAGGCGCTACCCCACATCCGCCGGTAGAGCGTCTGGAACACGGCCTTGCGCTCCACGTGACCGTCCGTGCACATGAAATTGGCGGTCCCGCCCCACTTGTCGCCGCCCGGGTGGTGCCGGCCGACCACGTTCACCTCGCTCACGTAGGCGCCGTCGATCACACCGGTCTTCCCTTCCACCTCCGACAGCGGTCGCAGGCCGTAGCTCGGATCGCCCTCCGGCCCGTACGTGAACTTCGCCTCGTAGCCGGCGAGAAACTCGTTCGCCCCGCCGTCGCTGTTGAAGAACGCGCTGACCGAACGGTGGCTCTTCGAGAGGAACGGCGGATCGAGGTTGGTCGCCGGGTTGCCGACGGCCCCCATGCGCCAGTCCTTGTGGAATTCCGTCGCCAGGATGACGTTTCGCGGATCCGCCACTTCCGACTCGCGCACCCACTTGTTCATGCGATTCGGGTTGCCCGAGAGCAGGCGGGTGAACTTGTTTCGCGGGACGATTGCGGCGTTGGCCGTGAAGGCCATGCGGGCCGCCTGCTTGTCCACCAGGTCGTTCGGCGCCGTCCGGTTCCACTGGTCCCACTGCTGGCCCTGCTCCCAGTGGTCGGGCACCGGCCCGGGATTCGTCCGCGGATAGCCGCCTTTGCACGGGAACTCCGGGCATTGGAAGGCCTTGTCGTTGACGCTGCCCTCGTTGTAGAGGAAATACGACCAGTGCATGTACCCCCACGGATGCGTCGCCAACTGGCTCAGCGGGTCGTAATGCCCGTGCCAGTCCGAAGGGTACAGGTAGGACGGCGGGTAGACCGCCTCGTTGTTCGTCAGGTAGTTCGCGAAGGCCTGCCCGATGTGATGCATGTTCGCCGCGCACACCGAGACGCGCGCCGCCGCCCGCGCCGAACCCAGGGCCGGCAGCAGAATCGACATCAGAACCGCGAGAATCGCCACGACCACGAGCAGCTCGATCAGCGTGAACGCCGAGCGCCCGGGCCATACCTCACGACGCAACCATCCTGGTCTTTTCACGTCAGCATCTCCGTTTGTCTTCGCGCACACGGCTTCACGCCTGCGCCCTGAATACCAGACCTCGATTAACGACTTACCACCACTGTGCGAAAAAGGAGATAAATGAAGCGGTCCACAACCCGCACCTCTACGGCCGCCGGGGCACAACACAACACTCGCACCCCCCGGCCTGCCAGAACCGCGCTCAACCTGCTTTACGCCGAATCGTGGACGACCTCAGACGCTCGACGCTGAATCACGACGATCCGGCACGTTGCCCCCCCTCCGGATGCACCGTGTTCCATTTGCGCCCCGTCGCCGCCGCGCCTGCCGGCTTCGTCCAATGTGCATGTATGAGTAACCCCGCGTTGTTAAATAGCCGTGTCGGAGATTCGAAGGTCTTGTGCTGTTTGTGTTAATCGGGCCCGCGCAGACGAGAACGGGAGCGGTTTGTTAAGAAACCCGGCCCGGCGTGCGCCGACCGTCACCGCTCACAAAGCCCCCCCTCATTCCGGCGGCGCCCGCACCGCGTACGCGAACAGAAGCAGAGACTCCCCAGCCACCAACCGCAAGTCAGCAGAACGTGACGCCGGCGGCGCCGGTGAGCGGACCTTCGTGAACCAGATCCCATCGGGTCAGGAAGATTCGCCAGAGCATATGCACGCCCGATTCGCACAATCGTCGCCGGCATCTGCACGCTGCGGCGTCGGCAATGACGCGGCGGCGTGTCCACCGAACATACGACGCCGCATACACAGACGACAAGCCGGATAGGATTTGGCTGCGTAGCGTGTATGTCGCAGCAAACCTGCGAGATTGTGGCCTCTCGTCGCGTCAGGACGTCGCTCCGCATCACCATCGATAAGCCTACGTGGCTACAGGTCAACCGCGGCATTCTCGCTACGACATGTCCAGAGCTCGCCACACGTGCCGGCACGTCGGTTTCATCTTTGAGTAAGTCACCTGCACTGCTGGCCGATATACGGGGCGGCAGCAACAGGCATCAGGCCCGGTTTCCTCCCGCCCACTTGCGCTTTCCGCTGTCTGCTGGGACGAACGGCCGGAGAGACCGGGAGGAACCATTTTCCTTTCGCGACGCGAGCCCGAGCCAAATGCCATCCGGCCGCCGCAGTGCGACCCTGCCAGTCTTTGAAAGCCCACGCTCGCGGGGAGCGAGCACACGTGCGGGTTCGGGTCCGACTGGAGAAAGACATCATGTTCAAACGACTGACCGTGGCCATGAGAATCGGATTGGGGTTCGGTGTCTGCATGGTGCTGTTGGTGATCGTCGGCGCTCTGGCGTTCACTGGCATCAGCACTATCGTCGGGCACGCTCAGGAAGTCATCACCGGCAACAAGCTGGACGGCGGCATGGCCCAGAACGAGGTGGACCACCTGAACTGGGCGAACCAGGTCAACGCCCTGCTGACCGACGACCACGTCACCGAGCTGACGGCCCAGACGGACCCGACCCAGTGCCGGTTCGGAAAGTGGCTGCACAGCGATGCACGCCGGGCCGCCGAGCAGACAGTGCCGTCGATCACCCCGCTCCTCGCGGAGATCGAGCGCTACCACGCCGACCTGCACACATCCGCTGTGGAGATCAAGAACGTCTTCCAGCAGGCTGACGTCCTGCTGCCCGGCAAGCTGTGCGCTCGGCAAGTCGACCACCTCGAGTGGGCCTCGAAGGTCGAGGACCTGTTCCTGCACAACCGGCCGCAACTCGACGTGCAGACCGATCCGACGAAGTGCGCCCTGGGCCAGTGGCTGGCCAGCGATGAGTGTCGGTCGTACATCGCCGCAGACCCGACGTTCGGCCGGCTGATCGAGGCCCTCAAGGAACCGCACCGGAAACTCCACGAGTCTGCCACCGCCATCCAGGGCGTCTGGCAGCAGCGACACACTGGGTTGCGTCAGCTACTCACGGCGCGGCTCGATGATCACCGGCAGTGGGCAGCCCAGGTATGCCGTGCTGCTGCCCTCGAAGACCCGAACTTCGATGTCCAGATGGACCCCAGCCTGTGCGCATTCGGCCAGTTCCTGGGGAGTGAGCAGTGCCAGCAGTGGCGGGCGGACTTTCCTGCGCTGGACGCCGCCCTGAGCGCCTGCGAGGAGCCCCATAGGCGGCTGCACGCTTCGGCCCAGAAGCTCAAGGACGCGTTCAACGCCGGAGACACGGCCGCAGGCAAGAGGGTCTACACCGAAGAGACGGTCCCGGCTCTCGACGCGGTGGCCGAGCACTTCTACGAGGCCATCGCCGCCGAGACGGCCTTCGTCGACGCTCAGGAACAGGCGCGCAAGATCTTCGACGAGCAGACCACGCCGGCCCTGGCCGGCACACGGCAGGCGCTTCACACGTGCCAGGAGCACGCCACGGCGGCCGTCGACGGCATGCGGGCCGCCAACCAGATCTTCGCCACGAAGACCCAGCCCAACCTGGTGAAGGTCCAGGAGCTTCTCGCTAAGGTGCGCGACGAGGTCAAGAAAAACGTCATGACCGACGAGGCCATGTTGGCGGCAGCGCAGGGCACCAAGCGCAACGTCAGCCTGGTGAGCCTCGCCGCCGTGATCATCGGTATCGTGCTGGCCATCTTCATCACGCGGGCGATCAGCCGGCCCATCATCCGCGTGGTCCACGAGCTGTCGCAGGGTTCGGCGCTCGTGGCCGAGGCCTCCGGCCAGGTGAACGCCTCCGCACTGTCTCTGGCCGAAGGCTCCAGCGAACAGGCCTCCTCCCTGGAAGAGACGTCCGCAGCGCTCGAAGAGATGTCGGCCATGACCCAGACCAATGCCAGCAACGCCCGCGAGGCCGACGACCTGTCGGTGCAGGCCCGCGACGCGGCCCACCAGAGCGATCGGGAGATGTCCCGGCTCAACGGGGCCATGGCGGATATCAACGAGTCGTCCGGCCAGATCAGCAAGATCATCAAGGTCATCGAGGAGATCGCCTTCCAGACGAACCTGCTGGCCCTCAACGCCGCCGTCGAGGCGGCCCGCGCCGGCGAGCACGGCAAGGGCTTCGCCGTCGTGGCCGAGGAGGTCCGCAACCTCGCCCAGCGCGCCGCCCAGGCGGCCCGCGAGACGACCAGCCTCATCGAGGAATCGGTCACCCGAGCGAAGGAAGGCGGCGAGGTCTCCAACGGCTTCGGTCAGACGCTGTCGCGCATCGTCAACAACGTGTCGCGCGTGTCTGAACTGGTCAGCAGCATCAACAAGGCCTCCAGCGAACAGGCCCAGGGCGTCGAGCAGATCAACCTGGCGGTCAGCCAGATGGATAAGGTCACCCAGTCCATCGCCGCCAGCGCCGAGGAATCGGCCTCGGCGGTCGAGGAACTCAGCGCCCAGGCCGACGCCGTGGCCAGGACCGCTGGCGAGCTGGCCTCCTTCGTCGGAGCGAACGTCAACAACATCGACAGCCAGGAAGTGGCCAGGACAATTCGTTCGAACATCCAGCGCCGGCAGGACAACCTGCACACGCGCAGCACGGGATCGGTTCAGTCCTCTGCGCCGGCAGGCGGCAGATCCGCCTCGAAGTCCGCGGCGTCGGCCGCCTTTGCTGATGAGGAGACGCTCGACGCGTTCTAGACGCCTCCGTGCCGACGAGCACGCCCGGCCTGCCGGATGAAGTGAACGCCGGCAGGCCGCGGCGCGCCGCCGGCGAAGACGAGACCCGTAGCGACCGATCACGGGATGAGGCTGAAAACCAGCCGTCGAGGCAACGAAACGGCGATGCGAAATGTCGTGCTGATCGGCGCGTCGACTGGGGCCCCGCGGACGCACCACGTGTACCTGCAGGCCATGCCCCAGGGCTTCGCGGCGGCGATCGTGATCATCCAGCACATGCCGCCCGGCCCGTTCGTCGAAGGGCTCCTGCGGTACCTGCGGGACACGGTCGCCACCCCGGTCCGGCTGGCCACTAACGGAGATCTGCTGCGGCCCGGCGAGGTGCTGATCGCCGAGCCGGCCTACAACGTCCGCTTCAACGCCGGCGGGACCAGCGTATCGGTCCGCCGCACCGAGGGCGAGAACTACTTCGCCCCGTCGATGGACGTGACCTTCACTAGCGCGGCCCACGTGTTCGGGCCGTGCTGCTATGGGGCCATGCTGTCCGGCCTGCACGCCGACCATGACGGCGTGGCCGGCTGCGAGGCCATCCGTCGCGCCGGCGGACGGGTGCTCGTAACGGATCGGGCCTCAACGCCGTGCTACCGGATGATCGAACAGGTGCGGCTCGCCGGCGCGTGTGACGCTGAGGCCTCACTCGCGAGTGTTCTGCCGGTGATCCATTCGTGGATCGGGAGTTGATGCATGCACCCCTACCCGGGCTTGCCGGCCCTGATCGTCGATGACGAGCCCAGCACGCGCTTTCTGCTGCGGGAGGTGCTCGAGTCGCTCGGCATGGTGGTCACCGAAGCCGTCGACGGCGCGGACGCCATCCACAAATCGCTGTTGAGCCGCTATACCCTGACCACGATGGATATCCTGATGCCCAACGTCAACGGGCTGGACGCCATCCACGCTTTGCGCATGGTGGATCCGACATGTCGGATCGTCGTGGTGACGTCCTGCACCGAGCCGGACCTGCCGCAGGCCCTGCGTGACCTTGACGTCCCGCTCCTGGTGCGTAAGCCCATCCGCGTGGACACGCTGCACACCGCCATCCATCAGGCGTTGGGCTCCGCCGCATCGCCGGCGCACCTCACGCCCTGGGGCCAGTCCGAATCGAGGCCTTTCAACGAGTAGAGGAGGAGCACCGCCCGTGGCCAGGCTGCTCGTGGTCGACGATTGCCCGGAGATGATCGCCGCCCTCTCCCGCCAGTTGCGGCACGACGGGCACGACGTCATCTGCTTCGACAGCGCCGCCGAAGCCCTCGCCGCGGCCCGGACCACGTCACCGGACGTCATCCTCTCCGACATGGTCATGCCGGGCATGGACGGCATCGAGCTCTGCCGACGAATCAATGCGGACCCCGAGCTGGCGGCCATTCCCGTCGTGCTGATTTCCGGGCTTGGCGGGGAGGCGGACGTCGTCGCCGGCCTCGACGCCGGCGCCCACGACTACGTGACCAAACCTCCTGACTGGCCGATCGTCTCCGCCCGGATCCGCTCGGCCGTCCGCGTCAAGAACGCCCGCGACGCCCTCCAGGAGATGAACGCCCGCCTCGAGGAAGCCCGGCACGCGGCGGAGGAATCTGCTGCGGCGCTGCGCGAGAACGAACATCGCCTGCAGGCGATCTTCGAGGCGGTCCCGGCGGCGGTCGTGATGATCGAAGCCGAGAGCCACGAGATCGTCGAGGCCAACACTGCCGCCGTCCGAATGATCGGGGCGCCGCGCGAGGAGATCATCGGCCGGTTGTGCCGCGACTGCATCTGCGTCGCCCGCAGCGGAAAGTGCCCCGTCCTGGACCTGCACCACAGAATCGAGAACACCGAGTGCTCGCTGCGAACCGCCGACGGCCGCAGTGTCGCCGTACTGAAAACCGCCGCGGCGATCTCGCTCAACGGGCGCACGCACGTGCTGGAGAGCTTCGTCGACATCAGCGCCCGCAAGCATGCCGAGGAGCAGCTCCGTCGCAGCAACGCCATGTTCGCCGAGGCCCTCAAGCGGGAAAAGAGTGCCGCGGCCCGGCTTGAAGCGGTGCTAGAAGAACTCGAGGCGGCCCGCTCGAAAACGGAATCGGCCAACCGGGCCAAGAGTGAGTTCCTGGCCAACATGAGCCACGAAATCCGCACGCCGATGAACGGCATCATCGGCGTCGTCGATCTGCTGCAACGCAGCGACCTCACCGCCGAGCAGCGCCGTTACGTCCGCATGATCCAGCGCTCCACCGACTCATTGCTGGCCATCATCAACGACGTGCTCGACCTGTCGAAGATCGAATCGGGCAAGATCGAGCTCGACTCCGTGGATTTCGACCTGCGGGCCTGCGTCGTCGAGGCCGTTCGCACGTGCGCCATGGCCGCCCAGAACAAGGGCGTCGAGCTCATCGTCCACGTGGCCCCCAACGTGCCCAACGCCCTGCTCGGCGACGTCGGCCGCCTCCGCCAGGTGATCCTCAACCTCGTCGGCAACGCCGTCAAATTCACGCAGCGCGGCGAGGTCGTCGTCCACGTCGAGTTGGACGCACAACGTGGCGGCGAGTCGCAACTGCACTTCGCCGTCCGCGACACCGGCGTCGGCATCGCCCCGGACAAGCAGGCCCTGATCTTCGAGGCCTTCGCCCAGGCCGACAGCTCCACGACGCGTAACTACGGCGGCACCGGGCTGGGTCTGGCCATTTGCCGCCGGCTCGTCGGCATGCTCGGCGGTCGCATCTGGGTCGAGAGCGTCCAGGGCCAGGGCAGCACGTTCCACTTCACGGCCCGTTTCCAGAGAGGCGTCGGCCTGCCGCCGCCGCCGGCTCCCACCGACCTGGCCGGCCTGCCCGTCCTGGTCGCCGACAGCAATACCACGCGCCGCCAGGTGCTGACGGAGATGCTCGCCACGTGGGGCATGCGGCCGATGGCGGTACCGGACGCCCGCTCGGCAACTGATATCCTCCTCCGCGGGGCGGCCGGGGGCCGCCCCTATCCCTTCGCCCTGATCGACATCCGCCTGCACGATCTCTCCGGTACGGAGCTCGTCCGCCGCATCCGCCGCCACCGCGTGCTCGACGGCACCAAGATCCTGGTGTTGTCCTGCGGTGAGCCGCCGAGCGACGCCGAGGGTGATGCCGCCTCCCTGATCTCCGGCTACCTGCTCAGCCCGGTGACGCCGTCGGAGCTGCTGGACGCGATCGTCACCAGCACGGGCGCAGCCCAGCTCAGCGACGAACTGCTCACCGCCCCGTCCGCGGCGGACGAAGGCCCCACGCGCCCGCTGCGCATCCTGCTGGCCGAGGACAACCCCGTGAACCAGGAGGTCGCCGTCGCTCTTCTCGAAGCCGACGGCCACACCGTCGTCGTTGCCGGCGACGGCCAGGCCGCCCTGAACATCCTCGCCCGCGCGGACGAACCGCCCTTCGACGTGATCCTCATGGACGTGCAGATGCCGGACATGGGCGGCGTCGAGGCCACGCTCGTGATCCGCGAGCGTGAGCGGGCCGGCGGCCGCCGCACGCCGATCGTCGCCCTCACCGCCGCCGCCATGAAGGAGGACCGCGAGCAATGCCTGGAGGCCGGCATGGACGATTACGTCGCCAAGCCGGTCAAGGCTCGTACGCTACGCCGGGTTCTCGCCCGCTGGGCGGCCGCCACCCCCGTGGAAACACCGGCCGCGGTTGGCAGCCCTGCCCCGGCGTCCGAGCCGACGAGTGCCGCCGACCCCGCTCCCGCCGTCGAACCGGCCGCAACCAGTGAGCCTGCTGAACCACCCGACGCCCCCGTGCTCGACGTCGATCAGGCCTGTGACAATCTCGCCGGCGATCAGGAACTCTTCGACCGTCTGCTCCGCCGATTCAACGACATCCTGCCCGACATGCTCGGCCACATCGACGAGGCTGCCGCCGCCCGCGACGCCAACAGCCTGCGCGTCGCCGCGCACGCGCTGAAGGGTGCCGCCTCGAACATCTGCGCCGAATCCACCCGCCGGTCAGCGGAGATCCTCGAACACCTCGCCCGCGCCGATGACGCCTCCACCGCCAACGTGGCCCACGCCCTCCAGGACCTGCGCGACCGCGTCCAGCAACTGCGCGACCACATCGCGCCGTTGCTGTCGGCGGAAGGGTAAGCCGTTGGCTCAGACGTCCGCACGCCTCACACGTTGCCCCTCCAAGGAACATAGGATCAAAGGATCAGAGGAGCAAAGTGAAGGGCGGAATCCGCCGCCACCCTTTGTTCCTTTGATCCTTTGCCCCTTTGCTCCTCCGACCCTCTGCCCCTTCACCCCTCTGCCCCTCACCTCACCAAAGCTCAAGTAGTTCACGCAAGAACAAGTCGAAATAGTCAAACACATCCAGCGGCTCCCCCGTCAGCAGCAGGCTCCCGCCGACGACCCAACCAACGCTAAGGCCGAAGGCGATGATGCCATAGCCCGTGTACCGCACCGCGCCCCACCATCCCCAGTCGATCCAACCCGTTCGTGTCAGGCTCGCCACGCAAACCAAGGCGCCGAACAGCATCAACCACGGCGCCCAGGTACAGACCAGGGGGCCGACCGGCTCTATCCCCACCAGCATGATCGACGGCAGCGCGTACCCGCCCAGCAGGAGGATCCCAGGCGCGGTCGCCGCGAAGCACCGGCGAACGGCGTGCACCCATCGGGCCTCGCGCCAGCCCTCCCGCGCGAACTCGATCCTGTGAAACGCCGCCGCCAACACGAGCGTCGCCGGCGCAAACGCCGTGCACAGCAGCAGCACATTGCGCCACAGCCCTTCCTCGAACGCATAGCCGACGGATCGCCCACACGCCAGGATCGGAAGGAAGTTGTCTGCCCGAAACCAGTACAGCTCGTCGGTCTCGGTCGCGACGGCCACGATCGGCACCATGCCGAACAGGAACAGCACGAGCACCTGCTCGACGAGGATGGTCACGAACATGAAGCTCGCCCGCCGACTGGTCGTCTCCGGCGACGGGTTCCACCGTCTGGCGTGCCCCGCGGGCATCGCCATCAGCACCGTTTCGACGAGCATCACCGGCAGCAGCCAGCGGGCCGGGCAATACTCGGCGACGGTCGGAACGTCCTCGAAATCCGCCAGCGGCCACACCTGCCCGCACTCCGGGCACGTCAACGAGTCCGCACCCTGGGCCTGCGCCTGCTCGGCCTGCGTCCGCACGTCATATCGACACTCGCGACAAATCCACCGCACGCCGGCACCCCGCCGAGACCGCCACTCAACCACCACCCTATCGTACCGCTCAAACACCGCCCGGTTGCGGCCGGCACGCTGCTCTGGACCGCGCCGCCCGCTCAGACGCCTGTGCCCCTACGAGGAACATAGGATCAAAGGAGCAGAGGGGCAAAGTGCAGGGCGGAATCCTCCGCCACCCTTTGCTCCTCTGACCCTCTGACCCTCACTGCCGAGCCTCCGTTCCGTCCTCCACCGCCCGCAAACCCAATCGATGCCACAAATACAACCCCGACGCCGCCAGCGGCGTGCCTACGGCGACCAGCAGCCACCGCGGCGTTCCGCAGCGCATCAGATCGTCGCAATCGCCGGCGTCGATCGCCGAGCCGGTGGCCAAGTACGTCCCGTTCGCCACCAGGCAGAACCCCGCGAAGAACTGCACCCACGCCACTCGGCGAAACCGCAGCGCCGCCGCCACGGCCAGCAGCCCCAGCGGGATCAGGCAGCCCCACACCGCTCCGCCCCACGCCACGAAGTGCGGATGCGGGTTCTCCGCCAGATCCGTCCGCGAGAACCCCACCCACGGCACGATCACGCGAGCCACCCGCCCGCCGGCGGCGTACGCATGCAGCACGTGCCCCGCCTCGTGCGTGGCCATCATCCCCAGCCAGCACGCGTACACGAAGACAATTCGCAGCAGAATCCGCCAGAATCCGCTCATCACCACCTCACGCCGCGCCACGCCAACAGCTCGACCACAGCACCACCCCCGCCGACACCAGCCCACCGCCGACGATCACTCGTCCCCCTCCCACCGAAACACGCGCGTCGGCGGGTCGACCTCCTCAACTTCACAGTACGACGTGTCATATACCGACACCCAAGTCGAAATCGACACATTGACGACCGACGGCTCATCGCGCAACGGCAGGTCGAGCCACTCAATCACGCCGCCGAAGCAGGCGTCGTACCCGTAAAACAGAGCGACTGCTCGCGACGGCCGCAACTGCACATCCACCGTCTTGGCATCAGCCACCGGACCTTTCCACGGCAACAAGACGCAGATGCGGCCATAGCAGCCCCGCTCCACCGCCACTCGCTCCGGTAGTCCAAACGCGTCCTCCAGCGCCTCATACTCCTCCTGTCCGTCCGTGCGTATGTAGACGTCGAAGGCACGCGAGAACGGCAGAGGCGTGAACGCAAGGGCAAGTTCCGAACATGCGCATTCCTCCCAACGAACTGCCCCCGCCAACACGCCTGCCCCCGCCTTCTCTGCAAGCTCCGGCTCCCACACGTCGGTCACGTACTCGTCCATCCGTCGATCTGCCACGCGCAGCGGTTCCGCCAGGTGAACAGGCAGTCGTGTTCCCGCCGGCAGGCCCTTGACCGGCGGTTCCTCCTCCCAGAACTCCCCGTCAACCGTAATGATCTCTTGGCCTGGCGGTAGCGGAGGCAGGTCGAACCACACTTCGTATCCGAATTCGTAGCAGTTGTGCCCGAGCCAACTGCCCGGCACATTAAACGTGTGCTCTCCCACCTGAATCCGCCACGCATCACGAGCCGTATCGCCGAAGTCTCCCCAGTACACGTCGTGGCGCAACACACCGCGCCACCGGATCTCCACCATCGCGGGCACCGATGTCCATGCCGGGATCTCGCGGGGGAATACCAGCCGTCGCTCGTAAGCGAACTCAAAGACGCGCCGCATCTCATCCTCGCTCAAAGTCTGGTTCTCGCATCGTCGTAACAGCTCCTTGTCGATGCGATCGGATTCCCACGTCATCCCCCACAGGAGCACGTCGTTCGGCAACCATCGTACCCACTTCCCACTTCGCCAGAGGCGATACCCGCCGTACGAGACGCCGACCAGCAGCACCAGTATCACGCCCCAGCGAATGACCCGCCGGCGCCAATAGCCCCGCGGCCACCTCGCCAGCGTCCGGGCCGTCACCTCGGCGCCACACTCCGGGCACTGCCCGACGTCCATGGCGTACCCGCACTTCGGGCAATACCCCGCCGGCTTGTACGTCTCCGTGGACATCCACTCACCCCTTCAGTCCAACCGTCCGCCGCAGACAACCGCACATCATCAGTCACCATCCTCCCACCGAAACACGCGCGTCGGCGCCGCCAGCAGCACGCTTGGAGCAGACTCCGGAGCAAGGCCGAGCGTCAAGTCCGGCCGCACGACGGGGATGAAGTCCGGCCTCTCTCCCGGCTGCAGACCCAGCCACTCGATCACGCCGCCGAAGCACGCGTCGAGGCCGCGTGAAAGGGCAAGCGCTCGCGAGGGTCTCAGTTGTATGTCGATTGTCGCCCCCTCATCCGTCGCTACATCCGACCCGAGCGAGAACTCCACGCCCCAGTTGACCCCCTCGTCCACCGTCCATCGCTCCGGCAATCTAAACGCACCGTCGACTGCCTCGTATGCCTCTTGCCCGCTCGCGCGCATGTACACTTCGAACGCGTACGGGAACGGCAGCTCGGCGAACTCGATGTAGAGTGACGGATCCTGTCTCTCATGCACGTACACCTGGGCAGACACCTGGGCCTTCGCGACGTCCGCCAGTGCCGGCTCCCAGATATCCTCCACGTAATCGTCCATCGGCCGGTCCGTCACGCGCAACGACATGGTCAGATCGAGGCGTCGCTTCGGTCCCGGCGGCAGCCCCGGGACCACCGGCTCATCATCCCAGAAATACCCCTGCACCGTGATGGTCCGTTCGCCCGCGGAGAGCGCCGGGAGGTCGAACAGGACTCCGTCACCCCACTCGTCACCAGACCAGGACCATGGGCGGTCCGATACGCTAATCGAATGCTCACCGATCTGGATCTGCCATGTGTCGCGGTCCGTCAGCCCGTGCACTCGGTGGCGTATGGCCTCGCGGAAGAGGCCGCGCCAGCGAAGGTACACCTTCGCCGGGACAGCGACGCCTGCGGGAACCTCTTCCGGACACACCAGCAGCGGCTCGTATCCGTAATCCCAAATGCGCTGCAGCTCTTCCTCGCTGAGCGTATGCTGCGCACAGCGCCGCAACAGCTCCCCGTCAATCCGGTCGGATTCCCACGTCATCCCCCACAGGAGCACGTCGTTCGGCAACCACGGCGCCCAGTTCACATCGCGCCAGAAGCGATACGCCCCATACGGGATCCCGGTCAACAACGCCAGGATCACCCCCCAGCGAATGACCCGCCGCCGCCAATAGCCCCGCGGCCGCTTCGCCAGCGTGCGAGCCGTCACTTCCGCTCCACACTCCGGGCACTGCCCGACATCCATGGCATACCCGCACTTCGGGCAATACCCCGCCGGCTTGTACGTCGCCGTGGACATCCACTCACCCCTTCAGTCCAGCCGTTCGCCGCGAACATCTGCACATCATCAGTCGCCACCCTCCCACCGAAACACGCGCGTCGGCGCCACCGGCAGCACGCTTGGAGCGGGCTCCAGGACAGGCCCGAATGTCCCATCGGGCCGCCGCATGAAGATGTAGTCCTGCCTCCTTCCCGGCTGCAGACCGAGCCACTCGATCACGCCGCCGAAGCACGCGTCAAAGCCGCGCGATAGGGCGAGCGCTCGCGATGGTCTCAGTTGCATGTCGATCGTCGCCCCCTCGTCCGTCACCAAGTCCGAACCGAGCGGGAACTGCGCACCCCAGTTAGCTCCGTCGCCCACCGCCCATCGGTAGGGCAATCCAAACCCGCCGTCGACCGCTTCGTATTCCTCCTGCCCGCTTACCCGCATGTACACTTCGAAAGCGTATGGAAACGGCAAGTCGGCGAAATGGACGGTGACTGACGGATCCGACGCCACACTCACGTACACGTGGGCCAACACCTTGGCCTTCACGACACCCGCAAGTGCCGGCTCCCATACGTCTTTCACATAGTCGTCCATCGGGCGATCTGTCACGCGCAGTGAGCCGGCCAGGTCGAACTCCCGCTTCGGCCCCGGCTGACGCGCTTGTCTCGTCAGATCCACCTCCCAGAAGCAGCCCCGCGTGGTTACGGTACGCTCGCCCGGCGGCAGCGGGGGGATGTCAAAGAAGACCCGTTCACCCTGCTCATCGCCCGCGAAAGACGACGGACGGTCCGGCACGCTGACCGTGCAGTCCCCGATGCGGATCTCCCACGTATCGCGTCCCATGCAGCCATAATTGTACCCGTACACCACTCGCCGGAGCACGCCGCGCCACCGAAGTTGCACCATCGCCGGGACGGCGGTTCCGGCCGGAATTTCCTCGGGATACACGAGCCGAGGCTCGTACGCGTAATCGTAGATGCGGCGAATCTCGTCTTCGCTCAGCGTCTGGTTCTTGCATCGCCGCAACAGCTCCCCGTCAATCCGGTCGGATCCCCACGTCATCCCCCACATCAGCACGTTGTTGGGCAACCACGCCGGCCAGTTCACATCTCGCCAGAAGCGGTACCCGCCATATGGAACGCCGATCAGCGCCACCACGATCACGGTCCAGCGAATGACCCGCCGGCGCCGGTAGCCCCGCGGCCGCTTCGCCAGCGTGCGAGCCGTCACCTCGGTACCACACTCCGGGCACTTCCCGACATCCATGGCATACCCACACTTCGGGCAATACCCCGCCGGCTTGTACGTTTCCGTGACCACCCGTTCTACCCCTTCCGTACAGCTCTTCCCGACGATCCGCCGCCTCCAACCGAATTCGCAAGCGCTCCCCTTCAGTGTCCCCTCAGCCCGTTGTCCCGTCCAGCCCACCCCGCCCCGCGCTTGTCCTCGCCGCGGTCATGTCGTATCGTAGCAGGCTGTGGGGCGCTACCCGCACATGGACTCGCGACCGGGAGAGGCACATGCCCAAATACTCGTCAGCAACCGTCCTGCTTGGCATCCTGGTGCTGCTGGTGGGCTGCAGCAGCCGTCCCAGCCTGGAGAAGACCGGCTACACCGCGTTCGTCTTCGCCATCGACACGTCGGACCTGCCGGCCGACCGGGACGTGTCCGCCGAAGTCGCCGCAGCGGTCCTGAAGCGTCTCGATCCCGACGAGCGTTTCGGCGTCGTCTGCACGCCGCTCGCCCGCGACCAGATCGAAATCCGTGTGCAGCACGCGCCCGAGGACGTCCAGATCCTCAGCCGGGCCGTCGACGAGAGTATCGCCAAGCTGGCCGCCACCAACGTGACGGAAGACGAACTCCTCTTCACGCTGACGAAACTCAACGGTCGCAAGGCCGCCCTCGACCAGCTCGTCCGCAGCCACCCGACCCGCAAGGCCGCCCTCACCAGACTCGCCACCGCCTACGACGCCTGGAAGGAAAACGGCTTCGATCCGGCGTATCACCACGGACTCGGCGACGTCCTCGCCACCAATCTGCCCATCGAGGATCTGGTCTTCATGCTGGAAACCACCGAGCCCAGTTCACACGACCGCAAGGAATACCTCGCCGACCTGCGGAAGCGATTCCCGCACGTCAAACAGCAGATCGACGACGTCGTCACCCGCCATGAAGCCTGGATGGAGAAGGGCGCCGCCCTGTACTGCGACGACCCGGCCATCATCAAGCCGATGCTGGAGGGCCTCGGCGTCCTCGAATTCCGCATCCTGGCCCAGCGGGCGTTCGACAATCCCACGCAATACGACTCCTACCGCCGCCGGCTCCACGACGACGGCCCCCAGCCCGCGCCGGGCGACGAGTTTGGCTGGTTCCGGGTCGAAGACGTCATCTCCTTCTTCGACCTCGACGGCCCCGACGCACTGGCCCGCTTCGACCCCCAACAGAACACCACCTACGTGGCCGACCACGTAGCCGATGACTACTACGTTCTCGCTTATCTCGCGCCCGACCAGGGTCTGCTGGCCGAGGGCCGGCCCTGGCGGGTATTGGAGGCGGAGGTCGACCGCGACACGAGCGGAGAGCCGTGCGTCAACTTCGAGTTGGACGAGGCCGGCGGAGCCCTCTTCGAAGAGCTGACCAGGAGAAACATCGGCAAACCGTTGTGCATCCTCGTCGACGACACTGCCTACTCGGCGGCGACGATCCGCAGCAGGATTCGCGCCAACGGCACGATCACCGGCCGTTTCGGCCCGGTCAAGAT
The DNA here is from genome assembly GCA_050115495.1 of Phycisphaerae bacterium. Classification (GTDB taxonomy): domain Bacteria; phylum Planctomycetota; class Phycisphaerae; order UBA1845; family Fen-1342; genus JAAYXS01. The sequence goes on along the minus strand of JASFQK010000016.1, from coordinate 84,739 downwards.
GACGTACCTGGCCCGCGTCCTCGCCGTCCAGCTCCCCGCCCCGCTGAAGTTCCCCCCACTCAACGAGCGCGAAGTCGGGCCGCAGCCGTAACTGGCGCCGTCAGCACCGGACACGGACACGAAAGAGAAACGCAATCACCAAACGGAGACGCACATGTTCAGACTGCTGGCGACCACTACGCTCCTGACCTGCGTGGCGTTCCTGAGCGCCTGCAATACGCGTCCCAGCCTGGAGAAGACCGGCTACACCGCGTTTGTCTTCGCCATCGACACGTCGGACCTGCCGGCCGACCGGGACGTGTCCGCCGAAGTCGCCGCAGCGGTCCTGAAGCGTCTCGATCCCGACGAGCGTTTCGGCGTCGTGTGCACGCCGCTCTCGCGTGACCAGATCGAAGTCCGCGTGCAGCACGCGCCCCAGGACGTCCAGGCTCTCGGGCGGGCCTTCGAGGAGAGTCTCGCCAGGCTGGCGGCGGCCAACGTGACGCCGGAGGAGCTCCTCGCAGCGTTGGTGACGGTCGACGGTCGCGACGCCGCCCTCGAACAGCTCGTCCGCGGCCACCCAACCCGCAAGGCCGCGCTGGCCGCCCTGGCCACCGCCTATGACGCGTGGAAAGAAAGCGGCTTCGAGCCACCGTATCAGAAGGTGCTCGACGACGTCCTCGCCACCAACCTGCCCGTCGACAGGCTGCGCCGCGCGTTGGAGTTCGGCGAACCGCGCTCCAGCGAGCGAAAACAGTGGCTTGCCGACGCCCACGAGCACTTCCCGCACCTCAAGCAGCAGCTCGACAACGTCGTCGCCCGGTATGATGCCTGGTATGACAAGGGCAAAGGCAAGTACCTCGAAAACCCGGCCTGGGTCAAGCGGCTGCTGCGCGGCCTGGGCGTTCTCGAGTTTCGCGTCCTGCCCGAGCCCGCACCCGACAACCCCACCAAGTACGACTTGTTTCGCCGCCGGCTGCACGAACACGGCCCGGCGCCCGTGCCCGGCGACGAGTTCGGCTGGTTCCGGGTCGACGATCCCGTCTCTTTCTTCAACCTCGACGGCCCCGCGGAGCTAACCGACTTCGACCCATGCGAGGAACCGCGCTTCGTCGCCGACCGCGTGGACGATGACTACTACATCCTCGCCTACCTCACGCCCGACCAGGGTTTGCTGGCCAAAGGCCAGCCGTGGCACCTCCTGCAGGCGAAGGCCGATTACGACGCGCATGGACGGCCGGCCGTTAGCTTCACGCTGGACAGCGCCGGCGGGAGCCTGTTCGAGAAGCTGACGGCGCGGAACATCGACCGGCCGCTGTGCATCCTCGTCGACGATGTCGCCTACTCGGCGGCGACCATCCGCACCAAGATCCGCAGCTCAGGCCAGATCACGGGCGATTTCACTCTGGTCAAAACGACGTACCTGGCTCGCTTGCTCAACGCCCAACTCGCCGCCCCGCTGAAGTTCCCCCCCGTCAGCGAGCGCGAGGTTGCCCCCCAGCCGTGACGGCCGGCGGCGCTAATCCAGCCCAAGATCCTCCGGCAGATCGGCGCAATCGATCAGCACGCCGTTCTGGTAGCACACACGCTCAACGTTACCCGAGGTGGTGAGATTGCCCAGCAGCCAGCCCGTGGCGACCGAGGCAATGTTCGTTCCTATCAGAAGCTCTCTGCAACCCGTGCCGCCGATGAACAGCGCGCCGGCGACCACGATGCCACCAACCCGCAGAAGCGTTCCACGTCTCATGACTTTCCTTTCCTGCTGCCCGGCGGCCGTTCCGGCCGACACGCCGGCGTCACATGACTACCACCGGCGGACCATCGTCACCAACGACGACCGTACCGCTTCATTGCCGCCAGGCCGACCAGGGCCAGCAACGGCGACACGAAGCCCATCAGGCCGCATACGTGAATGGGCACCGCCTCCCCGATGATCTCCACGTACACGTCGTCGACTTCGACCTGCGACTCCACCTGCGCCGTCGCCGGCGTTTCCTTCTCGTCACAACTCGCCGCGGCGGTGACTGCCACCGATCCGGCACTCCTCGCCCTCAGTACCAGGTTGAACTGCAGCGACTCACTGGCGGACACGTCTCCCAGAGCGACCACGATCTCACCGCCGTCCACGACCGCGTCCAGCGGAGCGGTCTGACTGGACAACCCGCCGACCAGCCATACGCCGACCAGTTCCGTTCCCGCCGGCAGCGGAAACCGCAGCGTGACGCCCGTGGCGCTCGCGGTACCCACGTTTTCGACGTTTACCGAGAAGCCAAGCTCCTCGCCAACACTGGCCGACGACCGGGCTGCCGCGATGGAGACGCGCAGATCCGGCGCAGTCGGCGGGTCGTTGTTGGCATCGTTCGGATCATCGGGCAGAGCCTTTGTCGAAAACGTCCGTTCAGCGCCGTACGTCGTGCCGGCCTTGTTCGTCGCGTAGGCTCGAACGTAGTACGCCGTGTCGGCGTCGAGCCCGGTGATACTGCTCGCGAACACACCGATTCCCGACCCGTCAGTCGTCCTCTCGTCGGCGATCGTCGGCGTCCCCGTTTTGTTCCAGCAGACTCCGCGAGCCGTGATGCTCGCGCTGCCGTCAGATGTAACCTCGCCGCCGCTCGTGGCCGTGGCACTGGTGATGTCCGTGACGGAGGCGGTCGTGACGGTCGGCGTCGTGCCGTTGGTCGTGAACTCCACCTCGTTGCCATAGCCCGTCCCCTTACTGTTGGTGGCGTAGGCGCGGACATAGTACGTCGTACCAGGCATCAGGCCGGTCATGCTGCTCGTGAATCTGACACGAACGAGCCTCGACACCCCGCCATCGCCGGCCAGCAGCCCGCTGTCGACACAGTCCATGGTCGTCTCGTCGGCCGTTGTCGGCGACCCGGTTGTATTCCAACATACGCCAAAGGCGGTGAGGGGCGCACCCCCGCTGCTCATGACCTCACCGCCGGTGGTGGCCGTCGTCGCCGTGACATGGCTCACTGCGGCCGTGGTCATGGTCGGTGGCGCGGCGACAGTGGTGAATTCCACGTCGTTGCCGTAGCCGGTCCCCGCGCTGTTCGTCGCGTAGGCGCGGACGTAGTACGTCATACCTGGGGCGAGGCTGGTCAGCGTGCTGGTGAACGTTCCCGTACCGGATCCGTCGTTCGTGTTGTCGTCGCTCGTGGTGGGCGTCCCGTCCGTGTTCCAGCAGACGCCGTAAGCCGTGACGCTGTCCCCGCCGTCGTCCGTCACATCACCACCAGACGTTGCCTCGTCCGTGGTAACGCCCGTGACCGCCGCCGTGGTCACCGTCGGTTTGGCGGCCGAAGTCGTGAACTGCCGTTCGGTGCCGTAGTCCGTGCCCTGCGTGTTGGTCGCGTAGGCCCGGACGTAGTACGTCGTCGCCGGACTGAGGTTGCTGAGATCACTCGTAAACGCCCCGGTGCCAGTCCCGTCAGAGGTCTTGTCGCTCGTGGTCGTCGGCGTGCCGGTGGTGTTCCAGCAGACGCCGCGCGCCGTGACGCCGCTCTGCCCTTCGTACGTGACATTGCCGCCGGACTTGGCCGTGGTGCCTGTCACGTTTGAGACCGTCGTCGTGGTCACGCTCGGCGTCGCTTTGGGAGTGAAGAAAGCGCCGATGGAGACTGGACTGGTGCGTGTCACGCCGCACTGGTCGATCGTGATCTTGTCACTGGCCGGATCGCTCGGCGTAACAACCGAGCCCAAGGCGTCCCGGTAGTCCCCGTTCGAGTCTTCGCAGTAGAAGCCATCCGTCGTGTTGTAGTAGACGAAATCGCCGGTCCCCACCGCCGGTGCGGTCGCAGCGAGCTCCATGGTCCACGTGCTGCCGCCGTTGTCGGCGAGGGACAGCAGATCGCCGGCAGTATAGGCCGCAAAGACGTTCGAGGCCGCAGTGGGCGTCGTGATGCCGGCGTTCGTCGCGAACCACGAGTTCTGAGCGCGTATGCCGCGAAGGCCAGGCGCGTTCTCCTGACCGCCGCTCCCCGTGTTGTTGATCACGATCGTATTGATCAGGCCCAGATAGCCTATGTAACCGTACAGCCCGTCTCCGGTCCCGGCAGAGGCGTGATTCTCGGCCAGGGTGCAATTGGCGAGCACCGTCGTGCCGTCCAACGCGTACAGCCCGCCGCCCACGCTACCGCCCGTGTTCCAACAGATCGTGCAGTTCTGAAGTGCGGCGTTGCCGCCGGATGTGCTCACGCCACCACCGTTGCTTGCCACATTTCCAACGATTGTGGAGCGTGTCATCGTGAGCACGCCCTCGTTATCCAGCCCCCCGCCGCGACTGCCTCCAGCATTGGCAACGATGCTGCAGTCAGCGACGTGTAGCGTCCCGTCCGATACATTGTGGATTCCGCCGCCGCCTAGGGTGCTTGTGTTGCCGACGATGGCGCAGTCGGCCAGCGTATGCGTTCCCCCGCCACCCCGCACACCACCCCCGCGCGTCGCCCTGCCGTATTGAATACTCATATCCCGGAGCGCCACATCGCCGGCGACCAGATCAAATATGCGACCGCTCGCCGTGTCCTTGGCGTTGTCACCCCAGACATAGGTGCTGGTCGCCCCCTGCCCCTGGATGGTCAGGTTCTTGTTGATCGTGATGCCAACCTCCTTGATCACCGTGTCGAGGAGGGTGATGGTATCGTTGGCACTGGCGGCAGCGATGGCATCGGCGATCGTGGGATACCCGTTGTTCCATGCGCCACCGTTCACCACGGCCACGGTGCCGCCATACTGATATGCACCGCGCGTGATTTCACCGGACTTGCGATGGTACCCACGCTGATCGCGCGTTTCGCTGGTTGAACCGTAATTGCCACCGGTAAACGTGCCGCCGGTGATCTTCAGGACGGGCGTCCAGCCACCCTCGTAGGAGAGCGTGCTGGCTAGGCCGGTCGGGTTAACGCCGACGATATTGTGGTTGACGCCGTTGCTGAACCCGTTGGCGCCCATAACGTTCGGCACCTCCACGAAGTTGTAGCCGTTGTCAGTCAGCGTTCCAAACTGGTAGGAGTAGTCATTGTTCCCGTAGTCATCCTGATTATTGGCAATGATGGTATTTGTGATCGTCAGCGATCCGCCAGCCACTCTGATGCCGCCGCCCCTCGCCGTGCCGTAGGTGCCGGTGGTATGGTTGTTGGCGATCGTGCAACTGTCGATGACAAATGCTCCGCTTGACTCGCAGCATATACCGGCACCGTTGTATTGGGCAGTGTTCCCGGTGATCGTGGAGTTCTTGATGGTGACTGTGCCGACGGTGGCGTAGATGCCGCCACCGCGGTTGGTCGGCGAGAAGTTGTTGCTGATCGTGCAGTTGAGAAGTGTTGTGCTCGTGCTGCCGCCCGTCCCGCTCTGCCGCAGTCCGGCGCCGCTGACGTCCGTGTTGCCGTCGATGACGACGCCGTCCAGGAGCAGTGTCCCCGCGTTCAGGTTACCGACAGCCTTCCCATTACGCACCGTGAGGTGCGATGCGGTGAGGCTACCGGTAACCACGTACAGGATACGATACGCGCCGTCGCCATCGATGATCGTCTGCTCGCACCCGCGGCCGACGATGGTGATGCTGTCGTTAATCTGCGGCAGATTCGACGCCAGCGTAATCGTGTAGTCGCCGTCGAAGGTGATCGTACCGCCGTCATGCACGTCGAGCATGGCCTGACGCAGCGAGCCGGCACCGGAGTCGTTGTTGTTCGTAACAACCTGGTCGGCGGCACGAACCGCTTCGTTGAGGCCAAACAGGACCAGGAACAGGCCAATGCCCGCCTGTACCGAGACATGGCGAGTTCGGCTCATTGTCGTATCCTCCCATGGAAGCGGTTGCTTCGTGCTCGCCCACCGGCGGCAACGATACTGCATGTTGCCCTCGTACGCCGGCGCCAAAGGGGGCGACGCAGGCGCACACGATTCTCTGTCGCGCCCGACCGGCGGCGCGGCCAGTGGACGCAGACAGCCGCCGCCTCGTGCACGCGGCACGAACAGCCGCCACCGTTATCGGTCACGGGAGGTCGTGAACCTTAAGCTCAATCCCCCACGGCGTCCGGCGACCCGCTGTCGAACTCCCGACTACCCCTCCACGGCCCGTACGCAGTCGATCACCGTCCCGTCCACCCACTTGATCGCCGCGATGACCTGGTCTTTCAGACGCGGCTTGGCCGGTGCACCGCCGCACATGCGGTCCACCTCGGCCTTGATCTCCTCGATCGGTCGGATCGGCAGCTTGCTGCCGGCGACGGCGTCGCGCAGATCCTGCCGCCGCGGGTTGATGGCGATGCCCCGCTCGCACACGATCACGTCGATCATCTCGCCCGGACCCACGACCGTCGTCACCTCGTCCATGATGACCGGAATCCGGTCGCGGACCGAGGGAATCGGCAGGATCACGCAGCGCCCGCTCAGGCAGTTCTGCCACCCGCCAATGCCGTGCAGCAGCCGCCCGTCGGAGTGCGTCACGACGTTGGCGTTGAAGTTCACGTCAACCTCGGTCGCTCCCAGCACGACCGCATCGAGGAACGTGGCGAAGCAGCCCTTGCCGTGCCAGCTATAGCTGGTGAACGGGCTGGTATCCTGGTGCCGCGGGTTGTCGCGCATGCTGCGCACGCCGTCCAGGTCGAACGTCTGCCCGTCGAGGATGTAGTCGGTCAGCCCCTCTTCGAGCATCTCGACGAGGTATTTCGTGCTGCCGCCGCGAATGAAGCGGGCCTTCACGCCGGCCTGCTTCATGTATTCCTTCAGGTAGATGGCGAACCCAAGCGTCGTTCCGCCCGCGCCGGCCTGGAAGCTGAAGCCGTCCTTCATGATGCCGGCTTCGCGCACGAACTGCGCGGCCATCTCGGCGATCATCAGCCGATCCGGGCTCTTGGTAAGCTGCGTCGTGCCCGAGACGATCTTCTCCGGATCGCCGATGCGGTCCATCACCACAACCTGGTCGACGTTGTTGCCCTGAATCTGCCATGGCAGACACGGGAACGGCACGAGGTTGTCCGTGACCGCGATCACATGGTCGGCGTAGAGCGAATCCACCAGCCCGAACCCCAGCCCGCCACACGCCGACGGCCCGTTCACGCCGTTGGCATTGCCGAACGAATCACAGCTCGGAGCGGCCAGGACGGCGATGTCGATGTGCACCTCGCCATCCTGCACGGCCTGCCACCGGCCGCCGTGCGAACGCAGCACGCCCAAGCCGCGCATCTTCCCCGTCGAGCAGTAGTCGCCAATCGGCCCGTTCATCGAACCCTCGACGCGTTGCAGCACGCCCGATTCGAGCAGGTCGATCAACGGCGCATGGCACGGGAAACACGCGCTCGGGAACCAGATCAGGTCTTTCACGCCCAGCTCGGCGGCGGCGGTGAACAGCGGCACGCCGATGCGGTCGCCGTTGCGGAAATGGTGGTGCGAGCTGATCCGCATGCCGTTGCGGATGCCGGCGTTCTTCAGGGCCGTCTTCAGGGCCTCGATGTTGGCCCGGTCGCCGCCACCGGCCGCCTGGGCGTTGGCCACGACCTTGTTCCCGTCGGCGGGATAGTCATTGCACGTCCGCACCGGCGGAGCAGCCTTACGACCATCGGGCCGATACTTGCCCACGCCCTGAAACGGAACCTGCTTCTGACCGTTGACGACCGTCGGAACCATACGCCCGACGGCGTTCTTGACGAGCTCGACCTTCTCTGCCATGTGGGGAATCCTCAATCACCAGCAGTCAATCGCCCACGAAGAGAGCGAAACCTGCGACAGACTCTCGATCACTGCCCAAGGCCGCCATCAGCGGCACGCAGTGCAGCCCGCTGCTGAGCCGTCAGACCACTCAGTTTGGCCAGGAGCACGCCGGCCAGATCATCGGTCAGCCCCGACAGCGCCTCCGAAGACATGCCAACGTCGCTGTTGAACTGCACCGCCAGAGCCAGCTCGTGGCCGGCGTACCAGCCCATCATCGTGATGTAGCCGGGGAACCAGCCGCTGTGTCCGTACACGATGCCGTGCGGCGTTCGCCGAATCAGCACGCCCAGGCCGTAGTCCACGTTCGGCCAGCGCTGCGTCGGCACGCCGGCGAGCATGAGCGTCCTCTCCGCCGGCGGCAGAACGTCGCCCGCGTACAGCATCCGGGCCCAGCGAGCCAAGTCCGGAGCGTTGCTCAGCACGCCGCCGCCGGTCCATTCCATCTGCGGGTTCATCGCCACGAAGCCGTCCTTCGTGATCTCCGCGGGGACGGGGAACGGATGATCCGGCGTCGTGTAGCCGCTGACCAAGCCGGGCAGCGGGTTGCGGTCCGACGGAATCGTGTCCTGCAAATCGCGCGGCCGCAGAATCCGCCGCGTCAGCTCCTCATAGTACGTCCGGCCGGTCACCTTCTCGATGATCATGCCGACGAGCAGGAAGTTCGTGTCGGCGTAGGACCAGCCCTGGCCAGCGGGGAACAGCGCCGGGCGGTCGAGGATGTACGCGATGCGCTCACCCGGCTGCCAGGCCCGCTGCAAGTCGGCGGACACGGCGTTGATGAATCCCTCCATCGGGTAATACTCTTCGAGCCCGCTCGTGTGGTTCAGCAGCATGCGCAGCGTGATGCCCGGCCCGTTCGGCAGCCGTGCGAACCACGCCTCCTGCCCGAGCCAGTGGCTGATCTTCTCGTCCAGATCGACGCGTCCCTCGGCGTGAAGCTGAAGTAGCACCGCCGCCACGAACGTCTTTCCGACGCTGCCGGCGAGCATGCGATTGGTCGGCTCCATGGCCTGCCCGGTCGTCCGGCTGGACACGCCGACCGCCACCGCCCCCAGCCGCCCGTCCGGCAGCACGAACGCGCACGTCGCGCCAGGAATGTCCCGTTGCGTGCAGAATCCGGCCAACCGCTGCTGTACAGCAGCACAGCATTCGCTGATCGCCGGCCCCGTCGGCGGCGTAGCCTCCCGCGCTCCCGGCGCCGCACACCCCGCCAACACCGCGCACAACAAAACCGCCAGCACCGTCCGAACGTCCCGTAGCGTCCGGGCTCCGTACCGGACGTCTTGTCGCGGCCGACCTCCGTGTCGGCCGTCTTGTAGCGTCGGCCCCCCGTGGCCGACGTCGAACGCGTAGCAGCCGACCTCCGTGTCGGCCGTCGCTTGTCGACACTCACGCGTTGTCTCGGCAAACCGCGAGCACTGCTCAAGAGCAGTGGCACACCGCTGCGTTCCCCGCGGCACCCGGCACCCAGACGTCTTCGCCGCCGCCATCAAGCGCGAAACCATGGTCGTCTCCTCGGGCGTCGTCCTGGAACCCGTCCGTCCACCCAGCCTACGACACAAGCCCCATCGTCCGCGCCAACGCCACCACGCGCTGCGCGCGCTTCACCACCGGCGGATCGATCATCTTGCTGCCCAGCGACACCGCGGCGAGCCCCTTGGCCTGCGCTTCCTCGAACGCCGCGACGATCTTCTGCGCCTTCTCCAACTCCGCCGGCGCCGGCGCGAACGCCTCGTGGATCACCGGAATCTGCCGCGGGTGGATGCACCCTTTGCCGTCGAACCCGAGCCCCTTCGCCTCTAGCACGCTGGCCCGCAGGCCAGCCATGTCGCTCACGTCCGAGTACACCGTGTCGATCGGCTGCACGCCGGCCGCCCGGGCGGCGTTGACCACCTGGCAGCGGGCCCAGAAGCTCTCGCGCCCTTCATCGGTGCGCTGCGTGCCCAGGTCGGCCGTATAATCTTCGAGGCCGATCGTCAGCGCGCAGATGTTCTTCGAGGCCGTCGCGATCTCGTACGCCCGAATCGCCCCGAGCGCGCTCTCCACAATCGGCATCAGGTACACGGTCTGCTCGATCCCCCGCTTCTTCAGAATCTCGGCGATGCGGGCGTCGACCTCGCGGACCTGGTCCGGCGATTCGACCTTCGGAATGAGCACCACGTGCACGTTGTGCGGCACGATGAACTCAAGGTCTTCGAGCCCGCGCTGGCCCTGGTTGATCCGCACCATGCGCTCGGAACCGCAGAAGTCGATCGTCCGCAGCGCGTTCCGCACCATCAGCCGGGCTTCGTCCTTCACAGCCAGCGCGACGCTATCCTCCAGGTCGAGAATCACGCCGTCCGGATGGTGCAGACCGGCGTTGAGCATGAACTTCGACTCGTTGCCGGGTAGGTACAACCGCGACCGCCGCAGCCGATCTCGCTGCGTCGCGTATTGGGCGTGCGGCTCGAACTCCGGCAGATAGCCGTCGCCGACGTCCAGCCCCAGCCGCCGCACGGCGGCCTCGATCCGCGCCGTGATGACCAGCGGCAGCGCGCCGGCGTCTTCCATCTCCACCGTGCCGGCGGTGACGCCCAGCGCGGCCAGGACCTTCGTCACCAGCTCGCGTGTCGCCGCCCCGTACATCGACTCGACCTTCGTCTTGAGCTTGAGGTCGATCCCGACGCGGCCGGCCAGTGTCACCTGTACCCAGCAATCCGAACGGACATCCGTCCCCCGCCGTCCCGCCTCAGCCGTCTTCGTCGTCTCCACGCTCGCCTCTCCACCAATCGCGTGCCGGGCGCCTTCGTTCGGGATTGACATGGACCGAAACCGAGGCCCGGCCGTAAACACACCAGTGTAGACGCTCCCCCCCACCCTGCCAAATCCCCCCACGCCGGCCGCGTCGGCCCCACCGCGTCGAAACAGGGGTGTCAGGTAGTGGAAAGGGGCAGGCGGACGGCAAAGGTGGTTCCTTCGTTCTCGCGCGTCTTCAGGGCGAACGTGCCGCCGAAACGTTCGACGATCGCCTTGGCGCCGGCCAGACCGACACCGCTGCCCTCGATGCGCTGCCGGCGAGCGTTGCTGGCACGGAAGAACTCCTGGAACAGCTTGGGGACGTCGGCCTCGGGGATACCGATGCCACTGTCGCTCACCTCCAGGACGGCCCAGGACTCCTCGCGCCGAAGGCTGACGCGGACGAAGCCGGTCGTGGTGTACTTGATGCCGTTCGAGGCGAGGTTGGAGACGACCAGCCGGTAACCCTGCGCGTCGCAACGGACGGGCAACGGCTGATCGGGAAGCGTGAGCGACCAATCAAGCTTCTTGTGCTGGGCGCTCTCGCGCTGGGTCTCGCAGACCGTCCGCGTCTCGGAGACGAGGTCGATCGTGGCGATCTCGCCGAGCGGCTCGCCCGACCGGACCCGGGCGAGGTGCAGCAGGTCGCCGATCATGTCCATGAGCTGACCCATGCGCTCGGAGATGCGGGCGGTCACTGGGGCCACTTCGGAGCCGACGATGTGGTCGTGATCGGCCAAAGCGTCAGCCAGCATCTTGGCGGCGGCGACGGGGGACTTCAGCTCGTGCACCATGATCCGAATGAAGCCGGCCTTCTCCTTCTCGAGCTGCTTGAGCGTGGCGAGGTCGTCGTAGAGGCGGGCGTGGTACAGGGCGTAGCCGATGACCCGCGAGATGGTGCGCAGGGGAAGGAGATCTGATGAATCGAACGGGCGGCCGGTGCTGTTCATGACCTGCACGACGCCCATCACCTCGCCCTTGAACAGGGCGGGGGCGCACATGACGTCGCGCGTGCGGAAGTCGTTCCTGCGGTCCCAACTGCGGTCGAAACACAACGCCGGGTCGATCCCGCTCAGATCGCCATAGGCGTCGGGCACGACGAACGTACGCCCGCGGAGGGCGCAGTAGCCGGCGAGCGACGCCGCCGAGATCGGCACGCGGATGGTCTGGGCAACGTTGCCAATCACCGCCACCGACTCGAGCTCCTGGGTGGCCTTGTCAATCAGGTAGACCGAGGCCCGTTCGGCCCCTAGGTCCTGGCAGACCACGTCGGCAACATCGCGCAGAACACGCGGAATGTGTACGTCGCCGAGCATGCGGTCGTAAAGCTCGAACACCTTCTCCTCGACCGCCGCGACGTGGCGCAGCGCCCGGCTGGCTGTCGGGAGTGTCCCTGCGGCCGCCCCGGAATCGTCTGTTCGCTGCCCGTCGCGCAGTGCGGACATGGTCACCCTCCTCTGAGCGGGCCCCCTGCGGGCGGTGCAGGATCTGCTCACCGCCAACCGAATTCTCAGCGTAGCGTTTCGGGGAGGACAAAGCAAACGGAAGAAGACAACGAGGCAACCAGGCAACGAGGCGGGGGCGAGCGGTCAGCGGTCGGCCGCGCAGAGTTGCAGGAGCCGGGCGCAATCCTCCTCCCGCTCCAACCCGAACACCGCATCCTTCAGTGCCAACCGCCGCGACGCACTCATCACCGGATCCGCCAGCGCGTCGAACTTCGTCTGCACCTCGTCCGGCGTCATCGGGTCGCGCGGGTCGCCCTTGGGCACGTCCACCTGCCGCGTCACCTTCCGCCCATCCGCCAGCGTGATCGTCACCCGCGCGCACTGCCTCGCCGGGAAGGCCCGCTCGAACTCCTCGTTCGCCACCACCCGCACCTTCTTCATCTGCGCCCGCAGCCGCTCGTCCCAGAGCTTCTCCTCCGTGAACTCCACCGGCGTCACCCGCCCCTCGGCCAAGGCGGCGGCGATGCTGTACGGCAGGCTATGGTCGGCGGATTCGCGACTCTGCGGGTCGTACTTCGCCGGATCGGAGAGGATATCCGCCGCCCGGGCGATGCTCTCGACGAGCACCTCCTGCACGTCCTCCGCCCGCAACCCGTGCTCGTGCACCAGGTGCAGCGTCGCCGACAGCGGCGAGTGCATCAGGGCCTCGACCGGATACGACTTCATCCCGCAATCCGCGATCTTGAACCGATCGCCGAGCCCGTCGGTCAGCTTGCCGAGATCCCACTCCGGGCCGAGGCAGTGCATCAGCCCCTCTTTCCCGTCGAGCACGCCCTCCGGCCCCGTGTAGCCCCGCCGGGCCAGCATAGCCGCCTCGACCCCACCCTGCGTTGCCAGCGGATCGACCGTGTTCTTCATCATGGTCAGCTTGCCGGCGACGGCGGCGCCGAACGTCGCCTGGTGACACGCGGAGATACCGATCGAATGCTGCATCTGCCGCCACGACAACCCCAGCATCCAGCCGGCGACGATCGGTGCCGCGATGGCCGTCAACGTCGCGTGGTGCCAGCCGCGCTCGCGAATGCCCGGGACGGCAAATTCGCACAGCCGCATCTCGATCTCATACGCCAGCACGATCGCCGTGATGAGGTCCTTACCGGCCCGGTGGTCGCGTTCGGCGAAGCCGGTGGCGGCGGGGATCAGGTCGCTCGGGTGCGACGGGTCCTGCTTCCAGTAGATGTCGTTGTAGTCGAGCGCCCGGATCATGAGGGCGTTGCCGAGGGCGGCGATGCTCGGGCTGGTCCGCCGACCCGAACCGATCAGCGTGCACGCCTCGTTCCCGCCGAGGTCGAGCGTGTGTTCGAGGTAGATCTTGACGTCGGCCGTCTGATAACCACCGAGCGCACAGCCGAGCGAGTCGTAGAGGAAGAGCTTGGCGGCGTCGATGGCCTCCGGCGTGAGGTCATCCCATTCGAGTTCCGCCGCCCAGCGAGCCAACGTTTCCGTGACGGTTCCCATGACGATCGACCCTCGCACGTGTTCTTCGGCTCTGGACGGTATCGCGAACGGTCGGCGTCAGGCCACGCGCACCAGCAACCCGCCACGCTGATAGATCGCCATCTGCGCCGTCGACAGCGGCTCGCCCTGAACTTCCATCCCGTCCGCCGGCCGCCGAATGAGACCCGTTTCCAGGTCCACCTCGATCTCATCGCCCGTGGCCAGCCCGGACGCTTCCACGCCAGCGGTCATGATGGCCAGGCCAGCGTTGATCGCGTTGCGCTCGTAGATCGCCCCGAACGACTCGGCGATGATTGCCGACACGCCCAGCGTCTGGAAGCAATCGACCGCCTGCTGCCGCGAGCTGCCGCAGCCGAAGTTCCGCCCCGTGATGATGATGTCGCCGGCCTGGACCTTCTGCGGGAAATCCTCCCAGTCGGGCAGGTTGCCGAACGCGTACTGCCCCATCTCACGGGCATCGGTGACGGCCAGATGGCGGTTGTGATAGATCATGTCCGTGTCGATGTTGTCGCGCCCGACTCGCCACACCCGGCCGCGCAGCTTCGTCGGCCGGAACCGCGCCACCGCCCGGGCCGCCGCAGCCGCCGCCGGCCGCGAAGCCGGCGCCCGCGCCGCCGCGAACGTGGCCACTTCCGCCGGCATCCGGTCGCTGGCAGCGATAACGCCGGCGATGGCCGAAGCCGCCGCCGTCTCCGGCGACGCCAGGTAGACGCTGCCCTTGCCCTGCTTGCCGGGGAAGTTGCGGTTGCCCGTGCTCACCGTGACCTCACCCGGACCGTTCTGACCGATCTGGCCGGCGGCACAACCCGCACAACCCGCGTTCCCCACGAGCGCCCCGGCCTCCTTCAGCACGCGCAGCAACCCCTCATCGAGCAGCCGCCGCCAAACACCGTCCGTCGCCGGCACGATCTTCAGCACGACGCCCGGCGCCACGTGCCGACCCTTCAGAATCCGCGCCGCGGCGGCGATATCCTCGAACCGCCCGTTCGTGCACGAACCGATGAACGCCGAGTCGATCTTCGTCCCCGCCACTTCCGACAGGGGCACCACGTCCTCCGGCTGCCCGGGCCGCGCCACCAGCGGCTCCAGACCGCTCAGATCGATCTCCACCTCTTCCGCATAGACCGCGTCCTTGTCGGCGTAGACCGGCTCCAGCTCACGCCCGCAGGCCTCGCGGCAGAAGTCCAGCACGGCCTCATTCGGCGGCAGCATCAGGATGATCCCGCCCATCTCCGTGCACATCGAAGCCAGCGTCACCCGGCCGGCGACGTCCAGCCCGTCCACGTACGGCCCGTACAACTCCGCCGCATAGCCCAGCAACCCGTTCGCCCCGAAGTGCCGGCAGAGCGCCAACGCCACATCCTTCGGCGTCGCCGCCTTGGACGGCTGCCCGGTCAGCCGGATGCGCTGCGTGGGCGGGATCTTGAACCATACGGTGCCGTGGGCGAACGCATGGGCGATGTCCTGGTCGCCCATGCCCTGCCCGAACGCGCCGATCGCGCCCATGATGTTCGCGTGCGAGTCGGTCGAGACGAGTGTCTGCCCCGGCCCGACGAACCCCAGTTCCATCGCCAGGTGCGTGCCGATGCCGGCGTCCACGTCGCAGAGGCGGATGCCCTGTCGGCGAGCGTACTGGCGGCACGTCTGCTGGTTGGCGGCGTACTTCTGGTCCGAGCCACCGGGGTTGCAGTCGAACGTGAAGTACGTGCACGCCGGGTCGGCGATACCGAGCTCGGCCTGCTCGATGTTCTTGACCACGTTGGCTCCGCCGAAATCGCGGGCCACCCGGGCGTCGATACGAACATCCACAATATCGCCGGGCCGAACGTCGTGGCCGGCGTGGCTGGCGATGATCTTCTCAATAATCGTCTTGCTCATGGTCCTTAGCCCTCAGCCATCAGCCATCAGCCGATCATACAAGGCCGACAACATGCGCTTCACTTCTTCCACTTGCTCGCTCAGCCTACCGTAGGCCGCCGGTTCCAGGAACTCCAGATCGCGTGCCAGAAGCACGTGGTACTCGACCTCGCTTGCGGAGCCTAGCGCAATACCGACGAAACGGCCAAAGTCGCGGTCGGTGCGCCGACAGCGGCCCTCCGCGAGGTTCGCCGGAATCGACGACGCTGCCCGGCGTATCTGGCTCACGATTCCATACAGCTCTTCCCGCGGGAAGGCAGCCGTCGCACGGTAGACGGCCAGCGTCAACTCGTGTGCCTTCTGCCAGACCTTCAATTCCCGGAAGTCCTGCATGACACTCTCCAAGCCGCCCACCAACAGCCAGCAGCGTTCGGCCCGCGATCTTCGGCTGAAGGCTGACGGCTGATGGCTGACGGCTTCGCCGCTACTCAATCAAAGCGCCCTTTCCCTTCGCCACGAGCGGATCGAAGGTCGCAAAGTCCGCTTGGTGAATCAAGACAGTCTCCAGGCACTTCGGCGCGCCTTCACCTTCCTTCGCGTGACAGGCAATCGTGTTGAGAACCACCTCATCACGGATGCCGGCCTCGTGGGCGATTGTCGTACCGGAGATCGGATGACGCAGGCACTGGCCACCGCGGCTCTTGCGGAAGCCGCCCTTGCCGTCCTTCTCCGTTTCCAGCAGCTTGCCGACATCGTGCAGCAACCCGCCGGCGAGCAGCCGATCGTAGTCGACCGCGTACGGCATCTTTGCGTACGCCTCTTCCTGCGCCCGCGCCAGCCCGCAAGCGCCCTCCGTGACGGCGATCGTGTGCTCGATGAAGTTGATGCCATGCGTGTCGACCAGCAGCGTGAAGGGCATCTTCTTCAGTTCGTCGACGCTCTGCCACCCGCCGCGCTCGCAAGCGAGCGTCCACGTCTTGACGACCTTGTCGCGCAGGTCCTTGTTCTTGATACGTTCCAGAACGGAGGCAAACAGCTTGTTGATGTCAGTCTCGGCAATCATGGTTTCTCCTGTAGTCGTCCTGCGGCACGCGGCCGGGAGCGGCTATGTCTCGCGGACAAGCTCAACCAGTCGCCGTGCGATTGGTAGCTCCGTCTCTGTGGTCGCGCCATCAGTACCGATGATGTCGCGGGCGACGATGGCCAGATGCTCGGCAATTTCCTGCGCGCTCGCACCCTGGTTCAGTAACCGGCAAACGCCCGGAACATGCGAGTCGTATTCGTCGCTCGGGCAGCCTTCGTCGTGGACGTCGATCGGATCCCATTCGTTGAACAAGATCTTGCTGACCGCGGCCGAGAGCTTCTTCTGCCGATCTCGCGTTCCGTCCATCCCAGTCTCCCGGATTCACTTCCACGTTGTTCGGCCCGCACGTCCGGCCCTACACCGCCTCGTACGCCACATCTCGCCGCACGCGCCGCCGGACTTCGCTCGCGTATCGCCGGCCGAGATGGTCACGGTGCTCCGTCGCCCAGTCCGTCAACCGCGTCGGACCGGCGGCGGGTGCGTCTGATGTTAGCAGGCCGCGCATCAGTCCGGCAATCTCCTCCCGCGTGATGACCACGTCGCCCACCACGGGATTCAGCAGCCGGGCACACCAATACCCCAGCACCGGCGACACCCGCACGATCGGCCGCCGAACGCCCAGGATGCGTCCCAGCGTCGCCGCCAGTTCGCGGTACGTAAACGTCTCCGGCCCCACGGCGTCGACCACCGCTTCGTCCTCGCGCAACCCCTGCGCCACCGCCAGGTCGGCGAAGTCATCCACGTGCAACGGCCGTAGAGCGTACCGGCCGTCGCCGAAAACGCCGAAGACCGGCAGGTGCCGCAGCATCCAGGCGATGTTGTTCACCAGGATGTCGCCGCGGCCGAACAGCACACCGGGCCGCAGAATCGCATGCGGAACGCCGACGCCGTGCAGGGCTCGCTCCAGTTCCGCCTTGCCCTCGTAGTACGCCAGCCCGCGCCCGCCTTCCGGATGCAGGATGCTGACGTGCACGATACGCCCCACGCCGGCGGCGGCCGCGGCTTCGAAGAGCGCCTTTGTGTTCGCCACCGCCTGCGCGAACGTGAACAGCCGGTGGTCGAAACGGACCCAGTACGTGTTGTAGAGCACGGCCGCGCCGCGCAGCGACGCGACCAGCCGCTCCGGCTCCTGGAACGCCAGCGGGTGGATCTCCAGGGCCTCGCCGAACGGATGCGGCCGGTTCGGCGAGTTCGTGAGCGTCCGCACGCGAATCCCGCGGGCCAGCAAACGCTCCGTGATCGCCCGGCCGGAATAGCCCAGCGCACCCGTCACCACGTGCAACGGTCGGTCGGACACGCCATACCCCTGTCAGGCTCAGCTCGGTTCCACGTGAAACCGATGTTCTTCCCGCAACGAAGCAGCCGGCGGGTGGAACCCGCCCTACCGGTCGCCGCTCTCCGGGCCGGCGCCAAAAGGCGCGCGACGCCCGCTATTTCTTACCCAATTCCGCCAATTGCTGCCGAATCACCGGCTCGAAGCCGCCCTGGGCGATGAGCTGCTGGGCCACCTCGCCGAGCGCAGCGAACGGATACCCGACACCGTCGCACGTAATCTTCGACTCGATGAAATCGACGACCGTCGGTCGGTCGGTGCGGATGGTCAGCCGCTTGTCCTCGCGGTACTCGACCCGCAACTCGTCGACAAGCTGCGGGCACTCGAGGCAAATGTAGCCGTTGTTGAACGCGTTACGCTTGTACGTCTGCGAGAACGAGCCGGCGATGATGAGCTGCAAGCCGCGGTACTTCAGGGCCGTCGCCGCCTGCTCGCGCGACGAGCCCGACCCGAAGTTGTACCCGCCGACCAGGACGTCGCCGTCCTCGGCCAGCTCCTGGAACGCCGGGTCGTAGTTCGCCATGGCGACCTTGGCCATCTGCTCCGGCGTGAGGCCTTCCTGGTACGTATACTCCTTGCCGTAGATGCCGTCGGTGTTCATGTTGTCCTTCGGCACGAACAGCAGTTCGCCCTCGATCGCCTTCGGGAAGCCGTCGATGATCTCGACGCGGGCCGCCGGCCGTTCCAGCCGATTCACGTGGCACTCCGCCGACCTGCGCACCGCTTCGCGCAGCTCCTGCGCAGGTCGCGCATCGGCCCGCGGGCCGGCGATCCGACCCGCCGCCGCCGACGCCGCCACCACCGCTGGACTGGCCAGGTACACGAACGACTCACGTGAGCCCATGCGGCCCTTGAAGTTGCGGTTGGTGGCCGAGATGCCCACCTCGCCGTCCGCGAGAACGCCATCGCCAAGGCCGATGCACGCGCCGCAGCCCGCCGGCAGCACGATCGCCCCCGCCGCCACCAGCTTGCCCCAGTAGCCAAGCCGCTTCGCCTCTTCCTCGATCTCGTTCGAAGCGGCGGCGATGTACAGCTTCACGTGCTTGGCGACCCGGCGGCCTTCCATCACTTCCGCCGCCGCCGCGAAGTCCTGCAACCGGCCGTTCACGCAGCTCATCAGGAAGGCCTTGTCGATGCGGATGTCGCGGGCTTCGAGCTCGCCGACCGGAGCGATCGTCTTGACCTCGTTCGGGCCGGCGACGAACGGCGTCACCGCCGACAGGTCGAACGTCAGCTCCTTCGCATAGGCAGCTCGCGCATCCGCGGCCAGCGCCTCGGCGTCGAGCTTGGCCACCAGCTCCGGCGTCAACCGCGGGCGAGCGTCGCCGCGCTCCTTGAAGTGCTCAGCCCGGGCGAGCAGGTACTCGCGCGTGACCTTGTCGTACGGGAAGACGCCGGCGAGCGCCCCCCATTCGGTCGTCATGTTGGCGATGGTCATGCGCTCTTCAACCCCGAGCGCGGCCACGCCGGGACCGGTGAATTCGAGGCAGCAGTTCAGCACCTCGTCATTCACGAACGTGCCGATCAGGGCGATGATCACGTCCTTGCCGGTCACGCCGGGAGCCAGCGCCCCTTGCAGCGTCACCTTGACCACCTCGGGCACCTGCCACCACGTGCGACCGGTGGCCCAGATGGCGGCGGCGTCGGTACGAACAACCGGCGTACCCAGGGCGCCCAGCGCCCCGTAGATGTTCGAATGCGAGTCGGAGCCGACGACGAACGACCCCGGCAGCACGAAGCCTTCTTCGAGCATGATCTGGTGGCCGATGCCCCGCCCCGCCGGATGGAAGGCGATGCCCTGCTCCTTGGCGAAGGCCCGGATCTTGTCGTATTTGGCGACGTTGTCGGCCGCGGTGTTCTGGATGTCGTGGTCCAGGGCGAACACCGGCTGGTCCGGATCGGCGACGCGCGTCGCGCCCATGGACTTGAACTTCGGGATGACCGCCGACGTGTTGTCGTGCGTCATCACGTGCGCCGGCCGAATCGACAGAAAGTCGCCGGCCCGAACCTCATGCCCCCCGGCCAGCCCGACGGCATACCGCTGGGCGATCTTCTCGATAAGTGTCTGAGGCATCATTCAACTCCAAAGTGACCAGGCTCCAGACGGGCCATTGTACCGGCCAACACGCCCACGCACCTCAACCCGTAGCGCCGGCCCTCCGTGGCCGACCGTGAACCCATAGAGCCGATACGCCAGCTTCCGGCAATAAAACTCCACGTTGTCACAGATCATGCTTGCCACGGCAACGTCGCGAAAAGGCGTGCCACGGTCAGCGCAAAGCGTCACATGCAGGTCGATCTCGCCGACGTAATCACAGTCCGGCAGCCGCACGGCGCGTCCGCGACCATAGGTCGTCAGGTCGCGAAGCGGTGTCTTTCGCCGAGGCGGCCGCATGCGGTTGCTCCCAACGGCGGGGTGTTCTTCGTCTTCGACGTCGGCCACGGGGGGCCGACGCTACACGCCAGCCGCGAGATCCAGCGTCGTTCGCATTCCACGTCGGCCACGGGGGGCCGACGCTACGCGCCGGTCGCGAGGACCAACGTCATTCCCACGCTCAAACGTCAGATCAGGGTTAGCACGTTTTCATTATCCACTCGCGCCGCACGTCACGATAGGCCCGGCAGCCCGAACCGCTCCGCGTAGCGGTGCCAGATTTCGTCCATGTACTTCAACGCATAGCGCTCGGCGTAGCCTTCGCCGCGGGCGGCGTCGACCTTGCTACGCGTGGTGATTCGATCGTGGTGGTGGCCCAGCTCGTGCAGCAGGATATGCAGGAGCTGGTAGTCGCGCACTGCTTGGTCGGTGAACTGGCAGACGACGACGTCGCCGGCACGCTCGCAGGGGACGCCGAGCCGGCGAAAAACGTCCGCGTGCTCTTCGTAGTGCTCGACACAGACGCGTTGCCACACGTCGCGCTCCCAGGCACAGACGGCGACCAGACCGGGCCGGTGCCAGCCGGCGGTATCGTATTCGCCGCGGGCGAGCAGGATGCCTCTGAGCCCCTTTGCCAGTTCGTCCCACTCGGGCAGCAGATCGATGAACTCCAGGATGTCCTTCTTGCGTAGAAAGTGGCGGTGGCTGGGACCGGGGCGTTCGCGGTCGATCCAGGGAACCGATGAGGGGATCTGCAGTGGATGCGGCGTCAGTGCGGTCCGGCTCTTGCGCAGGGGCTTGCCACCCTGGACCTTGGGGGTCGTCTTGCGTCGCAGCGGCGGTCTGGACTGCCCTGGCATCGGACGATCCTGGTTGACTGGGCTACGCGCGCGGCTGCCTTCCGACCAAGGCCGATCGCTGGTTGCGCGAGAAGACGCTGCTCACAGAGCAGTGGCACGATTCAACGAACGACCGCAGGCCCGCCACGAAAACCAACGTCTTTCGTACTCGACGTCGGCCACGGGGGGCCGACGCTACATCCGACGCGGGCGTCAAGCGACGCACCGGATGCAATCCGGTGCCACATGGCCCGCCCGCTACAGCTTCGCGATGACCGCGTCCGTCATTTGCGACGTCGTGGCGGCGCCCTGGCCGATCACGTCCGGGCCGCCCTTCAGCTTCATCATGTCGTACATGCGGACCTTGCCTTCCTGTACGACCGCCGCGATCGCGTCGCGGATCTTCGTTGCCCTCGCCGTCTCGCCGATGTGATCCAGCATCATGCACGCCGACAGGATCATGGCGATTGGGTTCACGATCGGCGGATTGAGCTTCTCATACTTCGGGGCCGAGCCGTGCGTCGGCTCGAAGACCGCCACCTCGTCGCCGATGTTCGCGCTGCACGCGAAGCCGAGCCCGCCGACCAGGCCCGCAAAGCCGTCCGACACGATGTCGCCGAACATGTTGCCGGCGACGATCACGCCGTAGTCCTCAGGGTTCTTCGTCAGCCACATCATCTGGGCGTCGATGTTCGTCTCCCAGATCTCGATGCCCGGGTAGTCGCGGCCGATGGCCCGCGTCTCGAGCGTGAGCATGCCGGACGTCTCGCGAATGACGTTCGGCTTCTCGCAGATCGTGACGGACCGATAACCGAACTTCTTCGCGTACTCGAACGCCGCCTTGGCGATCCGCCGGCAGGCGTTGCGGGTGAAGATCCGCGTCGAGACGGCCAGGTCGGCCCGCGGGCAGCTCTTGTAGTTGGCAAACCGCGGATGCGTGGCCAGCGCCGCGTACACCGGGTCCGGCGGGTTTGTCCACTCGACGCCGCTGTACAGCCCTTCGGTGTTCTGGCGGAAGATGACCGCGTTCACCGGAGGCTCGACGAAACCGTCGCCCTCCCGCCGGACGAAGTTCAGCGGGTTGCCCGGGAACGACCGACACGGCCGGATGCAGATGTCGAGGTTGAAGTGCTGCCGCATCGTGACGATCGGGCTGTAGTACACGTAGCCTTTGCCGCGCAGCGCCGGCGACAGCTCGGCGTCGGCCTTGTCCTTCGGCTTGGACGTGATGGCGCCGAACAGACCGATCTTGTGCTGTTCGAGCAGCTTAATCGTCCGATCGGGCAGGGCGTTGCCCTCGCTGATCCAGAAATCCCAGCCGATGTCGCCGTGGACGTATTCAGCCTCGAAACCCGCCGCCTGGAGCACACGCTGCGCCTCGGGCAGCACTACTTTGCCGATGCCGTCGCCCGGCATGGCCACGATCGTACGCTTGGACACGTCCCAACCTCCACAGGGTTCATCAAGCCGCCCGGCCGCCTACGTCTTCTGCACCACATCGGCGGCACCGCCAGCGGAGCCGTTTCTAGAATCCAGCAGTGTACCACACCCCCGGCCACCCCCGCGAGCCCCCCCCCCCCGCCAGCCTTCCCGCGTCGCCGGGTGCGTGACACTTGGGGCGGGGTTCTGGGGGTAGGATAGGAGGCGGTTGGGCCCGGCGGCGAGCCGAGCGAGTGGGAGTGCTTCAAGGAGGAAGCAGACATGCCAGCACGGACGACACGAGGGGAGGCGCGGGCCCGGGTTCTGGCGGCGTTCGCCGCCCAGTTGGACCGGGTCATTCCGACGGACGAGACCATCCCGCTGAAGGGGGCCACGTTCGCGGACTTCGAGGACCAGGTCGAGACTCTGGCCCAGGCCACGTTGCCGCTGGCCTTGGCGGAGCGGGCGACCTTGGCGGACAACGCGCAGGACGCTGTCCGCACTGCGGCTCCGCGGCGGTATACCTGGAAAAAGAGCCGACACAGCCAGAGGTGCAGTCGCGGCACGGTCCAGCGATCCTGGCGTAGCGGAGTGAAGATTGAGCGGCCATGGGGCGGTCAGTCTGCGTAGCTCCCGGATTGACGCACAATCTCTTTGCGTATGGCGTCCAGAACTTCGCCGTATCCCGCAGCGCGAAGACGCTGCTCAGCAGCCTGCTGTTGGCGCTCTCGCTCATCGGCCTCTGATATGGTCCAATTAAAACCCATCTCCGTTGTCACCGGCCACTCTCGAAACGAGCAGAACGGAATATCCGGAAGCATAGCGGGATTAAATGGTCGGGATGCTTCAGGATTGAGCGCGCCCAAAACACAAACACTCCTAGGGCTGAGACCAAAGCTGCCAACGAGAAATCCAGAAATCGGTTGATGTCTCGCCTGCGCGATCGGCAAACCGTCCGGCCCGTTCACTGGCCGCGGCGAGAGAAACACCGACTGACTCAGATCCGTGGACTGGTAGAGATCCCCTTCGACTTCACCCGTATTCGGATTGAACTTACCCGTTATTTTCGGTGGCGACCCCATCGCAAACTCAACTGCCATTCGATTGATGCACGCGTGACTCGCATTCCAGTGCAGTGTTGTCACCGCTACAAGTAGGGGACGATCCGATCGACATCGCGCTTGCTTCAGCTTGCCTCTGATTTTCTGCCGAATGTTTTTCGTGAGCAAACCGTAGTGTCCGGCAAAAGGGTCTCTATCCGGCATAGCACTCGCTGTTGATGCAGCCTTGGTCGAAATGTTTGTGACTTCGACGAAGAAGCTGTAACCATCAATGACGAACCCGAAATCAATCCCACCCGTGCCTGGCGATTCATTCAAGAAAGTCGAATCACAGCGGCGTCCTATGAAATCCCAGACGACAGCCTCAGCAACAGCACTCTCAACTTGCTCGGACTGGTTTGATTTGAGCCTTCGCAACCAATGCTTGCCGGCGGTCTGGTTTACAGCATCGATCCAGTCGGAGAAAGCCTTCAAAGGCTTCGCCCACGGCTGCAAATCGACTGTCATGGCTGCACCTATCTCTCCGGTGACTGGTCCCCTTGTGCCGGGGGCAATTCGACCTCTTCCGGGCGTACCCAGACAACTTTGCCGTCGCGCCATTGAGGAACGAGTTCGCCGCGCAGCTTGGCTTCGCTGATCGCCTTGCGGGTGGCGCGAAGCATTGCCGCTTGTGTGCCAGCCATGTCTTTATTCTTGTCTGACCAATTCATTATGCCTGGCCTCCTTCGTCAATGAGCGCCGGCGGAGTTCTGGTTGCATCATAGACCTGCCAGCTATCCACCAGTGCCTTGTAGGTGTTCTGAAAGTTCGACCAGCCCTGTTCGAATCGCCGCCGGATGACCGGTTCAGGGATGTTGTGCCCGCCCATCCGCACGCGGTGTTGAACACGGGCGATGGCCATTTCCGGAGAATCCAGTCGCAAGAAAACGATCTTCACGACGTAGCCAACTTGTTTCCATTCACGGATCAGGTTGGCGTAGGTTCGACCGGCCAGCGTTGATTCAACCGAAAAATCCAGCCGCTGATCGACACACTCGCGGATACGTTCGGCCATCAGTCGCATAGCGGTGATGTTGGCCTTTTCCGGGGCGAACGGCGACAAACCAGCGGCGATCAGGTCGGCGTTGAGGAATGTCGGGCAGTAGCCTTCGGCCGTCAGAAATTCCGTGGCGAACGTGGTCTTGCCCGAGCCGTTGGGGCCGGCCAGAATCAGGGCGCGAGGTGCTTCGGTGGACTGCGATGAGTTCATTCGGGGCCTCACTCGCCAGAGAGTCCGAAATCGCTACGGGGTGCGGAAGCAACCTGGCGGTTAACGCGGCTCGATCTGTTCACGAGAGAGTGCGAGAGTTCGCGGCCAAATTTCCGCGCTGCCGAAAGCAACCACGATGGTTGCTCTTGGACCCCAGTCAGTCTCTTGCGAAACAGAGAATCGGGTTGTCGTTCGAAACTGGCCATAACCCTTTGGTTCCAATAGGTTACAGAAAAGCCCCGGCGGCTTTCGCTCCGGGGCTCTCCGTCAACTATCAGGTCGGGGAAATACCCCGTCAAAACTCAAGCTCCCCGAGTAGGACTCGAACCTACAAGCGGTCAACAGCCGCTCGCTCTACCATTGAGCTATTGGGGATCGGCGGGGCGTTCGGACGACCGCCGACAGACACTTAGCGTACCACCCCAGCCCGTCAAGTCAAGCGCCGGGCCCGGCTTGGCCCTTATCTGGGCAACGCGCGTCGCCGGCCGGCGGGTGGTCCGGGCTACTCCCCTGCCGGACGGCGTTTGGCCCGCAACCGCTGGATTTCCGCATACAGCTCGTCCGCGAAGCCCTGCCGACCGCCGGCCAACCGCCGCAGTTCCTCCCGCGTGATCATGCCCAACGAACGCCGGTGGGCCGCCCGGACGGCCTGCGTCTGCTGCGCGGAGGCCAGCACGTCCTCCAGGGAATGGAACACGACCGGGTGGGCGTCCGGACGCTCGTCGGCGTACTGCACGACGCGTTCGGCATGGCGCACAATGAGCTCCGTGAGCGTCGCATCCGCGCCGAGGTGCTCGGTCTGCATCTGCGGCGGCAACTCCCAGACGTCGGCGTCCGGGGCGTTGCTGGTGCCGATAAACGTGCCGTCTGTGAAGTCCGTGCCGAAGTCGGCCACGCCGCCCAGCTTCGTCACCGCTTCGACCGCCGGCTGACCAGGCTCTGGCGCGCGCCTCGGGTCGTAGAGGCTGACGGCGGTCGTTCCATCGTCGGCCAGCATTGTGCGGATGTACGTGCGCACCACGTGACACGCGGCGTTGACGGTAACGTTCTCCATGTCTGCGAGGAACCTGAAACCATTCTGCGACAGGAACGCGCTGTTGCCGTCGTAGAAGTCCTGGTCCACGTGAGGGAAGTCGCCCGGATTCGCCGGCCGGTACTCGTGCCGCGGGACGTGTATCCGCTCCAGGTCATTCAGGATACCCGCGGCCAGCTTGCGCATCCGTCGCCAGCGCAGAAAACGCAGCACAGCGAGCAGCGCGAGCACGATGGCGACAGCCAGGAGGTACTTCGGCATTGATGATCCCCATTCCGGCCGCGAGAATGGCGGCCACTGCGAGGTTTGTAACCCTTCTGCGCCGCCGATGCCAGTAGGCCGGCGGACTGACTGGACGGCCGCGCGGCACCTATACTGGTTGCGGGGCGAGCGGGACGCCGCGTCGGCCCGCCCGACCAGTCCAGGGCAAGGACGTCACGTCCGATGAGCGTCTTTGGGAAACAGCCGCGGGGCGGAGGGAACACGCCTGCACGAGGCGCCCGACAGCGGCTCATCGTCGGCGTTGTCCTTCTTGCCTGCATACCCGTGCTCATCGTCGCCGACCGGCACGCGCGCGAGACCAGGAACGACCGTGGAACGGCCGCTTCGCTGGCGAGAGATCTGGTGTTTCGGGCTGTGCTCTACAGCGGCGTCATCACGGTCGGCCTGGCGATCGGGCAACTGGTAGCGTTCTGGCACGGAGCGAGATGGAAGTCCACGTGGGACCACTTCCGCCGCTTCAGCCGGCTATGCTGGGCTCTGACCTTGGTGCTGATCTCACCGGCGTTTGTCATCCTGCTGAAGTTCAAGGAGTTGTACGCGCCGCTGGGCAGCGGCGGGGTGCTGGAACCCATGACGCGTGGCCAGTTGTATGGCCTGTACGGTGCC
Organism: Phycisphaerae bacterium; assembly: GCA_050115495.1. Taxonomy (GTDB): domain Bacteria; phylum Planctomycetota; class Phycisphaerae; order UBA1845; family Fen-1342; genus JAAYXS01. The sequence goes on along the minus strand of JASFQK010000016.1, from coordinate 58,172 downwards.
TGGCTGCTCGGTCTGCTGCTCTGGCTCATCGTCATGACGGCGGCGAGTCGCGGCGTTGCCTGGAGGGCCTACCGGGCCTGTCGGCACTGCGGCTACAACCTCACCGGCCACTTCGGCGACCGCTGCCCCGAGTGTGGAGAATCGACCATCGGCTCCGGCGACGACACGAAGTGACCCGCACGGGCCCGCGGCAATCCCGATCTCAGTCACGCCACGTGCACCAGGCACCGCCGCTGGCCGCCCCGTCGGCGGTGCTCCCACACGTAGATCCCCTGCCACGTCCCCAGCCCCAGCCGCCCGGAGCTTACAGGAATCGACAAACTGGTCGCCGTCAGCGCCGCCTTCACGTGCGCCGGCATATCGTCCCCGCCCTCCGCCGTGTGCGTGTACAGCGGGTCATCCTCCGGCACCAGCCGATTCAGCCACGCCTCCAGATCCCGCCGGGCACTCGGGTCGGCGTTCTCCTGGATGAGCAGGCTCGCAGACGTATGCTGCACGAGCACCGTACACAACCCCTCCCGCACGCCGGCAGCCCGTACCACAGCCTGTATTTCCGAGGTGATCTCGCGTAGCCCCTGGCCGGATGTGCGAATGCTGATCTGCTCGACCATCGACCATGCTCCACCGACAACTCACCCCCGTCATCGCGACCACTATACGCCCGCTCGCCGGCCCGGGCGACTTCCCGACGGCACGGCCCCCAAACTCGGCCGCCTCACCGGCCCGGCCGCCCGCGCCGGAGCAGTAGCGCTTGCGGGAATAGGCCCCGCTACGATATGGTTATTCCAGTAAACCTTAACGTCACGGGGCGCTTCGACCACTGGCGCTGAAAAGGAGTCTGTATGTTTCGCGTCCGGACCAGTCTACTGGCTGTCCTGTGCGTTTTCTGCGCTGCCACGCTGGCCATGGCCATCGAAATCGGCGACCCGGCCCCGCCGCTCCAGGTCAAGGAGTGGGTCAAGGGCGGCCCGATCGACATGAAGGACGGCCGCGGTAAGAACGTCTACGTCATCGAGTTCTGGGCCACCTGGTGCGGGCCCTGCCGCACGAGCATCCCCCACCTCACCAAGCTCCAGAAGAAGTACGAGAAGGACGGCCTGGTCATCGTCGGCATCAGCTCCGACGACAGGAACCTCGAAGTCGTGCAGAACTTCGTCAAGGACCGGGGCGACGACATGGACTACGCCGTCGCCTACGAGGAAGATGAGAAGGGCAAGACCAACGCCGCCTACATGGTCGCCTTCAAGCAGCGCGGCATCCCCACGGCGTTCATCATCGATAAGGAAGGCCGCATCGCCTGGCTCGGCCATCCCATGAGCATGGACCCCGTGCTCGAGGCCGTCCTCGCGGACAAGTGGGACCTGGCCAAGGCCCGCAAGGACTACGCCGAGCAGCAGAAGCGCGAGGAGAACCGCACCAAGGCCCTCCCGCTGCTCGAGAAGTACGTCGAGGCGGCGTGCAGCCCGGATGGCGAGAAGGTGTGCCGGGAGCTCGCTGAGCAGTTTGTCCCGCTCATCGACAAGGACTCCATGGTGCTCAACTCCATCTCCTGGGAAATCCTCACCAACGAGGACTTCCGCTACCGTGATCTCAAGCTCGCCCTCAAACTGGCCAAGCTGGCGGATGAGCTCACCGAGAGCAAGCACCCGGCCATCATCGACACCTACGCCCGGGCCCTGTGGGACACGGGTGACAAGCAGGCCGCCATCGAGCTCCAGAAGAAGGCCATCGAGCTCGTCGCCGACAACCCCGAGATGAAAGCCGCCCTCGAAAAGACCCTCAAGGAATACGAAGACAAGCTGAAGTAAGCCGGCGGCCACGCCGCCAGCATGAAGTAGGCCCCGGACGACGGCGTTCTCCCCCGCGTCCGGGGCTTTTCTCGTGCCCGCAACGCCGCGGATCATGCCGCCCGTACCGCATTGCGGCGGGTTCCACCCGCCGATCCAACGCCTGCGCATGCGACGCCCACTCGGTCAAAACGCAATCGACGGGCCGAGCCCGCCCCACGTCCCCCGCTTCCCTTGCGTCCCGCCTGCCGCTAGTCTGCCAGCCATGTCCGCCCCGCTCTTCCCGAACCGGTCCGCCTTCGACCGCCCGGTCATCGGCATGCTGCACTTGCCGCCGCTGCCCGGCAGCCCCGGCTTCGCCGGTGACACCGCCGCGCTCCGCGACGCCCTGCTGCGCGACGCCGAAGCCCTCGTCGCCGGCGGCGTGCACGCCCTGATGATGGAGAACTTCGGCGACACCCCCTTCACCGCCCGCCGCGTGCCCCGCTACGTCGTGAGCTGGATGACCGTGCTCGCCGGCGAGGTCCGCCGGCGGTTCGACTTGCCGCTCGGGATCAACGTGCTGCGAAACGACGGGCGCAGCGCGCTGGCCGTCGCCGCAGCCGTCGGGGCCGCGTTCATCCGCGTGAACGTCCTGTGCGGGGCCCGCGTCACGGACCAGGGCATCATCGAGGGCATCGCCTACGAGCTGCTGCGCGAGCGGAAATGGCTCGGCGCCGAGGCCATCCGCATCTTCGCCGACGTGAACGTCAAGCACTCCGCCCCGCTGGGCCCGCCCCGCCCCGTCGCTGAAGAAGTTGCCGACCTCGTCCATCGTGGCGGCGCCGACGCCCTGTTCGTCACCGGCGGCGCGACCGGCCGCCCCACGCCCCCAGACGATGTCCGCCAAGTCAAAGACGCCGCCGACGGCACGCCCGTCTTCGTCGGCAGCGGCGTAACATCGGCGAACGTCGCGCAGTTCGCCGGCCTCGCCGACGGCTTCATTATCGGAACATCGTTCAAGCAAGGGGGGATCTCGACGGCGCCCGTGGATCGGGCTCGCGTCGCCGCCCTGATGGCCAAGCTCGGCTAGCTCGGCGTCTCGTCATGCTTACTCCGGCCGTCACCACCGCCGACGCGTTCGTGTCCTACAGCGCCACCCACGTCGGTGCGCTCCTGACGATTGTGGCCATCGGCCTCGCCCTTGGGCTGTTGCTGCGCCGTGCGGGCTCCACGCCCCACGGCCCGCTGCTCGCCCTGTTGACGTGTCACCTCCTCGCGGCCGGGCTGCTGTGGGCCTGGCTAACCGAGAATGTCTCACCCGCGCTGTGCGGCTATGGCGCGCTCGACGACGCCCTGCCGCTACACCTGTGCGACCTGGCCCTGCTCGTGTGCATCGTGGCGACGGTGAACGTTCCCACCCCACCGCCACCAGCGGGAACGGTGCTCAGCCGCGCCCGCCGCCTGCAACAGGTCTTGTGCGAGCTCGCGTACTTCTGGGGCCTGGCCGGCACGTCACAGGCCCTGCTGACACCCGACCTGGAGGATGACTTCCCCACCTTCGCCTTCGTGCGCTACTTCGCGACGCACGGCGGGATCATCGTCACGGTGCTGGTGATGACCATCGGCCTGCGCTGGCGGCCGCTACCGGGGGCCGTCTGGCGAACATGGTTGATCACGGGCCTGGCGGCGATTCCGGTGGGGCTGATCGACTGGGCGTTGGGCACGAACTACATGTACCTGTGCGGGCCGCCCGGCCGACCGTCGCTGTACGACCATCTCGGACCCTGGCCGTGGCCGATCGCGTCAATGGCGGTGCTGGGCGTGTTGCTGTTCGGCGTCTGTTACCTGCCGTTCTGGCTGACCCGCACCGGGCGAGGCCACGCTCCATTTCGCGGTTCGGGCTGATGGGGTATGCTGACTCACCGGATTCCGGCCCGTCGGCGGAGGCGCCCGTGTATCGAGGCCCGGCCCGGCGGCCATTTCACCTGCACACGGAAAGGCTTGCTATGAACCGTCTGCTCGCGTCGCTGGTCGTGCTCTTGCTGGCTTCGCCAGTGCTGGCCCAGAATGAAACCAATAGTGAGCCGCCGCCGGAAACCGGCGCCGCCGCCAGCCAGCCGGCCAACCCGGGCCTGCACCCGCGCGTGACGATCCGGACGACGCTGGGTGACATCACCGTCGAACTCGACGCCGAGAAAGCCCCGGTTAGCGTCGACAACTTCATCCGCTACGCCGAGGACGGCTACTACGGCGGCACGATCTTCCACCGCGTGATGCCGAACTTCATGATCCAGGGCGGCGGCATGACACCCGAGTTCAAGCCGAAAAATGACGGGCTGCGGCCACCGATCAAGAACGAGTGGCAGAACGGCCTGAAGAACGTCCGCGGCTCCATCGCCATGGCCCGCACGGCGATGCCCGATTCGGCGACGTCGCAGTTCTACATCAACGTGGTGGACAACGCCATGCTGGACATGCCGCGCGGCGGAGCAGCCTACGCCGTCTTCGGCAAGGTCGTCGAAGGCATGGACGTCGTCGACGCCATCCGGCAGCTCGATACGCACCCCGACCCCCGCCAGCAGCAACGCTACGAGGCGGCGCTGGCCGCCAGCCGGCCGGCTCACCCGCCGGAGAAGTCCATCCCCAACGAACCACCCGTGATCACGGCGGTGAAAGTGGTAAGTGAATACGACCGTGACGCGGTCCGCCAGGTACTCGAGGAACAGGAAAAGGCCGCTCGTGAGGCCGAGAGCCGGGCCCAGGCCGAAGAGGAGAAGAAGTTGCAGGACTTGCTCAAGAAGATCGAAGAAGAGACGGGCAAGAAGATCGAGAAGACCGACTCGGGCCTGATGTACGTGATCCTGAAAGACGGTGCCGGCCCTTCGCCCGCGGCCACCGACACCGTCGAGGTGCACTACACCGGCTGGCTCGTCGACGGAACCAAGTTCGACAGTTCGGTCGACCGCGGTCAGCCGGCGGCGTTCCCGCTCAACAGGGTCATCAAGGGCTGGACCGAGGGTGTCGGTCTGATGAAGGTCGGTGAGAAGCGCAAGCTCATCATCCCCTTCGACCTTGCCTACGGCGAAGCCGGCCGACCGCCGCGCATCCCGCCCAAGGCCACGCTGATCTTCGACGTCGAGCTGCTGAGCATCAAGTAACGCCGCTTCTCGACAAACGCCCAACCCACAAAGGACAGCGCCCGTCCACCATCAACCTGATGGGGGACGGGTGTTTGTCCATCGCCGCTGGCGGGCCGCAATCAGGCCGCCGTCGTTTCCGCTCCTCCGCTTATCCCCCGCCGAATCACAAAGTAGAAGATGATCATGCCCACGGTGCCGCCGAGCCCGAACAACCCCAGGTACACCCAAACCATGTAAGGCTGGTGCTCGTCCCACAGGGTCTGGCGGGCCCGGTCGATGTCGGCCCGGACCAGGGCGCGAGCCTCGAAACGGCTGAGTTGCAGGAACCGCGCGGCGTCGTCCGGCCGCTGGCTCCAGTCTTTGGCTGTCAGCGCCTTGTCGATCAGGTCGCGGTTGGCCGCCAGACGCGTGTAGTTGATGCCGTCCACGACGAGCGTCCGGGCCGTGGCCGAGCCAGTCAGCCGCCGCAGCCCCGCCAGGGCGCGGGCCAGCCAGCTCTCGCGATCAATCTCCGCCGCCACGATCTCCCGCGCCGTCTGGTCGTCCTGGATCAGGTCTCGCAGCAGGCCGAGGTTATCCTGCCACTTGGCGGAGGCCGTGGCCACCGCTCGCCACTTCGGCTGCATAACGAGCCAGACCAGCGGTCGATCCTCTTCGGGTACGCTGGCCAGAGCCTCATCGTCCAGGCGGCGCTGTACCTCGGCCGCGTCGCACCCCATCGCCACGCCGAGCGCGTAGAACGCCTTGCCCTGATCGAGCCCCAGCCGTTCGGTCAGCTCCTCCACCCGCCCCTTGATGTCCCCGTCCTTTGACTCGTACTGAAGGTTGGCCAGGACCGTTTGGAGTTCGCCGCTGGCCTGGGCAAGGTATTCGAGGGCCAGGTTATCCAGCACCGCCGGATCGTCGCCGAGTTCATCCCAGAGCTGGCGGACGACATCAGCCTGTTCGAGCACCTGCCCCTCCGGCCGGTCGGCGTTGAGCTCTTTCCGCAAGTCGCTGACCGCGCTATCCCGCGTCTTCCCGACGATGCCCGGCAGAAGCTGTACGACGCGGGCCAGCCCGATCGCGTCGAGCTTCAAGTCGCCCTTCGTCAACGCCTGACTGACCGCGGGAAGCGGATCTGAGGCGTTCGTGGCGGGAGCGCTCGTCGCGGGGGCGCTCGTCGCCGGGCCCAGCAACGTGGCTAGGTGTACGACGTATTCACTCACCGCGGGCTCCTCGGCCTGCTTCGTGAGGGCCTCGACCAGCCCCTTGGCCACATCGTCATGGTCGACCGGCTCGCACGCCATATGCACCAGGGCCAAGCTGGCCACTTGCCCGCGGTCCCAGCGGAAGCTGTCTCTCAGGTAGCTGGCGGCGGCGGCAGTGTCACCGCCGAAGTTCTCCCGCGCGACGATTTCGAAGGCCTGGTCGCGCTGGATCCGCAGCAGGGGCGGGAGCTTCTCCAGCGAGTCACTCCAGTCCGTCGCCGGCGCCGCCTGATCCACCAGTTCCACATGAGCGGCCAGGTGCTTCAGGGCCAGCGTCGCCCTCGCACCGTAATCGTCATAGAAGAAGCCGCCGACCAGGTTGCCCAGCGCCCAGCCGATGGCGAACGGGATGTTCGAGTAGCCCATATACAGGGCTTTCTTGTCCTTCGGCGCGATGAGCCCGATGTACGCGCTGAACGTCGGGCTGCACGCCATCTCGCCGATGGAGAAGATGAAGACCATGATGCAGCACACCAGGCCGATACTCGTCGCCCCCGCCCCAACGAACCCGAACAGCGCGATGACCATGCCGATGATCATCGCCGCCACCTTGTGCAGCCGGCTGATGAGGTAGGACAGCGGGATCACCAGCAGGATGATCGAGATCGAGTCGATGTTGATGATGATCTCGGGTTTGACCTGCCCGTCGGCCAGGAGCCAGCCGCTGCTGAACCAGCCGAAGAAGCCGGCCACGTCGCGTGACTGCACCCATTCGTCGATGAAGTTCGGCAGCAGGTCCCAGAGCTGCATGAACATCAGCCAGAAGCAGGAGAAGATCAGCAGGAAGATGCACAACCGGGCGTCCTTGGCGATGTTCGTCACCGACGAGACGAGCACGTCCAGCGGCCCGCGGGGCTTGTCTTCCTCGCCCTCCGCCGGCGGAACCCGCTCCGGTTCCCGGTACAGCACGAACGCCGGTATGAAGTTGAACGCGGTCACCGCGGCCGCCGCGTAGAACACGAGCTGCCAGTCGATGTCCGCCCGCAGGATCGCCGCTCCCATCGGGGCCAGTGCCCCACCGATGTTCACCACCCAGTAGAACAGGCCCCACCCCACTGACGACGTCTCATCCGTCGTCGCCCGGGCGATGGTGCCCTGCACCGGCGGCTTGAAAATTGCCGTACCGGTCGCCACAAAACAGGCCGCCAGCATGAACACCCAGAATCCGCCGCCAGCCCACCCGCTGGCGGCGAAACTGTCGGCCAGGGGCTTCGACTGGGCCATGAGCAGGTAGCCGAGCACGTTGATCACGAAGGCGACGGCGAGGCTCTTGCGATAGCCGTAGCGATCCGTGTACCCGCCGGACACCATGGGAATCAGGCATTGCAGCAGTGCCCAAACCGTGTAGATGACGCCCTTTTCCTTGTACGACAATCCCAGGCCGTTCTCGTTCGCGCTGGCCACCAGGAACAGGGGCGCGATCGCCCGGACGCCGAAGAAGGCCAGGCGTTCGAACATCTCCATGATGTTGGCGAACCAGAAGTTGGCGGACAGCCCACGGATCTGTTTCCAGATAGACGACTTCTGCGCGGCAGGCATATATCGCTCCCGGGTTGCTCAGGGGCCAAGGAAATCTACCGCGTTTATACCGCAGAATGGGGAGCGAGGCACCGGTCGCGGTTGCTGGCCAATGGGCAGTCGATCGCGTATGCTGTCGCACCAAGCGGGCCCCGCCGGCCCGCACATCACGATTCCGAGCGGATCAGCAAGGCAGGATCGGCTCGTCGCGAGCCGGTTCGGCACAGTACGAACCAGGGAGAATCGACTCGTGTCCACCCAACCGGCCAACCCCGCCGCTCCCACGCGGTCGGGGGAGATCTTCGGTCATCCCCGCGGCCTCTACGTCCTGTTCTTCACAGAGTTGTGGGAGCGTTTCAGCTTCTACGGTATGAAGACGTTGTTGATGCTGTACATGATCAACCACTTCTTCTGGTCGCAGGAGGACGCCTCGGGACTGCTGGGGACGTACGCGGCGTTGGCATACGGTCTGCCGGTGGTGGGCGGCTTCGTCGCCGACCGCTGGTTGGGCGCCAAGCGGGCGGTGGTGGTCGGAGCGATCCTGCTGACCATCGGGCACTTCCTGATGGCTTTCGAGCCGTTGCCGTTCTTCTATACGGCGCTCGGCTTCATCATCGCTGGCGTGGGGCTGCTGAAGCCGAACGTGTCGACGCAGGTGGGTGCCCTGTACAAGCCAGGGGATCCGCGGCGGGATGGGGCGTTCACCATCTTCTACATGGGGATCAACCTGGGGGCACTGATCGGTCCGCTCATCTGCGACTGGTTGCGCGTGCACTACGGCTATCACTACGGGTTCGGGGCCGCCGGTGTGGGCATGGTGGCGGGCCTGATCGTGTACATCATCGGACAGCGCAAACTGGTCGAGTTCAACCAGGACTTGGGCAACACCGAGCTGAACGAGGAGGCACACCCAACGGAAGTGCACCCGCCACACGTGGTGCGCGACCGGATCATCGTGCTGCTGGTAGTCTTCGCGTTCATTATCCTGTTCTGGACAGCGTTCGAGCAGAGCCCGAACGCGATGCTGGTGTGGGCCGATAAGCACACGAATCTGCAACTGGCATCGACCACACCCCCACCGGTGACGCTGAGCGAGGCGGAGGCGACAACGACGCAGGCGGCCGGTGGGTGGGGTGCGGCGATCGGAAGCTGGTTCCGAAACCCGAGTATGACCTCGGGGCAAACGCAATCGTTCAACCCGTTCTTCATCATCACGCTGGCACCCGTGGCCGCGTTCTTCTGGGTCTGGCTGGACCGGCGGAAGCGGCAGCCGTCGACACCGACGAAGATGGTGATGGGGCTGGCGCTGGTGGCGGTGGCGTTCGGCGTGATGTGGCCGGCGGCGCACCTGGAAAACGGGGCGAGCAGTGCCGCCCTGTCGGCGCTGCCCGACAGCCTGGCGGTAGATGACGACGGTCACGTGTACACCGCAGAGCAGGAGAAGCGCACGTACTACGGAGCCAAACGTCTGCGGTACGACGCGAAGCAGCACCAGTTGACCATGCACGGCGTGCTCACCGACCTCGACCGGTTCCGGCTGCTGGCGGAGACCGCGCCGCCCGAGGTCATCGAGGCGGTGAAGGCATTCGCAGAGCGTACAGCGGAGAAGGACGCCTTCGCGAACGAGTCGCCGACGATACAGCTCGAGGACGGGCCGGCAACCGAAGGCGTGCTCGAGATCGAGGAAGGCGAGGGGCAGAACCGGAAGACGGTGTTGCGGTGGGATCCGGCGACGAAGACGCTGACCGCCCTGTCGGAAGTGAAGGAGCGAGCCCGCACCGAGTTCCTGGCGGCGGCCGCCGAGCCGGCGTTCAAGGCTGCGGTGGACTACGTGTATCTGACCTCAGCCACGTTCCGGGTGAGCGTGTGGTGGCTGATTCTGTTCTTCATGGTGCTGACGATGGGCGAGCTCTGCCTGTCCCCGGTGGGTCTGTCGCTGGTAACGAAGCTGGCGCCGGCCAAGCACGTGGGCCTCTTCATGGGTGGGTGGTTCCTGGCGACGGCGATCGCCGAGAAGCTTGCCCAGGTATTCGGAGCGTGGTGGGGTCAGATGCCGCCGACGAACTACTTCCTGATGTTCGTCGTGATGTGCGGCGTGGGGGCGGCGTTGATGGCGCTGCTGATCCGACCGCTGAAACGGATGATGCACGGCGTGCAGTAGCGGCGGGCGACGCCGACTGCCGGAACTGAAGCGGACGTTCGAGGACCGAAACGAGCAATTATTGCGCCGTTTGGGGGACCGGCGCGCTTTTCTTTTGCCGGGACACGCTGAACGGGCTACACTTATAGTGCAGGGCCACCGTACGCCCCCCGACATCTCTCAAACAACGGGCGAGGGATGCGGACGTGACGGAGGCCCGGCCGAGCGATGCGATGTTCATCGCGCGTTGTGTCCGCGGGCGACGGCCGGCGGACGGGGCTTAGCGGCCTGTCGCTATTGGACCGCGAAGGCCGTAGGTTGCCCTTTCCGAAAGGAGGTGGTCCAGTGCCTAGTGATAAACGGTGGCTGCCCTAGCGCAGCGAACGTGGCTGCGTAGTGGCAGCCCCCAGAAAAAAGGCCCGCCGGCATTATCCCCGGCGGGCCGCTTTTTTGCGCCCAACCCGCCCCCGGAGTGATCTCCCGGTGTGCCACTGCTCTTGAGCAGTGTGCTTCGAAGCGCGCTGAACCAACCATCCGTCAACCGCCGATCGAAACACGCGTTGCCCAACGACGTCCGACACGGAGGTCGGCCGCTACATCGCCGGGTGCCACCGGTGGCTTGCCCACCAGTGCCAGCATCCACCGATGATCGACAGAAGTGTGGCATGCCGAAGCGCAGCGCCGGCATGTAGTCCCCGACGCGAGAAAAAGACATGCCGGCGCCAGAGGCTTCAGCATGCCACACTCCGGCTCACGGCCCGTACCTGACGGCTGACGGCTCCCCCCTCCCCCCCTCAATGCTCCTCCCGCACCTTATTCCGATTCCAGCTCGGCACCTCCACCACCAAATCCTCCTCCCCGTTCGGCACACACTGGCACGCCAACCGCGACTGCGCCGTCAGACCGTACGCCTCGTCAAGCTGGTCCTCTTCGGCGTCCGTCGGCTCGCTGCACGAATCGTACCCCTCCCGCACGACCACGTGGCATGTTGCACACGCGCAAACCCCGCCACACGCATGATCCAGCTCGACGCCCTGGGCGAGCGCGATCGACAAGATGCTCCCCGGCCGACCCGTCACCTTCGCCGGCGGATTGGCCGGATCGACCTCGACCACGTGCCGCTGCTGCTCTTCATCAATGAATGTGATCGTGTACTTCTTCGTCGGCAGCGGCGCGTCGGGCTGGTCGATGTATGGATTACGTCCGCCCACTACGTATCTCCTTAGCCGGCCGCCGGCTTGTCCGGCCGAACCAGTGCTTCGCGAATGCCCAATTCGGCCAGACGCAGCGTGCTGCGGCCGAACGCGCTCAACGCCTCGTGCAGCGCGTCAAGATCGCAATCCTGCTGCGCCAGCGCCCGCAAATCGGCCATGTCCTTTTCGATCCGCTGACGCTCCCCCGGCTCGAGCCGCTCCCCCACCGCCACCAGCATCTGCTCCGTCTTCGCCGTATCGAACGCCACCTGGTTCACCAGGTCGATGCGGCGATGAGCGTCGATGTCTTCGCGGGCATGCGTGATGCTCTCCCGCGTGATCTGCTCGACCTCGGCCCGCGTCAGCCCGCGGTTCGGCATGATTTGAATGCTCGCCCGGCGGCCGCTGCGCTGCTCCGTCGCCGACACGTCGAGAATACCGTTCGCATCGACCAGAAACTCGACCTCCACCTTGGGCATGCCGGCGGGCATCGGCGGCAGATCGCGCAGCTCGAACTCGCCGAGACTGCGGCAATCGCGGGCCAGTTCGCGCTCGCCCTGGAGCACGTTCAGCTTGATCGCCGTCTGCCCGTCGACGAACGTCGTGAACATCTCCGTCGCCCGGCAGGGCACCGTCGTGTTCCGCAGGATGAGCTTGCCGACCGCCCCGCCCATCGTCTCGATACCGAGCGACAGCGGGATCACGTCGAGCAGCAGCATGTCCGGATGTGCCCCCGACAAAATCGACGCCTGAATCGCCGCCCCGACCGCGACGACCTCGTCCGGATTCAGCGCCGTATACGGCTCGCAGCCGAAACGCTCCGCCACGCGCCGGCGAACCAGCGGCATCCGCGTCGACCCGCCCACCAGAATGACGCGATCCAGATCTCCCACCCCCAGACCGGCGTCCGCCAGCGCCCGGGCGCACAACGTCAGCGTCCGCTCGACGAGTTCGCCCACGAGCCCCTCGAACTCGTCCCGCGTAATCCGCCGCTCGTAGATGCGTCCCTCACCGAGATCGAGCTCGATCCCCGCCTGATCCTGCGTGCCCAGCCGAATCTTCACCGCTTCGGCCATACTCCGCAGCGCCTGCTTGGCCGCCGGCGAAGCGATCGACACGCCGAACTGCTCGGCCACCTCATGCGTCACCAGCGTGATGATGGCCCGGTCGAAATCGTCGCCGCCGAGATGTGTATCGCCGGCGGTGCTCAGCACCTGGTAGACCCCCTCCTCGATGTGCAGGATCGATACATCGAACGTCCCGCCACCGAGGTCGTAGATGGCTACGGTCTGCCCGGCCCCGCCACGGCCGCCCTGCCGATCGGCCCCCGACGGACACTGCGCCGTCGGCAACGCGAACGAACCCGTCGGCCGCGCCGGCGGAGCTTCCTCCGCCTGCCCCCGCAACCCCAGCCCATAAGCGAGCGCCGCCGCCGTCGGCTCGTTGACGATGCGAACGACTTCGAGTCCCGCCGCCTGCCCGGCGTCGCGCGTCGCCTGCCGCTGCGTATCGTCGAAATACGCCGGCACCGTAACGACCGCCTTGCGCACCGGCCGGCCGAGCTGCTGCTCCGCCCGCTCCCGCAGATTGCGCAGCACGACCGACGAGATCTCCTCCGGCGTGTACCGCCGCCCGTCGATCTCGACCTGCACCGTGTCCCGCGGTCCGCCCTGCACGGCGTAGCTCAGGAACGGCAGCTCCCGACTGATGTCCTCCATCCCCTTGCCGATCAGCCGCTTCACCGAATACACAGTCGTACGGGCGTTCTCGACGGCGTGCTCCCGCGCCGGCCAACCGACCGTCACCCGCGGCGCCTCGCCGGCCTCCCCTGGAACCACGCCGATGACCGACGGCAGCCGCCCCTCGCCGTTCTCATCCCGCAGCACGTGCGCACCGCTCTCGTCCGCGTAAGCCACGAGCGAGAACGTCGTGCCTAGATCGATGCCGATGATGGTCTCACGGTCGCTCATACCGGCGAAGCCCTACTGAATCTGTTCCAGCAGTTTCTGGTAATAGCGGACGGCGTTCAAGGTCTGCCGCAACGACTGGCGCAGCTCTTCCGTGCCGGGAAGCTGCCGAGCCAGGTCACCCAGTCGGCCGACCGCGTCCTCGTGCAACTCGTGCACCTGCCGAACGTAGTTCGTCAGGGTCACCGCATCGCCCGCCGCCCGGGCTTCTTCGATCTCCTCGCGGAGAATCAGCACCTGCGCCAGCACCCCCTCCGGAACGCTCTTGTCCTCGGCGGAAGACGCCCCACCGGCCAGCTCCAGCAGGTATTCCGCCCGCAGCACCGGATCGTTCAGCACGCGGTACGCCTCGTTCAGCCGAGCGCTCGATCGCATGCTCAGGGCCGCATCGGCTGCACATTCCCCATGCCGGTCCGGGTGGATGTCGCGTGAGCAGTGCAGGTACGCCTGTCGCAACTCGGCCGGATCGAGGTCGTAGCTCGCCGACACGCCCAGCAGCGCAAAATGGTCGACCCCCTCCGCCGGATGCAGCGTCCGGCAATCCGCACAGAACAGCGGGCTGTACATCGGCCGGTTACAGCTCCGGCACTTGGCCGGCATGGCCTTCCGTCCGAGCGGCGTTTCGGTGGACATTGCTGCCCCTTCCTCTGCGGGGTCCGGCCCAGCGCCGACGCCGATCCAGCCGGCTCGGTCAGGCCGAGTAGCTCGCCCCGCAGCCGCATTGATGCTTTGCGTTGGGGTTATTGAAGATGAAGCCGGCGCCCATCAGACCGTCCTGATAGTCGATCGTCGTCCCGGCCAGGTTGCCGGCCACGAAGCTCTTCAGGTCACAGACGATCATGATGTCCTGCGAGAGGAACACCTCGTCCGTCTCGGCAGCCGGCGCCTGGGTTTCGTCACGCAGGTCCAGCACGTATTGCAACCCGCTGCACCCGCCGCCCTTCACGCCGACGTACAGGTACATCGTCTCCGGCAGGCTCTCCTTGTCGAGAATAGCCCGGATCTGACCGGCGGCCTTCTCCGTCAACCGGATCCCCTGCCCCTCCGCCGGCGACTGCGCTCGTTGCCGGGCGGACGAGCCGGCGGCTTGCTGCTGCGCATCGTTCATGAACGTCCTACTCCTCTCGGGCCACGACTTAACCGGCCTTGGCCTTGCTGGTTTCACCGCTCTTCTTGCTCTTCAGATCCTCGACGGCCGCCCGAATCGCGTCCTCGGCCAGCACGCTGCAATGGATCTTCACCGGCGGCAGCGCCAGCTCCCGCACGATGTCCGTATTCTTGATCTCCATCGCCTCGTCCAGCGACCGCCCCTTCAACCACTCCGTCGCCAGCGAGCTCGAAGCGATCGCCGACCCGCAGCCGAACGTCTTGAACTTGGCGTCCACGATGTTGTTGTTCTCATCGACCTGGATCTGGAGCTTCATCACGTCGCCGCACTCGGGCGCCCCGACGATGCCCGTACCCACGTTGGCGTCGGACCGATCCAGCGAACCGACGTTCCGCGGATTCCGGTAGTGGTCGATGATCTTCTCACTGTAAGCCATCAACGTACTCCTGCGGCCCGCGCCGCTCCCGGCGATGCCGCTAATGTCCGGCCCATTGTACCTTGGATAGATCCACCCCCTCGCGGGCCATTTCGTACAGCGGACTCATCGCTCGCAGCCGGCGAACCTCGCCGACGACCCGCTCGATCGTGTAGTCGATCTCTTCCTGCGTGTTGAAGCGCCCCAGCGAGAACCGGATGCTGCTGTGGGCCAGGTCGTCCCCCACGCCCAGCGCCCGCAGCACGTAGCTCGGCTCCAGCGACGCACTCGTGCACGCCGACCCGCTCGACACCGCGATCTCATTGACCCCCATCATCATGCTCTCGCCTTCGACGTAGGCGAAGGAGATATTCAGGTTGCTCGGCGTGCGCTCGGTCAGGTGGCCGTTGACCTGGACGGCATCCAGTTCCTTCAGCAGCCCGTCCCGTAACCGGTCCCGCAACGCCGCCATCTGCGCCGGTTCCGTATCCATATGCTGCTTACACAGCACCGCCGCCTCGCCCAGGCCGACAATCCCCGGCACGTTCAGCGTACCGGAGCGCATGCCCCGCTCGTGGCCGCCGCCGTGCAGCACCGCCTCGCAGCGAACCCGCGGATTCCTCCGCCGCACGTAGAGCGCCCCGATGCCCTTCGGCCCGTGAATCTTGTGGGCGCTGCACGTCAGCAGGTCGATACCCATGGCCTGGACGTCGATCGGCAGCTTGCCGAACGTCTGGCACGTATCCGTGTGGAACAGGATGCCCCGCTCCTTGCACATCCGGCCGATCTCGCCGATCGGCTGCACGGTACCGATCTCGTTGTTCCCGTGCATGATCGAGACGAGGATCGTGTCCTCCGCCATGGCGTCGGCCAGTTGGTTGAGATCGATCCGCCCTTCCTTGTCCACCGGCAGGTACGTGACGCGGAAACCGTGCTGTTCGAGCCAGCCGCACGGGTCCAGCACCGCCTTGTGCTCGGTGACCTGCGTGATGATGTGCTTGCCGCGCTCGCCGTACATCGCCGCCACACCCTTCAGGGCGATGTTGTTCCCCTCGGTGGCCCCGCTCGTGAAGATGATCTCCTTCGCGTCGGCCCCGATCACGTCGGCAATCTGCTCACGGCCGCGGCTGACCGCCTCCTCCGCCTCCCACCCGAAGCTGTGGCTGCGCGAAGCCGCGTTCCCGAACTTCTCACAGAAATAGGGCAACATCACCTCCAGCACGTGGGGGTCCACGGCCGTCGTGGCGTTGTTGTCCAGGTACACTCTTCTCATTGTGCCATCGCCTTCTCACCCGCGCCGCGGCGTTCACCGTAATCCGCGTCAAACGCCAGGTCTGCCACGGTGACGTTCATCAGGAATTCCATCAGCCGATCGTGGATCTTCCGCACCGGCCGCCGCAGGGCGCACTTGGCCATCCGCGGGCATACACGCCGCGCGTTGCTCGCGCCGGCGACGCAGCTCACCAGGTGCACCGGGCCTTCCACCGCCTCGATAATAGCCGCCAGCGACAGCTCCGCCGGCGGCACACACAGGCTGTAGCCGCCCCGGGCCCCGCGCACAGACCGAATCTGCCCGGCCTGGTTCAGCTTCTTCAGGACATTCATTAGCAGCGGTAGCGGAACATCCTGCTGCTCGGCGATCTCGCGGGCGCTCACGACGCGCTCACCCAGCCGGGCCATGTGGCACGCAGCCACCAGCGCGTATTCCGATTTTTTCGTCAGCGCCAGCATAGGCTCGCCTCCGCTTGAGAATATAGCATCGGGCAGGTACGATTTCAACTCCACTCCCCCCCCTAGGGATTACCAGCGGCCTGCCCGCTGGCCTCGCGACGTGCTCAGGGTAGCCGTTCTCGGACCGCCTCGGCCGTCAATCCGGCCACCGACACGCGCTTCCGCGGCTGGGTCTGGCCGGAGACGATCCGCACCGCCCCGCGGCTCACCTCCAGCGTTTTCGCCAGCAGAGCCACGACCGCCGCATTGGCCTTCCCGCCCTCGGGCGGAGCCGCCACGGCCACCTTCAGCGCCGTGCCCCACAGTCCCATCACCCGCGTGCGGGAGGCCCCGGGCACCACCTTAACGTGGAATTCCACCCCACCCTCATGCTCGATCACCTCGAACAGATCGGGTTCATTGAGCATCGGGGGGTCCAAACTCGTCGCCGCGGAACGTGTTGCCCAGGTACGTCTCGCGTACCCGCGGGTCGTTGACCAACTGGCTGGGCGGCCCCGCGCTGATCACGCTGCCCTCGTGAATCACGTAACTGCGGTCCGTCACCCGCAACGTTTCATGCACGTTGTGGTCGGTCAGCAGAATGGCGATACCGCTCTCGCGCAGCTTCAGAATCTCATGGCGCAGCTCTTCGACCGCCCGCGGATCCACGCCGCTGAACGGCTCGTCCAGCAGGATCAGCCGCGGCTCGGTCAGCAGTGCTCGAGCGATCTCCAACTTCCGCCGCTCGCCACCGGAGACGTTTTTCGCCAGGTTCTTCCGCACGATGGCGAGCCCGAACTGCTCGAGCAGCTCCTCCACCCGCGCCCGCCGCTGGCGTCGCGAGGCGCGCAGCGTCTCGCAGATCGCCATCAGGTTTTCCTCGACGGTCAGCCGCTGAAAGACGCTCGGTTCCTGCGAGAGATAGCCGATCCCCCGGCGGGCCCGCTTGTACATGGGCAGCGACGTGATATCCCGCTCGTCGAACCGCACCTTACCGCCATCGGGCGTGATCATGCCCACGGTCATACGAAAGCTGGTGGTCTTCCCCGCACCGTTCGGACCGAGCAAACCAACGATCTCGCGCTCGTCGACGCAGTAACTGACGTGGTTGACGACAGTGCGGCCATTATAGGACTTCACGAGATTCTCGACCGTTAGCAGCATGTCAAGGCTTCCTTGGCGGCCGCGACCGCGGAATTGTGGACAAGTTGTTGATACGTGCGCAAGTGTGGCTCTCGTCTGCTGTTGGCCCGTACTGCCCGATTCACACCCTTATGTCCCATATCTAACCACACACTTTTCATACACAATCGCGCACGACATTGAAAATAAACAACTTACGTTCCGTAAGCGCCCCATGAAGACATTCCGAAAGCCCTGTCTCCGGTTCCTCCGGGCTGCGGACCGACCGCGGCCTCAGGACTGGGCAGTCGATGTTGAAAACACGCCCGGAACGCCGGCACATCAGCGAACGAAACGCACGCTGCCCACGTCCGGTAACCGCCACCGGCCCGCCGCATCAATCGGCAGCAGCCCCGGAAGATACACCAGCGCCGCCGGCCCCACAATCTGGTCCCCACGCACCGTCCCCGGCCGATAACCCGCCGGCAGGTGCGGGCCCGCTTCCGTCCACTCCCGGCTGTCGCGGCTGCCCGGGCTGTTGTCGCCGAGAACGAAGTACTCGTCATCCCGCAACACGAACGGCAAGCCGGCCGTCCCCCGCCGCGCGTAGCCCGCGCGCTCCGTGTAGTACACGTCGCGATCCACGCGCAAGCCACGCAGCTCGAACTCGAGCGAGTTGGCGGCGATCGACAAGTCCAGTGGCGCGGTTCGTCTCATGTGGCGGCGAGCGATGTCCGGCGGCGTGTAATCCGTGTCGCGCGTCGTCAGCCGTTCCTCGCCATCCACGCTCAAATACACGCGATAATCGAGGTGTCCGAATTCCACCAGGTACGGCCGACCGGCGACAAACCGCGGCACATTCGTCGAATCGACGTTGTGCGCTTCGCCACGCAAACCCCTACCCATCGTCAGCGAAAGCTCACCGTCGCGGTGCAGCTCGGCGGTGAAGCGCGTGCCGTCGTGAACGATCACCCACTGCATCGCGCCGTCGCCGCCGTCGAAGACCACCTCCGCCTCCATCCGCATGTCGCCAACGAAAGGCGTGTCTTCGAGCGTCGGCCCGCGGTTGTAGGCGTACACATCCTGGAAATAGCGGACATCCGCCGGCGCAAATCGCAGCCGACGCTCGACCGCGTCCGTGCCGCCGTAGTGGATAATTCGGGTCTGGTTTCCCGTCCATCCCCCACCCACGTCCTCTGGCGCGGTTTCGCACAACCAGCGCGGCGACGCCGCGTCCCCCTCCGGGAAATGCCCTTGGTCAAAGACCACGAACCACAGCACGCTCTGCACCGCCTGCGGCTTGCGCTGGATCCGACCGTCGATGTACAGGTCCCCGTCGACGACCTCGAGCGTCTCGCCCGGCAGCCCGACCAGCCGCTTGATGAAGTTCTCCGACGGGTTAGCGGGGCTGCGAAAGACGATGACGTCCCAGCGCCGAGGCGCAAGGAAACCGCCGATCGCGAACGGCCACTTGTGCACGAGGATGCGGTCGCCGTCCTTGCGGACCGGATGCTCGTCCGCGAGACGCTGGTGGCAGTTGGGACACAGCGGCTGACCATCGACCTCGTAGTCAAACTCCCAGCCGCACGTCGGGCACGTGCGTGTGGCGTGGGCCCCGAGCAACGAATGTGCCATCGATCCCGTCGGGATGATGAAGGCCTCGACCAGGAACGCACGGAAAATGAACGCCAGCATCAGGGCGGTGAGGACCGTCTCCACCGTTTCGATGACCTGGAGCGCCGTCGAGGGGGAAGCGGGCGGCCGGACCGGCGCGCGGGCCGGTGTCTCGTGACGGTCTGTCGGATGGCCGGTGTCGCTCAACAACGTCGCCTTGTTCGCCCGCCGGTACCAGGCCTAGTGAATCCAGCGGATGCGCCCGGGGCCGGGCAACTGGTTCAACAGGCGCAGCCACTGCGGCAAGTAGCGGTCCGGCAGCAACGCGTCGGTGCCGGGCCAGTAAACGAGGAAGGCGGGGCCGATGAGCTGGTCGGTCGGCACGGTGCCCCGGTGGTACTCGCCCTGAGCGTAGGCGTCCTTCAGGTGTGGCCCCACGGGATCGTCCTTGCCCTGGGCGAAGGAATAGCGTGAATCGAGACTGGCCGGGCTGTTGTCGCCGAGCACGTAGCATTCGTTGTCACGCAGCGTGATGGCGTGGCCCTGCGTGCCGAAGTCGGCCTCCTGCCCGTGCCCGCTGGGGAGGTTGCTCGTGTAATACACGTCGCGCTCGATGAGCAGGTGATCCAGCGTGACCTTCACGCCGCGGGCGGCGACCGCCAGCCGCGGGGACGTGGGGCTGGCCGAGCGAGCCCGCGCCTGCTCGGGCGTGACGTCATACAACGACGGCTCGGTCACGATCAGCGGCCGGCCGTCGACCTCGACGCTGACGCGGTAGTCGGCGATGCCGAGGGCAACGGTCACTTCGTCAGGCGTGCCGGCGGGAACGTCCGCCTCGGCCCAGATCTCGGGCGAGCCGCCGGGCGCCGTCGCCCGACCCAGCGTCACGCGCGTCAGTCGGCCATCCGCCCCCACGTGGAAACGGGCAGAGAACTGGTCGGTGTACTTCGAGCTGCGCAGCTCGACGTAGCCGCCCTCGCTGCCCGCCTCGACCTTCAGCGTGCAGCTCAGCCGGGCGTCACTGACGACATGAGTGGCGATCGGACCGTCGTAACCATAAACGTCGGCGACCTCGCCGGGCTGCGTCACGGAGCGCGGGTCGGTCACGAACAGGATCTCGCCTTCGCCATCGCGGCCATCGAACGCCGGCCGGCGGGTCTCGACATGCTGCCAGCCGTCACCGCCCCCGGAGGCGACCCAGCGCGGGTAAAACCGGCCGCCAGCCGCCGGCACGCGGGCCGGATGATCGTGGTTGTAGTATGGGAACCACAGCGACCGCTGCGCGTGTGCCGGCTTGCGGGCGATGCGCGCCTCGCCTCCCTCGGGCGGCGTGACGAAGATGTCGCCGTCGATGATCTCGATAGTCTCGCCCGGCAGGCCGATGAGCCGCTTGATGTAGTTCGTCTGACCCTCGGTGGGGACCTTGAAGACGACGACTTCCCACCGCTCGGGGGCGAAGAACCCGCCGAGCACGTAGGGCCAGCCGTGCACCATGATGCGGTCGCCGGCCCGCGGGTGCAGCGCCTCGCGCAACGTCGCGTCGGGCGCCATGCCGGCGGCCTCGAGCTTGTCGAGCCCGATGTCCGACGGCACGTTCTCCCGCCAGCGACAATTCGGACACTGCAACACGGGTATCCGCAACGGCAGCGAAACCGCGTACTCCGTGCCGCAGTTCGGACACGTGTGCGTCGCGTGCTCGCCGTAGAGCGTCTCCGCCATCGACCCCGTCGGGATGATGAACAGCGGCAGGAAGAAGCTCTTCAGCACCAGCAGGTACACGAAGAACCCCACGAACGACGAGAGCTGCTCGAGGAGCGGCTCCTTGCCGGCGCGAGCGGCATCCTTGGCCGGGGCGGTTGAACGGGCGTTGGCGGACTTACGGCTCACGGGCGGCTGTATACCTCTTCTCACGCACACAAACGCTTCATCAGCGTAGCCGGCCCCTCCATGACGGTCAAACGAGGGACCCTCCCTGCCACATCACCGCTCACTCCGGCGATTCCGACGGGCTCGCCGGCGGATCATCCACCGGCAGGTCGATCAGCACATCACCAACGCGCAGCTTGCCCGACTTCAAGAGCTCCTCCAGATACGGCCGACACGTGCCGCATCCCGTCCCGGCACCGGTGGCCTTCATGAGCTCCTCCAGCGTGGTGATCCCATGCCGCCGGGCGTACTTCATCAGCCCGACGAACGACAGACCACGGCACTCGCAGCGCGTCTTCATGGTTCCAGGAGAGTATATCGGCGATCGCGGTGGCGCTGGTACTACGACGGTACGCCTCTGCCGGTGGTTGCGCGGCGGTGCCGGCACCGGCGGGCAAGTCGGCAGTGCCATCCGGCGTGGTGGGCATGCCCAAGCGCACCGCGGGCGTGTGGATGGCGCTGCGCAGACACCGAGCGAGTCTCCGTGCCCCGGAGGGGCACAGGTCAGTACCCGGAGGCGTGAGTCCTCGTTGCTCAACACATGCGGGCGGCGGGGCCAGAGAGTTGATGGAGAATCACGTATCGTACTCCTCATTGGCAACGGTCGTATTCCCGAAACGTTGACGCTGTGGTCCGGCCAACGGACAATGTGTGCTCTTCGTTTCGGATGCCTTGGGAATTCGACGCTGCGGTCTGGTACAGGTTGACGAGACGCTGCCGGAGCAAGTCATGACTGGAGACAAGTCGACTATCTCGCCGGGCCTCCGATTGGCCATTGGCTTGATTGCGATGGTTTATGTGGCTATCTGGGTGCTTTCCATGCCCGACGTCGTACCCGACCAAATAAGCTTGAGTTCCTTCCCGAGTGCGGTACTTCTGATCGCTGCCGTGATGCTCGGTTGGCGAGGTCACGCCGAGACTGTCTTCGGCCTTCTCGTGGGCTGCGCTATTTGGTCGTTTGTCGGGCCCCCCTTCGTCTGCATGATCGACGAGGAGTTCGTTCTTCCGTACGGTGTGGTCACGGGAATCGTCCTGCTCATCCTTGCGTATCTCGTGTATCGTGGAATCCAGGGGCACCGGGTTGCGAAGGGTCTCATCTTTGTTCCGCTTCCGTTCGCGCTGTTTGTTCTCCAAATGCCGGTAACGTGGGTGCTCGCTGATGTCGCTGATAGCCACGCCCTCCTTCGTGCGCAGCGCACGCTTCTGCGAGATCTTGGAGAGAAAACGTGGTGCGCGGTGGCCATCTATGGCAGTATCGTCTCCTTTCTGTACGTGTTCGTTCTCGCCTTCCTGACGCACCGAGCGATCCGTCGGAGGAAACGGGCCGAATTGTGACGGCACGGGGCATCCGGCCGTTTCTATACGCGGAAGCGCGACCCACGCTGCTATTAGAATGGCCAAACCCCAGCGCCCTTTCGGGGCTCATTCGCGTGCGGACCTCAATTTCAGGGGCTTACGTCCCTGGCTACTGACTGGCGCCCCCCCGGAGGCCCTGGGTCGCCGCCCTCTGTGCGGACGTCGGTCCGTCGTTGGCTACTGCCCCAGCGTCTCCAGAACTTCCTCACTCGGGGCGAAGCCGCGGCGGATCGTGTTCTCGGTAATCGTCCGCGGCTCGCAGAACTGGATCAGGTAGTCCGGCCCGCCGGCCGTGGCCCCGGTCCCCGACATCTTCAGCCCGCCGAACGGTTGAAGATCGACGTGCGAGCCCGTTATCGGACGATTGATGTAGAAGTTCCCACACTCGCACTCCCGCCGAGCCTTGTCGATGTTCGCTGGGCTGCGCGAGTAGATCCCGCCCGCGAGGGCGTAATCCGTGTCGTTGAACACGGCGATCGCCTCGTCGATGTCCCGAGCGCGAACGATGGACAGCACCGGCCCGAAGATCTCCTCGCGGGCAATGCGGGCCGCCGGCGGCACATCGTCGAAGATGACCGGGCCGAGGTAGTACCCGCCGAACTCGTCCACCTGCGGCTTGGCGTCGACCTCGAGGACGCAACGGGCCTCCTTCTTGCCGAGTGCGACGTACTCGCGCACGCGGTCCAAGGCCGCCTGGTCGATCAGCGGCGGGATCGAGGTCGTCGGCTCCTCCGCCGGCCCGACGCTCGACGTACGCACCTTCTCGACGAGGCGCTCGACGAAGCGGTCGTGCGCCGGCTCGATCACGATGACCCGCGCGCAGGCCGTGCACTTCTGCCCGGCGTAGCCGAACGCACCCTGCACGACGGCGCCCAGGGCGGCGTCGAGGTCGGCGTCGGAATCGACGATGATGGCGTTCTTGGCACCCATCTGGGCGATGACTCGCTTCAGTCCGGGCCGCGCCGTCGCCGTCTGCGCCGCCAGGGCGTTCAGATGCAGGCCCACCTCGCGTGAGCCGGTGAAGGCGATCGTGGCCACGTCCGGATGGCGGACCAGCGCCTCGCCGACGATCGGGCCGGGGCCGGGCACATAGTTAACCACGCCGGCCGGCACGCCGGCCTCGGCGAACAGGTCAGCCAGCGCCGCCCCGACCGCCGCCGCCGGACTGGCCGGCTTGAACACGACGGCGTTTCCGGTCACGACCGCCGCGGCGATCATGCCCGCCGGGATGGCCAGCGGGAAGTTCCACGGGGAAATGACGCCCACCACGCCGCGCGGCGAGTAGAAGTAAAGGTTCGTCTCGCCCGGCACATCGCGTTCGCGGATATTCTCGGCGACGCGGGTAATCTCCCGGGCGTAGTAGTTGCAGTAGTCGATCGCCTCGGACACGTCGCCGTCAGCCTCGCGCCAGGGCTTGCCGCACTCGATCGCCGCCAGCGCCGCCAACTCGGCCCGCTTGCCCTGCATGAGCTCGACGACCTTGAACAGGTAATCCGCCCGTTCGTGCGGCGGAACACGGCGCCAGGCCTTGCCGGCCTCGACGGCGCTCTGCACAGCTTGCTCGACGACGGGACCGTCGGCCTGCGCGACGCGGGCCACGACCTCCGCCGGCCGGGAGGGGTTCAACGAATCAGCCCACGTCTCGGTCTCGACCCGCTGGCCGTTGATCAGCAGCGGAATTCGGCGGCCGAGATCGGCACGAACCTGGGCCAGGCCGGCCAGCATCTGCTGGCGGCTCTGCTCCTGGGAAAAGTCGCTATTGGGCACGTTGGTGAACGCATCCATCAGGGGTTCCTCGAATTCATAACGGACAACGAGCGGCCGCTCGAACGGCGGCGTGGCAGCGCCGATGGTGTCCGGGTTACGCAGCAGGTCGTCCTCCGGGACGTCGGCAGCCTGACGGAGGAAAGACTCGTTGGCGGTGTTCTCCAGCAGACGACGAATGAAGTAGGCCATACCGGCCAGGAGCGGCCCGTATGGCGTATAGATGCGGCAGCGCTGGCCCAGCTCGATGGCGGCCCGCTTGATCGGGTCGCCCATGCCGTACAGCATCTGCAACTCGAACGCCGTGCCGGGGATCTCCCACATCTCGCGCAGGGCCATCGCATGCGCCAGGCTGCGGATGTTGTGGCTGGCGAAGGCCGTGCAGAGGTGTTCGTGGTTGGCCAGCAGCGCGTGCGTCATGCGCTCGTAGCACGCGTCGGACATCCACTTCTGTTCCCACACGGGCCACGGCCAGCCGGCCTGGTCGGCCCAGACGGTCTCTGAGTCCCAGTACGCACCCTTGACCAGCCGGACCCAGAATGGTGTGCCGCGGCGTTTGGCCAGTTCGATCATGCGGGCCGCATCGCGGTCGCCGTCGCGGAGGTACGCCTGAAGGACGATGCCCAGGTCCGGGTAGTCGCGGAACTCGTCCTCGAGCAGCAGCTCCTCGAACACCTCCAGCGTCAGGTCCTTGATCGCGTAGTGCTCCATGTCCACGTGGACGTGAACGCCGCCTTCCATCCCCAGGCGGAACAGCGGGCGAAGCACTTCCTTGGCCCGGGCTTTGGCCGGCCCGGGAGCGATCGGATCAAACCCCGGGTGCAGCGAGGTCAGCTTGACCGAGACGTTCACCCGCGGGATCTGCTCGCCGTCGGCTTCGTCAACCAGCGGCACGCGCGACCACTGGGCCGCGTGCTTCGGCAAGTTGCGGATCAGGTCGAGGTACGTCTCCTGGTACGCCTCAGCCTCCTGCCGCGACATCGCTGCCTCGCCCAGCACGTCGATGGTGAAGGCCATCTGCTGCTTGCGCATTCGGCGGATCACCCGCTCGGCCTGCTCGACGGTCGACCCGGCGATGAAGCTGCCGGCCATGAGCAGGGCGCTGCGTCGGGCGGACTGGGCGGCGATGCGGGCCCAGAGCGAGTCCAACCGCTTGAAGTTCATCCAGTAGCTCACCCAGCGCACAAACCACCGGGGACCAGCCCCGTCCAGTTCGCGGAGGGCGGCCTGGTTGCTGGCGTGGGGGTCGTGGTGGCCGTTGTCGCCGGCGCGATGCTCGGGAAGGACGAAGTATTCCTTCAGGTGACGGGCGAGCTCGACGTCGTCGCCGAGCATCGGCAAGGCGTCGACAAACCGGAAGGCCTGGACCTTAAACCACTCGTCGGCCATGCACTGTTCGAGCAACCGCTCCTGCCACCATTCCCGGCGGACAACGGAGGGCTGCGCCCCGCGGATGCGTTCGAACATCTCGCGGCCGAGGCGCTGGGTACGCTGCTCGATCTGCTCAGCGGTGAGTCTGGCGGGCATGAAACACCTTTGCGGGCCGTGGACCGGGATCGTATCGCCGGGGTCCCACAACGAAGACTGGCAAACCCCGTGCCGCGCCCTGGGCGATAGCCCGTGGCCGCTGCCGCAAGCGCCTCCACGCGCCGGCCATCACTGTGAAAACCGAACACGCGAAATCACGCGCCGCCACGGTCAGACCACGCAGCGTCGGCGACAGATCCTGACGGCGGATGCTAGCACGGCCCCCCACCGCCCGCAACGCACCGCGCATCGACGTAGCGGCCGACCTCCGCGTCGGCCGTCAATTGCCAAACCGGCCGCGTACTCGCCCGTAGCGTCGGCCCCCCGTGGCCGACGTCGATCACCGAACGACGCACCCAGCGCAATCTTCCCCTTTGCCCCTTTGCCCCTTTGCTCCTTTGTTCCTCTGCTCCTGTGCCTTGTCCCGCTGCCCTACTGATCCCGCGCCGGCGCCGCGACCGGCTGACTCGCCGCCGCCTCCTCCGGATACGCCGCCTCCAGCGCCAACATCGCATACGCCGTCGTCAGCGCCGGCAATCCTTCCATCCACCGGTCCCGCTCGTTCACCCAGCGTCCGTCCGACTTCTGCAACGAGGCCAGCTTGTCAACCAGCTCGTGACGCCAGTAGCGCGGCTCGCCGCGAGCGTCTTTGATGTTGTCCTCACCGAACGCATCGAGCGCCCGGCCGAACACGTGGTAGTAGTAGTAGAGCCCTTCCTCCGACTGCTTCAGCGGCATGTTCGGATTGTGCTCCAGCGTCCAGTGCTGCCGGATCCACTCCAGCGCCGCCTGCACCCGCGGATCGTCACGCTTCAGGCCGGCGTAGACCATGCTCTTGAAGCCGGCGTACGTCATCGACCCGTAGCAGCGCAGCTCCGACGAGCCCTCCTCAACGGTCCCCGCCTTGCTCTCGCCGCCATTGGCCGCCGTGTAGATGAACCCGCCCTGCGTCGAGCCCTTGGCGAGCGGCTGGTCGTTGCTCTCGCCGAGCATCTGGCACCGGCTGATGAAGACGAGCGCCTTCTGGTATACCGGATCGTCCTCGGGCAGGCCGCTGTCGTGCAGGGCCTCGACCATGAACTGCGTGTTGGACAGGTCCGGTCGCTTGTGCCTGCCGTAGCCCGCCCCGCCGTACCACGCGTCGTCCTGCGATTTCCCCTCATCCTCGTCCCACTGGTTCTTCTTGAGGAAGCCCTGCAAGCCGGCGACGACCTCCGCCTGCTCCGGATCGTGCAGTGCCGCGAACATCGACAGCGCCACGCACGTCTCGTAGTTCTTGTAGAACCCCTCGGTGGCGTACAGACCACCGTCCGGCTGGAGCGACTGGCGAACGAACGCCACGCCGCGGGCCACGGCCGGATGACGCGGCCCGACCGTCGGCTCCTGGATCAGAGCCTTCAGAACGAGGCAGGTGACGCCCGGCCCGCTCTCCCCTGCCCAGCCGCCACTTTCCTCCTGCCCACTGAGCAGGAACCGGGCCCCGCCGGCGGCGAGCTTCCGCGCCGTCTGCCGAGCATGCGCGTCGGCGGCCTGAGCGACCACGTCCGCCCGCTCCTGCTCGGCGGCAGCGGCCGGAGGACTCGGCTGCCGCGAGTTATCGGTCTGTGCAAACACCTGCCCCACCAGCAACAAACCCGCCAACAGCATGCCGTAACGTTTCATAGGTCGCGTACCTCCCTGAATCGCAGCCAGTCCTGATCCATCCGCCGACGGCCCCACCGCGTACCGGGCCACCAACGGCGAGTCACAACGTTCACGCGGGAATTATACCGGCCGACCAGCCTGTGGATCAGGCGTAGCCCAACTCGTCGAGCATGTCCTCGTCCAGGCCGAAGTGGTGCCCGATCTCGTGCAGCACCGTGATGCGGATCTCCTCGACCAGTTCCTCCCGGGACTCGCACATCTCGCACAGCGGCTCCCGGAAGATCAGCACCCGGTTCGGCAAGGCGTGCCCCAGCTCCGGCCCCTGCTCTTCGAGTGGCAGCCCGACAAACAACCCAAGCAGGTCCGGCGGAGCGTCCTCCTGTCCCAGCCGGCGCGGATCCGGCCGCTCCCACACCTCGACCACGACGTTGTCCAAATACGGTTTGAACTCGTCGGGAACCTCGGCCAGGGCTTCCTCGACGGCGCGGTCGAACTGGGCGGGGGAAACGCGTATCATCCTGCTCTGCGTTGATGAACCGTCTCGGCCGGGCGAGAGCCGGCGCCTCCGCCGGCGTCGCCAGTGGAGTATAGATGATGCGGTGGTCTTGGCCAATTCGGGCGGCGGGGCGACACACACCGTGCGGTCTACTGGCGGCCTGTGGCGCGTTCCTGTGCGCCCTGCTCGCCGGCTGCGGCCCGACGTCATTCCTGATCACGCCGATGCCGGCGTCACAGAACCTCTGCGAGAACGTGCTCGTGCGCGAGGGGCCGTGGGCGCGCGACCGAATCGCCCTCGTCGAGGTGGACGGCCTGCTGCAAAACGCGCGGCCGAACTCGCTGATGGGCATTCCCGGCGAAAACCCGGTCTCACTGTTCAAGGAGAAGCTGGACCGGGCCGCCGCCGACAGCCGCGTTCGCGGCGTCGTGGTGCGGATCAACTCGCCGGGCGGCGGCGTGACCGCCAGCGACATGATGTACACCGAACTGAAGCAGTTCCGCGAGCGAACGGGCAAGCCGGTCGTGGCCTGCCTGCTCGATGTCGCCGCGTCCGGGGGCTACTACATCGCCTGCGCCGCCGACCGGATCTACGCCCACCCGACCAGCGTGACGGGCAGCATCGGCGTGATCATGTTCGCCCCGGAATTCAGCGGGACGATGGACAAACTGGGCATCCGGGCCAACGTGATCAAGAGCGGGGCGCTCAAGGATGCGGGCTCGCTCTTCCGCGAGATGGAGCCGGCGGACCGCGAGGTCTTCGAGC
The DNA here is from genome assembly GCA_050115495.1 of Phycisphaerae bacterium. GTDB lineage: Bacteria > Planctomycetota > Phycisphaerae > UBA1845 > Fen-1342 > JAAYXS01. The sequence continues at coordinate 29,748 of JASFQK010000016.1, read as the reverse complement.
GCATCGTCGCCCAGATGTACAACCGGTTCGTGTCGGTGGTCGCCGCCGCCCGGCCGGAGCTCGACGAAACGCAGGTACGCAAGCTGGCGGACGGCCGGGTCTACCTGGGTCAGGAGGCCCAGGCGCTGGGCCTGGTCGATGAGACCGGCACGCTCGACGACGCCATCCGCGCGGTTCGTGTCGCCGCCGGCCTGGGCGATCGGCGGATCGTCGTGGTCGAATACGCCCGGCCGCTGGCCCATCGTCCGAACGTCTACGCCCGCACCGACACGCCCCCCGCGCAGGTCAACCTGATCAACGTGGAGTTACCCGGCTGGCTGGGGCAGGTTTCGCCGGGCTTCATGTATCTCTGGGCACCGGGCTGGTAGGGCTGCCGTGGTCGTCCTGATCGATAACTACGACTCGTTCACGTACAACCTCGTCCAGCGGATCGGGGAGCTGGATGCCGGCCTGCCGGTACGGGTGTACCGCAACGATCAGGTGACGCTGGAGCAGATCGAGGCGGACGCCCCCGACCACATCATCGTCTCCCCCGGCCCCTGCACGCCCCGGGAAGGCGGCATCAGCAACGACGTGATCCGCCACTTCGCCGGCCGGATCCCCCTGCTGGGCGTCTGCCTGGGCCACCAGTGCATGGGGTATGTGTTCGGGGCGTCGGTGGTGCGGGCCAAGCGGCTGATGCACGGCAAGACGAGCCTGATCCGGCACGACGGCCGAGGCATCTTCGCCGACATGAGCAACCCCTTCGAAGCCACCCGGTACCACTCCCTGGTGATCGAACCGGGAACGCTCCCGGAAACGTTCGAGGTGTCGGCGACAGCGGAGGACGACCCGACCGAAATCATGGCCGTCCGCCACCGCGAGCTGCGGCTCGATGGCGTGCAGTTTCACCCGGAGAGCTTCCTCACCGTCGAGGGTTACAAACTGCTTGCCAATTTTCTTGGGATCGGTTAATTGACGCGCATGCGAAAAGCTGTACCGCTGATGTCGTTGATCCTGCTGGGGATGGGGATGGTGCTTCTTGCCGGTTGCGCCCGGCAGGACGTCACTGCCATTAAGCCAACCGAAGACGAGTTGCCGAACATCCCCGAGCGCGGACGCGTCCTGCCCGTATCCGTCAAGGTCGAAGGGCAGGAGCAGCCCCTGCTGGTTACGCTCGTGCCCAAGTTCGAGGAGCCCGAGCTGACGGCGGAGGAGCGGGCGGCGATGGGCGAACAGCCCCAGACGATTGACTGGTTGGAGTTCTACCGGCCGCAGCCGGCGGTGCAACGCATCGCGGCGGACTTGGGCGGCGTGTCGGCCGGCGTTAGCGGGATGGGCGGCCCGGAGCTGGGCTTCGATCACTACGATCCGGTGGTTCGCATCGGCCTTTCACGCGGTGACATCCAGGGCGTGCACCACGACCTGGACGTGCGCTACCGCGCGTATGCCGGCGCGACATCGGTGACGGGGATCGGCGGGCTCGCGGGTGTTGAAGTGCGGGTGAATCCCGTCCGGCGCGTGGCAATTCATGAGACCCGGTCTGAACCCTGAGCGCTGCGGGCACCGCGGCCGGTGGTGCACGAGCGGGGTCAGACAGAGTTGACGAAGGCGGCGGCGACTGCTGGCCCCGTGCGGGTCCAGACGCTCGCCGGACACAATCAGCGAACCTACTCGCCACTTGCGAGATCGGCGGTGATTCGTTTGATCGAGTCCTAACGAGGGTGCGCCATGGCGAAGAAGACGGTGAAAGGTGGCAGGAAGGCGGCCGGCCGAAAGACCGCCAAGAAGAAGGTCGCGAAGGCGGCGAAGAAGAAGGTCGCCAAGAAGACCGTCAAGCGCAGCGTGAAGAAGGCCGTTAAGAAAACGGCTGCCAAGCGCGTCAAGAAGGCGGTCAAGAAGACCACGAAGAAAACCGCCAAGAAGGCCGTGAAGAAGGCTGCCAGGAAGACTGCGAAGAAGGCCACCAAAAAGGCCGCGAAGAAAGTGACCAGGAAGGTCACCAAGCGCAAGGCCGTCGCGAAGAAGCCCGCGGCCAAGGCCGCACCGAAGCGCGCCGCCAAGGCCCCGGCCAAGCGTCCGGCCGTCACTCGGCGACCTGCCAAGCGTCCGCCGCCGGTTGCCCCGCAGATCGAAGAACCCGTCACGACGCCCGCCCCGGTGATCGACGTGGAACCCACGCCGCCGCCGCCGGTTCGGCCCGAGCCGATGGACATGGAGGATCGCGGGCCGCGCTTCTTCGAGCCGGACGACATGCCCGGCACGGCCCGGCCGGATGTCGAAGGGCCGTACTACGAGGACCACGAGCGCGATCGTCCCTTCTACGACACCGAGAGCGTCCGCACCGAACCTGACGACGTCGACGCCGATCTGGATGACGAGGCCTTCGGCGACGACGAGGAAGAGGAAGGCGAGGAGGACGACGAGGAAGACTGTTCGCGGGGGCCACTGGCCCAGCCGCCGCCTGCGGCGCAAGGCGGTGTGGCGGTCGGCCAGCCGGCCCCCGATTTTGAGCTGCCGGACGAGCAGGGCCGGCAGCGTGCCCTGCGCGACTACCGCGGGCGCAAGGTCGTCCTGTACTTCTACCCCCGTGACAACACGCCCGGCTGCACGCGCGAGGCCTGCGGCTTCCGCGATGCGCTGAGCGGCTTCGATGATCGCCACGCGGCCGTGCTCGGCATTTCGCCCGACTCGCCGGCGTCGCACGAGCGCTTCGCCCACAAATACAGCCTTACCTTCCCCCTGCTGGCCGACGAGAACCACGCCGTGGCCGCGCGCTACGGTGCCTGGGGCATGAAGTCCCGCCCCGGCGGGAAGAGCGAGGGCCTGCTGCGGACGACGTTCATCATCGATGAAGCGGGACGCATCGCCGAGATCTTCCGGAACGTCCGTCCGGAAGGACACGAACAGGAAGTGCTCGCCTGGCTCGATCGCAACTGGCTCTCGGCGAAGTGATCGCCGGGCCGGACCGCGAAGCGAACCACGGGGTTCCCGCACATGGATCGTGCGGCGACACAGACAGCTATTCATGCCCGCGCCTGCGGCCTGGGCATGCCACACTCCGGTACGTGCGTCCGGAGGAGTACCGGAAAGAAGTGCTGGCCCGGCTCGATCGCGCCTGGCTCTCGACCAGGCGCCGGCGGGGCGGGGCGGCCAGCAGAAGACATTCGACGGGACGAGCCGCCCGCCGTAGCTGCTTCATGCAGGGGATGTGTCATGCCCGTTCATTACGCGGATAGACTGGCGGAAGCTGGGCGCCGTTGCGGTGCGCCGGCCGTGGTGGGAATCGACCCCGTGCTGGAGCGTCTGCCCGCCGCCCTTCAGCCTGATGAGCCGACCCTCGCCGGCGCCGCGAGCGCGCTGGAGACCTTTGGGCATGAGGTGCTCGGCGCGGTCGCCGGGATCGTGCCGGCGGTCAAGATCAACTCCGCGTTCTTCGAGGTCCTGCATGAGGCGGGCGTCGGTGCTTACTATCGGCTGATCGCCGCCGCCCACGAACACGGCCTGCTGGTCATCGGCGACGTGAAACGCGGGGACATCGGCTCGACGGCCCGGCTGTATGCGCGCGGGCATCTGGCCACGCCGCGCTTCACCGACGCCGGCGACGAACGCATGCCCGACGCGGTGACCGTCGCCGGCTACCTCGGCGAAAGCGCCGTGCGGGCCTTCGCCGAAGCGGCGCGCGAGGCGGGCCGCGGTCTGTACGTCCTCGTGCGGCCGTCGGATCCCGGTGCCGACGTCATCCACGAATTCTGCCCGGATCGGCGGCTCTACGAGCACATGGCCGACCTCGTTCATCGCTGGGGGTCGGCGGCGAACCTGATCGGCGAGTGCGGTCTGTCGTGCGTCGGGGCGGTGGTGGCTCCGAAAGACCCGGCCAGCACGGCGGCACTGCGCGCCCGGCTCCCGCACACGCCCTGGCTCGTCCCGGGGTACGGCGCCCAGGGCGCCGGCGCAGAATCCTGCCGCCCCTGCTTCCGGGCCGACGGCGGCGGAGCAGTCGTCAACGCGTCACGTTCAGTGATCTACGCTTACGAGCAGGTGAGCTACCAGCAGCGCTGCGGCGACGACTGGGTGGCCTGCATCCGCGCCGCCGCCCAGGACTTCGCCGCCGACATCGCCCCGCTGGGTCCTACGGCGGGGGCTGCTGCAACAACTGGGTGATCCACGCTTTGAGCTCTTGTCCGCGATAGACGACGAGAATCGCCGCGATCGTCCAGAGCAGCAGCGCCGCCTGGAACGGGCGGTCGCGCACCATCACGTCCGTCGGGCCGTCCACCCGCCCATGCTCGACCAGGTAGGCAAAACGGAAGATCGCGTACACGACGATAGGCAGCGTGTAGACCAGGTAGTACGACTGAAACTCCCGCACCGTGCGATCGTCCGTCGCGTACAGCATGAAAGTCACTACCGCGATCCCCGCGGTCAATGTCGTGAAGTGGTTCAGCATGTCCGGCGTATAGCTGGCCAGCGTCCGCCGATGGCGGCCGGCGTCGCCGCCGTTGTTCTCGGTCAGCGTAATCAGCTCGCAGCGTCGCTTGCTGAAGCCCATGAACAAACAGAGTGTGAACGTGCAGATCACCAGCCAGTGCGAGATCTCCACGTCGACCGCGACCGCTCCCGCCACCGCCCGTAGCACGAACCCGAGCCCGACGCAGATGATGTCCAGCAGCACCACGTGCTTCAGGGCAAACGTGTACGCCATCTGGAGCACGAGGTAGGCCAGCCCCACCACGCACAGCCCCGGGCTGAGCGCGAAGCTTCCGCCCACACCCGCCACGAGCAACCCGGCCGCCAGCGTCCCCGCCGCGCCGACACTCACCTCACCGCTGGCCACCGGCCGCCGGCACTTGCGCGGGTGCAGCCGGTCCTCGTTCCGGTCGCGGATGTCGTTGATGATGTAGACGGTGCTGCTCAGGAGGGAAAAGCAGACGAAGGCCAGCAGTGCCAGCAGCACCGCGTGCAGCTCCATCAGCTTGTGGCCGAAGACCAACCCGGCGAACAGAAAGACGTTCTTGGACCACTGGGTGGGCCGCAGCAGACGCACGTAGGCCATCGACCTATCCACTCGCCGGTCACCTGCCGTGGCCGGACCGCACCCACCCCGGAGCGCCGCCCGGCAGAAACCCGTCGGAACACGCGGGCATTCTGCGAGGTCGCCCCGAGTCGGTCAACCGGTCGCCACACCGTAGCGAGGGGAATAGAGAGCCGGGGACCTCAATCGGCAACTGCCGGGCTCCGATCTCCATTGAAGCCGACGAGGTCCCCGGCGAACTCGGGCCTCCGCCCCTCCAAAAGAGCGGACGCCATGTCAGGGGGTCCATTACGCGGACCCCGGCCCTCGGCCCTCGGCCCTCGGATCGTATCTGCCAGGCTCCCAAAGGCTGATCGATCCACTGGGCATGAAGTGCAAGGCTCGTGCCAGCGGCGCCACCGGGAAGGATGCGTCGCGCAATTGATTTCTGCGAAATGACTTACATGCGTTTCCCCCACGCCGTCGCTGCGCCGGCGTGACAGATGTGGGTAATGCGTGTCCAGCGCTGGGGGCGCGCAGTGCTGAGATTCTGGGACGCGCGCCTCAATCCGTCGGCAACGCCGTGTCGGCTTCCACCGTCTTCGGCAGCGTCCACGTCGTGGCGCCCGGAGCGTCGCGCAGCACGCGCCCGCCGACGGACGTGTCCGCCCGCAGCCAGAGCGTCGTGCGCGTTTCGCCGTTGTCGATGTTGATGCGCAGTTCGTCCTGCTCGCGTTTAAGCTCCGCGGTCGGCGTGCGCTGCTGCCGGGCGGACTCGACCGTGTACACGGTGATGAAGACGTGGTCACTCTGCTCGTCGAGCGGCTCGATCTCCAGCCGACCCCACAGCGGCACCGCCCCCACCGCCGGCCCGAGCACTGTCGGCCGACCCAGCTCATACCACGCGTTGGCCGGCTTGGCATGACCGGCGGGCCGAACCAGCCGCTCAAACCCCGTCGCGCTGCCACCGACGTACAGCCGGCCGGCGTGCGGCCCGTCGCTGACCACCGACTTCTCCGCTGGCCCGCCGCACACATGCACCCGCCGCGGCTCGGGCAACAGCGGGAAGACTCGCAGCGTCCCGTCGGCGTCGGACCACTGGAACCACTGCGCCTGGTCGCACTGCCAGATGCCGCGGTCCTGCTGCTCATCATCGGTGAGCAGCTTGCACTGCGTCAGCGGCTGGCCGTCCGGCAACGGGCACGCCGGCAGCGTGACCACCGAGATCGGCTGACAACGCAGACTGCGCGTGTGCAGCCGATCGATCACCACCAGCGTCCGGCCGGCGAGGAAAACGAACTCGCGCGTGTACGCCGAGACGCTGCGGGCCTCGTACGCCGACTGAAGGTTAAGCGCCACGTACGCGTGCCCGTCGTGCTGACCGTAGGCGACCTGCCGCCCGGTAAGCCGCTCATTCTCCGCAAGCGGCGTCGTGAAGTCGGTGCACGTATCCTCGATGAGCCGCTGACCGCCAATGGCCTCGTACCGGTTCCCGTGCCAGCGCGGGGCGCGCAACGGATCCCACAGCAGCAGGCAGTTGTGGGCGATCGTGGCGGTGAAATACTGGTCGAAGTCGAACGGATCGCGCCCGTCGCCGAGATGCTGGGCCCCCTGCTTCACCTGCACGGCCTCGTACACGACGTCGTCGCCGGCACCGACCAGGAGCTGTCCATCGCTGTACAGCAGGAAGTGACCCGCGTCGAAGTGCTGCCGTCGGCGGAGGAACGGCTGCGCCGCCTCGATCCAGATACCGGTCTCGGTCGCCGTCGCCGGCCCGCGGAACACCACCGCCCCACCGAGATTGCGAGCCGTCGGCAGCCGGCTGAAATCGCACCCGGCCAGGCCACGCGTCTCCAGCGCGATCGGCACCCATTGCCACGGTTGGGCCAACGGGTCGGCGGTCGGACCACGCAGCCGCTGCTCGACCCGCCGGGCGATGAACACCGCCGCTGGATCGTGCGTCCGGGCGGCGATCAGGTGGGCGGTGACCGGCAGCATCTCCGCCCAATCACACGCCGGCGAGAGCGGGGCGAGCTGCCCGTCATCCCGGATGAAATGGTGTTGCAGAGCCGGATGCGAGAACGACGCGTACACGTAATGTTCGAGCCAGCGGCCGACGCCGTTGCGCTGCCCGCTCCAGACGTCGCTCGACAGCACCGCGCCCGCGAGTTCGAGCGCCAGTACCACGTCGCGCTCCTCCCACGGGCCGGCTGACGGGCTCGTCGGCGTCAGGCCACGCCACGCGATCACCGTCGGCAGCGTCTTGCGGAAGTACTCGCGGGCAGCGTCGAGCACCGGTTGCCGCCATTCCGCCCAGCTCGGTGCCGGCTCGTCGTGCTCGTCGATCGCGACGGCCGCGGCCACGCCCAGCAGCTTGGCGGCGAACGCCCGATGGTCGAACGGGCTGTCCGCCGGCGTGAACGGACTGGCCGCATCGCGGACGGCGAGCAGGAAGTCGCGCCGCGCCTCGGGATCGAGTGCGTCCCAGCACCAGTCGACGGCGAGCATGAGCTCGAACGGGTCCGGACCCACCCACAGCGGCTCGCGAAGTGCCTCATTAATCAGGTCGAGTCGGCGTTGTTCGAGCCCGTTCTCGGCGGCGACGAGGTGAAGGAACGCCGCCGCGCTGATCTCGCCGGGCAGCAGGCCCACGTCGGCCCGCCGGGCGAAGTACTCACGCAGGGCGTTGAACTCGCTGGCCCGATGACCGGCTCGCAAAGCGGGCTGCGACTCGGCGGCGGAATCGGCCGGAGCCGCGGCCACGCCACACGCCGCCCGCAACTGCGGCAAATCGTCCGCCGAAATCAGCAGGCACGGGTGCCGGCCGCCGTGTACCGCAGGCGGGCACAGGACGGCAGCGAACGCCGCAGCAAACGCAACGGGCAACAACGGTCGGCGGCGGGAGATTCTCACGGCGGTCCTCCGGACTGTACTCCGCGTAGCGTCGCCGTTTTCCCGTGCCGCGGCAAGACGGGCGGTTCGCCGGTGGCGACCTGTCACGCCCATTGGCAGATCCTGGTGGCCTCTCTCGCCGACTGGCGAATTCTGGCGGCGCCTGTCGCTGACCGGCGAATCCTGGCGCAGTCTATCGCGCGACGCATACCCCATCGCCAACCGGTCCGGTATGCTGCCCCGATGATGAACGCCGACTCGCCGACCAATCCGTCGCCGGCTGAAGCTGGGCCGCCCGTCGAGCCATCCGCTGCCGCTGCGCCTGCCCTCGCGAAATTGCGCCGCCGCCGCCGGGCCCGCTGGATTCTCGCGGTGTTGCTCCTCGGTGTACCCGGCTTCGTCGTCGGCCTCGGGTTGTATCGCCAGGGCCGACCCGCCGACGTCACGCCGCCGCCGGCGGACGCCGAGCCCGGCCGCTGGATCTTCATCGATGGGGCGCAGAACACGCGCGACATCGGCGGCTACCCGACCCGCGACAACCGCACCGTCAAACGGCACACCGTCTACCGTTCGGGCACGCTGTCGCACGTCACCGACACCGGCTGCGGCATGTTCCGCCAGCTTGGCATCAGGACGGTTGTAGACTACCGCAACCGCCTGTCGCCGCTGCCGCTGTACAACGGCGATGTGTTCTGTATCCACCAAGTCGCCGGCGTGCACGGCTACCCCGTGAGCTTCCGCAAGGAAGGCCCGCCGGAGGAGCGGTACCTCCTCGGCTTGCGCGACAACGCCGACGCCTTCCGCGACACCTTCCGCCTGCTGGCCGACGATGAGAAATTGCCCCTTCTCTACCACTGTGCGGCGGGAACCGACCGCACCGGCGTCATGACCGCGCTGCTTCTGTCACTTCTCGGCGTGGATCGCGCCACGATCATCGCCGATTTCCGCCTTTCCGAACAAGTCAACACCCCCGGCAACCTCCCCGCGATGGAGACCCTCCTAAACGCCATCGACTCCGCCGGCGGCATCGAACCCTTCCTCACCGACCTCGGCGTCCCCTCAGAAACCCAAGCGCGGCTGCGGGATCTGTTGCTCCAGTAACCCCACGTACCTAATGCCGACCAGCTAGCTTACCGGCGCGGGCACAGCGAACTCACACAGCTTCCCTTGACATGAACAGCATGTATCGGTCTGATCCACCATCTGCAAAGCCGCATGCGATTCACACCGCACCGTAGGCACCCGGTATCGTCCAGGACGGCCGCAGCCTCGCGCGTCATCGTCACGTTCGCACCATGGAGAAGGCTGCCCTGAGCGTGCCGAAGGGCCTCCGCACCGATTCTGATCCGCCCCTGCAAACCCGGTTCCCGTCTAGCGTGTCACCTGTGGCGGTGATGTCAAGTCGCTCCAATAGTCCCCTTGCACGTACACTAGCACGAAGACCTGCACCCGATCCGTCTATTCGCATACTCGTCGAACGTTGTTCGCGGCCCGCCCCGTGAACCGCGACAACGGCTCGCAACTGACTGTCTTCGCACGAGTTACAACGCTTCACACGACTTAGCATTCCGATGGCGTACACAGTTCTTGCATCCAACTGCAAACACCGTGTATGATGACATCGAATATGCTCGGCAGCGTTGCCGAGCGACGACTGTTGCGCAGTATCGGCCCCAGCGTGTGGAGGCGCGATCATGAACATGGAGAAGTATGTTGCGGTGATGTGTACGCTGTGTACGCTACTGGTGGCTGCAATCGGCCTAGGGCAGCTCTACGGCCAGTATGGCCTCGTAGAATTGCGACGGGGGATCGAGCGAACAGAGTCAATCCAAGCTGTTCTTGGTAGCACAGGGGAGGTGTTCTCTCACTTGCTTGTCACTCTTCAGAAGGCGGAGGCCCTATTGACTCTGTCGTATCAGACAACTCTGCGGCAACGCTTCGCCGAGGCAGAGGAATACGCGAGAAGAGCATCCGAACTACTCAACACGGAACTGACCAGAATTCGCGCCCTCCGCGCAACTGAACAGGTCTACCACGGCAAGGACAGTCCGTTGCTCTCGGTGCACGGCGATTTTGAATCAGCCACAAGTGAAATGCTCTACGCCGCATATACGGCTCAAGCCCATGCGGTCTTCTTCATGTCCGATGCCGAGGAGTTGCGCACGATCGCCACAAAACTAAAGGAACTGCGTGGCGATGCATGGGAGGCGCCGCATTTCTACGGCGCCGCGGCAATGATGCAGGAGAGCGTGACAGAGACAGACATACAGGACGCCATAGAGTATTACAGGCAAGCTCTGGAATCACCTACGTGTTCCAGATACTGCGTCGACAGACTAAACCTAGCAGAAGCTTACCTTCTGCTAGACAAGTGCACGGAATGTGCTACAGAGGTTATGCGATATCGTGAGCCGTTCAGAAGCGACCACAGACCATTGCCGAAGTCACATGAGCTGCTCGCGGTGTGGTTTGAGTGTGTTGCACAATACGCGCAACGCCCAGGGGCGGTCGCTCCGCTGGACACCATAAAGCTGGAGTCCGACCGCCTACATGTTGACCTGCGCGGCCAATACGAGTCAAGCGCACTGAGGCAGTTTGGCCAGCGCGTGCGTGCGGGGGAGGCGATGGATAGGCTGAATCAGGACCAGCGTAGCCAGATCGCAGATGCAATTGACTGGCTGGTGACGAGCGCTAGCGTATGAAGCACAACTGAGCGGCGGAGGTATGAGAATCAGTCATTCTCGAGCGACAGCATTCCTGTGCCAAACTGAACGCTGCCGTCGCGTGCGCAAGAAACACACCTCACTCTCTAGTTACTACACAACCGCGCCCGAATCAAATTCGCCCGGGCGATGCTGCGTTGTTCGCCGCTCAGTCGGCGGCCTTCGAGTTTTTGCAGGTGGGCCGGCTGGGTGTGCAGCAGCAATTCGTTCAGCGTCTTCAGCTCGATCGACTTCAGCCGGCCGGTGTGGACGCCCATACGCACGTGCGACAAATACTGCATCGCCTCGCTCGAACTAATCAACCGGGCGTTCTGTAACGCCCCGAGCGCACGCCAGACCTTGTCGTCCAGCGCGTGCAGCCGATTCTTCAGCAGGCTCCGGCGGGCGGCTTTTTCGTACTCCACGATGCGCGGCATGACCACGCCGCGGAACAGGTCGATGATCTCCGCCTCAGACCGACCGAGCGTGATCTGGTTGGAAATCTGGAACAGGTCGCCGAGGGCCTCGGTCCCCTCGCCGTGCAGCCCGCGGACCGCGAGCTTCATGTCGCGGGCCGCCTGGACGACCTTCTCGAGCTCGTTCGTCAGGCGCAACGCCGGCAGGTGCAGCATCACCGACACGCGAATGCCCGTCCCCACGTTCGTCGGACAGGCGGTCAGGTAGCCGTACCGCGGGTGAAACGCGAAATCGAGGTGCTCTTCGAGGGCGTCGTCGAGCGAGTTGATCTGCTCCCACGCCTCGTCGAGCCGCAACCCGCTGCGCATGACCTGCGTGCGGAGGTGGTCCTCCTCGTTGATCATCAGCGCCGCCGACTCGGCCGTATTGAAGGCGATCCGCCGGGCCCCGCTGCTCTCGGCGTGCTGCCGGCTGATCAGGTGACGCTCGACCAGCAGGTTGCGGTCGAGCTCGTCGAGCTGCTCGACGTCGAGATGAATGAGGTCCTGCAGCGCCCGGCTACGGTGCACCGCCCGCTGGACGGTCTCGGCGATCTCCCGGCGGGTCGCCTCGTCGGCCCGGGAGAGAAAACGGTAGCCGCTCAGATTGCGGGCCAAGCGAATGCGCGTCGAGATGACGATTTCGCTCAGCGGACCGTCGCCGCGCAGCCACTCGCCCGCCTGACGGACAACCTCGTCAAACGAGCTCATGCCTCCTCCAGTTCGCGGATCTGATCGCGCAACGTGGCGGCCCGCTCGTAGTCCTCGGCGGCGACCGCCTCGTTCAGCAGGCGCTTGAGCCGGTGCAGATCCTGCTGGGACGTTCGCACCTCCCCGGCCCCCTTGGGCACCTTGCCCACGTGATGCGTCCCGCCGTCGTGCGCCCGTTCGAGCAGGCGCTTGAGCTGGCTCTCAAAGGCGTCGTAGTCCGCCGGACAGCCGAGCAGGCCGTGGTTGCGGAACTCGACGTAGCTGATGCCGCACTCCTCGCACACCAGGTCCGCCAGGGCGGAGGTACTGCTCTTGCCCTTGCTGACCACGGTTTGCAGGACGTCCTCGATGTTCATGACGGTGTTGGGGACCTGGATGAGCCCCTCCTCGACTGCGCAGCGTTCACAGAGGTGCCGCTCCTGCTTCGTGCCCGACGGATCGATGTTCGTCAGGTGAAACGTCGCCTGCGCCTTTTGACACCGTTCACATAGCCCCATAACCACCGCTCCGCGTATGTGCAGACCTTCTCCAGTCATCGATCGTAGGAGCGCGAGGGGGCGCCGTCAAGCTCTCCGGCGGTCTCGGGCACCGCCGCATTGACAGCGGCCGTCGGAAATGGTGAGCTATGTGTTTCTAGTGCCGATAGGAGGACACCATGCTTGATCCACGTATCACCACGCTGGCCCGCTCGCTTGTTCAATATTCGGTTGCAGGCAAGGCCGGCGACAAGGTTCTCATCGAGGCCATCGACGTCCCGAACGAGTTCGCCGTCGAGTGCGCCCGCGCCTGCCGGGAGATCGGGGCTCACCCACTCATCATGCTCAAGAGCAGCCCGATCAGCCGGGCCCAGATGCAGTTCGGCACGCGCGAGAGCTGGGACCTGCTGGCCGATGTCGAGGCCTTGCAGATGCGCGGCGTGCAGTGCTACATCGGCGCCCGCGGCAGCTCGAACGTGGCCGAGCTCTCCGACGTGACCGCCGAGCAGCAGAAGCTCTACGAATCGACCGTGTGGAAGCGGGCCCACCTCGAGGTGCGCGTCCCGCACACCCGGTGGGTCGTCATCCGCTGGCCCGGCCCGAGCATGGCCCAACTGGCCGACATGTCCACCGAGGCCTTCGAGAACTTCTACTTCAACGTCTGCACGCTGGACTACAGCAGGATGGGCAAGGCCATGCTGCCCCTCAAGGCCCGTCTCGAAGCCACCGACCAGGTCCGCATCAAGGGCCCCTCCGACACCGACCTCACTTTCTCCATCAAGGGCCTGCCCGCCATCACCTGCGCCGGCCGGCAGAACATCCCCGACGGCGAGGTCTTCACCGCCCCGATCCGCGAGAGCATCAACGGCGTCATGCACTACAACACGCCGACCGTCTACCGCGGCACCACCCACGAGAACATCCGCTTCGTCTTCCGCAACGGCCGGATCATCGAAGCCACCAGCAACCACACCGACAAGCTTAACGAGGTCCTCGATACCGACGACGGCGCCCGTTACGTCGGCGAGTTCGCTTTCGGCGTGAACCCCTACATCACCCGGGCCATGAAGGACACCCTCTTCGACGAGAAGATCGCCGGCAGCATCCACTTCACCCCCGGCGGCTCGTACGATGAGTGCCCCAACGGCAACAAGAGCGAGGTCCATTGGGACATCGTGCTCATTCAAACGCCCGAGTACGGCGGCGGCGAGATCCACCTCGACGGCAAGCTGATCCGCAAGGACGGCCGCTTCGTGACCGACGACCTGGCGCCACTGAACCCCGAAAACCTGACCTAGCTCCGCCGACGTGGCCCGTCGAGCCGGCAGAGCGGCACCGCGCCCAATGGCCCCCCTACCCCGCACGTTCTACGCCCGCGACCCCGCCACCGTAGCCCGCGCGCTGCTGGGCAAACGCCTGATCCGAACCGTCGGCGACGACGTGCTTATCGGACGAATCGTCGAAGCCGAAGCCTATCTCGCCCAGCACGACCCCGCCAGTCACTCTTACCGCGGTCGCACTCGGCGGAACGCCGCCATGTTCGGCCCGCCCGGCCATGCGTATGTCTACACCATACACACGCGGTTCTGTCTGAATGCGGTCACGGAGGCAACAGACGTCGCCAGTGCCGTGCTGATTCGCGCCGTGGAGCCGCTTTCTGGTATGGAGCGCATGGCGGAGTCGCGCGGCATCGACCGCGTGCGCGATCTCGCCCGCGGACCCGGCCGGCTCTGTGAGGCGCTGAACATCGACCGCGGTCTCGACGGTTGGGACCTCACGCTCGGGCAAACGCTCTGGATCGCCGACGCCGGCGATGACGAATGGGCAGATCCCGAGATTATCGCGGTCCCGCGTGTCGGCATCAGCGTCGCGCAGGATCTGCCGCTCCGCTTCCTCGTCGCCGACAACCCCTTCATCAGCAAGCCCCCCTCCCGCCGAAAGTAGCTACCTCGTCGGCGGCGCGTCGGTCCCATCGCCGAACGTCTGCAAGATGATGTCTCGCCGCCGAAGCAGCGTCTGTACGAGGTACGCCGCATCTCGCGGATCGCTCAGCTCCGCGGCGGCGACAGCGGCCTCGATCTGCGGGCGGTCCAGGCGGGCGAGCTGCGCCGTCAGCCAGCGCGCATCCTTCGCCGTCATCCGCTTGAACGCGCCGTTGTGCCACTGCGGACGCCAGCGCCGCGCATCGAACCCGTCGGCGGTGAACCGACCGATGGCGGCCGAGACGATCGGCTGGGTGGGGTCTGGCTCCGGATGAACGAGACCGAGCGTCACCACACCGGCGAGCCACCAGCCGACATGCCCCTGGTGCCGCCAGCCGCGCCACACCTCCTTCGGCCGGCCCTGCCACGAACCGAGGCACGAGTTGAAATCGATGAGGTAGTATTGAACCACGTCGTCGGTCACGGTGACGAGCGTGTTCGGGCCGACGCGGTCCGTGTCGTTCAGCCACGCGCACGCCAAACGCAACCCGCGCACCTCCCGGCGGTCGCGGAACCAGTCGAAATGGAAGTGTCCGCGGGCATCTTCGATGAACAACGTGGCCGTCGCCCGCTGCCCGTCGAAACGCGGATCGCCGGTGCCGCTGATCTGCACGAGGTACACCGGCGGAACGTGATAGCCCAGCGCCCACAGCAGGCGCGAGCCGACGACTTCGGCGGTCGAGCCCAACTCCGGGTAATCCGGATGGTCGAGCTTGACGAGGAATTTCCGCCCGCCGGCATCCTCGCCAATGAACCCCGGCGTCGCCCCGCCCTTCTTCGGCTTGAGGATCTTCAGGGGCAATTCCGGCGGCGGAGCGGTGCACGCCCCCAGGGCGACGCGCTGCGGCAGAAGCTTTTCGGGCGTACGAACCACGTGAAACGGAGAGCCGTCGGTCCCGTCGTCACGAGCCTCCCCGCCGAACATGAGCCGCCACAGCGGGTCTGCCGTAACCAGATCGCGTCCCGGGACGAGGATCGAGCTCTTGAAGAAGGCGGCGGGGACGTCATCGTGGCTAGCGCGGCAGTGATGGTGGTGGTGCCGCCCCGCACAGCCGCCAGCGACCAGGGCGAGCAGAACCACGCCCAGTCTCACGCCGAGGTCGCGGCCCCCGCGGACGCCCCTCACCATTTCAGCAGATAGCCGAAGATGAGCGGCGCCACGATCGTCGCGTCCGACTCGATCACGAAGCGCGGCGAATCCGGGCTGAGCTTCTCCCAGGTGATCTTCTCGTTCGGGATCGCCCCGCTGTACGAACCGTAGCTCGTCGTGCTGTCGCTGATCTGGCAGAAGTAACCCCACAGCGGGACATCCTTGCACAGGTCCTGCCGCAGCATGGGCACAACACAGATCGGAAAGTCGCCGGCGATGCCGCCGCCAATCTGGAAGAAGCCGATCGAGGCCTTGGCCGACGTCGTCTCGTACCACCGGGAGAGCCCGAGCATGTACTCGATGCCGGTCCTGACCGCGAGCGGCGTTTCGATTGCCCCGTCGATGACGCGGGCGGCGAAAACGTTACCCAGCGTCGAGTCTTCCCACCCAGGCACGAAGATGGGCAGGTTGCGCTCGGCCGCGGCCAGCAGCCACGAATCCCGCGGGTCGATCTGGTACGATGACTTCAGCTTGTCACTCAGCAGCAGTCCGTACAAGAACTCGTGCGGGAACAGCCGCTGCCCGGCCTTCGCCACCTTGACCCACTCTTCCAGCAAAACGTGCTCGATCCGGCGGATGGCCTCCTCCTCCGGAATGCACGTATCGGTCACCCGGTTGAGATGGCGATCGAGCAGCTCCTGCTCGTCCTGCGGATTCAGGTCGCGCCACTCCGGAATGCGGACGTAGTGATCGTGGGCGACGAGGTTGAAGACGTCCTCTTCGAGGTTGGCCCCGGTACACGTGACGGCGTGCACCTTGTCCTGACGGATCATTTCCGCCAGCGACAAGCCAAGTTCGGCGGTGCTCATGGCGCCGGCGAGCGTGACCATCATCCGCCCACCCTGAGCGAGGTGCTGTTCGTAGGCCTCCGCCGCCGCGACGACGGTCGCCGCATTGAAGTGCCTGTAGTGCTTCTGCATGAAATCGCGGATGTTCACCGGCGGTCTCCCATGAGCAGGAGGCAGCGCAACCGGCTCGCCGTGCGGGCATCGACCGGCAACGTCGGCAACCGGAGCGCAGTGACAGAACCGCGACCTGCAGCGCCGCGGCTGAAGCTATCTGCACGATCTTCGGTCACCATTACCCGCCGTCGCACGTCCGGTCAAGCGGCCGGCCTGCGCTCCCCGCGGCTACCGCTCCGCCAGCAGCGCGGCGAAGGACGCAATGTCGAAGTTGTTCACTATGCCGTCGCCGTTGCAGTCCGCCAGTTCCCGGTGGCAGTAGGGGTAGCTGACGGCGTAGGTCTGCGGCGCGGCGACCGCCAGCACGAACGGCCGCACGTCGCTGGTATTGACCTCGCCATCGCAGTTCAGGTCGCCCAGCGACCACTCGCACTCGTCCGGCACGCCGTTGCCGTTGGCGTCCACGCTGGTCCCGGCAGCCAGGTCACACGCGTCCGGCAGGCCGCTCTCGTTGCAGTCGCCGACGCCCTGGAAAACGCGCACAGCCCCGGCGGCCTGCCCCAGTGTGTCGTCCCCGGGCGCCCCGACCAGCGCGGCCACGCCGGAGAGCGCCACCGCAGTGCCGAATTGGTCGGTGCTGGCCACATCCGCGGGAGCGAAACGCCCCGTGTTGTACCAGCCGTCTCCCGTCTGGCGGTAGAGGTAGGCGGCGCCATCGGCGCCGACCAGTATTTGTTGAGCCGGATTCCCGGCGATGCTCACCGCTTGCCCAAGGCCGCCCACGTAGGCAGGGTCCGTCATCAGCAACGTAGCTTGTTCGGACCACTGCGCCCCGTCACGGTGAAAGACGTGAGCAGCACCCTCGTGCCACGGATCCAGGTAGCCCAGCGCGCCGACGACGACCGTGTCACCGCTCACGGCTATCGACGTGCCAAGAGCGTGACCCGCTCCGCCGTTAGCGGGGAGCAACTGACCCTGCGGCTGGCAGGCCAGCCCATCACAGACGTACACGTACGCAGCGCCGGAGCTCTCTCCCTGCGCATCGCTACTACTGGCCCCGACGACGATCGTATCGCCGCATACGGCCACCGATTCGCCGAACCGGTAGTCCGCATCTCCTTCCGGTTCCGTCAGCTTGGCCACCTGCACCCAGCTCCCACCCTGACGAGCGAAGACGTAGACCGCCCCGGACGTGCTGCCGAGATCATCATCCCCCCACGCCCCGACGGCTACCAAGTTCGCTGAGCACCCAACGCTGCAACCGAAGTGATCACCCGTCACCCCGTCCGCGGCCAGGAGCTTCGCCTCCTGCTGCCATGAACCGCCCGACCGCCGAAACACGTAGGCCGCTCCCGCGAGCGTGCCGTTTTCCGCCTCCTTCTCGGCACCGACCACGAGCACATTGCCGCTGATCGCCACGGACCAACCGAACGAGGCGAAGACCGTGGCATCCGCGGCGTGCAGTTCATCCTGTGGGACCCAGGTCGCGCCGTCCCACTCGCACACGTGCACCGCGCCGGTGAAGAAGCCCAGGTCAGCGTCGCCGAAAGCGCCGATCACCGCCGTCGTGCCCGATACGCCCACCGCACAGCCGGCCTGCTGCTGGGCGGCGCCGCCAGGAACAAGAACGCGAGGCGCGGCACCGGCCTCGCAGAGCACGCAATCGTCCAGCAGGCCGTCTCCGTTCACGTCGGTACCGAGACCGTCGGCGACGTCGCAATCGTCGGGGTAGGCGTTGCCGTTGCAGTCACCGACCGCCCCCGTGGCCAGTTCCCATTCATCCGGCACACCGTTGTCGTTGCAGTCGGACTCGCACTCGTCGGGTACCTGGTTGCTGTTGACATCGAGCGACGTGCCGGCGGCGATCTCCTCCACGTCCGGCACGCCGTTCTCGTTGCAGTCGGCGATCCACCCGCCGAGGAAGAGGAGACTGGAGAGGAACTCCTCGCAGGTCTCGGGCATGTCGTCGTCGATGACCTCAAAGGTGAACGACCAGAGGCCGAGCACGCCGTACGAGTAGTCCATCGACCCGCCGCTGACCCAGTAGCTGACGACGTAGCCGGGCCCCCAATCGTACTCACCTCCACCCGAGGCCAGCAGTCGATCGTGGATCTCCCGGCCAAGCGGAGCGAACGAATAGTGGCGGGGGCAGAGCTCCGGCGAGTGTCCCCACGGCCACATGATCCAGTTAACGTACCCGTGCACGTCAACATGCACGCGGACGTCAGCGTGGCTCAGGAAGAAGTCACGCATCGCCGCCGTCTCCGGCTCGGAGAAGGGGTAGTAGCCACCCGTGGCGTCCTGGCCGCTGCCCGGCCCGCCCCAGTTGCGGTTCAGGTCGATGTTGTTGGAGTTCCGCCGCCGGAAAGCGACATAGCCGTCCGGGTTCATGATGGGCAGCAGGTACCAATCGACGTGATCGACGAGCCAGGTCAGCTCGTCGTCCGTCCCGTAGTTGCTGAGCAGGTGGCTCGCCAGGTAAGCGACGACGGAAGCTCCGGCCTGCTCGTTGCCGTGTTGACTGCCGTGGAACATCACGCCGGGCTTGTCCGTGCCCGAGCCCTTGATGTGCAAAGCCCACATCGGCCGGCCCTCGACGGACGTACCCAGCGAGAACTTCTCCGTGAGCGTTGGGTACTGCGCGACCAACTCGTCGATGAACTGCTCGTGCTCGGCGTACGTGCGCAGCGTCGAGAAGAAATCGCCGCCACGGTCGCCGCCGAAGCGCTCGTCGAGGTACTCCTGAAGATCGGCGACGACGACCTCGCTGCGCAGGCCGCTGGCGGCGAATGCGTCCTGGCCCGCCGGCGCCACCCGGACCTTCATCCGCCCGGGCATCAGCACTTCAGACCACAGCTCGAACTCCCGCCCGGCGTTCAGCAGGCCGCGCAGCGCCTCCAGTTCCCGCTCCGTCTCAATGAGCACCTCGACAACCTGGTACCCCTCGTAGCCCTGTGGCCGACTGGCATCCGGCGACGTTTCCGGACGTAGCGTCCCCGCGCCACGATGGACAACTTCCGGGAGCGATCCCACCCCGCTCGCCTGAGCTGCGGCCGTCACGACCAGCCCAACAGCGACGCAGCCAGCAGCCAGCGTGCAACGAACGTTCCAGCCTTGTGGCAACATTGGGAACCTCCTGCTTGTCGGTGTCTCCCCAGGACAATCCGTCAAGCGGCGGCGACAGCGCGCAAGACGGGAAGCCGACACGCTGCCGCTGGTTCCCATCGGCACATCACTCGGCGGGCTTGTCCTCGTCCGGGCCGGCCGGCGGCGAAATGTGTTGCACCGCCACGGTCCGAGCCAGGATGTCCCCTACGCGCTGCCGATTCCGCGTCAGCAAGATGAAGAAGCCGAGCAGCCAGAACGGTGGAGCCACCTCCACCAGCCGAACGACGTTCCGCACCACGACTTGCCACACGGCCGGCGCCGCGCCGGATTCATCCCGCAGCTCCAGCCGCATCAACATCTTCCCCAGCGTGCGACCGACAGCCAGCTCCATGACGAAGCTGTACACGACGTAGATGCCTGCTGTCAGCGCCCACCACTGCAAGTATGGCATGTCGGGCAAGCCCGTGTCGTTGAGTTGCGGCTCGAAGGCCCAGCGTAGCATCTGCCCCAGGGCGTCAAACCACCCCACGCCCAGGATCATCGCCGCCAGCAGCGACGCCGGCACCAGCTCAATCGCGCAGCCGAACAGCCGCTGGAGAACCGGCGCGATGGCCAGGTCGGGCGGCAGCTTGGCCGCCGTGACGATGCTGCCCCGGCGAAACGCCAGCAGGCACACCAGGATCGCCAGCAGCACCGCGGCTCGCACGCCCTGGTAGATGGTGACCGGCTGCTGCATCGCCTCCGGGATGGCGAAAACGTCGGTGGTTTCCATGGCCGGCGTGCCGTCCAGGCGTCCCCATTGCAGGCACGCCGTTCCGTCCGCCGTGCTCGCCAGCACGCCAAGATGCTGATTGAAACCGACCGCGTCGACGTGGCGCACATCGCCGACGCCCTCGGGCAGCGGCGACAGCGCGACGTCCACGGGCCGCCAGTCGTCGACACCGCCCATCGAACCGGTCAATCGGTACACGACCAATTGATCGGGCTTCCCCGGGTGGCTCACCGCGGCCACCAGCGTGAGCGTGCGGTTGACCTCCGCCACCCAGAACGCCGTCAACCCCGGCACGCCGATGGTCACCCCAGGCGTCCAGCTCCGGCTGGTCGGCTCATACGTGAAGTAGCTGATCTGCTGCGGCGGCTGGGCCAGCCAGAACAGCATGATCTTGCCGTTCGCATAGCACAGGCGCGGCGCCACCGGCGTCGGCGTGTTGGCCGGCACGATGACCGGGCACGGCACCACCGCCGACCAGCCGCGATTGTCGCAGCGGACAACGCTGAGCGGAGCCCGACCGGGTTCAAACGGCTGCGACGTCGGCTGAGACTGCGCCGCATCGCGCGGCGACAATCCGGCGGCAACGGCTGAAGGCACAATCCCGTACAGAATGCGGCTCACGACGACGGCGTGATCGAGCCGCCGACTCTCCGGCAAATCGATGCCCCGCTGCCACGTGTCCGCATAGCAATAGAGCGAGCCGTCCTCCATGAACGCGTACAGGTCTTTCCCCGCCGAAGCCAGAAGTGCCGCCCGGGCGCTCAGCGAGTCGATGGCCTTCGGCGTGCTGGCGGGCTCGGTGTACGTGAACGACGTCTGCTCGCCCTCCACGCACGCCATCCACAAGCGACCTTCCGTCGCCACAACATGCGCAGCGCGGGTCGGCTGTGTTGTCGGCTGCGACGTGGGCTGAGCAGCCGCCCGCGGCGCTGCGAGACCGGCGGCGAGAGCCACCACGGCGATGCCCAGCAGGCGAATGGCGCCGGCGGCGCCGCGTTTCTGGCCGGTGGTCGCGTTCAGGGTTCGTCCTCCAGCGTGCCGGGCACAGACCAGTCTTCCGTCGGCGTATCCAGACATTCCACGTCGCCCTCCCAGGCATCCGGGAAGGCGAAGGCGTCGAGCGGCAGATCCGGCCGCAGCACCGCGCGCGTCACGTCCATGCGCAGCTCGGCGTGATCCACGGGCCAGACCACAACGTAATTGCGAGCCGTGTAGGGACCGTCGGCCCCAATCCGGCGATAGTTCTTGAGTTCCGCCCGCATCTGCACGCGGCCGTCCGGCAGGCGGTCCACGATTTCCAACGGCAGGTACGGCTCGTACGGATCCAGGCGGATCTCACGCCAGCCGTGCAGGCGGCCGTCCGGCCCGAGCCGGTTGTACATCAAACGGTAATCTCCGCCCTCCACGCGCAACATCATGTTGAGCCCGCCAGCCAGAGCCTCTGGCAGCGGCCGCAACATCAGGGCGTCCAGCAGGTCGGCGGGGTCGATGACGAGCCCGCTCCGCACGCCGGCGTCCCGCACCGCCCAGCTCCCCCACCACAGCTTGTTCACCTCCGGGTCGATCCACAGCCAGTACCGCTCATCATTCGCCCCAAAGCCGGCAACCGTGCCGGTCAGCGAGCGAATGTCAAAACGCAGCCAACGCGGCTCGCGGAAGAACAACGCCGCTTCGTGACCGATGAACCGCCGATCCCGCCCGTCGGCATCGCGAAATCTGAACGAGACCAGGGCCTTGTATTGCAGCGGCTGAGTCAGCGCCGCGAAGTTGTCATTCACGCGAGCCAGCGCCACGCGCTCATTGCTCGGCGGTACACACGCACGCTTCGGCCCACAACCCGCCACCACCAACAGCAGTCCGCACAGGCTCAACACGCCGCGACGCGCAGTCCGTCGAAAAAGGGGACTGGCTCCGAGCCGAACCATGCGCACGAGCACGGAGCCCCCACGAAGTGAGGTGCCTGTCCCCTTTTTCGACGGACGGCTAGCCATCGACCGACTCCTCCGGCGTGGCCGCTGCCGGGGATTCCAGGTCCACCACTCCGCCGGCCAAAACCTGCTCCAACTGGCTGCTGAGCTCTTCGAGCTGCGCCTCGTCCAGCTCGGGCCGGACGACGCGATAGGTCTGATCGCCGCCAGTGACCGAGAAGACCCAGCACTCCCGCCCGTTCGCCTCGGCCGTCTCCCGGAACTTGAGCACCTTCTTCCGCCACAGCAGCAGGGCCAGCAGAAACCGGAACTGCACCTTCTCCGGCTGGTCCTCGTCTTCGAGCCGCATGAAGAAGCTGTAAATGGCCTCACGGTCGAATGAGGGCGTCTTCGCCGTCGTCGGCGCCGCCCGCTGAGCCTGCCACGTCCCCACCGGCTCGCGGTCGGCGGGCGGGGAGCACTGCTGGCAGTAATCCTCACGCTCGTAGCCGGCCCGCGTCTCGTACAGAACCGCCCGGAACACCTCGCCGACCTCGAAGGTCCGCTCGCACTGGCGGCATACCCGGCCCGCTCGTGTCACCTGCCATTCGGTCGCCAAGGTCCCAGACCTCCTCTACGTCGATACCGCGGGCGATTCTAGGGCCAAGCCCCGGCGTTGGCGACCCCCCGCCCGTCGCGATGTCCCGCCCCAATAAGCACTTGGACCTGATCGGGTGCCGCCGTATATTACGGATTGGTGGGGCGAGCAGTAGTGTGTACCCGCGTTCCCAACCAAGGAAGGAGCGTCATGAATACCCATATGCAGGGCAGCGTTCTGCCATGCCTGGTCGTCCTGGCGTGCCTGGCGGGTTCGGTAGCCGGCGGGCAGATCGCCTCCCCCTCGGCCTCACCGGCGACGGCCGACCTGCACCCGGCCCTTATCCAGCGCTTCGCCGAAGCTGACGGCCCGGTCAAAGCCTGGATCTTCTTCACGGACAAGGGCGTCGCCCCCGGTCGGGACATGGCCGCCGCCCTCGACCGCGTCGCCGCCACCTACGACCGCCACGCCATCGAGCGCCGCCTCCTCCGCGGCAGCCCCGCCAAGCAGGCCGGCCAGGTCTTCGATGAGCACGACCTGCCCGTTTCGGCCGACTACATTGCGGCCGTGACCGCCGCCGGCGCCGACATCCACGTCACCAGCCGCTGGCTCAACGCCGTCAGCGCCTGGGTGACGCTCGACCAGGCCCGCGAGATCGCCGCCCTGCCGTGCGTCAGCCGCCTCGAGCCCGTCCGGCGGTTCAGGCACACCGACCCCATCGACGTAACGCCAGTGGCCCCCGGCCAGCCCTCCCCCGTGGACCCCGCCCGCGCCGGCCGCCTCGACTACGGCGACGCCACCCAGCAACTGGAGCAGATGGACCTCATCAGACTCCACGATGACGGCTTCACTGGCCAGGGCATCATCATCGGCGTGCTCGACACCGGCTTCGAACGCTCCCACGCCGCCTTCAACTACCCCGGCCACCCCCTGCAAGTCATCGCCGAGCACGACTTCGTCGACAACGACGGCAACACCGGCATCCAGCCCGGCGACGCCCCCGAGCAGCACGAGCACGGCACCCTCATCCTCGGCTGCCTCGGCGCCTATCAGCCGGGCGTCATCGTCGGCGGCGCGTACGACGCCGCGTACGTCCTGGCCAAAACCGAGGACCCGACCGGCGAGTACCCGGCCGAGGAGGACGACTACGTCGCCGGCATCGAGTACGTCGAGGCCCAGGGCGTCGACATCTCCACCGCGTCTCTCGGCTACATCGACTGGTACACGCAGGAGGATCTAGACGGCCTGACCGCGGCCTGCACGATCGCCGTCAACCTGCTCACGGCCAACGGCGTGATCCACTGCAACGCCGCCGGCAACGAGGGCCACGACACGAACCCGCAGACGTCCAGCCTGATCGCTCCCGCCGACGCGTTCCAGGTCATCACCTGCGGCGCCGTGCAGACCAACGGTCGCATGGCCGACTTCAGTTCCGACGGGCCGACGGCCGACGGCCGCGTGAAGCCCGAGCTGCTCGCCCTCGGCGTGAACACGTTCTCCGTCGACCCCTACGCCCCCGACGGCGTCACGACCGCCAGCGGCACCTCGCTCTCCACGCCGCTCGTGGCCGCAGCGGTCGCCTGCGTCCTTCAGGCCCGGCCCGAATGGACCGTCGACCAGATGCGCGCCGAGCTCTTCCAGACCGCCAGCCAGTACGTGGCCATGGAGACGTTCGACCCGCTGTACGTGCAGGGCTACGGCATCATCAACGCCTACGCCCCGCTCCAGGACTGCAACGTAAACGACGTCCCCGACATCCTGGACATCGCCCGCGGCGACAGCGGCGACTGCCACCGCAACGGCGTGCCCGACGAATGCGAACTCGCCGCCGGCACGAGCTTCGACTGCAACGGCAACGACGTTCCCGACGAATGCGACGTCGCCGAGATCCCGGCCCAGGTCGTCGAAGACGGCCCCTTCGTCCTCGGCTGGCAGGAGATCGCCACGACCGGCACGACCGTATCGCTCTGGGACAACGGCACGGCGGATGTGGTGATGCCCTTCACGAACGATGTCTTCCCGAATTCGGCCGTCCGCATCGGCAACGACGGGGCCATCGGCTTCGCAGCCGCCTTCGGCTTGTACTTCAACAACCAGGAGATGCCGACCGACTCGCTCTACTACCCCGGCGCGCTCTCCCTGGCCCCCTACTGGGACGACCTCTCCGCCAACACCGGCCGTGTCTGCTACGCCACCATCGGCACGGCGCCGCACCGCACCTTCATCGTCGAGTGGTACGACCGCCGGCACTGGCCCGGCACCGGCGACGGCGCGACCTTCCAGGTGCAGATCTTCGAGACGCCGGTCGACGGAGCCTTCGCCCAGTTCCTCTACCTCGATGTCAACTTCGGCGATCCTGCCATCGACGTCGGCGCTTCGGCCACGATCGGCTTCCAGTTTGACAGCGGCAGCGGACATATGTGGTCGTACAACCAGCACGGAGCCGTTGAAGACGGCGTCGTGTTGTCGCTGATGCTGCCGCAGGACCCGCTCTCACCCGACCAGAACGGCAACGGCGTGCCGGACGAGTGTGAGGGTCTGGCCGGCGATCTGAACTGCGACGGCGTGATCGACAACTTCGACATCGCCCCGTTCGTGCGTCTGCTCACCAGCACGCCGCCGGACTACCCGGAGTACTACGCCGGCTGGCCGAACTGCAACCACCTGAACGGCGACCTGAACCAGGACGGCGCCGTCGACAACTTCGACATCGGCCCGTTCGTCTCGCTCGTCGCGAACCCCTGACGGCCCCGACCGGCGACTCGGGCCCCACAGCAACAGGCCTCATGACCGCGAATCCCCGCGGACATCCCCCAATCGGCCTTGATCGGCCAGTTTGGACCTTCTAGTCTGGGGACAGCGGCACTCTCCTGAAAGGTTGGGCTAGACGGAACGATCTGTAGACAGGTGCGGTTTACGGTGTGGGAGCACCACCCGCGGGGTGTGTCCGCGCCGGCGGCCGCGACGCGTACTCATACCGTTCTATCTTCTGGCTCCGCGGGGTAAGCGTGGCGATGCGCGAGACGTCTCTCGTCCGCGTCGTGCCGCTGGGGAGTATGTGCCATGTACGCCACTCGTTCTGTCAGGGGGTTGGCCGCCATCGAACTCGTCGTCGTCGCGGCGGCCGGGG
Organism: Phycisphaerae bacterium; assembly: GCA_050115495.1. Classification (GTDB taxonomy): domain Bacteria; phylum Planctomycetota; class Phycisphaerae; order UBA1845; family Fen-1342; genus JAAYXS01. The sequence goes on along the minus strand of JASFQK010000016.1, from coordinate 3,970 downwards.
CGCTTCTGTTGACCATGACTATTACCGGGGCACGTGGGATCCGTGCCCGCGGGCGGCAGACGTCCTGCCTGGAGAACATGCATCGCATCGGCGCGGCGACGCTGGCCTATGCCATCGACGACCCGCGCAACCAGGCCGTGCCTTTGCACCGGATGCACGTCTCCACGCACATGAGCGACGGCATCCCCTCCCCATGGTCCTGGCGCACGGCGTTGCCGTTCTCTTTCGGCGGTCGCACGGCGACTGTGCCAATGCCCACGGCCCAAGGCGACGTGACGGTCATGACCGACCCGGCCGGCTACTGGGGAGCGAAGACCAAGCCGCTGAACAGCTACCTGGCCGGACCGGCCTCCGTCGGGCTGGAGACCTTCCACTGCCCGGCAGACACGGGGTTCGTGGCACCCTGGGGCCAGAGTGCCCCCGCCGAAGCCGCCGGAATCCCCTGCTTCGACTTCCTCGGCAACAGCTACTGCAGCACCAGGCTCGGTGTCCTCTGGGTGAGTGGCGCCACGGCGACGGGGTTCAGCGTAACCACGCCTATCGGCCACACGGCGGCGTCGCTCGAAAGCCCGCTGGCTGAGACGGTGCTGTACTGCGATCCCTTCTTCTTCGCCTACTCCGCGATGCTCGCCGGAGATCCGAACGCGCCGCCGCTGCCCGGCTGGCACGGCGAGCTAATGGCGGACAACGTCGCCTATTGCGACGGCTCGGCTCGCCGGACTCAAGTCGGTGAGCTGTATGAGTTCACGGACGAGGAGCTCGACGAGATGGGCGTGTCGCCAGCATTCGACGACTCCCTCCTCCGGCGCGGCCCCGATTGGCAGATGGACTGCTACCCCACGCCGGGTGCCGTCATCCAGGTGTTCAACGACAACGGCAGCGTGGTCTTTGACGTCGCGAGCTACCTCCAGATGGCAGGCTTCCGCGGCTGGCCCTTCGACGATTTCCAGATCAACGAGGCCCCGTAACGTTCCCACAGAGCGCACGTCACCTTCGGCGTGCAGGCCGACCGCTCACTCGCCTTCGCGGCCTGTCACCCGGTACGTGCGCTCTTCTCTTTCCGCCGCCCCCTCGCGCCCGGGCCGGCCACCCCGCACCCGCCGCCCCCCTCAGTGCGGCATGCCCTCGCGCAGCGCCGACATGTCCCGCGCGCGGCATGTTCCGCGCATACAGCCGGCCCCCATCTGTGGCACCGGATTGCATCCGGTGCGCGGCGTAACCTCACGCCCACCTCCCCGCTCCCGCCCCGCCATCTTCTGACTCCTGACTCCTGTCTCCTATCTCCTGACTCCTCTCCTCCGACTCCTGACTCCTCTCTTCCCCCCACTCCGTGTACAATCTTCTGCACAACCCGGCGTGCAGAGGGAACGCACCAATGAGCGGGCGGACAGCCACATGACCTACCAGCATCGCCACCACGGAACACGCCTCGCCCGGCGAAGCGTCCTGCCCACGATCCTGTTCGGCATCGCCCTCGGCCTCCTCATGAGCGTCGTACCGCGGCCCCGCGGCGGCTCATACACGGAATTCGGCTGGCCCCTGCGCTGCCTGAATACCCACCCGGTCACCATCGAAAGGCACCTCACGCCAAACGCAGAGCAGGTCGTCATCAACCATCTGTGGGACAACGGCCACCTCGGCCCGACCGGCGCGATGGCGGATTTCGCCTGCGGCTGGATCTGGTTGCGGTTGCCGAACGGAAGGGTCTCCCTCTTCGCACCGCACCGGCTACTGGGCAACATCGCCATCGCCCTGGCGGCCTGGCTGACGCTCCGGCGTCTCCACCTCGCTTGGCGCCGGCGGCGCGCCCCCCGCTTCGCCCCCGGCCACTGCCGCGAATGCGGCTACGACCTGACCGGCAACGTCACCGGCGTTTGCCCCGAGTGCGGCAAACAGTCAGCCTCGGAGCCCCGGACCGCCGAACGGGCCGGCAATTGACGGTAACGGAGAACGAACATGGGCAAGGCACGCGACGCTAAGCACGGCCGCCGGACAAGGCCGTTCGCATCTGCCTCCATACGGTATGTACTCGTGTTTGCCATCGGCGTGGTGGCCGGCATGTACGGCGGCACGACGGTCGCCTGGGCACGTGGGCTGGGTGAGATCGAAGGCTCCAAGGCCATGTCAGAAACGGAGCGAAGGCGCATATGCGAGTTGATGGGCCTGGGTTACGAAGACTTGACGACTTACCCGAGCAGCACAGGGCCAGCGTCTCCCGGCTTAGTTGATGCTGTGCGCGCTGAGCTTGAAAGCGCCACGCACGGCTCGAAAGCCTACCGGCTCCGCCTGATTGCCGAATTGAGTTGCTCTGACCGGTGTGAGGACGTCGCCTTCCTGCTGAGGCTCTCGTCCGAGAATGACGAGCCGTGGCTCGCGGACGCCGCCGAAGAGGCGGCTGTGACGATTGCCCGGCGCGCCGTGGGCAATGGCCCCAGCACCACAGCGCCATCGCAGCCGTAGGGGACGCAATCACGCGGCGGAGAGATCGTCGAATGGCGGTGCAAGACGGGACGAAAAACGACCTGCACTGCGAAGGCTGTGGCTACTGCCTGCGCGGCCTTCCCGGCGACCCGATCCGCTGCCCGGAGTGCGGGCACGAGAACGACCCGGCCGCCTTGCGGGCGTTTCTGGCTGCCGACTCGTCGGTGGACATGAAGGCGTGGTCAGTTGCTCTGGCCGGTGGCGTCGCGCTTGTCGTTGGCGGCTACCTTGCGATCCTCGCGCATCGGCTGCCCCTGTTCTCGCTGTTCTGGTGCGTGGCAGCGCTGGTCACATGGTGTGTACTGCTCGTGGTTCATGCTCGGCTCCCGGCCGGCGCACCGGGTCGCTGGCACAGATTCCTGATAGCCCAGAGCACCATGATCCTGGTGTTCGCGATACTGGGTGCAGGCTGCGGCGGCGCCGTGTATCTCTGCATACTGCTCGCCAGGCGGTTTCACATTCTGGGACTGCTGTTGGGCATCAGCCTGGGCGTGATTATGTGGGTGGCACTCCTTGTCGGTGTCGCACTGCTGTGCATCATGGCCGTCAAGTACATGGAGACCACGTATGGCACAGAAGCTGCCGTGCCGAACGAGACTCCGGGCGCTTCGCCACTTCCCGACGAGTTCGACAACGGGAATACAACCACAGAGGACGGACCATAGAGGAGGTTCTGCTTCAACGGCACTCGATGAGCGTTACGCCCCTGCGTCAGTGCTTCGTCGGCGTCCCTCTTCGTTGCGGCCGTAGCAGTTGGAGTCACAGATGCACTCGAAACGCCGAATTGTGCTGGTCGTCGCCGCTGCTTGTCTGCTGTTGGCGCTTGGGGCCGTCTGGGTGCTGTGGCCAAGGCGCAGCCTGGCGTGGACGGCGAACGACGGCACGCGTTTCGTGGTCACCGTCGACGTGCAGTCCATTCACACCATGTCATACCTGGCGGTGACGCGTGACGGCCGCACGCAGCGTGTCCGGATGGATGACGACGCCATGCTTGCGACGGTCAGGCTGGTTCACTACCAGACCTGGCTGTTGGTCGTGAACGACGACCTGGTTCTCGGCGGCTACAACTTCGACGGACACGAATTGCTCGGTGAGAATCAATGGGCGCAATTGCCTCTAACCAGATGGCAGGGAGAAGGCCAGGTCGTGGCCCGCGGCCGCTTCGGCAAGATTCGCACAGCCCCCGTGGGTTTTCCCGGCTGAGCCAGGCCCCCCCACGCACACTCTGCTATCTCGGCAAACCGACCTCACCAGCCCCGCAGGGGCGCCAGTCAATAGCCTGGTGGCGTAAGCCCCAGGTACACGCCCACAACCATTCCAGTTCACAGCCCCAACGGGGCGACAGACCGCCGCAGCCGCGCAATGAGCTATAACCGAATTTCGTTGATGGCGGGATGAAAAAAGGCGGCGTACTCTCGGGATCAAGATTGGTTCCGAGCCGCCCACGCTGGGCAGAGGAGTACGCCGATGCACGAGAGTAACGACGCGA
>JASFQK010000015.1:0-139886 GCA_050115495.1 Phycisphaerae bacterium | reverse complement strand
CCAAAAACAAAGGCCACGGCAAGCTGAAACGCCCCAGCAAGCTGCCCACCGCTCCACCACCACGAGCAAACACCAAGAAACGAGCCGCGTGACAAGGTTAGTACCATTGGGCAGAGCCCGCCCTACCTACTGGTCCAGATAGCACTCAGGCACCGGGTACATCATCCCGCTGTATCGCGGCCCTACCCTTATGGGCGGCGGGTTGCACCCATCTATCCACGGATCTGTGAGTATTCGTCTAAGCGGCGGGGGATTGTCCTGTGGCTCGAACCCGGATGGGACACCAGCAGGTCTGCGGCCGGAGTCGTCCGGCTCTGGTTCCGTGTCGGCACCGTCATCGCAGTCATTCTTCTTGCAGCAGTCTATCGTCACTGTTTTCTGGTGCTCGCCTTTCTTTTGTTCCTTTCCGCCAAGCCTGAATATACTTACACCAACCCAGCCTTTGTGATACCACGTTATTGTCACGCTGACAACCAGTATTTCTCCAGTCCAACCTTTGGGGCAATCTCGCCTTGTTACGTCCACGCGCGTGACACGGACGTAATCCACAACTTGAGCCCCCATTGTCTTGTAGCTTAAATTGATGTTGTCCCAGCGTGATTTTAGGTTATATTTTACGTTTGGGGGGCCGGTGTACTTGGCTTTAGTGCCAACACATGTGAGGTCGAACGTCACCTCGTATTCCATTCGGCCGCCTAGATTGTTATTGTTGTTAAACTCGACCTCACGTATGGTATTCCCTTCGATTATGGTTCCCTTGATAGTTCTTGTTTCCCGGCCAGAGGGATCGATACTGCTCCAAGGGTTAGAGCCAACATACGTATACGTATTGCCAAGATTCGTGGGATCGCCCCAAGGACCCATCGGATCGCGGACGGCGAACCGCCCAGTGACGGAATCTAGGTAGCGCGCGCGATAGTGGTACCAACCAGTTTCGGCGTCGTATCGGCGGGCGGTGAAGAGGTAGGGGTTTCCGACGGCGGAGCGGTCGGTGAGAAACTGGAAGGTCAGGTCTTCGCCGAAAGACTGCCACGGGCCGCCGTCGAGGCTGTAGGCCGCGTAGACATTGCCTTCGCCGGCCGTTTCCCATCCCCAAGTCAGCGGCTGGGCGACCGTGTTGTTGACGACCGACACCCAGTACCATGTGCCCGCGCCGGCCCAAAACGGTGTGGCGAACTTCATCTCGTAGACGTACTCGGCCAGATCGCCTGCGACGGTCGTGATGATCCGACCGGTGGGCAAGCGGCTGACCTGATCGCCGACGTGTTCCTCCCAGACCAGCGAGCCGGGGAAGAAATCGGCCTCGTCGTAGAACCGCAGCGTGAAATCGTCCGTGTCGGGGACGTCTCCGTACGCGTAGGCGCCCCACCAGCGCAGGCCGGTGATCAACGTCGTCTCGGCCAGCGAGAAATCGTCGGCCAGGATCTGAACCGCGTCCGACGGCGGGGGCAGCGGCGTGAGATCGGAACCGTACGCCTCGTCCTGGTCCGGCGGCTGGGCATAGGACTCGATCAGCGGCGCCCCGTAAGCGTCGTAGGTGTAGCGCTCAACCACGTCGCCGCCGCCGTCGGTGACCGCGATGATGCTGCCCAGGGCATTGGCGTGGTAGTAGAGGCGGTCGGCCTCCGCGGCACGGTCCATCGCGAGGACTTCGTCGATCCACCCACCGTAAGCGTAGCTGCGGGCGAGAGCACCGTCCTCATACTCCTCAATCGCGCGCCAGTCGCGAGTGTAGACATACACGGTGGACAAACCGTCGGCAAGCTTGCGGATGCGGCGGCCGAGGGCGTCGTACCAGTATTCACCCAGGACGGCGCTGTCACTCTTGCGCTTGACCATCGTCAGGCGGTTCTGCGCCCGTAGGACGCTGCCCATTGTGGTCTGGTAGTCATAGTAGTATTCGTTGACGTCGTCGTCGACCAGGTTGCCGTTCTTGTCGTGGGCGCGGTTGAAGCCGGTGTCGCGGCCGCCGTTGTCCTCGGCGGTTGGGGCGCCGCGTTCGAAGTCCGGCGAAATGAGCGTTTCGGAAGCCTCGGGTCGGAGAGCCGGCCGGTGACCACCAGCGCCCAGCGGTGACGACGGGCAGGGGCTGACCATGAAGTCGTCCGGCAGACCGTCGTCGTCGGGCACGGGCGGCTGGCCATCGGTCGACCAGTCGTCGTACTCGTTCATTTGGTTGATCGAGTTGCAATACGTTTCGTCCTCGCCGGTATCGAGGTCGTGGATACCGAACTCCTCCCAGTTGTGGACGTTGTCGATCTGCCAGGTGCGGAGCCGCCGGGGAGCGGGCACGTCACCGCTCACCCACTGGCCACGCTTGTAGTCGATCAAACGGTGAATGTCGTCGTAGGCGTACACCTCCGAGTGCGTTGCTGGCCTGGCGTCGTCGTAGGCGACCACCTCCTGCAGATTCTGCGCATTGAGGCGATTACCCTCGCGGTCGTAGTCGTGGGCGAAGCCGGCGAAGGTGGTGGTCCCATCGGTCGCGACGTGGCGCAGCTCCGTGATCCAGTCGTTGTCGTTATAGCTGTGGCGGGCTTCGGTGCCGTTGTCGAAGGTCCTGGTGAGAACACGATTGGCCAAGTCGTAGGTGTACGAGGCCGCGTCGGTGACGTCGCTGAGGCGGTCGCGCAGATCACGCGTCTCGACCACGACCTTGCCGCTGGGATAGTGGATTGTCCGGGTGTTGGCCGCCACGTCGTAAATGTAAGTGACGGCATAGGAGTAGGTTTGCGGCAGGTCGGTCTGCGTGCTGGTGAGTACCCGGTCGGCGCAGTCGTACGTGAAACCCACGTGGGAATGATCGTTGTCGGCCGAAAGCATCCGCCCGCCCTTGTCGTAGGCGAATACGTCGGCGCTGCCATCTTCGTATTCGCTACGAATCCGGCGGTGCAGGTCGTCGTACGTGTAGGTGGTGACGTTCCCGGTGCCGGGTATATCACCCTCACCCATGTTATCCTCGTAGGTGAGCGGGTTGCCCACGCCGTCGTAGGTGTAGCGCTGCTCGGTTTCGTCGGCGAAGGTTTGCGTGATCTGACGGTTGGCCACGTCGTATGTGTACGCCGTCGTGTTGCCGTTACCGTCGGTAATGCTGAGCAGGTTGCCGGCGTCGTCGTATTCGTACGACGTCTCGGCCGGGTCACCGCCGTTTTGCGGCCAGATCCTGGAGACGGTCCGGCGGCTGGCGTTGTCGTACTCATAAACGGTTTCGTTGTCCTCGCGGTCGATGATCTTGGTGAGGTTTCCCACGGCGTCGTACTCGTACTCCGTTTCCTCAGCCATCGGGTCGGTCACCATGGCCACGCGGTCGAGATTGTCGTATTCGTAGGTGGTCGCCGGCCCGACGGCGTCGGCCTCGGTTATGCGATTGCCGACACAGTCGTACGTGTAGTCGACCAAGTCTCCGATCGTGTCGTAGACGTGCTCGAGCCGGTTGTTCAGGTCGTACTCGTAGTGAATGATGTTTCCGTTGGGTGGTTCTTCCGTGATGTGGTTGCCGGCGCAGTCGTAGGTGTACGTGGTCGTCTCGTCGCAGCCGTTGGAGACGGATTCGACCTCGCCGCGGACCGTATACGTGAGGGTGGTCGTGTTTCCATTGGGATCAGTGGTCGACAGCAGGTTGCCGTTCGGGTCGTAGGTGTACTCGGTGACGGCGTCGTCACCATCCTCGGGGGCGTCGCAGTCCTGAACACCGATCTGCCGGATCTCCCTGGTTCGCCGGTCGAGCTGGTCGTACTCGTATTTGGTTACCTTGTCCTCGGCGTCGATGACGCAGTGGATGTTGCTCGATCCCGGCGTGCCGCAGCCTCCGCAGCCACCGCCGCCCGGCGGGAAGTAGCGGTACTCCGTCTCGTTCCCAAGTGGATCGGTGATCCATGTCAGCCGGTTCAACACGTCGTAGTCGTACGTTGCAGTATGGTCGTTCGGATCAATCTCCGTGATCTTGTTTCCGACCGGGTCGTAGCCATATTCCCGCTCGATCTCGAGGCCGCCGGGGTCGCGCAGGGTCCGCACCACCCGGTTGAGTTCGTCATATTCGAACTGGGTGACCACGCCGTTGGGATCGATTTCCTCGATGCGGTTGTCGTTGTTGTCGTAGTCGTACTCCGTGATGCGGTCGAGACCGCCGTCGTCTTCGATGGTCCTGACGAGCCGATCACGCGAGTCATACTCGTAGCGCGTGACGGAGCGGTAGGTGCTTTCGTCGATCCAACAGGTGTACACGGCGATCCGGTTGCCGACGCTGTCGTACTCATACTTGGTGGTGTTGCCGACCGGATCGGTCACCGTGTCCACGCGGTCGCGCGCGTTGTAGGTATAGCTGGTGGTCTGGTCGCCGGTGTCGTTGTGGACGGTACGGCTGAGCACGTTGCCGAACGCGTCATAGGTATACTCGGTCTCACAACCGCCCGGGTCGATCTCTTTCTTGACGTTGCCGTCCGGGTAATACTCCCACTCAGTCACGTTGCCGTTGCGGTCGGTTTTCCTCCACAGCAAACCCTGGTACGGGGCCCCGGTATAATACTCATACGTGACGGTTGCGTCCTCTGGCTGTTCGATGAGCGGGTCAATTGCCTCGATCAGATTTCCATTCTCGTCGTAGACATATTCCCACACGTCTTCATCAGGCTCAATGCGGCGCACCAGCCGGTCGTACTCCCCGCTGATCAGCTCGTACTCGTACGTGGTCTCGTTTCCCTCGGCGTCGCGCAGCAACGTTCGATTGCCTCGTTCGTCGTATTCGTAGTAGGTCTCGTGGCCGTTCTCGTCGATGATGCGCTCCGGCAGCAGCGTTGCTGGATCGTATTCGATGGTCTTGAAGTGCCCACGCGGATTGAGGGTTTCGATCATGTTACCGCGCGAGTCGTACGTATGGTGCCACTCGTTGCCGCGACCATCGATCACGGTGGCTGTTCCGGGCAGGTAATGCATCTCGCCCGTCGCCACTGATTCCTCGTAGTCCGGTTCCCATTCGGTGTTGCTGTTCTGGCTGGCGACCGTGGTCCCCGCGGAGTCCCGCAGGCAACAGGCCTTGCTACCCTGGTCATAATCCACGTAGTAGGTGCGGCTTCCGTTCCGGTTGCCGATGATGGTCTTTTCTGTAATCTGCGCGAGGAAGTTGTATGTATACTCAACACGCGTGCCGTCTGCAAGCACCATTGCCGACAGGTGTCCAGTGTCGTACTCAAAGGTGCCCTGGCGGCCTGAGGCGGTGACGGCCGACAACATGCTGTCGGGATTGTAGTCGAAGTGCAGGGCATTTCCGAACGGATCGGTGACGTGTGTCAATAATCCGTTATTATAGGTAAGCTGGGTCGCACGGCCGTTCGGGTCGAGAATTGACTCCAACAGGAAGGCGGCACCCAGGGGTTGCCAGGGCACATCCTCCTGTTGGAACTCATAAACTGTGCCGTCCCTCAACCTCACCTTGGGCGTGCCATCGGTTACGGTAAGGTCGTAGAACTGCCCCGTGGAATGAGTGAAGACGCCACCACGTCGGGTGAAGGTGACAACCTCGCTGTCCCCGCGGATCCAGATGAAGTCGTTACCGCGCTGCAGGAGGTATCCGTTGTAGCTGTGCGTCCAGCCCCGGGGCAGCGTGGTGTCCACGATGCTGTTTGTGCCATCGGCCATGTCAACGTTGTACGTCAACACCAGCGAGAGGCCAGTTGCGGGGGCGCCGACGGACATCATCCAGACCCGGTCGTACACGCCGGCTGTGGTGGCGTCCAGCCAAGGTGCGGTTCCCTCCGGGCTCCTCCCGCTACTGGTGGCAATGCTGCATTCTGGGCACGGATCGCACGCTGTTGCGGCTGGTCCTCGTGGCCGGCGGGCAAAGGGCTTCAGCCCCCCCGCTCTGACCTGCTTCATCTCGGCGTCGGTGAGCACGCGGGCATCGTCAATGCGGGAGAGGTCTGAGATGTCTCCCCGATCGGACAGCCGTGCCAGCCCTGCGATAAGTAAGGCGCATGAACCACCCGCCAGGATGCAGCTCAGTATGGGGTGCGCGTTTACGGATCTGAATATGCGCTTCTGTGGTGACATGTGGTTTCTCCTCGAGAGGGACGTTTAAACGGCGCGTCTATCCTCTGCACGCAAAGCACGTATCCGCGAAATTGACGGTCGAAATCTCGCCGTGGGATCTCGCGCATCATCGGGCCCTGATCGATGACGCAGACCCGGTCATCGCTCACGGCTGTCAACGCCAGGAAGTGATCGGGCGACACGTGGACAATCACCGGCAGCGGCAAACGCGGAAGCTGCCTCGTGTCCACCTTCAGGGCAACCGGCCGAAGACCGGCGCGTCTGGCCCAGGTGGCCAGTTCATAGAGACTGCTGACCGGGCGATTAGCCGGTTCATCGCCGTCCAGCAACTCGCGCAATCGGCAAGCTGCCTCCCTATCGTGAGCTTCGACGACGGCCATGAGCGCGGCCGGCCCGCAACTGAGGTGACTGGTCCGTAACGTGCGATCAACGAAGACTGCACGGGTAGCCACGGGATGCGCATGCCCGGTGTACCAGACGACACCACCTATCAGTACGAGGCCAACAACCAAACCGGCGATTTGTCGGGATGCCATAGCACCCGTCCCCTTGCCCTCGCTCACGCGTGTGGGGAGATGTCCGACGAAGCTCGGTGGTAATCCGACAACACGACATGGCTGGGGCGATGCGCCTGGGCGCATGAACGCGATGAAATCTCGTTCGTCGGATGCTGCAACCGCCCCTTGGCGGCGCAAGATAACGTTCCGTTACACGTTCCAGTTGCCCCCACGCGTCCCATCATCTTCAGGTCACTGGAGATCACGTGGCTCTCCTCTTTTCTTTGGAGGGAGTCTCGTTTGCTTCGGTTCTGGCGCCCTGGGCATTGGCACCGGTCGGCAGCGACAGGAGCGGCCAAAGTGCCGCGGGCAGGAATGGGATTGCCGTGGAGGGTCGCATGACGTGTCCCCTTCAAGCTCCTGCCCCGGGCGGCCCGGACGCGGCCATCAAGCCGCAAGCACCTGGCCGTGGGGCAGGTTTCCCTCATGTGAAAAAACGGCGAGTTCAATAATAGCATTCTCGGACGTGCATGTCAACCGGGTTTTCGCCAGGGGATCATGAGGGTGACGTGTTCCGGAGCGGAGGCCGTCTTGCTGGAAGCACAGCGCAGCGGGTGCCCACGTTGCGGTTGCAGACACCCTGCTCGTCTTGTGGACAAGGCGTCGCGGCGACCGGATCATCCGGCGTTGCGAATGCCGCCACTGCGGGCGCAGAATGACCACGTGTGAGCGAGTCGTTGGCTGATCGATGTGGTGAAGCATGGGATGCGCGGTTTTCTGCCGCCGCTTACTCCGGCGCAACCGTGCTGCTTTCAACGTTGCACAACCCGAGCCCAGGTCCACGGCCGGAACCCGCGTCCGCTCGCACCGGCTGCAATGGCTGCGGGAAGTAACGTGCTGGGCGCTACCATCGCGCTCTATGACGCGGTGCGAGCGAGCACCGCAGTGGAGAACGTAGTTATGACGCCGAAGATCCTCGCCACCCTCTCCCTTCTCATGGGTCTTGGCGCCGGTGTCGCTCTTGCCGCAACAATCTTCGAATACGACGCCCACCACCGCCTAACCAACGTCACTTTCGACAACGGCGCACAGATCACCTACGAGTACGACGCCAGCGGCAATCGGACGGCCCGAACGCACGTCTCGCCAGTGAGCTGAGCCCGAAGCCGTAGCAGTCGAGTGCTGATGTCCGGTGCCCCAATGGCTGTTGCTTGTGTGGCGACATCAACGGCGACGGCTCGATCAACAACTTCGACACCAGCCCGTTCCTCGGTTTGCTGCAATTGGATCCGTCGCCGACGGCCGTGTCGTACGAATGGGACGTCGAGAACCGGTTGATCCGCGTGAGTCCCGGCAACTCGCCGCAGGCCAGCGCCCAGAAGGTCGAGTTCGCGTATGATTATCTGGGCCGCCGGATCGAGAAGGCGGTGTATGATTGGGATGATCAGGCGGAGGAATGGGAGGCGGAGCCGACGGAGGTCCGCCGGTTCGTGTGGAGCGGCTGGCTGATGCTGCTCGAACTGGATGGCAGCGACGATGTCGTTCGTAAGTACACGTGGGGACTGGACTTGGTGGGGCAGCACGGACAAGTGAACTCGCTCGAATCCGCCGGCGGGATTGGCGGCCTGCTGGGCGTCTACGACGCCGACGAGGAAAACAACTACGTGTAACGCCCCCGCCCCGCGTTCCTTCTCCATCAGGGCCAGTGCAGGGACTGGATCATGTCAGACGATGAAGCACGCCGGCCGATCCGAGCCGGACAAGCGTACCTGGACGCAATCAAGGACGATCCCAAGTCGCAGGCGGCATTGCGTCGCGCGCAAATGCGACTACAGGCGTTTGGTGCCGCGGTGCGGGCGGTGATGGGGCCGGTGAACGCTGCGCAGAATACGGCGTTTGCGGCATTATCCGAGCCCCTGCGCGTCTATCACGACATGGGCGCGGCGCTTGGCGACGCCATGCGTGGTGACTTCGAGCGGCTTCGCGCGCTCGTGGACGCCTACCCGGACCTCAAGGAAACCGCGGACGAGTTGGAACAGGCGGTGTTGGCGATGAAGGAAGGTGACGAACAGCGGCGGGCCGATATCACCAAGCGATTCGAGCATGTCGCGGCTGCACTGGACGAAACGGAGCGCCTGCTAAATCCGACCCCGCCGGCCTTCAACGATCCCGAGTTTTGGTCTTCGATCAAACCGACTGGTGAGCAGATCAGGGACGCAGTGCGGGAAGGGCTGCGGGAGCAAGCGGAAAGTGGTGCCCCGGCAGACGTCAGCCGAAAGCGATCCCGCGTCAAGCGTGAGATTGCGGAACAGCAGATTATGCAACACCTGATCCGTCGGCCACACGACACCGCAGAAGAGGTACGCTGCGCCGTCGGATGCAGTAAGGGCGTGGTGACGGAATCGCCAGCATGGAAGGCGAATCAGAAGCGGCTGAAGGCGGCTAGTGACTTGGCAGCGACGACGGGCAAGGACGTTGACCCCATCGCGCTTGACCTGCAAGACTACCTGAGTCCCGCGGGCGACAACGCGGGTTCGCAGTTGCGCGCCCACCGTGAGGCAGCGGAAGCGGCGGACGATGCGCTTGACCAGCGGGAACAGGAGCTGTTCCGGCGGATTGCGGAGTATCGGTCGAACCACCCCAACGCGACGCCGCAGGAAGTCGCGAAAGGGGTAGGTGGGGATTGCACGGCCGGTGACGTTGAGCGGCGGCAGGCGCAGTTGGACAAGCTCGTGCAGGAACAGGCGGACAGCGACAACGAAGACAGCGCGATCACCGAAGGCCAGAGCCCCAGAAGATACCACAAACGGGTCTGACCATCATCGGTCATGACCAGTCATGACCGCGTGAGCGTTGCGCCACAAGGGTTTACGCGTACCCCCGTGAACACCTGAAGACTGGCGAAGGGCGATGGTGCCCTTCCCAGATCGAAAGGTGTTCGCGTGAAAGCCGAAGAACATCATTCCCCGAAGCTGGTCACAGTGGGCGTCATTGCCGCAGAGCTGGGCGTACCTGTTGACCGCGTGTGCCGCATTCTGCGGGCACGTTCCCACATCCATCCGCGTGCCTACGCGGGCAACGCCCGGCTGTTCGACAACGCCGCAATCGCACAGGTGCGGTACGAGCTGAACCGCATCGACGCCCGACGGCAAGGGGGTGCCCGATGACAGCGGCGCTTCCCCCGTTTGATTCCGACGAACCTCAGCCGCGGCCGGCCGTACCCGCGGAATTGCTGGGCATCCGGGACGTGTGCGCGCTGCTCGGCAGGTGCTCGGCCCGGTCGGTCTACCGGCTCTGCGATGCCGGCAAAATGCCGTTCGGGTTCAAGCTCAACGGCATGCGCCGCTGGCGCCGGGACGAACTGCTGGACTGGATTGCGGCCGACTGCCCGCCGGTGCGTGTCGCGAAGGGGGCGGCGCGATGAGCGACAACGCGCAACCGCGACGGCGGCTCACAGACATTCTCGCTAACGGGCAAAGCGGCAATCTGCGCGATGCGTGGAACCGCACGGAAGCCGCGGCGGACTTCGCGCCGCTGCCGGCCGGAACCTACGAATGCCACGTTCACGGCGTGGAGCTATTCGCCGCCCGCACTGGCACGCCGGGTGTCAAGATTCGCTTCGACGTGTGTGAAGGCGAGCACGCCGGACGGGCGCTGTTTCACGATTGCTGGCTCACGCCAGCGGCGCTGCCGCAGACGAAACGCGATTGCCTCAAGCTCGGACTCGACTCGCTTGACAAGCTCGAATCCGCGTCGGTTCCGGCGGGGCGCATCCGGTGCAAGGTGCGCGTGGCGCTGCGCCGCGCCGACGACGGCACCGAACACAACCGCGTTGTCCGCTTCGACGTGCTGCGCGTAGACGAACCGGAGCGCGACCCGTTCGCACCCGCCGACGGTACAGACCCGGGCGATGCGAGCTTCGATTTCGGGGCGAACGCCAAGCCGGAAGGGGGTGCATCGTGAACCGCGAAGCACTCGCCAACGCCGTGCGTTTCGCCGCGAAGGAACTCGGGAAGGAAGGCGCCGTCGGACCGGGCGCAATCGAGCTTGTGGCCGTGTCTTTGCGCGACGGACTCGCCGACGTGGCCGCCGCAATTCGCGACCTGGCCGAAGCGAACCGGGCCAACCTGGGCGACGTGGCCGACATGCTGCGGTGCCTGATCGAAGCTCAAGGGACCGACCATGAACGCCGCTGATTACCGCTTCGGCTTCCGGGTGCTCGGCGACTGTCACCAGCCGCGCCGGCTGGTCGATGCCCGCGCCGCGCTGGCGGCATACGCCGCATGTGACCCGCGGGCCGAGTGCCACCGCGAAGCGTACTTGAGCGCGTTCGTGTTCGGCGCGGACTTCCGCGAACACCTGGCCGCGACCGGCTCGACGGCGGGATTCTCGGGTCCGTGCTGGGCGCCGTGGGTATGGTTCGACGTGGATCGTGAAGGCGACCTGCCGGTCGCGCTCGAAGATGCCCGCCGGCTGTGCGTGGCGCTCACGGGCTCACTCGGCATCGCTGAAGATGACGTGCTCGCCTTCCTGAGCGGTGGCAAGGGGTTTCACCTGGGCGTCCCGTCGGCCGCATGGCAACCGGCGCCCGCGTGCGACTTCCACCGCATCGCTCGCCGCTTCGCCGAAGCCGTGGCCGAGCTTGCCGGGGCGACCATTGACGCGGGCGTGTACGACAAGGTGCGGTGCTTCCGGGCACCGAACAGCCGGCATCCGAGAACCGGCTTGCACAAGCGGCGGCTATCGGTCGATGAACTGATGCACCTGGGCGCCGATGCGATTCTCAAGCTCGCCGCGGAACCCGCGGACTTCGAGCTTCCGGCGCCGACGTACCGAAGCGAGCCGGCGGCGGCGCTGTGGGCCGAAGCGGCTGCCCAAGTGCAACGCGAAGCCGACGCCCGCGCCGAGCACCTGGGGAGCGGCGACGCGCCGAACAAACTCAACCGGGCGACGCTCGACTTTATCCGCGAAGGTGCATCCGTGGGTGACCGACACCGGCGGTGCTACTCCGCGGCGGCAAACCTGGGCGAACTGGGCGCACCGCTGGGGCTCTGCGCAGCGCTGCTCACTGAGGCGGCGCTTGACTGCGGACTGACGCCGACGGACATCCGCCGAGCAATCGAAAACGGCTGGGCGTCCGCACAACCGGGCGTCCGCGACGTGTGCGGTGTGTTCAGCGGCGAAGTAATCGCCGTACGGCCGAGGCCGGCCGACACTTCGGCGAATGCCGGGAAGGGCGGTGCGCCGTGAACACGACGGCGAAGTACCAGACCGCCGCCGACGTGCTCGATACGTGGCGCGATGCGCTGTTCAGCGGGGCCGCGCCGCCGCTGTACGCGGTTGGCACCGGCGCACTGGCAACCGTCGAAGTCGGGCCGGGGCGTGTGGTGCTGGTCGGGGGTTTGCCGGGTGGCGGGAAAACTGCGCTCGCGATGCAGTGGGTAATCGACGCGCTGCGGGCCGAGCCGACGCTACGGGCCGTGGTCGCGAATGTCGAAATGTCCGTGGCTGTGCTACTGGACCGCCAGCTCGCCCGGCTGTCGGGCGTTCCGCTCGACGCAATCGCCAAGCGGACGCTCGGCGCCGAGCACGCCGACCGCATTGACCGCGGGCTTGCGACGCTCGAATCCGTGGCCGACCGGCTGGCGTTCGTCGCGCCGCCGTTCGACCTGGGCAACATTGCCGCAACGGCCGATGACTTCGGCGGCGCCTTGCTGACGCTGGACTACCTGCAACGCATCCGGCCGCCGGGCGAGCACGCCGACAAACGCGGTTCGGTCGATGCCCTGATGGACTTCCTGCGTCAATTTGCGGACGCCGGATGCGCGGTGCTGGCGGTGTCCGCGGTGGCGCGGACGAAAGACAAACGCGGTCGTTCATCTTACGTGGGCGACGGGCTGAGCTTGGCGAGCTTCCGTGAAAGCTCAGAACTCGAATATGGGGCCGACACGGCTTACGTGCTGGTGCCGGGCCGCGACGATCCCGAAGCCGTGACGCTGCGTTGCCTGAAGCACCGGCACGGCGAGCCGGTGGACGTGAACTTGCGTTTCGAGCGGCGTATTCAATCGTTTCGTCCGACCGAGCCGGGGCCGGCGACGCCCGCAGACCGCGGCAAGCTCACGGCATCGCTGCGGACGCTGTGGGGCTCGACGCCCGCGGCGGCGGATGATGACGGGGGCGATGAATGACCGACCCGCGCATCATCCCGCCGGGCGAAGTGCTTCCGCCGATGGACTTGGGCGAGCGGCGCGAACGCCGCAACGATCCCGCTTCGACCGGTGCCGAGCCGAAGCCGAAGCGGAAACCCGGCCGGGGCGGCGGCGCCGTGCGGCGACGGTTCGCGCTGCTGAATGCGTTCATCGACGCCGAGCTTCCGCGGCGTACGCGGGCCGAGCTTGCCGCATGGCTGCTGTTGTACCGGCACGCCAAGCCGGACGGCATCGTAACGGCGAGCGTGGCGGACCTGGCACGGCGAGCCGGGCGTGACGAATCGGCCATGCGTCGGGCGCTGAAGCGACTCCGGGAAACCGGGCTTGTGGAACGGGTCAAGCGCGGCACGCTGGCCGGCGGGCCGTCGGTTTGGCGGCTGCTGATGCCGGAAGGGGGTCGGCCGTGAGCGGGCGTGTAGTCCCGCTGACAAACCGGGCGTGCACGCCCGCTGCTTACGGGCGTGTAGTCCCGGTATCACAGTACCCTACGGGTACACAGACACCCGCGGGGTTACGTGCTGGCGCACCCCGCGGGTGCAGAATGAGGAAATCCCGGCTTGACGGACGCCGGTCGGGCGGTAACAATTGCTACCATGCCGACGCACAAGACAATGACGCAACTGCTCCGCGAATCGCTCGCCGAAGCCGATTCTATCCGGGGCGTGGCCAAGGCGACGGGCCTGACGCATGTATCGCTGGTGCGGTTCGTCAACGGCGGGCAATCGCTTCGGCTGGACCTGGCGGACAAGCTCGCCGCACACTTCGGGATTGAGTGCCGGCGCGTGCGCCGGCGGGAAGGGTGAATCATGGGCACCGTGTACCGCGAAACCTACACGAAGCCGCTGCCGTCGGGCGCGGAAGTGTTCACCCGCAAAGGCGAGCGCTTCGCCCGCTGGACCGACCGTCGGGGCCGCAAGCACACGGCGAAGGTGACGACGCCGACCGACGGCGAGCACGCCGACATCGACCGCGTGCTTGTCGAAGCGCGGACGTTCACGGCGAAGTACCGCGACGGGGCCGGGCACGTACGCAAGACGGCGACGGGCTGCCGAAGCGCCGACGCGGCGTTGATCGTGCTCGCCGAGCTTGAAAAACGGGCCGAGCGGGTCCGCTGCGGTTCGTTGACGGCCGCGGAAGATGCCGTGCTTGACCACCGGACCACCGCGCTTTCGACGCACGTGGACGCCTACCTTGAGCATCTGGGCACGAAGCGCGGCAAGGGCGGGAAGCCGCGGACGAACGCGGCGCATGTCCGCAACGCCCGGTTTCGCCTCAAGCGCGTCATCGCCGATTGCGGCTTCACGCTGTTGCGCGACCTGGGCCGGCCGGCGCTTGAGAAGTGGGCGAACGCTCGGGAAGCCGAAGGGATGCCCGCCAACACGCTGAACGGCTACCTACTGGCGGCGTGCGCCTTCGGGAATTGGTGCGTCGATACGAAGCGCTTGACGGCCAACCCATTCGCCCGCCCGCCGAAGCGGGACGGCAAGGCCGACCAACGCCGGCCGCGTCGGGCACTGACGGAAGATGAGCTGCGCCGGCTGCTGACCGTGGCGCGGCTGCGCCCGCTTGCCGAGTACGGCCGACCGACGGTGAAGCTCGCCGACGCCGGCAAGCGTGAGAACAATCGCAGTCGACGAACTTGGAAACGGGCGCCGTTGACGCTTAGCACGCTCGGCGCGGCCGAAGCGCACGCCCGCGACGTGCTCGCCAAGCGGCCCGATTTCATCGCCGAACTTGAACGCCGCGGCCGTGAGCGGGCCTTGATATACAAGGCACTGCTACTGACGGGGCTTCGAAAGGGTGAGCTTGCTTCGCTGACCGTCGCACAGCTTGAGCTTGACGGGCGGGTGGCGTATGCGGTGCTCGCCGCGGCCGATGAGAAGGCCGGCCGTGGGGCGGAAATCCCGTTGCGGTCCGACTTGGTGGCCGACCTGAACGCTTGGCTCGGGGAACGGCTCGACGCGGCGCGGGCCGCAGCGAAGGCGAAGGGATTGCCGTTGCCGGCCCGGCTGCCGGACGATACGCCGCTGTTTCACGTTCCGGCAGACTTGGTACGGGCGTTCGACCGGGACCTTGAGGTGGCGGACATACCGAAGCGAGACGACCGCGGCCGCGTGCTCGACGTGCATTCCCTTCGGCACACCTTCGGAACGCACTTGAGCAAAGGCGGGGTGACGCCGCGCGTGGCGCAAGCCGCGATGCGGCACAGCACGATTGAACTCACGATGAACACGTACACCGACCCGCGGCTACTCGACGTGGCCGGTGCGCTCGACGCTCTGCCGGCACTTCCGCCGATCGGGCGGCCGGACGCCCAG
This sequence comes from Phycisphaerae bacterium, assembly GCA_050115495.1. Lineage (GTDB taxonomy): Bacteria > Planctomycetota > Phycisphaerae > UBA1845 > Fen-1342 > JAAYXS01. The sequence continues at coordinate 124,817 of JASFQK010000015.1, read as the reverse complement.
CGGGCGAAGGCGACGGGCACGGACGGCCGGAGTTTTCTTGTACCAACGCTTGTACCAGATTCCGGCAACGCGTGTACGAACGGGTCGCAAGCTGGCACAAGCGGTGATGATCGGCCTTCGGGCAGGGCTGCTGTAAGTGCCACGATGGACGCGGATTGGAAGGCTGCGGGGGCGGGATCACAAGCACTTGCGGAACAGGGAGATAAGGCCACGGCGGGCGACCGCTTGGCGGACTGCTTGGCGGAGCTTGCCAGCAGCGCCCCGGACTTGGCGGCGGTCGTGACCGCGTGGCCGACGCTGCCGGAGCCCGTGCGGGCGGGCGTCGTCGCGACGGTACAGGCGAGCGCTCCAACTCCGCCTTCCGCCGGCCGTCCCCACCGACGTATGATCGGTAACCCCAGTCCGACCGTCGGTCGGCGCGTCGATGTCCCAACGGCCAGTTGCCACGGCCCCACGCAGCCTAGCCCGGCGTGGGTTCTCTCTGGCGCCACGCGGCCCCATACCATTCTGCCCGCCTCGCCCACCTGGGCTCGCTGTGCATCCCGCCCAAACGACAGCCTCACCACGTTCGCCCGAGCCATGCACCCCAGCCGAGCGTCGGCGTCTGCCGTCGGTTGATCGGGCAACCCGCGCGTTCTAGGTACTCTAGCCATACACTTGACGGGTCCCCCAGTTGCCCGCGATGCCCGCGACGCGCGACGTGGTTTGGCCCTCGCCGCGGCCCATAGCGCGGGGGTAAGCCATTCTTTTTGCGACAACCCCCCTGCAAATTCCCCGCCTAGACTTCCTAGACCAGGGGGTGAGCCGCTGGTGAGACACTCTGTGACAACGGACATGGAGGTCCGCTGTCTCACCCCGGGCCGCTATAAGCTACGTGGCCGTAAGGGCTTAAATTGCGGACCAATCGGTCTGAGACAGTGAGACAGCGATTTTGCGTACATACATATAGACCCCTTATTCAACAGGAGGGGAAGCCTCATGTATGTTGATTGACAAAACTGTCTCTCTGTCTCAACCCTGGAGGTCCTCTTTTCTAAGCCACGCCCCGGAAAGCATTTACGATAGCTTGCGACAAAGCATACCCAGATGCCTGATTTGTCACACCCCTTGGCAAGCTGTCTCAACCCTAGAGGTCCTCTTTTCTAAACCCTTGCCGCTACAGGGGTTACGCTTCCAGGGCTGCTGTTAGCGGTTCCGCCACTCCGCCTGGCCGCTATTATCGCTGGCGACCCGCAGCCACGTGGCGGCGCCCGCAGCGCCGCGGATCGTCAAGCGAGCCCGGCGACCAGCTGGCCGGCTGCGGACGGCAACGACAGCATCGGTACGCCCAGAAGGCGCGCCAGACCGCGGGAGAGACCCCAGAATCAACGATCAGCAGCGCGGCGGCCGCCGGGTAGGCATCAGCGAGGAATCGCCCTGGACGCCGGTTTGGACGGCCCCACGGCAGGGCCGCCGCGAAACGGGGCCGCGCTGCCGGCGGGTGTTCCGTCCGCCGAAGCGGGCAAACGCTGGCACGGAGCACGTGGCGCCCCGCGTCACGGGCCGGGTGTGGCGCGTGAGCGGGCACCGTCGCGTCCGAACGAGTCTGTTTGCCGATCGGGTGGACGCGGGCAAGCCTTCAGGCGGCAGTACGCGGCGTAACTGGTTCGGCCCCGGCCGCGCCGACCAGGGCAGGGGTAAGGCCGTTTTTTTGCGGAAGGTCCCCCATGAAATTGGGCCGGTGCACATCTTAACATCGGCAGACACGGGGAAGCGCCGTGGTGCGTTCAAGTGCCTTGAACCGGCTCGGGCCGCTGGGTAGCATGGCGGTGTGGGGATGCATCCGCCGGAATCCGGCTCAGCGCAGGGGCATGGGCGGGATTCCGTGGCGGTTCCCACGCTCACGAGAGGCACGTCCTTTGTGAAAGGGGCTGACCATGAAAGCAGCGGCGACAATCTGTGCGGTTCTTGTCGGTCTGGTGGTGTCGGTGTGCCCGGCACGGACGATCTACGTGAACGGCACAACGGGCAACGACGGTTGGGACGGCCTTTGTGAAGCGTGGGACGGCGGAAGCTGCGGCCCCAAGCGGACCATTCAGGCGGGCATCGACGCCGCGGCCACCACGGGCGACACGGTGCTGATTGCGGACGGCGTGTACATGGGTGCAGGCAACACGAACCTGTACATATCTTTCAAGGCGCTGACCATCGAGAGCTACGGGCAGCCCACGGCGTGTGTCATCGACATGCAGAACGCCCCCGGAGTGTGGGGTGTCCAGTTCGGCACTTGCGAATCTCATGAGACGGTCATACGCGGTATCACGTTTCGCCGAGGAAACGGCTCTTACGCTCTACATATTCCGGGGTGCCTCGTGACCATTGAGGCCTGCATCTTCGAAGAAATGGCGCCACCGGGCGTCATCACGTACGGCAACCCCGACATCGAAGTGCGTGTCTTGGATTGCCTGTTTCGCGACAACTCATCAGCGGGCATTCATGCCAGCAACGAGGCGCTTCTTGTGGCGGGGTGCACGTTTGAGGACAACGTGGCGATGGGGCCAAGCGGTTGCGTGCGGCTACAGGACTGCGATGCGCGAGTAGAGAATTGTGCCTTCAGGGAGAATGCGAGCAGCGACAACGGAGGGGCGATCTACTACCGCATAGGTTCAGGGTCGCAGCACCTCGTCATAACCTCGTGTAGTTTTGTGGATAACCACGCCTATGCGGGTGGTGCCATTTACCTTAACGCTGAGGCGTCTGCAGAAGTCTCGAACTGCGCGTTCGCAAACAATACTGCGGAAGCCTGGGGAGGAGCGATTTACCTGAGCTGCCCGTTGGCGAAGGTCAGCAATTGCAGGTTCGCCGAAAACATGGCGCGCGAGGGCGGGGCTGTCTATCTGTTCGTCGCGCCCGCGCAGTTCATCAACTCCTCATTCGAACGGAACTTCGCCTTTGAGTACGGTGGCGCCGTTCATACGCTCGGTGGCGATGCCACGCTCAGCGCTTGCACGGTCGCGGACAACGAAGCGGGCGGTTTCGGCGGAGGGGTCTACGCGATGGGCGACGCGACAATCCGGTCGTCCGTGCTGTGGGGCAACTCTGACCACACCGGGAGCGGTGAATCGGCCCAGCTTGATCTCTGTTGCGGCGACCACGTCGTCACCTACTCGTGTGTGGAAGGCTGGTCCGGCGTCTACGGCGGCGTGGGCAACACCGGGAGTGACCCGCTCTTCGTGTCCGCAACGAACGGCGACTATCGGCTGGCGGCCGGGTCACCCTGCATTGACGCGGGAGACAACTCCGCCGTGGGGCGTGACGAACTCGACGTGGACACGGACGAGTGCCTGACGGAACTGCTACCGATCGACCTGGACGGCAACGCCCGGTTCTGTGACGACCCGGGAACGTCGGACACCGGCTACGGCGGGGCGCCGATCATCGACATGGGAGCCTACGAATACGGCGCGTGCCCGCCGCCAGGGGACGAACTATGCCCGCTGCCCGGCGACCCGAATTGCGACGGGGTCGTGGACAACTTCGACATCAGCCCGTTCGTGCTGGCCCTGACCAATCCCGCCGGCTACGCGGCGGCCTACCCGGACTGCACCCCCGCCAACGCAGACATCAACGCCGACAGCATGGTGAACAACTTTGACATCGGCCCGTTTGTGGCGCTGCTGACCGGGCGGTGACAGGCAAACCTCAACGGTCTCGGCGTGTGCTTCGGAGCATGCGTTTCAGGATGCCAACTCGGTACGGGGAGAGAAGTGCCGCAAGCCGTGTCTGGGGCGGGAAAGGGACTATAACAGCAGGAGGTCGGCTGGATCATGAGCGAACAACCACGCGTGACAGCAGAGGCGGTTTCCAGACAACCCCAGGGACGACCGACGATCACCGTGAAGGCCGGGAACGCCGCCGTCCCGTTCGTTCTCGCGCTTCTCATCGGTGTTGTGGCCTTCTGGGGCGGCACGTTCTATGAGCGCGAGAAACACGCTGATTACTCCGTCCGGGTGTCTGGCGTTCCACATGAAGTGCAAATGACCGGGGCTCCAGACAGCATCCACGTGACAGGGGACATCTCCGGTATTCCACGGGAGATTGCCGTCAAAGGGACATCCTTGGACGGAATCGTCCCCAAGGAAATCGAGGTACGGACTGCCGCGGCCATCAAGGTAAACGAACGAACGGTCGTTGCGGTCACGCCTCAGGGCGAGATCTACTTGATTCAGTGGGAACCTCACCCCGTGATGGCGACGGTGGACCCGAATACGACTGTCGGAGCGTGGAAAGCCTACCGCATGAATTGAAAAAAAACAGGGGATACCCTGGTCTACCTTCGGGTGGGGAGCGTCGCGTTCCCCGCCACAAACCCGACAGCGGACCGGTTGGGCCGCTGCTCCGGCGGAACGTGGGCGAGCCGGCCGTGCGTGGCGAACGGCGGGTTGTTGTCCCGGAGTGCTCTGCTGGTCCGCCGGCTGTGGCTCTGAGCCGGGGAAGGTGGCTTCCTGCTGCTCGGAGGCTGTGTGGCCTGGCTGGCGAACGCTCGTAACTCCTGACAGTCAAGCGAGATATGGCTGGCGCGAGACTTCTTGCGTTGCTAGAATATGGGTATGATTGCAGCACGTGACAGCAAACAACACGGACGACGGCGGGGGCGACCGCGGGGGCGGCAGCACGACGTGACGGTCCACGTCCGGCTGCCACGCCCGGCGCTGAGACTGCTCCGCCGGGTTGCGGCCCGTGAGCGGTTGCGGGTCGCCCACGTGATCCGCGCCGCGCTCGTGGCGAAGCTCGCATCCGTTGCGGGGCACTGCGGCGAGATAGCCCGAGACGTGCGCCGTTCGCCGCGAACGCGTGTAGAGGCGTTTGAACTACATCGGCTGTGCATGCTGGCCGGGTTGTATCTGTCGCCGATAGGCTTGAAGATCGCGCGGGCGGAAGCCGCTGGGCTCTCGGCGGACTCGGACGACGACATTCTCGGGAACTGCGACGACCGCGGACGTGGAGCCGGGCCGACCAGGGCGCCGACAGCAAGGCCCGCCACGAGGGCACAGAGTGGCTCCGTTAGCGTGTAACGCGAATACCCAGACGGCGGCCGGACGGAGTCTGGCGATGCGCGTACGATGCGTGCACCGAGCCCCGCAGGCGAGAGATGCCGCTGCGCGCACCGATCCTCAGTGGTCCGACGGAAGGAGAGACCTGCATGCCGTACGACAAGGAACTGCATAGCACGTGCGAGCCGTGGCAAGGACAAATCAGAGTGGACATTGGGATTAGCGACCATTCATACCGAGTCGAGGTGTGCGCACTTGACGTGACCGCATCGCCGTCGCCGCGCCTCCAGACGATCGCGTCTTTTGACTGGAGAGCATTGGACCAGACTTGGCCGTTCCACGAGACATTCGTGCACGCTGGCAAACGGCATCACCTTGAGGTGAGGATCTCGCCTGGGTTTCTCTGGGGTCACCTGGTGACCTGTCGCATTGATCGCCAGCTGGTTCAGGTCCGCACCGTGGAGGCGATAGAGCGGCGGGGAGCCATCCGGGATAAGCTGCGTGAGTGGTTTGGACAGGACTGATGAGACCGCGTGGCGGCCCCCGTGTTCTGATCGGCGCATGGATCGGCCAAACGCGCGCGCTAACGCGTCCGGCGCTCTAGGGCGTGAGAAGGCGAGTGCGCGCCACCGTTCTGGAGATGGCGACGCTATGGTCGAGAGTGTAGTCTGGCAGGATTGCCTCAGGGACCTCGCTGGGTTCATCAAGCGGGTGGCCTACAGACCCCCGATTCGCGGGCGGTCCAATATCCGCAAGACCTTCAACCCAGCACGTGCGGCGGATTACTACGTCGTGTCGAGGCGGCACCGACGCGAGCTTCTGGAGCGCGCGCGGCGGGCACGCGATGCGATGGCAAATGCGGGGCTAGTTCCTCCATTGCCCGGGGACGTCGTTCCAGCAGACGTACGGCACCGGGCGTACGAGTTGATCGAAGAGCTGATCCTGGAGGTGGAACCGACGGTTACGTACGGCCCGGCTCGCAAACGAACCCCGATCACGTCGAACATGCTGTCGGAAGCACCCGTCGAGTACGAGACGGCCTTTCGCGACGCGATCGCCGTTCGGGGCGCGACGCCCGGCAAGCGGCGAGGGCGACCGGCCGACACGGATGCCGCGGCCGACGCTAAGATTGCCCGAGCGTGGGAGGGCAAGCGATGGCGCACGTACGCGGAACTGGCCCAAGAGAAGGGTTTGACCGAACGCGCGGTCAGACTCGCCATAGATCGGGACCGAAAGCGGCGAGCCCGAAAATCCGTCAAGTGACCGGCCACTAATTCCGTCCGTACCTGCGGGGGCGTTCAACTCTGTACACACAAGCACTTGCGGACTCGCCGCGCCGGACAAGGGCGCCGGACAAAATCGGCCGCATTCGTCCGTCCAAACTGACTGGCATAATCGAACGAGAAGACCGCACGGCGTGTGCGGCCTACACGGATGGAACGAGGTGCCAGGATGATGCAGATTGAATCAGCGGCGAAGTGCGAAAGACAAGTTGCGGCAATGATGGAAGACAGACTGTTGAGTGTGCGAGATGTAGCGGCGCGGCTCGGCGTGAGCACGCGGCAAGTATGGAAGCTGGCTGGCTCCGAGCGACTCCCGTTGCCGGTGCGGCTGGCTCGGTCGGTGCGCTGGCGTGAGAGCGACATCGCCCGGTTCATCGAATGCGGGTGCGACATGCGGGCGTTCGAGGCCGGAGAGGCGGTGCGACAATGAGTGGAAGCTCGCGCCAGAAACAGCGCCTCGGGTCGTCCGCGTCCAGACCGGCCAAGCGGGCAGCTCAGAGGCGGAAGAAACCGGAAGCTAGGGCCGTGCTTGTACCGCTGACGAAAGTCGTTGCAAGGCCCGCGGAATGGCTGTGGCCCAAGCGCATCCAACTCGGTGCCCTCAACATAGTCGCTGGGGACCCCGGCTTGGGCAAGTCCTTTGTGACGCTCGATATCGCGGCGAGGGTCTCGGCCGGAACGCGGTGGCCAGATCAACCGAACGAGCCCAATAAGGAGGGGGACGTCATCATACTCGCTGCCGAGGACAACCTCGACGATGCTGTGAAGCCCCGGTTGACCGCGGCGGGAGCTAACCCCGCACGAATCGTCGCATTGACGGCCGTACGATCGCGTGGGGACGAACGGGACACCCCGTTTTGCCTCGAAGACCACATTGCATTGCTTGAGCAGGAGGTAAGAAAGAGAAAGGGCGTGAGACTAATCATCATTGACCCCGTGGACGGCTTCCTGGGCCACACGGACACGAACCAGAACGAGGATGTGCGAGTGGCACTCGGGCCGTTGAAGCAGCTTGCGGAACAACACCACGTTGCCGTCCTCTTGGTGAAGCATCTCAACAAGAACGTGGCACAGCCCAAAGCGGTCTATCGGGTGGGCGGGTCCATCGCGTTCACGGCCTTTGCTCGTGCGACTTGGCTGATATCGCGGGATAGGGAGAACCCGCGACGGCGTCTCATGACGTGCGCGAAGCTGAACAACGCTGAGGTCCCCCCCGGTCTCGGCTTCGTCATCCGTGACGATGGGGACGGCCCGGCTGTCTCTTGGGATCAAGAGCCCGTGGAATTGGCCGCCGACGAGGCCCTCGCCTCCGAGCAGGGTAGCAGCGTGGGCAAGGGCGCGACCGAGAGGGCGAAGGAATGGCTCAAGGAACAGCTTGCGAACGGGCCGGTGGAGGTGGAGGCGCTGCGCGACCGGGCGGTCAACGCAGAAATCGCCCAGGGCACTTTAGTCAGAGCCGCCAAGCGAGTCGGTGTTGTGAAGAATCGGCCAAAGGGTATCAAGAACCCGCCCTGGACTTGGGAGCTTCCGTCGCCCGCGTCCCGGGCGACAGGTGGCACCGGGGCAGAAGGCGTCGCACCTGCCAGTATTGATGATACACACGATAAAGACGACGAAGACGAGCAACACGTGAAGCAGCGACCTGATCGAGTTGATCGTGTTGATCGTGTTCCACCGCCGATGGGGCGGGGCGACCAGCAGGTGCGGCCGTGAGCAATGCCGATCTGGGCATAGCGCGCATCGACAAACCGTGCAGTGTATTGGGGCCTGAACCGCACCCCACACGACGGACGCGGATGAACGGGTGAAGCATGGCACGCGTGTACCGACCGACATACACGATGCCGATACCGGCGGGGGCTGTGCTCTCCGACCGGGACGGCCAGTGCCTTGCCCGGTTCCGCCGCAACGGCCGGATGGTGACGGCTCCAGTCACGAAACGCGGCAGGCACGCCGGGCGCCGCGTGACCGTCGAAGCCCGAAACTGGGCAATCGAGTACACGGACGCCGGGGGGCACGTGCGGCGGGTGAAGGGCTACGCCGACAAGGGGGCGACGCTCGCGAAGGCGGCCGAGCTTACCCGTGCCGTGGAACGCGAACGGGCGGGGATCATTGACCAGCAGAGTATCGACCTTTCCGCCAGTCTCAAGGCGAACATCGACCGACACGTTGACGCCTACGAAACGCACTTGCGGGCGTCGGGCGTGTCGGCGGCGCACTTGTCCGAGACGCTCCGGCGGCTCAGGCGCATCGTTGCCGACTGCGGTTTCACTCGACTGGCGGGGGTGACGGCCGAGCCCGTCCAAAGGTGGTTAGGACTCCGCGAAAGCGAAGGCATGGGGGCCCGGACTCGTAACACGTACACCGCGAGCTTGCGGGCGTTCATCCGCTGGGCCGTCGCCGACGGTCGCATGGTAGCCGACCCGCTGGGTACGCTGCGGCGAGCCGACGAAGCGGGCGACAGGCGGCGGGAACGGCGGGCGTTGACCGAAGACGAGCTTCTGGCGCTGCTCCGTGTGGCCGAGCTTCGCCCGCTGGCCGAGCATGGGCGGGAGAGCATCAAGCGAGAAGAGAATCCGGACGGGAAGCCGGGACCGCTGGCGCTCGAACCGTTGACGCTGGCGAACATCGACGCGGCGGCGGATCGGGCGGCCGAGAAGCTCCGCTTGAAGCCGGCCTTTGTGGCCAAGCTCCGGCGGCTCGGCCGAGAACGCGGGTTGATCTATCGAACGCTCGTGCTTACCGGGCTTCGGCGCGGCGAACTGGCAGCGCTCTTGTGGGGCGACTTGTCGCTGGACGGCAAGGCGCCGACGTTGACGGTGCGGGCGGCTGTCGCCAAGAACCGCAAGGCCGAGACACTGCCGATCCGGGCGGACTTGGCGGAGTCGTTGCGGGCGTGGCGGGCCGACTGCGGCGACGGGGCGGCGAGCGGTCCGGTGTTCCGTGTTCCGAAACAGCTCGTGTGCATTCTGGACCGCGACCTTGTGGCGGCGGGCATCGCCCGGCGGGTGAAGGCGAAGGACCGCAAGGGCCGGGACTGCTGGCGAATCGACACACGAGACGCCGACGGGCGGACCGTCGATGTTCACGCCTTGCGGCACACGACGGCGACATACCTTGCCAAGGCGGGCGTCGCCCCACGGACCGCCCAGACGATCATGCGGCACTCGGATATCCGCTTGACGCTCGGCACGTACACCGACCCGCGGCTGCTCGACACCGCGGCGGCTCTGGACGCTCTGCCGAGCATGGACGCCGTGCCAGACCGCGGACACGGTCGGGCGACCGGGACGGACAGCGCGACGGCGACGCCTCCGGCGGGCGAGGCGCTTGGCGTTCTGCTTGGCGGAAAAGCACGCCAAGCGAGTCAAAACGGTTCCACGTGATTCAATCGCGACACACGGCGGGGCGGGGCGGACGGGGCGCGTAACCCAAACGAGAATCAAGAGTTAGCTACGACGTGCAACAGCATTCACGAAAGCGGGCGACCGGGTTCGAACCGGCAACATTCAGCTTGCGCGTCCGCGTCGCATCATGTCTCAAAGCGGGCGACCGGGTTCGAACCGGCAACATTCAGCTTGGAAGGCTGATGCTCTACCAATTGAGCTACGCCCGCGAGCAGTTCTCCTGCATATCTCGGCGTTCCCGGGCACTTCAACGTCAGAAACGACGTGACCTCACCGGCCCGCCGGGACAGTTCATTTTACCGCCGGGTCCGTCCATGGCCAAGCACCGGAAACGGCGAGCGTTCGGGGGCAGGGCGTTCGAGTCGGCGCCGGCCGCGACCTTGCCTTCCAGCGTCGAGACTCGCTGCCGGAGTTCCTCCAACGCGTCTGTCTCGGGCGAAGTCGCCTGCGTCACCGTGTTCAGACCTTCGAACTACCAGCTGAACCCAAACCCGAACAACAGGCTGTGTTGCCGGTGGTCGACTCGGCAGGCCCCGTAATCGATGCCGAGAGGAATCGCACTGTACCGGCTGCGGTTGTCGACCGAGGCATTGAAACCACAGATGTACCCCACGCCGGCCCACCAGTTGTCGCGTTCGTAGCGCAGCCCGATCGTGGCGTGGTGCTGGATGGTGGCGGGCATGATCGGAAACAGGTGCTCATCGGGGATGGGATTGGTGGCGTAGTTGTAGCCCACGCCCAGTTTCCATCGCTCGGCCAGCTTGAATTCGGCTCCGACGATGAAGATGCCCTGATCCCGGTAGCCCAGCGGCATCGGAATGCCGATCCCGAGGTCCTTCAGCCTGACCGTCGTTGAGCCAAACGTCGAATTCGAGTAGTTGACCCAACGCGCTTCGCCGACCAGCTTCAGCCAATCCGTTGCATCCCAGGCCACGCCGCCGCTGATTCGCTGGGGCAGCCGGAAGTCCTCCATACGCACGCTGCCCAGGTGAATTGGCATAACGCCGAACATGGACGCCTTCATCTCTCCGCCGGACACATCGCCAAACCAGGAAGGTGAGCGGTAGCCGAGTCCGAGCGCCAGCCTTTCCGTCGCCTGGTAATGCAAGCCGACGTTGAAACTGCCTCCGTACGCGTATCCGCGCCCGAAGCTGACGTCGGCGGGGCCAAGGACTGAGTTGAACCTGGCCGTCGCCATCTCCACGCTCGCCCCGGCGCCGATCGAGAGCTTGTCCGTCAGTCGATGCCCGGCGCCCAGCATGAGGCCGCCGTTCTTCAGGTCGGACATCACGTCGCGCTTTGTCCAGGGCATGAGCAGGTGTCGCATCTCGTAGTGAGTCCCCATGCCGCACTTGCAGTGCATCGCCAGGCCGAGCGTCAGACGATCGTCGATGGGCACGGCTACCGCCATGTCGCTCAGCGGATGTATGCCCAGTGCGTGCGCCTCTCCCAGCGGACTCGACCACCGCAATTGGGGTATCAGGATCTCCCCGCCGAAGTCGAACCGGTGCACTCGCCACAGCGCGAGAGTGGCCGGATTCTCAATCATGGAAAGCGCCGAGTCCCCGACCGCGACATCGGCGCCGCCGCGTGCGCGAGCCTGCATGCTCACGCCGATCGGCTCCAGACCATCCGTCGCCCATGCGCTGTGCCCACAGAGCAAGAGGAGGATGGTCCCCACGAGCATCACCCAGGGGCCGACGAGACGACATCCCAGCGATTGGCAAGTTGTCTGTGAGATCGTGGACACGCGGCTCCTCCGGCACGCACCCTCCCCTGGGCGACGGTCCGCAGCGCGCAGACCACCCGTCTGGGTGTGCCTCTGCATTTCTCTTATCGGCTCGATACGGCCGCGCAACGCCCAACGCGACTCTGTCGGCTCGATATCCGACCGACGTTCGATCGACACAGGCGCCGCGACCGCCAGGTGCTGTTGCTCCGCGTCGGCGTCCTCGCGCTGCACGAGGCTGATGTCCCAGGTGATGAGCTACGCTCGCAGGCATGACATGTGTCCTGTCGACGCTCTCGCGGCCTGACGGTCAATTCCCGATGTCTCATGCCGCGGACTGCCCCGCGCTTGTCGGCGCACCTGCTGCCTGAATGAACCGACGGTGGCGCGGTGGCGCCGGCAAGACGCATAACGCCCCCAGCCCGGCACCCCATCGTCTTCCGCCCCCCACCGTCCGGTAATCTCGCCCCAGCCTGCACCGCACGCCCCCCAACCAAAGCTGCCCACCGGTTAGCCGATACAAGAACTACAACATTACTCCCAGTAGCTCTGTTCCGTGCGGCGTGTAGCTCTGCCGGCGGAGGATGCCGATGGTTGTCACCTGCGTCAGTGTCCAGGTGCGGCGAGAGCACGTTGACGACTTCGCGCGGGCCTCGGTCGAGAACAGCAAGTGTTCCCTCCAGGAGCCCGGCAACATGCGCTTCGACGTGCTCCAGTCCGCGGACGATCCGACCCTGTTCACACTCTACGAGGCTTACGAGTCCGAGGAGGCGGCGGCCGCCCACAAGCAGACGCCGCACTACCTCAAGTGGCGTGAGACCGTCGAGAGCTGGATGGCCCGCCCACGCGTGGGCCTCAAGCATCGCGTCGTGTACCCGGACGAGAAGGCGCAATGGTAGTCGGTGAGTTCGCCTGGACGCGAACCCCGCGGATCATCTTCGGCGCCGGCACCCTGGCTCGACTGAGCGAGATCGTGGGTGTCTTCGGCCGAAACGTGGTCCTCCTCACCGGTGCGCACTCGCTGAAGCAATCGGACAAACTCGACCAGGTGCTGAGCATGCTCGCCCAGGCCGGGTCGCAATGCCGTACGTACACGGTCTGTCGCGAGCCAAGCCCGGAACTGGTCAACGACATTGTCACCGACCTGCGCGGTCGCGAGTCGGCGGTCGTCGTCGCCATCGGCGGCGGCAGCGTCATCGACGCCGGCAAGGCCGTTTCGGCGATGTTGCCGCAGGAGCATCCCGTCGAGGCGTTCCTGGAAAACGTCGGCACGCTCGCCCACGACGGTCGGAAGGTTCCGTTCGTCGCCGTCCCGACGACCGCCGGCACGGGCAGCGAAGCAACGGTGAACGCCGTCCTCGGCCGCGTCGGACACGACGGATACAAGGCGTCGCTTCGCCACCCGAACCTCGCCCCCGACGTCGCCCTGGTCGACCTGGAACTGACACTGTCCTGTCCGCCGGCGGTCACGGCGGCCAGTGGCCTGGACGCGCTGACGCAGTTGCTTGAGGCGTTCGTGTCGACGCGGTCTTCGCCCATGACCGATGACCTGGCCCGTGGTGGCCTGATCGCCGCCCACGAGCATCTGCTCCAGGCATGCCGGGCGGGGCAGTCCGACTTGCCGGCGCGAACGGGCATGGCCTACGCGTCGCTGATGTCGGGGCTTGTGCTGGCCAATGTGGGGCTCGGTGTCGTGCACGGATTGGCCGGGGTTATCGGCGGGCTCTGTGACGCGCCGCACGGCGTGATCTGCGGCACGCTCCTCGCCGCTGCGACACGCCGCAACATCGAGAAGCTCCGCCAGATCGGCGGACCCGCGCTGCACAAATACGCCGCCGTTGGTCGGCTATTCGGCGCCGACACTGACGATGTCGATGATTGCTGTGGCACGCTTATCGAGACCCTCGCCGGCTGGGTGGCGCAGCTCGAGCTGCCCCGGCTCGGCGACTACGGCCTCGACGCGTCGCGCCTCAGCGAGATCGCCGACCGGGCGTCCAACAAGAACAGCCCAGTCACGCTGGATCGGACGGACATGACGGCGCTGCTGCACGAGAGGATGTAGAGTCATGATCACCAGGCTGGACCGCAGCGGATCAGTGGAGGGGCTGAGGCGTCTGCTCGGCGACGTGGCCGACCAGCCCGACGTGCAGTCCATACTCGTCCTGGCCTGCGACCAGAACGGCTTCACGCCGCAGGCCGTCGACAGCATCCTGGCCGGCGTGCCCGTTCCGCTCTTCGGCGGCGTGTTCCCGGAGATCATCTACGAGAGGGAGAAGCTCGCTCGCGGCAGTATTGTCGTCGGCCTGACGGAGCGCGCCGATGTCCAGGTGATCGCCGGGCTGAGCGACGCCGACGCCGACTACGAAAGCCTGATCGACGATGCCCGGATGACGGGCGACACCAAGACCATGATCGTCTTCGTCGACGGGCTGGCCCGCCGCATCGGCGCCCTCGTCGACGCCCTGTTCAACGTGTTCGGTCTGCAATTCAACTACGTCGGCGGTGGGGCGGGCTCGCTCAGCTTCCAGCAGCGGCCCTGCCTGTTCACCAACGAGGGGCTGGTGCAGGATGGCGCCCTGCTGGCGACGCTCGATACGCCGAGCGGCGTGGGTGTCTGCCACGGCTGGACCGAGATCGGTGGGCCGTACCAGGTCACGGAGTCGGAACACAACGTTATCCAGTCCTTGGACTGGTCGCCGGCCTTCGAGGTCTACCGCGGGATCGTCGAAGAGCATTCGGGCAAGTCGCTGACCGCCGACAACTTCTTCGACATTGCCAAGAGCTACCCCTTCGGCATCATGAAGCTGGGCGCCGAGAAGATCGTGCGCGACCCGCTGATGGTGCAGGATGGCGACGCCTTGGTCTGCGTCGGCGAGGTGCCGCAGGGCTCGTACGTGCACATTCTCACGGGCGACGTGCACTCGCTGGTCACCGCGGCCGGCCGCGCCCTGCAGCTCGGAGAGCAGTGCTTCCAGGCGACGCCCGGGCGAAAGGCCACGCTCTTCATCGATTGCATCTCGCGGGCCCTGTTCCTGGAGGAGCAGTTCGGTCGCGAGCTTGAGGCCGTGTACCAGGAGGGTGTGCCGCTCATCGGGGCTCTGACCCTGGGCGAGATCGCCAACAGCCGCGGCGACTATCTCGAGTTCTACAACAAGACTTCCGTCGTAGGAGTGCTGGCGACCTGATGCTCAGTGCCGAGCAGCTACATCTCGTCCTCTACGAGATTGCCTTGTCCATCGGCAACAGCCTCGAGCTGCGCCCGATGCTCCAGCAGGCCCTCTCCACCTACCTGCGCAAGCTCAACTGCTCGGCCGGCGGCGTACTCGAATGGTGCGAGCAGCCGGGCGGCCGCTACACGCTGCTGCCGGTCTTCAGCATTCCGCGGTCGTTTCCCCGCGGCGAGACATGCACCGCCCTCCGCAGTGCCTTGCCGCCGCCGGCGACCGACGAGGAAGTCGCCGCCTACAACCGGTCGTTGCCGTTGCGGTACCCGGTTCCCGACGGCGTGTGCCACCTCATGAGCCTGGACACGTGCGGCGTGCTCTTCATCGTCAGCATGCACGCCGAGCTGGACGACTTGATCATCAAGTCGCTGACCCGCCTGAACCACAAGCTGGCCGCCGCCTGCCGGGCGTGCCGCCAGAGAGACGCCCTGCGTGCCAGCGAGGAACAGGCGCAGGAGGAACACCGCCGCCAGCAGGCCATCGTCGACACCGTCCAGGCCGGCATCGTCGTGATCGACGCCGAGACGCACGTCATCCTGGAGGCTAACCCCGCCGCGCTCCGGCTGATCGCGGCGTCCAAGGAGTCCGTCCTCGGCCGCGTCTGCCACAAGTTCATCTGTCCCGCCGAGTGCGGACGCTGCCCGATCACCGATCTGCACAAGACGATCGACAACTCGGAACGTGTGCTCGTCACCGCTACCGGCGACCTGGTCCCAGTGCTGAAGACGGCCACCTCGGTCGTGATGAACGGCCGGCGAGTGCTCATCGAGAGCTTCGTGGACATCACCGGCCGCAAGCAGGCGGAGGAGCAGCGCCGGGCCAAGGAGCTGGCCGAGGCCGCCAACGCTGCCAAGAGCGCCTTCATCGCCAACATGAGTCACGAACTGCGCACGCCGATGACCGCCCTCCTGGGCTTCGCCGAGATCCTGCTCGAGGACGGCGACGGTAGCCAGAGTGCAGAGCAGCGCAGCGAAGCCGCCCGCACCATCAAGCGCAACGGCGAGCATCTGCTCGCCATCATCAACGACATCCTCGACCTCTCCAAGATCGAAGCCGGCCGCATGGATGTCGAGCAGACGCCGTGCCGGCCGGGGGAGATCCTCGCTGAAATCGCGACACTGATGCAGAGTGCGGCGCAGGAGGCCGGACTCTCCTTCGATATTCGCTACGACGGGCTCGTGCCGGAGACCATTCGCACCGCCCCCGCCAGACTCCGCCAGATCCTCATCAATCTTGTCGGCAACGCCATCAAGTTCACCGATCGCGGCGGCGTCAGCCTGACCGTTCGCTTTGTCGAACAGGCCCCCGAGCCGCTCCTGCAGTTCGACGTGGTCGACACCGGCATCGGCATGACCCCTGAGCAGATCAGCCACCTCTTCCAGCCCTTCACGCAGGCTGATTCGTCCATGACCCGTCGCTTCGGCGGAACCGGCCTCGGCCTCTCTATCAGCAAGCGCTTCGCCAACATGCTGGGCGGGGATGTTGTCCTCGTCGAGTCGCACAGCGGAAGAGGATCGTGTTTCCGGGCGACGATCACGACCGGCGACGTCACCGGCGTCCGCATGCTCAGCGAACCGCCGCTCTCCACGGCCTGCGCCGCCGGGCAGGCCGATGGCGCTTCGTCGTGTGCCTGCGCCAAGCTGCCGCCTTGCCGGATCCTCGTCGCCGAGGACGGCCCGGATAACCAGCGCCTGATCGGGCTCATGCTCAAGCGAGCGGGGGCGGAGGTCACCATGGTCGAGAACGGGCAGCTCGCTGTGGACGCGGCTCTGGCGGCCCGCGACGCCGGCACGCCGTTCGACGTCATTCTCATGGACATGCAGATGCCGGTGCTGGACGGCTATGCCGCGACCGGTCTTCTGCGGCAGCGTGATTACACGGGACCGATCATCGCCCTGACCGCCCACGCCATGTCCAGCGACCGCGACAAGTGCCTCGCCGCCGGCTGCGACGACTACGCCGTCAAGCCCATCGACCGAGCGGCCCTGCTCGACACGATTCGCAACAACCTCAAGCCTGCTGTTGCCACCCCGTAGCATCCGGCCTCCGTGTAGCGTTCGGGCTCCGCACCGGACGTCTCCGTAGCGGCCGACCTCCGTGTCGGCCGTCGATCGCCGAACGACGCCCGCCCTCCGGGCGGAGAGGAAGAAAGCGGGGTATGGCTCTCGACCGCTCCAGGGACTGAAGTCCCTGGCTACGATCGTGCGCCCTCCGGGCGAAGAAGCCCCACCCGTCCGGGAGCCACTGGTGGCTTGCCTACCAGTGCCGGCCGGATGCCATTGGTGGCTTGTCCACCAGTGTTGGCACAACGCGGCTCCGCCCGCCACTATTTCTTCGCCGCGGAACCCGCCTCGTCTCTCGCGTCGCCGCGCGGTTGCTGGTGTGGCACCTGCCAATGGCTGGCGATCTGCATGCGAGGGAAGGGGTCCAAGAGTCTCAAGGATCTCACGTTTGCGCGCGACGTAGATGAGACTCTTGGCGGCAGGCGCGCTGCGGCCGGGTATTAGCGGACGCGGTTTGCTGGCAATGCGCGTGTTGGTCATTGTGGGGTAGCCTTAAGCCTTGAGCCGGAGTGTGGCATGCTGAAGCCTCAGGCGCCGGCATGTCTTCTCCTCGTGGCGGGAAGTACACGCCGGCGCTGCGCTTCAACATGCCACACACCCCGTCGTCAGTGTTCAGTATAGGCCACGAAAGCGCGCGGCGACGGAGGGGTGGAGGGGATTGGCGCAGTCTGTCGCGTTCTGGCGGATTCTGTTGGGAAATGGCGGGATGCAGTGGGGGGCGCGGCACGGCCCGCGAAGCGGGCGACGGACCCGGGTGAAACCCGGGGAATCGTTCGTGCGCCCTCCGGGCGAGGAAGAAGAGGGAAGAGGAGAGAGAGGGGGCGCCGAACGCCACACCAGGGACTGAAGTCTCTGGCTACGCTCGTACGCCCACCGGGCGAGGATACGCGCCCTCGGGGCGAGAAGAAAGAGGGAAGAGAAAAGAGGAGAAAGACGGGGCGCGGAATGCCGCACCAGGGACTGAAGTCCCTGGCTATGACCGTGCGCCCTCCGGGCGAAGAGGAGCATGCGCGCATCGATGACGAAAGACTGAAGCCTCTGGCTACGTTCGTGCGCCCTTCGGGCGAGGAAACGCTTCTTCCGGACGAGGCGACGTCGCGTGCCCTCCCTCGGCGGGAGCCAACGCGTGCCCTTTGGGCGGCGTGCAGCGCGCGCGGTCGTCTTCGCCCGGAGGGCGCACGTTGGTTGCCAGGGACTTCAGTCCCTGGACCCGGGAGCCGCATCCCCTCTTCTCTTCCGCCCGGAGGGCGCACGACGCCAGCCAGGAACTTCAGTCCCCGGGCGGCGGCGCGGTCAACGCTACGCGCGGCCGAGCGTTCGTGGTTCGATTGGCAAGGTTATGATCGTTCGGCGTTCGACGTCGGCCACGGGGGGCCGACGCTACGGCGAGCGCTCCGCCCTTGGCACACGGTCGGAGGCGCCGGCGTGCACCGGCCGTTTCGATTCACAGGGCCGAAGTGCTATAATCGTGCCAGAAGGTCACGTTAGACAGCTCGGGGGGACGGCCATCACGCGCCGTACGAGGAGGAGGTGTGTCATGTCGATCGGCGGGAAATCACGCGGATTCGTGCTTGTTGTTGCCTTCTGCGCCTGCGGTGCGCTCCTGGCGAGTTCCCCGCCCAGCGGCCCGCCGGACAGAGAGCCTTGCATCGTCGAGTGTGTTAACACCGAAGGTGAAATCTGCGGCGAGCAAATCAACAACGGCTGCTGCTGCGACCCCGAAATCCGGTTCACCGATATCGCTCCCGGCGACGCTGTCTGCGGCACGACCTGGTACAACGGCTCCGAGCGCGACACGGATTGGCTCCAGTTCGTCCTGACTGAACCGATGACGCTTCGTGCCAAGGGTGAGGCGGAGTTTGCCGGCTTCATTGGCATGGTCGAGACCGATCCGCCGGGCAGCGGCGACTGCTCGGAGATGACCGGTATCATGAACCCCTGGATGCAGTACGAGGCCTGCGAGCCGTTTGAACTCGTGCTCGATCTTGGCCCGGGCATCTGGTGGCTGTGGGTCTCGCCGCAGTGGGTGACCGAGTCGTACCTGTGCGGCGAGGGCCCCGGCAGCGACAACGAGTGGACGTACACGTTCACGCTGGACTATCGCGGCGTGTGCTGCCTCGACGAGCCGCCGTATTGCGTCGAGGCCTGGCGCTCGGAGTGCGCGGGGACGTTTCTCGGCCCGGGAAGCTGCGGTTCCCCCGACTGCAACGGCAACGGTGTGAACGACGCGTGCGATCTGGCCAGCGGCCGTAGCACCGACCTCAACGGCAACGGCACGCTCGATGAATGCGATCTTCTCGGCGACCTGAACGGCGACGGGCAGATCACGGCAGCCGATCTGGAGCTCGTCGCCGGCTGCATGACGGGTCCGTGTCCGCTGGCGGCGTGTGATCCGCCCCTGTACGTCGAGCCGCTCTGCGGTTTGGCCGACGCAGCCGCCGACGGCGACGTCGATCTCGCCGACTTCGCCTCAATGCAGCTCATGCGAGGCGCGTGAGCCCCGGCGGGCCCGTAGCGTCCGACCTCCGTGTCGGACGTCGATTCCCAAAAACGCATGGTTCGTACTGGGAGGCAGAGCGGCAGGGAGGTAGGGCGGATTCCACCTGCCGCGGCGTCCAGCGTCGACTCGGCGTTGTGAACGTTCGGCGGGCCGAGCCCGCCCTACGGCAGGTGCCCTTGCCCCGGGCGCGCAGACCGGGCGACTCGACCACGTTGAAGAAGGGGACGGACTCTGAGCCGTGGGCGCCGTCCGCCGACGGCAGCCGTACACAGCGAGGTGCCCGTCCCCCTTCTCGGTGAACCTGTTATTCCTGCTCGTCTTCTGCCTTGTACGCCGCGGCGATCTGCTGCTGGATGTTCGGCGGCACCATGTCGTAGTGGCTGAACTCCATCACGTAACTGCCCTGACCGCCGGTGGCACTCTTGAGCTGCGAGCTGTACGTGGCGACCTCGGCCAGCGGCACCGTGCCCGTGATGCAGATCTGGTTGCCCGGCAGGACCTCCTGCCCGACGATCTGACCACGCTTGCCGGCCAGGTCACGCGTGATCTCGCCCACGTAATCAGTCGGCACCGTGATCTCGATGCTCACGACCGGCTCGAGCAGGATCGGCTTGCACTGCGCGAAGGCCTTCTTGAACACGCCACGCCCGGCGATCTGGAAGGCGATGTCCTTGCTGTCGACCGGGTGCGTCTTGCCGTCCACCAGCGACACCTTGACGTCGACGACCGGATAGCCGGCGATGACGCCGCGGCGCATCTGGTCGCGAACGCCCTTGTCGACGCTCGGCCGGAACGCCTGATCGATCACGCCGCCGAAGATCTTGTCGACGAACTCATACCCGGCCCCGCGCTCGTTCGGCTCCATGTCGATGAAGACGCGAGCGAACTGGCCGGCACCGCCGGTCTGCTTCTTGTGCGTGTACTCGACGTACTTGACCGAGCCGGAGATCGTCTCGCGGTAGGGGATCTTCGGGGCTTTGGTGTCGACCTCGAGCTTGAAGTACCGCTTCATCTTGCTGCGGATGACGTTCAGGTGCTGGTCGCCCAGCCCGTGCATCACCAGCTCGTTCGTCTCGGAGTCGCGGTGGTACTGGAAGCAGGGGTCCTCTTCCGCGAAGCGCGTCATCGCCCCGCTGACCTTTTCCACGTCGCCCCGCGCCTTCGGCTCGAGGGCCAGGGCGAACATCGGCGTCGGGAATTTGGGCATGGGGATGTTCCCCTCGCCCGCCTTCCCCAGCAGCACCGTCCCGATTGTGAAGTCCAGCTTGCTGAACGCCACGACGTCGCCCGCTTCGCCGGCCTCGGTCTCGTCGTGCTGGTTGCCGCACAGCTTGAACAGGTGCCCCGGCCGCTGTCCCCGCCGGTCGCCGGCGATGAACACCTGTCCATCCGGGTTCAGCCGCCCGGACAGCACGCGGGCCACCGAGTACTTGATATTGCTCTTCGGATCCGACGTGATCTTGAACACCTGGGCCACGAAGTCGCCGTCGCGCTTCGCGACGATCGGCGTTTCCTGGGCCTGTTCACCCTCGCCCACGACCAGCTTGCGCGGCGTTGCCTGCGTCGGCGCCGGCACGTACGTCACCAGGGCATCCAGCAATTCGCTCACGCCCACGCCGCCGACGGCGTTGACGAACATCACCGGGATCAGGTGCCCCGTGGCGACCGCCTGCTGCACCGCCGGCCCCAGCTTCTCGACGGGGATGGTGCCGGCTTCCATATAGGCTTCCATCAGGGCCTCGTCCGTCTCGACGATGGCCTCGACCAGCGCCGTGTGGCACTCGCCGACGTCGAGCAGGTCACTGGCCCCTTCGGTGTTCTTCAGCACGTCGATGACGGCCTTGCCGCCGTCGGCCGGCAGGTTGATCGGCTGGCACTCGTTGCCGAACGTCTCGCGAATGGCGGCGAGCAGCTCGTCGAGCCGCGCGTTCTCCGCGTCGATCCGCGTCACGATGACCGCGCGGGCCAGGCCGTAGTCCCGGGCCGCGTTGAACATCCGCCGGGTGTTGACCCCGATGCCGGCCGCCGCCGAGACGACGATCGCCGCCGCATCCACCCCGGCCAGCGAGGCGATGGCGGTTCCGCAGTAGTCGGGCATGCCCGGCGTGTCGACCATATTGAGCAGCTTGCCCTCGTGCGTGACGTGGAACACGGACGAATCGACGCTGTGCTTTCGCTCGCGTGATTCGTCGTCGTGGTCGAGCACGCTGCTGCCGTCGTCCACGCTGCCCAGGCGGTTGGTCACCCCACCCTTCAGCAGGATTGCCTCGCCCAGCGTGGTTTTGCCGGCCGAGGAGTGCCCAACCAGCGTGATATTGCGGATGTCGCCGATCTCGTATCCAGCCATGCACGGCCTCCGTCAGTCGCGGGACCCGATCCCCCGCCAGTCTAGCGAAACCCCCAGTATAGCATGCCCCCCAAACGTGCCAAGTGGGCCACTCCGGCCGCCGCCGGCCCGGCACCTTCCCGGCCGACCCTACGGCGCCGGCGGCCCCAGCGTCGCCACGCAGACCCGGTCACGCGGCAGCCGCTGGACGAACGCCTTCGCCGCGTCCACCGTCACCTCGCGGATCGCCCGGAGTTTGGGCTCCAGCCCGATCGGCCGAGAAAAATGGAACAGATCATCGCTCAGGTGGCTCGCCCGGGCCCGGGTCAGGTCCGTTTCCGTCTCGTGGTGGGCGATCAGGCTGTCGCGGGCCCGCCGCACTTCATCTTCGCTCAGATCCTCGCCCAGCCGGGTCAGTTCGCGGTGCAATGTGGCCAGCGTCCGGGCCGAGCGCTTCGGCATCGTGCTCGCCCCCAGGTGGATGATTCCCTTGCCTCGCGGCTGTTCGTGCCAGGCTCCGACCCAGTAAACCAGACCCTGTTTCTCCCGCACCTCGGTGAACAGCCGGCTGCTCATCCCCCCGGCCAGCACGTGCAGCACCACCTGCTCGATCGGGAAATCCTCGTGGTCACGCGGCATTCCCGGGAGGGTCATGGCGATGTACTGCTGCTCGGTGTTTTTCTCCTGGTGCACCTGCTCCGGCGTGAACGTGAAGTCCGCCGGTTCCCGCCCCGCCGGCTCGGCACTGCCGAAATCGGCGAATGTGTGATCGACGGCCGCTGCCAGCTTCTCCGGATCGACCGGCCCGGCCGCCGTCACCTGGATCCGCCCGGCGTGGAAGTAGCGCTGCCAATGCTGCCGGATCAGCTCCGGCGTGATGCGGGCCAGCGTCTCGTCGTCGCCGCCGGGATAGCGCCCCAGCACCGGTCCCAGCGTCAGCCGCTGGATCAGGATTCGCACCAGGTCCCCCGGCTCGTCCTCCAGGTTCCGCCGCTCCTGCCGGGCCAGATCGACCGCGATGCGACAGGCCTCGTCCGGAAACGTGGGGTGGCGGATCATCTCGCCCACCAGCGTTACCACGTCGGTGACGAATTCTGGCAGGCAGAGCACGCGCACGAGCGTCGATTGCCGCCCGCTGGCGGACGACCACTGCGCCCCCAGCGCGTCAAACGCGTCGGCCAATCCCTGCCCGTTGTACTGGCGGGTCCCCTTCGACAGCGTCCGTTCGACGATGCCGCTGATGCCCGTCAGCTCTTCCGGCTCGTCCACCAGTCCGGTCAGCACGCGGAAGCACAGCGCCATCGTGTTCCGCTCGTCGAGCACGTCGGCGGCGAACTCCACGCCACTGTCCAGCCGCACGTGGACGAGCTTCTCGGCGTCAGCAGGGACCGCGGCGGCCATTAGTGGCTCACCGCCCGACCCAGCAGGGGGGTCAGCTCGGCCAGCTTGTGCTCCAACAGGCTCTGGCTGGCGGCCTCCATGTTCAGCCGCAAGAGCGGCTCTGTGTTCGACGGCCGCACGTTGAACCACCAGTCTGGGTACTGCACCGTGATCCCGTCGAGATGATCGATTTCCGCGTCGTGATACTTCTCGGTCAGCCCGCGGAGCACGCCGTCCTTGTCATCCGTCTCGAAGTTCTGCTCGCCGCTGGCGACGTAGACCTCCAACGGGTGCAGCAGCTCACTCAGCGGCTTGCCCGTCCGCGAAAGCACGTTCACGACGGCGATGAAGGCCATCATTCCCGAGTCGCAATGGAAGAAATCTCGGAAATAGAAGTGCCCGCTCAGCTCGCCGCCGAAGATGGCGTTGTTCTCCGCCATCGTTCGCTTCATGAAGACGTGGCCGACGCGCTCGCGCTTGGGAATGCCGCCCAGTTTCTTGATCTGGTCGGGCACCACACGGCTGGAGCGCAGGTCGTACACGACCGCCGAGCCGGGCGCTCGCCGCAGGTATTCACCGGCCAGCAGGGCGGTGATCAGGTCGCAGCGCACGATGTCGGCATGCTCGTCCACGAACATGCAGCGGTCGGCGTCGCCGTCGAAGCAGGCCCCGAAGTCCGCCCCGTGCTCGCGCACGGCCGCTCGCAACTGCTCCAGGTTCGCCGGGATCAGCGGATTCGGCGGATGCACGAACTCGCCGTTGTGCTCGAAGTTCAACGGGATGATGGTCAGGTTGGGCACGCCGTCGAACAGGATCGGGAACCACCGTCCGGCCATGCCGTTCGAGGCATCGATCACGACCTTCAACGGTCGTGGCTCGCGCAGGAACTTGTGCAGATACTCACGGTACTCGCTGGACAGATCCATCTGCCGGACGCTGCCTGTGTCCCGTACCGGGTGGCGGGCGATCGCCTTGGCGATGCGCTGGATCTCCTTGAGCCCCGTCTCGGCCCCGATCGGCTTGCCCTTCGGCCCGCTGATCTTGAAGCCGTTGTAGTTGGCCGGGTTGTGGCTGGCCGTGGTCTGCACGCCGCCGCAGCAGGGCATGAAGTTCGTCGCGAAGTAGATCTGCGACGTATCGATCATGCCGATGTCCACCACCTGCGTGCCGATCGACTGCGCGCCCTGGATGAACGCTGCGCATAGCGCCGGGCTGTGCTTGCGCATGTCCCGGCCCACGATCAGCGTGTTCATCTTCGTGTCGCTGCGGTCGTAGCCGACCAGCGAGGAGCGCAGGAACTGGGCCGTGGCGTTCCCGATGCGCCAGGCCACGTCCTCGTTGAGCATATCGGGCACCGTCGCCCGTACGTCGTACGCTTTGAACACCTTGTCAATCACGCTCATCTCCGTCTGCGCCTCGAGCGCCAGCGCCGCCTGTGCCTGCTTGACCGGTCGAACCGGGTGAGCGGGCTGGTCACGCTCATCATCGTTGAACGGACAGCCCGGACACTTCCCGTAGTTCGCCCGCCGGCGGCCCAGGCAGATCGCTTCCGAAATGCGCACCTGCTCTTCGCCGGGACAGTGACGATAGTAACCTTCGGTTTCGCCCTGGCGTGCCACGAGCACCACTCCCAAAAACACTCGCAACTCATGCTAGCAGACCCCCGTGGAATCGGCTACCCTCACCCTTCCCGGCGGCGTACGCCCGGGACGACGTAGAAGACACGTGTGCGCTATGGCGGGCGATTTCGGATTTCTCCATTACCTCTGGAACCAGCCCCGCCTCGTGGGCGATCTCCTCGAACGCGTCCACGGCGAGGTCGGCCTCGATCACCTCACCGTGCCCGTCGTCACCGGAGAGCTGACCGGCTTCGGCATCACGGGCGGCTTCAATCCGCCTTACTTTCACACCGAAGGCGGCTGGCACTTCGCGCCGCAGGCGGCGCTCTACGAAGCCACCGGCTTGCGTCCCCGACCCGCCCGCTGGCTGGCCTCCCGCGACGTCCTCGGCGACTTGCGCGACCAGGTCGCCCGCCTCGGCCTGCGGCTGATATTGCGCGTGCACCTGTCGGCTGTCCGTCAAATCCTCGACCAGTCCCCCGAGCTGGCCGTGCACGGCGCCTGGGGCGAACGGCGCACGTCCTACGCCCCGTGCCCATGCCAGCCCGGTTTCCGCGAACTGCTGCGGGCCACCCTCCGCGACGCCGTCCGCTACGCGCCCGACGGCCTCGAAATCGAAGGCGTCCGCGTCGAGCCGTGCTCGCCTAACGACGGTGGCGAGCCTGATCGTCTCTTCCCCATCGAGCCGTGGCTGGGCCTGTGCTTCTGCCCGGCGTGTCGGCAGATCGCCACCGCGGCCGGTCTCGACGCCGACGCCATCGCCGGCCTCGTCCGAGCCCGCACCGAGTCTCTCGCCGCCGCCAGCCCGGAGGAGCGTGCCGCCCGCCATCCCGGTCGTGCCGCCTCCGAGCCCGAGGTGGCCGCTTTCCGCGCCGCCCGGGCCGCCGACCTGCGACACTGGCTCGACGGTTTGGCCGAGTCATTCGCCGACCGCGAGATGATCCTGATCCGCCCCGACGAAGCCCCGCGTCCAACAGCTACCGGCGACGATGCTCCGGTTGGCGGCGCCTGGACGGTCGCCGCCCGGGCCGAGGTCGCCACGATGCTCGTACCGCGGGCCGTCGACGTCCTGCGTGAACGGTTCGTCCACTCTGGCCGCCACGGCCTGGCGTTGCCGCTGAGCGCCCTGCACCCGCTGGCCGCCAGCGAGTTCGTCCGCTTCGTAGCGCAGGCCACCGAGGCCGGCGTGACCTTCTTCGATTTCGAAGACCTCGCCGCGGCACCCGCCGAGGTCGTAACCTGGCTGAAGCAGGCGGTCCGTTACGCCCGCCGGGGATGAGCCGGGAAGGAGTCTTGCCGATGCTGCGCTGCGTTTGTCGGATCTGGTTCCTGCCCGTGCTGCTGACGGCGGCGGTGATGCTGTCGGGGTGCGACCGTGGCGCCTCGTCGAGCACGCAGCCGACCGGCGCGAGCCGAACCGACCCCGACCGCGTGCCGCCGCCGCCGATCAAGCCCGAGTATCGCTTCGCGGACCCGCTGCCCGACGAATACCCCGACGTCGTCGCCTTCGTCCGGCAGTTTCTCGAAACGTGCCTCGCGGGCGACTACGCCGGCTACCGGCAGTTGGTCAGCCGCCACTGCGACCCGGGCAGCCGCGATCGCTTCCAGGCGATTTTCCACGCCCTGAAGAGCCTCGAAGTCACCTCGATCGAGCCGCTCCCGCGCGCGGACCTCGCCGACGATGTGCACCTCGTGATCGCCCGCCTCGAGTTCCAGCCCGAGAGCGAAGTCCGCATCCGCCGGCAGCACAACGCCGTCGGCATCCTGGTCTTCATCGAGGACGGCGATTGGCGGATGATGCCCGCGCCCGCCGACCTCCAGCCCCGCGCACCCGAGACGCCGACGACCTCTTCCGCTCCCACAACCTCCGCCCCGAGCTACCCATGGGACGAAGACGGCGACTCCTGACCGCCGCGGGCGTTCTCGCGGCGCTTTGCGGCGCCGGCACGCCGCCGCCCGCAGCCTTCGCGCAGACATCCCAGCCGGCCACCAGCACCGCCCCGACCACCGAGCTGCCGCCCGCCGTCGCGACGCTGCTCGATTCGGTCCAGGACTACACGTACGATTTCAATAACCCCGCGTACTACGCCATCCTCGAATTCGTGAAACGCTCGCCACGGTCGCCCGGCTTCGCCATCGAGCCGATCGTCATCGACGACTGGCAGCAGCTCGTCGAACGTCCCGCCGACTTCCGCGGCAAGGCCGTCACCATCGAGGGCACGCTCGGCCGCAACAAGGACTCGTACGTGCACGGCGCCAGGCCCGACCTCGGCACCGTCTGGCAGCTCGAACTACGCCGCCCCGACGAGCCCGTCGCCTGCACCGTGATCTGCACGAACGACGTCAGCGACCTGCCGCTCGAAGCCGACGTCCGCTTCACCGGCTACTTCGTCCAGATGCGGCGATACCCCACGCGTTCCGGCCGACCCGGCCTCGCCGCCCTCATCGTCGCCCCCGGACCGACCGAGGTCAGCCGGTCCGCCCCGATCACGAGCAGCGCGAACAACGTCGATTGGCGCTGGCTCGTCGCCGCGGTTGTCGCCGGCCTCATCATCACCGTGTTACTGCTGCGTCGCGCCGCCCGCGTCGGCCGCACCGACATCAGCGCGCTACGCGCCCGGCGGCCCGCCCCGCTCAATCTCTCCGACGACCTTGCCGACTGGGCCGCCGACCGGCCACCCGACGATGCACCGCCGCCCTGACGCTCAGCGCCATGATCATCGACCTGCACTGCCATTACGCCTTCACCCGCCACCTTGCTCAGCCCGACGATCGCTTCTCCTTCGAGCCGGCCGAGATCGACGGCGTGCCGGCGTACGACTCCTGCCTCGCCCCGCGCGTCCTCCAGCGGCCGACCTGGCGTCTCTGGCAGCGCTACCTCGGCTTCGACATGCGCCTGCGGCCCGGGCCTGAACTGGACCGCCAGTTGGAGCAATGGTTCGAGCGCCACCTCCTCGCCGACGGTCCCGTCGAGCGCTGTGTCCTCCTCGCCTTCGACGCCTATCACGACGACCACGGTCGCCGGCCGCCACTGCCCGAGACGCGCCGACAGCTCGGCAGCGACATGTACGTCTCGAACTCGCTGATCCGCGCCACCTGCCGCCGGCACCCGACGCGATTCCTGTTCGGCGCCTCCGTGCACCCGTATCGCCCGGACGCCCTGGCCTGTCTCGATGAGGTCTTCGCCGCCGGCGCCTGTCTGCTGAAGTGGATGCCCCTTCACCAGAACATCAACCCGCACGATCCACGGAGCCTGGCCTTCCTGCGCCGTTGCGCAGATCTCGACCTGCCGCTGCTGATCCACTGCGGCCCCGAGTTCACGCTCGCCACCCAGCACTCGGCGTACCGCTCGATGCCGGCGCTGCTGGACGTCCTCCGCCGACTGCGCGCTGAAGGCGCTGAGCCGACGGCGATCGTCGCCCACGTCGCCACGCCGGCCATGCCCTTCGGCGACCGGGAGGGGTTCCGAATCCTCGTCGCGGCCCTCGCCGGCGAGTTCGCCGACTCCCCCCTCTACGCCGACATCTCCGCCATGGCTGCCTGGCCGAAGGTGCCGTTCCTTCGCCGACTGGCCCGCCAACAGGCGTTGCACTCGAAGCTGCTCTTCGGCTCGGACTTCCCGGTTCCGCCGGCGATGCTGCGGTTTCGACGCGATCTGGGCCGACATTATCGGGCTATCGCTGCCCAACCCGCTTGGCCGCAGCGAACCGTCACCATCTATCGTCACCTCGGCTTCAACGAAATCGTCTTCCGCCGGGCGGCAACGCTCCTGCCGAACGTCGACCACTTCGCCCGCTTGACCGTGACCGGCAAACCGGACACGCTGTGACAATGAACCCATTCGACTTCGATCCGGAAAGCGTGGAGATCTGTCCCCGGCCCTCCACGGATGATCCGGTGCCCAATCCCGGCCCGGGGACGATCTGTACACACTCTGCCGAAGACCCCTCCGCCCACCACGGCGCCGCCGCCGTGCCGATCTACCAGGCTTCGACGTTCGTTTACCCCGATGCTGCCGCCTGGGAGCAGCGCGAAGAGCCGACCAGCCCGCACTTTGAATACACGCGCGTCGGCAACCCGACGACGGCGATCCTCCAGGCGAAGATCGCCGAACTCGAGCACGGCACGTGGGCTTTCGCCGCCGCCTCGGGCATGGGCGCTATCACGGCCACGCTCAACTCGTGCCTGCGCGCCGGAGCACACATCGTCGCGGTCGCCGGCGTCTACCGGCCGACGTACCGCTACCTGCGGCAGTACCTGCCGCGCTTCGGCGTCGAGACGACCTTCGTCGAGGGCTGCGACCCGGCGGCGTTCATCGCGGCCATCCGCCCCGAGACACGCGTCGTGTACCTGGAGAGCCCGACGAGCGGGCGCTTCGAGATGCCCGACGTGGCCCCCATCGCCGCCGCCGCCCGCGAGCGCGGCCTGGTGACCATGTTCGACAACTCGTGGGCCACACCGTGTTTCCAGCGGCCGCTGGATCTCGGTTGCGATCTGGTCGTGCACAGCGCCACCAAGTTCATCGGTGGTCACAGCGACGTGGTCGCCGGCATCGTCGTGGGTCGTGACGAAAAGCTACGCCGCGGCGTGTTCCGCGAGATGGAGCTGCTGGGCGCCACGCCCGATCCGTTCGCGGCGTGGCTGCTTCTGCGCGGGCTGCGCACGCTGCCCCTGCGCATGCAGCAGCATCAGCGCAGCGGGCTCGCCGTCGCCCAATTACTCGCGGAGCATCCCCGCGTCCGCCGCGTGCATCATCCCGGGTTGCCGTCGCATCCGCAGCACGCCGTCGCCGAGCGTCAGCTCAGCGGCTACAGCAGCCTGTTCAGCTTCGAGCTGCACGACCAGAGCCGGGAGGCTACCCACCGCTTCATGGATCGCACGAAGCTGTTCCGCATCGGCGTAAGCTGGGGCGGTTACGAGAGCCTCATTGTCGGCGGTACGCTTTTCTCGAAGGACATGCCCGACCCGACCTGGCTCATCCGCCTACACGTCGGGCTGGAGGATACCGAAGACCTGGTGGCCGACGTCCGCCAGGCGCTGGAGGACTAAGTACATGGCCCCTCGCTCGCGTCGCCCGCAGCCTCGTCCGTCGGCCGATTCGTTCGAGCATCCCCTGGCGGCGCGCTACGCGTCCGAGGACATGCTGCACATCTTCAGTGCCGAAAGCCGCTACGGCACCTGGCGGCGCGTCTGGCTGGCCGCCGCTCTCGCCCAGCGCGAACTCGGCGCCCCCATCAGCGCCGCCGCCATCCGGGCCATGAGCCGCGCTCTTGACGACATCGACTTCAAGGCCGTCGCGAAATACGAGCGCGAGCTGCGTCACGACGTCATGGCCCACATCCGCGCCTTCGGCGACGCGGCCCCCGCGGCCCGCGGCATCATCCACCTGGGCATGACCAGCATGGACGTCGTCGACAACGCCGACCTCATCCTCATGCGCGAGGCCCTGACGCTGCTCGAAGCGCGGCTGGCCGAGGTGTGCCGGGTGCTGGCCGGTTTCTGTGCCAAGCACGCCGACCTGCCCACGCTCGGCTTCACGCACTTGCAGCCGGCACAACTGACCACCGTCGGCAAGCGGGCCACGCTCTGGCTGAGCGACCTGCTGCGCGACCTCGAGGTCGTCGCCGGCCTACGCCGCGGTTTGCGCTGTCGCGGTCTGCGCGGCGCGACGGGTACACAGGCGTCGTTCCTCGGCCTCGTCGGCACGCCGCGCAAGGTGGCCCGCCTGGAGAAGCTCTTCGCCACGCGTCTGGGCTTCGCCGCGTGTTACCCGGTGACGGGCCAGGTCTACTCGCGCAAAGTGGACGTCGAGGTGCTGGCCACGCTCGGCTCGCTCGCCGGCAGCGCCCACAAGATGTGCAACGACCTGCGCGTCCTGGCCATGCTCAAGGAGATCGAGGAGCCCTTCGAGAAGTCGCAGGTCGGCAGTTCGGCCATGCCTTACAAGCGCAACCCCATGCGTTGCGAGCGGACCACCGGCCTGGCCCGCTTCCTCATCGGTCTCGTCGCTCCGGCGTACAACACGTTCGCCGAGCAGATGCTCGAACGCACGCTCGATGATTCGAGCACCAAGCGGCTCGTCGTACCCGAAGCGTTCCTTGCCGCCGATGCTATCGCCGTCCTGTTGCGGAACATCTGCGATGGACTCGTCGTCTATCCCGAGACGATCGCCGCCCACGTCGCCGCCGAGCTGCCCTTCATCGCCAGCGAGGAGATCCTCCTCGCCGGCGTCGCCCGCGGCGGCGACCGGCAGGAGTTGCACGAACGCCTCCGCCAGCACAGCCAGGCCGCCGGCCAGCAGGTCAAACGCCACGCCCGCCCGAACGACCTCATCGACCGCCTGCAAGCCGACCCGGCGTTCGCCAAACTGCCCTGGGCGAAGGTGCTCGACGCCAAACGCTACGTCGGCCTCGCCCCGTTGCAGACTCGCGAATACCTCGACCGCATCGTTACCCCCACACTCCAGCGCCTCGGCACGACCCGCCCCCCCGCGGCGTCCGTCCGGGTCTGATGCACTGGCAGAGCGGCGTATGTCGTGCGGTGTGGTTCCTTACTTCTTCCTCGCCTTGCCTCTGCGGGGTCTGCGGCCCCTGTCCGTGTCAGGCTCGGACGATGTCGCCCGCCACGGGTCGCCTTCCAAGCGACTGACGAGACCGTCACGCACCAGCGCCAGTGCCACGCTCACGTCGTAATTCACGCCCGCTGCCAGTAACGGGCCGATATCACCCAGGAAGCCAGGGTTGCTCTCCTTCTCAAACAGATTGCGCTCAAACTCGGCGCGCGAGATCGTTCGCCCCTCGTGCTTCATGTACGCGGTGAAACAGGCCACCACCTGCGCCGCGTCGAGCAGCCCCCGATTCAGGCACAGCCATAGATCGAAGAGATCCCGACCTTTGCGCCGCTGGTACAGTGCGCGGAGCTTCGTTCCCATCAACTCGTCGAGCGCGTATGTGGTCACATCGGCCTGGCCGGTGAACCAGGGATTCTCTACACGCAGCGGAAGCCGATTGTGCTCCAGCACAGCGAAGTGCTCGCGCGTGTTGATTTCGGTCTTCAGACGCAGCGGACGGACGGGCTGTATCTCCGATTCGAAGCGATAGACCAAGGTCACGCTGGCCTCGCCACTCGACCGCTTGGGTCGGCCGAGCCAGGGATCGAGCCGCCGGCGGATCGCATTGAGCACGCCGCCGATGGCTCCCGGCTTCACCTGCACCAGGTCAATGTCCTCCGAGTACCGACAGGCCGGCCGAATGAACAGCTTGTTGAGGGCCGTTCCACCCCGAAGCGCGAGCAACTCCGCCAGTTCCGCATCGGCGAACAGCTCGACAACCGCCCGCGAGAGTACGAGGTCCTGCTCGACCTGAGCGTCG
The DNA here is from genome assembly GCA_050115495.1 of Phycisphaerae bacterium. Lineage (GTDB taxonomy): Bacteria > Planctomycetota > Phycisphaerae > UBA1845 > Fen-1342 > JAAYXS01. The sequence continues at coordinate 92,883 of JASFQK010000015.1, read as the reverse complement.
TCGCCCCACGGGGCGATCGCACGCCATGCCGTGATGTGTGCCTGCGGAATCACGATTCCACGTCAACCGGCTCGCTGACGAGCACGTGCCAACGCCGATCCTCCTCGGCTCCGGCTGCTGCCCGTCCCGGCCGCAGGGGCACGGTGCGAGGAGATTGACGCTTGAGCCAATCATGGAACGCCTTCGCCGGCGATCGCCCGCGGACCTTCTCAAGCAGGTAGCCGAGACGCTGCGCACTACGAATGTCCCCGCCGGTGCGCACCACCTTCAACATCCGCTGCGGATCAAGCAGCGGGACCAGTTCCGCCAGGACAGTGGCGACGTTGTCCATCTGGCCCGCTGCCTTGGCAAAACGAACCAGATCGAAAGCCGTTGCTTCCGGCGTGGACACGCGCATGGCGCCGGTGGGCGTCTTCACATTTTGCACGGCGGTGTTCGCAGTGCGTTTGCTCGCGAAGAACCTGATTCGAGTACGGCCGACCTGCAAGGGGCGCACCGGCCGATCCGTGATTACCTGGAATTCCTGTGGCTGATGGTGGGAAGCGCCGTGGATGCCGGCCGCGCTGAGCAGCCCGACGTAGTACGGCCGGTCCATCGCCTTCATCAGGTCATCGATGAACCACGAGGAAGGTGGGCTGCCGGCGTGGAGGTACTCAAGCGGCACAATCACGTAGAAGTAGTTCTTGACCTTCGCGACGCGCTGCCGCCGTGCCAGTCGTTGAAGGGCCTTCTTGACGGACTCGGCCGAGAGCCCGGTACCATCAATCGCTTCGGCGCGGAGGAACGTGTACTTTCCCCGAGCTTGCCGGGCGTCGACCCAGTCCTCCACGGTTAGTCCGGCCATTCCTATTGCTCCAGTTAGTTTGCATAAAGGGATAGAAAACATCCCTTTATGCAAACAACGATAACGTGCGCCAGGCCCCGCGTCAAGCCAGCCCTACCGCAGCGTAGTCGCCATGCGGGAAGGCCCCGCGCGGCGTGGTCTCTAACCGGACGCTCCCGGGTGTCGACAGCGGCCGTCATTTCGGGGACGATGCTCGGCCGGAGCTGATTGGCGAGGGGCCCGACCGGGTGGAGCGCAGGTGATGCACGACGCACCCTCGGCCTTTACCACACGTCACTACGCACGCTGGAGTGCCGCGTTGCTGCTCGTCCTGCTCACGACGGCGGCGGCTTTCGGGCAGGATGCGTCCGACGATGCCGCTTTGTGGGCCGCGGTGCGCTTCTGGACGCCGCGCGGGCTGCTGGTGCTGGTCTCCGCGGGCGTGCTGGCCGGTATCTGGGCCGCCTGGCGCGGGCACGTCCTGCCCGGCCGGCAGATCGCCGGTCTGGCGGCGATCGAAGAAGCCGTCAGCCGCGCAACCGAGATGGGCCGCCCGACGCTGTTCACGGTAGGGGGGGCCTGCGACCTGAAACGTGTTCAACTCTTCGCGGCGATGCCCCTCCTGCGCGACGTGGCCCGCCGCAGCGGCGAGCTCGACAACCGGCTCATCGTCCCGTGCTGCTATCCCGAGACGATGCCCGTCCACATCAACGCCATGCGCGACGGCTACATCGACGCCGGCGCCATCGGTTCCTTCCACGCCGAGGACGTGCGTTTCTATCCCGGCGGCCAGTTCTTCTTCGCCATCGGCTCGATGGGCTGGATGCTCGAAGAGCGGCCGGCGGCGTGCTTCTACTTCGGCTATTGGGAGGCCGACTCGCTCCTCTTCGCCGAGACCGGCCAGACGCTCGAAGCCATGCAGATCGCCGGCACCGACACGCTGTCGCAGGTGCCGTTCTTCGTGGCCTCGTGCGACTACACGCTCATCGGCGAGGAATTCTGGGCGGCCTCGGCGAAGCTCAGCCAGGACCCGCCGCTGCTGGGCAGCCTCGGGGCCCAGGACGTCTTCAAACTGTGTGTGCTCGCCCTCATCGTCGTGGGCTGCGGTCTGTACGCCTGGCCGGCGGCGGCGGCGTTCCTCCAGCGTCTTCGGGAAGCGTTTCAGTAGCGGGACAGCATGCGGCAACGACTGATCTGGGCGGCGATCATCGTGGGGGCCGTCTTCTACATCTTCGCCTTTTTCGTCGGTGATGAGACCGGCCTCGGCCGCGCCCTGCACCTCACCGACGTCCGCACCGGCCTGTCGCTGAGCATCAACGTCGTCGCCACCATGGCCGTCGGCCTGGGCATCGTGAACCTTTTCTGGGTCCACGGCGCCAATATCCTGGCCCGCCGAAAGGAGTGGCCCTTCTCCATCGTCGTCTTCGTGACGTTCTTCACCGTGACGACGTTTCTGCTTTGGGAGTACCACCTCAACGCTCAGGGCCGCGCCCTCAAGGCCGAGGCCACCGGTCCGTTGGCCACCTACCGCGCTGCCTTCGAGACGGACGATCCCGTCGAGCGCGACCGGCTGCTCGGCACGCTCAGCCCCGAAGAGCTGCGCCTGGTCAACCGCTGCTACGAATACGACGCCACGTATCGCTTTGAGCCACGCACCTTCTACCTGAACAACTTCATCAGCCCGCTGGCCGCGACGGTCATGTCGCTGCTCGGCTTCTACATCACCTACGCCGCCTACCGCGCCTTCCGCATCCGCTCGCTCGAAGCGACCGTCATGATGCTCTCGGCGGCCGTCGTGATCCTCGGCAGTGACCCGCTCGGCGGCTGGCTCAGTGCCGCCGTGAACACGGTCTTTGGTGGGCACGACGTGGTCGATCTGCCGTACTGGGCCGACATCGACAACCGCGTGCTGAATTCGGGCATGCAGCGGGGGCTGGAGATCGGTATCGCCGTCGCCGTCGTGGCCATGGGCTTGCGCGTGCTGCTGGGACTCGAACGTGGGCTGACCGAGCCGGCCCGGGGAGGGGACTAGCCGTGTTGCGCGTTGTCCGCTGGCTGCAATCGGCCGACCGCCGGCTCGTCTATCTGTTGCTGGTGGCCGTGCTGAGCGTGCCGTTCGTGGTGACGTACAGTCTGCCGATCCACCCGGACACCTATACGCAGAAGTTCTACGACCAGATCGAGCGCATCGCCGCCGATCCGGTCGAGCGCGACAAGGTCGTTCTTTTCCTGACCAACTGGGGCCCCGGCACGTCCGGCGAGAACGAGCCGCAATTCAACGTGCTCGTCCGCCACCTGCTCCGCCGCCGGCTGAAGTTCATCTTCATCTGCTCGATGGGTCCGCCGGAGTTCCACGACGCTGCCATGGCCGCCTTCGAGCGTGCCCGCGAGGACGAGGTCCAGCGTGCCTGGCGCCGCGGCGAACCGATCCCGACCTGGGTCTACGGCGAGGACTACCTCGACTTCGGCTATACCAACGCCCCCGTCTTCGCCTCGCAGGCCCGCTCGATCATCACTCGCCCGCGCGAGATCTTCGGCCGCGACTACGTCAACGACAAAGACCTGCTCGACGACGCCAGCTACCCGCTGCTCGCCCGCTTCCACGGCCTGGCCGACGTGTCAGCCGTGATCACCTGCTCCGCCGGCGACGAGAGCCGCTATATCGCCGGCCTCGTCCGCGGCGAGTTCCCGTCGCTGCTTATCGGGCCCGCTACGCTCGGCATCGAAGCCAATCGCCTCTATCCCTACGTCAAATCCAACCAGCTATTCGGCCTGCTGAACTCGGCCCGCGCCGCTACCGAATACCGCAGCCTCCTCGACCCCGACGAGCCCATGACCCGGCCCATCGACAACTCGATGAGCCTCGGGAAGTCGCTTCTGTTGCTGCTCGTGCTCGTCGGCAATGTCGCCTTGCTGACCACACGCTGGGCCGAACGCAGCGGGCGATTGCCGCGCCTCGACCCGCGCAAGCTGCGCCCGCCGCTCCCGCCGCTGCCGCGCTGGTTCATGTGGACGTTGTTCGGTGCCTTTGTCCTGTTTTACGGCGGGAGCGTTCTCGGAGAAGTGTGGCGCCACAACGCGGACGACAAGTTCGCCCGGCTGCGCGTGGCGCGTCCGGACGACGAGCCGGGGCGCAGTTATCCGCGCTATGAACGCGTGGGACGCGACGACCTGCTCGCCGAAGTGCAGGCCGTCGCCGCCGAGTCGTCCGTGCCCGCGCTCGCCACCGTCGCCCGCCTCGAAGCTGACCGCCGCTATGCCCAGATGATCGAGTCGCGCATCGGCGAGTTCATCATGGCGTTCCTGACGCTGGGCGTATTCGCGTTCCTGCTCGGCGACAATCGCTTCTACCGGTTCATCGAGGCCATCATCATCGGCGGGGCACTGGCGTACCTGCTGGACCAGGTCAACGAGATTCTGCGTCCGGATTGGATCGAACCGATGCTCGGCGGCTTCACCGGCGCCCGGCACTGGACAAACGCTCTATGGCTGCTGCTGCTGGTTCCGGGAGCGCTTTGGTATTTCGCCTATTCGAAGCGCTATCGCTGGTTGAACCAGCTTGTGGTGGCCGCGTTTATTGGCCTGATGATCGGCCCCGAGTTCGAGAACCAGCCCAATCTGGTTATTCCGCAGATTCTGGACACTATTCAGCCGGTCTGGCCGTGGGTAACCGACACGCAAACGGGGGTTACCACGTTCGATCCGGCGAGGCTCGAACATCTGGTATTCGTCGCGGTGGCGGTGCTATCCCTGGCGTATTTCGTGTTTATCTTCCGCCCGCGGTCGGCGGTGGGGCGGGGGACGATCAGCGCGGGGCGCATGGCGATGATGATCGGTTTCGGGGCCATGTTCGGCAACACGGTGAACACGCGCCTGTCCTGGCTGGCGCCGCGGATCGGCTTTCTGATCGAGGACTGGCTGGGGAAGCTGTGGGGTTAAACAGCATCACGCGCGGCGAGGGGCGCCACAGGCACGCTGATCCGGTAACGCTCACGGACCACCCCTGTCGTCATTGCGCGGTAATGCAGCGCCATACAGAAAGTGCCTGCTGAAAACACACGATCTATGTTGCTAGCCAGACGCGGTACGTCCGTAGTCTGGGCCGTAGGGGCGGGTCCGTCGACTTGTAGGACGGACGGTGATGCGAGCGACAGGCAGTGACGCATGAGCAACAGCGAACGTCGGAGAGTGGACCCTGCGTCGCTTGTTGCGGGGGACCCACTCCCCGGCCATGTAGTGGACAGAGAGGGACGCGTCGTTCTGTCCCGTGGCCAGACGGTCACCGAGTCCGACATCAACGCTCTCCAGGGCGAGGGGGTGGACGAGCTGTACGCCGGCCCCGATTGGCCGGATGAGGGTCCCCCGGTAGCTCAAGTGCTGGCGGTCGCGGCCGGGGCGGCCGAGGCCGAACGGCCGTCGGCAGTTGGCCGTGTGGAGTCGCGCCGCCACCGGCGCTATCCCTGGCCCACGCAGATGCGTGTGCTGTATGAGGACGTCACGCCGCTCGGCCCGCGCTGGGAGGAGATGGACGTCATCACGCTGAACATCTCTTCCGGCGGCTTCGCCTTTCTGTCAGCGCGGCTGGTCCATGTCGGCACGCGCGTCTGGGCGGTCTTCGAGACGCTCCCCGATCGGCCCTGCCTCGTCGCCGTCGTCCGGCACTGCACGTACGTCTCGGCCCGCAAGTATCACGTCGGCGTGCAGTTCACGAAGGAGTAGGGGTACCTTCACGCCCGCCCTGCCCCACCTGGCCGGCGGTCGCGCTGCCACCGGCGGATGCGGCGCAGGCGTCGCCGAGCCTCGGTCGCCCGGCGCCCGCGAATGACCTGCCGCGCCGTTCGCCGGTCCTCCAGCTCCTCGATTCGGCGAAGCAGCCGCTCGATGTTGTCCACGTCGCGCATGAACGCCGCCAGTTCGCCGACGTCCAATGGCACCAGCGGCGTCAGCAGCGGTCGAAACGCGATCAGCGCCTGCGCCGACAGCCCGGCCAGCGGCTTGTGCGCCTCAAGCAGAAACACCGCCGGCGCCGCCAGCCCGCGGTCCACCAGCCGGCGGGCCCAGCGCTCCAGCAGCGCATCGCGGCGGGATTCATCGAGCTCGAACATCGCCCGGCCTCGGTCGTCTACTCGCCGCCGGTCGTGCGGACGCGTAGGCCGGCGACGATCTCCCGCGCCGGATGGGCCACGATGAGGTCCGTTGCGCTCAGGCCCTCGCTGATCTGGGCGAACTCGTCGTTGGTCAGGCCCACCGTGACCGTACGCAGCACCGTGTGGCCATCCTGCACGATCATCACCTGCCACTCGCCCTGCGGGCCGCGGAACAGCGCTGTGCGCGGCAGCGTCAACGCATCGGCCGCCTCATCGTAGAAAATGCGGACGTGCACGCGAAAGCCAATACCCAGCGCCGGCGGCCGCTCATCGAGACTCACCGCCACCTCCACGCGCTGCTGCTCGACGCCCAGCGAGCTGATCTTGGTGAAGCCGGCCGGATAGACGCGCAGCACGTGACCGGAGAGCGGCTTGTCGCCGACGGCCCGCCCGTAGATCTCCACTGGGTCGCCGGGAGTGAGCTGCGTGGCGCGTTCGGTGAGGATCTCGGCGACGACCTCCATTTCCTCCAGGCGTCCGACGGTGAGCAGGGGGGTGCCGGCGGGGAGGAACTGCCGGCGGGTCTGGTGCCGGGCGAGCACGACGCCGTCGATGGGGCAACAGACTTCGGCGCGGGCCAGGTTGCGATTGGCGATCTCGAGCTCCGCCTGCGCCTCCGTCAGCAGCTTTTCCTGCGTCTGCGTCTGAAACGACTTGCGGTCGATGTAGTCCTCGATGAACTTCGGCCCGATGTAGCTGATGCGGTTCACCGTCTTCAGCGCGGCAAGCTGGAGCAGATCGCCCTGGTATTCGGCCCGGGCCTTGCGCCACTCGGTTTCGGCCTCGCGCACCTCACGCGCCGCAGCCCCGCCCGTCTCCAGCAGCGGGCGCAGCCGCTCGACCTCTGATTGCGTGAACTCCACGACGGCCAGGGCGGCTTCCAGCTTGGCCTCGGCCGCCTGAACCGTCTCGTCCAGGGCCTTCACCGTCGCCCGCGTCTCGATGAGCGCGTTCTCTTCGAGCCGGTGGTCGGCGATCTCGCGCAGCTTCGTTTCCAGCACGGCGATGCGCTGCTCGGCCTGCCGCGCCCGGTCCTGGAGGTCGTCCGTTTCCAGCCGGGCGACCGTCTCGTCGGCGCGGACGGCGTCGCCTTCGCGCAGATCGATGCGCTCCAGCCAGCCGTCGATCGGCATCGAGACCAGGTAGTCGTGCGGCAACTCCGTTACGGCCTGCTCCTCGACGTACGCCCGCAACGTGGTCGTCTGCGGGCGGAGCACCTCGACGGTCATGGCGGGCCGCCAGACCTGCCAGATGACCAGGGCGGCGATGACGATGAGCAGTACGATCAGACCGGCCTTTTTCATGGTAGTGGCCTCTACTCTTTAACCTTGATTCCCTCGAGCCAGTCGAGTCGGCGGATTTGCCGGTAGACGAGCACCTGCGCCAGCAGCACGAACGCGACCACGGCCAGCAGGGCCTGTGCGAGAACCGGGAGGCGGAACGCGATGTGGATGCGGAACAGCTCGGTATCCATCGCCGCCGACCAGAACTGGCTCAGACCCCACGTCAGCGGCGCGGCCAGCGCTACGCCGAGCACAAACGTGAACATGGCCTGTCGGAAGAAGATCCCGGCGATCTGCCGCGGACCGTAGCCGAGCACGCGGAACGTCGAGATATCGCGCAACTGGTCGCCGATGTCCACCAGCGAGTTATTCAGGATGCTGCCGAAAGCGATCATGCCGGCGAAGACGATGATGATGCCGATCGTCGCCGTCATGGTATGGACCAGCGTGTCCTCGATGCTGGCCCGCACGTCGCTGCGCACGCTGAGTCCCTGGGCGGCGGGCAGGTCTTTGATGCTGTGGAAGAGGGCGGCTGTCTCCGCCGGATTGACCAGCAGTTGCAGCCCGTTCACGGCCCGGGACTCGCCGACCAGGCTGCTGAGATAGTCGAGATTGGCGTAGCAGCTAAGACCGATGTAGCTGTCGACGACGGAAGCGACGTAGACGTCGACGGTGTCGCGGCGGCCGCGTACGGGTGTGAGTTCGAGGTGGTCGCCGGGGTTGGCGTCCAGCAGTTCGGCGAGCTTGCGGGTCAGCACCAGGCCGCGCTCCGGAATCTTGATGGGCTGGAGATCCGCTTGCAGCGGTGTGGTCAGCCGGCGCGTCGCGGCCAGGCCGGTGACGCCCAGTCGGCGGTTGCACGGTCCGTGGCGCAGGTCGCAGACGACGGAGAGCATCGGTTCGGCGTAATCCACCCCTGGCAGTTCGCGAGCCTCGTTCAGGACGGCCGCGGACTGCTCGTCGTGCAGGCCGAGGTCGACGTCGCTGTGCGTGAGGCGGTCGAACTGGAAGTCGACCAGGAACCACATCGAATCGTGCATGATGAGCGACGAGGCGATGAGGGCAGTGGCCAGCGCTGTGGAGAGAACGCCCGTGATGGTGCGGGTGCGGTTGCGCATGAGGTTGCGCAGGGCGAGTTGCGAGCGGAAGCCGAGGCGCGACCAGAGCCACGGCAGGCGTTCGAGCAGAATGGCTCCGCCGCGCTCCGGCGGCTTGGCCCGCATGGCCTCCGCCGGCTGGAGGTGCAGCACGGTCCAGACGCCCTTGGCGGTGCCGGCGACGGCGAAGGAGACGCTGATGAGCATGCCGATCAGCAGCAGGTCGGGGTAGACCTCGTAGACGAACGAGGGGAACTGGTAGAACCCCTTGTACATTTCGACCATGGCACTGGCCAAGCCGATGCCGAGGATGTTGCCGGCCACGCCGCCGGCGATTCCGACCACGAGGCCGAAACCCATGAAGTGCCACAGGATGCCACGGTCGGAGTAGCCGACGGCTTTGAGCGTGCCGATGGTGGTGCGCTGCCGCTCGGCGAGCCGGCTCATGAGGACGTTGAGCACCAGGGCGGCCACGGCGAGGAAGATCGCCGGGATCATCTTTGACGTGACGCGGCCGCCGCGGATCTCGTCGGTGAGGAAGCGGTGCGAGGCGTGGCGCTCACGGGGCGTCGTGGCCAGTACGCCGTAGGGGTCGAGTACGCGTTCGACGCGATTGAGGATGGCGTCGGCCCGCTTCTCGGCACCGGGGACGAAACGGCCGGTGACCTGGTTGCAGGCGTCGCGGAAATCGAGCACGTCGCGGGCGTACGCCTCCGGCAGGTACAGAATGCCGAAGTGCTTCGGGTCGGGGATGAGATCGCCCTCGCCGCGAACCATGTACACGTACTCGGGGCTGATGGCCGTGCCGACGATGACGAACGACTCGCGCTTGCGGTTGAGGATGAGTTCGACATGGTCGCCGGGGCTCAGGTCGTGCTCGCGGGCGAAGGCCTCGCTGAGGATGACCTCTTCGCTGCGGTCGTCGGAGAAGCTCGTGCCGCGGATGAGGCACATGTCGTTGAGCGGTCGGCGGCCGTTGCGGACGGGCATCGAGATGAGCCGGCCGGTCAGCGGCCGCGTTTCGCCGGGGACGTTGAGGATGACGTCGAAGACGATCCGTGCTTGCCATTCCTCGATGCCGTCGATCTCGGCCAGTTGCTCGACGGCGGTCAGCGGCGCCTTCTTCACCGTGACCCAGAAATCGGCGAAGCGGTACGCGCGATAGTACGCCGCCTGGCTGACCGACAGGATGCGCACCGCCGAGCTCATGCCGATGAAGCAGCCGGTGCCGATGGCGATGATGGCGACGACGCTCAGCATGGTGCCGGCGTTGTGCCAGAGCTCGCGTCCGAGTTTTCGCGTGAGGGCGCGCATCGGCCGGTTCCTACCAAGAAACCTCGGCGGCGTCGATGACGTTGTCGTTCTCGCGTGACTCTTCGATCCGCCCGCTGGCCATGCGGACGGTGCGGCCGGCGATGCGGGCGATCGCCGGGTTGTGCGTGATCAGGATCGTGGTCAAACCGCGCGTGCGGTTGAGCTGCTGTAACATGCCGAGCACCCGGCGGGCTGTCTCCAGATCGAGCGCCCCGGTGGGCTCGTCGGCCAGGAGCAGCTCGGGGCGCTTGGCCAGGGCGCGGGCAATCGCCACGCGCTGCTGCTCGCCGCCGGAGAGCTGGGCGGGAAAGTGCCCGGCGCGGTTTTCGAGCTCGACGAGGGCGAGCGCCTTGCCGGGATCGAGCGGGTCGACGACGAGCTCGGTTGCCACCTGCACGTTCTCGCGGGCGGTCAGCGTCGGCACGAGGTTGTAGAACTGGAAGATGAAACCGATCTTGTCCCGGCGGAAACCGGTGAGCCCCTCGGCGTTGAGGGCGGTGAGATCGAGATCGCGGTACCAGACGCGGCCGCGCGTGGGTTGGTCGAGCCCGCCGATCAGGTTCAGCAGCGTGGTCTTGCCCGAGCCGGAGGGGCCCAGGATGACGACGAACTCGCCGGGGCGCACGTCGAGCGTGGCTTCGCTGAGGGCGGGAACTTCGACTTCGCCCATCCGGAAGACGCGACTGGCCAGCTCGACGCGCACGAGCGGGCCGTCCCTGTCAGTGGCGGTCGAGATCACTTGGGGTCCTCCGCAGCACGTGCCGGGGCGCAGAGTCCGTCGAAGAAGGGGACAGGCACTTCGCTGCGGCCGGTTGCCGACGCAGTGCGGGCCCTGTGGCTCGGAGCCAGTTCCCTTTTCCAACGGACTGCCAAGGGTGCCATTGTGCAAGTATCCGGCGGCGCGTCCAGGCGCGGGTGTTCCGCGCCCGGGGCGGGGAATTCCGCGCAGTCGGACAGTTCGGGGACATCGGCGGCGAGGGTCGCGTCCTCCGCCGGACCCCGAAAACGGGGGATTCGTGTGGTTTTGAACTGGTATGTAATAGCACTAAAACATGTGGTGATTAGATCAAACTAGCACGGCTCTTGCATACTGGTTCGTTTTGAGCTACGTAGGCGGACTTTCGCGGCAATGAGCGGATCATGAGCTTCCTCACCAACATGCTGGAGCGGTTCTGGTTTGGTTGTGGCGGGCACTGCCACGGCCACGGCCACGGCCACGGCCACGGCGACGGAACCGATTCCTGTCCGCTCATGAAAGACGGCGGCGACCCCACGCAGCGTCTGCTCGATCCCGAAGTCCGCCGGTATAGCGAGGGTGGCCTGCTGGTCGGCTCGTGTGCTGCGGTCTTCCTGTTGCCGCTCGTCAGCGCTCTGGCGGGTGCGTGGGCGGCGGGACGGTTGCTGGCGGTGAAGTCCGGCGCGAGCCTGGGCTGGTGGCAGTTCGCGGGGATGCTGCTCGGTCTGGCGGTGGGCGCCGCGATCGCGAAGGGATTGCTCATGTTGGTCTCGAATCAGCGGAAAGACTCGGCCGGAGGTGGCGAATGAGCGCCGGCATTGTGAGTGGTTCGTCCGGTTTGTGCAGCTTCCAGCGGGGCATCCATCCGCCGCATCGGAAGGAATACACCGAATCGCTGCCCATCAAGCTGTTCGTGCCGAAGAAGGACCTGATCGTTCCGATGGCGCAGAACCTCGGGGCGGCCTGCACGCCGGTGGTGAAGCTGCGTGACGAGGTGAAGCTGGGCGATCGCATCGCCGACACCGAGTCGTTCGTCTCGGCGCCGATTCACTCGTCCATCAACGGCACGGTCGGGGCGTCGACGATCGCCCTGCTGCCGTCGGGACGGCGGGTGCCGGCCGTGACGATCAAGCTGCCGGCCGAGGGTCCGGCCATGCCCGAGGACTTCCTCGAGCAGTTCCTCGATCGCAACTGGGACGGCGTCGAGCCCACGAGCTACGACCCCGAGGAGATCTGCAAGCAGTTGCGGGCGATGGGCCTGGTGGGGCAGGGCGGGGCGACGTTCCCCACGTTCATCAAGCTCAAGCGCAACCCCGAACGTCCGGTGGACACGGTCATTCTCAATGGCGCCGAGTGCGAGCCGTACCTGACCGCCGACCATCGTCTCATGCTCGAATGCCCGGAGGCGATCGTCACCGGGTTGCAGCTCGCCGTGCACGCGGCCGGTGCCGAGCGTGGCATCGTTGCCATCGAAGAGAACAAGCCCGACGCCATCGAGCTGATGCGCAAGATCATCAACGGCCGGCCGAGGCTCGAGCTCGTCGTCTGTGCGACGAAGTACCCGATGGGCGGCGAACGGCAGCTCATTCCGGCGGTGCTGAAGCGCACGGTGCCGAGCGCGCCGCGCGGCCTGCCGCTGGATGTCGGCGTCGTCGTGGTGAACGTCGCGACCGCGCATAGCATCGCCCGCGCCGTCGTCCGTCAGCAGCCCTTTACGCACCGCGTGGTCTCCATAACCGGCGGCGGCGTGCGGCAGCCGGGGAATTACCTGGTGCCCATCGGCACGGCGTTCAGCGAGCTGATCGAGACTTGCGGCGGCGTGACGGCCAACACAGTCAAGGTCATCGCCGGCGGCCCGATGATGGGCCCGACGGTGCCCAACCTGAACGTGCCCGTCGTGAAGGGCGTCAACGGCATTCTGGTGCTGACGGACGACGAGGTCGACCACGTCGAGGAGGGGCCGTGCATCCGCTGCGGGCGGTGCATCGACAACTGCCCGTTGTACCTGTCGCCGACGAAGCTGGCCCACGCCGTCAAGTTCCACGACATGGAGATGGCCGAGCAGTATGACCTGATGGCTTGCTGCGAGTGCGGGTGCTGCGCGTTTGTGTGTCCGGCGCACATCCCGCTGCCGCAGTACATGCGCAGCGGCAAGACCCAGTTGCGGGCGATTCAGGCCGAACGGCGGCGCAAGGCCGAAGCCGAGAAGGCCCGCCAGGCAGCAGAGCAGAAGGCGTCCTAGTCAGCGCATCTGAGAGGAGTGGCCGATTCGATGAGTCAGGCAGATAGCGTACCTCCCCCGCCGGAGAAGCCGGCCGAACCGGCGCCGCCTCCGGCTTTCCACGTCGCGTCGTCGCCACACCTGAGCGAGGGCACGACGACCCGGCGGATCATGTTCGAGGTCGTGCTGGCCATGCTGCCGCTGCTGGCCGTGGCCATCTACATGTACCGGCTGTCGGCCCTGGTGCTGGTCGTCACGACCGTGGCGGGCTGCCTGGTGGCGGAGGCGGCGGCCAACTGGATCCGCGGTCGGCGGCAGTCGTCGCTGGCCGACGGCTCGGCCATCGTCACCGGTATGATCCTGGCCTTCTCGCTGCCTCCGTCGATGGCCACGTCGTCGAAGTTCTACATGGCCTTCATCGGCGGCATCGTCGCTATTGCCCTGGCCAAGGCCGTGTTCGGCGGGCTGGGCCAGAACCTGTTTAACCCGGCGATGGTCGGCCGGGCGTTTCTGATGATCTGCTTCCCGGCGGCGATGGTTCTGTGGTCGCATACGGCGCCGATGAAGGCCGCGGGTGTCGACGCCACGTCGACCGCGACGCCGCTGTACCAGGCGGCCAAGCTGCGGGAGTTCGTCGGCAAGGCGCAGGCCGACCCGGACAAGGCCGAGGAGTTCGTGGCCGAGGCCGAGAAGGTCCGCCAGGAGATGCCCGGGCTCTGGCAACTGCTCATCGGCAACGTCCGTGGCTGCGTCGGTGAGACCAGCGCCCTGATCGCCTTCCTCGCCGGGATGTACCTGGTGATCCGGCGGGTGGCGGACTGGCGGATGCCGGTAGGGGTGCTGGGCAGCGTGGCGGTGTTCACGACGATTCTGTATCTGATCGACTCGGGCCGCTACGCCAACCCGCTGTACCAACTGACCAGCGGGGCCCTGATGTTCGGGGCGTTCTTCATCGCCACGGACTACGTCGGGGCGCCGGTTACGCCGCGCGGACGGTGGGTTTTCGCCGTCGGCGTGGGTGTGCTGGTGGTGCTGATTCGTGTGTTCGGCGTGTACCCGGAAGGGTTCATGTTCGCGATTCTGATCATGAACGCCCTGACGCCCCTGATCGAGCGCTGGACGGTGCCGACACCGTTTGGCGGGAAGGTGCCGGCGGCCTAGGTACACTTCGCCGGGCGCTGCGGGCCCGGCGAAAGGGAGACGGTGCAGTGAAGAAATTCGTGGACGAATCGTGGCTGGTACTGGTGATGGGCATCGTGTTCGCGGTGCTGCTGGCGGGCACGCAGACGTCGCTGGACGCGAAGATCCAGGCGAACCGGAAGCAGGCCCTGGAAGAGGCGATCGGCGACGTCACTCCGGGCACCGTGCAGATGCCCGAGGCGAAGTTCGACGAGAAGACGACGGTCTTCAAGTGCCTCGACGCCGACGGCCAGCAGGTCGGCTGGGCTGTCAGGGCGACCGGCATCGGCTTCGTCGACAAGCTCACGGTTGTCGTGGGCCTCGATCTGGCCGGCGAGAAGGTGCTCGGTGTCAAGGTGATTGACGACAAGGAGACCCCCGGGTTGGGCAACAAGATTCGCGGCGAGTGGATTCTTCAGTACCGCGGCCTGGACGCCGCCCGGCCGGCGACGGTGACCAAGAACGACCCGGCGGAGGGCGCGAACGAAATCAAGGCCATTACCGGCGCCACCTATTCGAGCAACTACGTGACCGACATCCTCAACCGCGTAACCAGCGAGGTGCGGCCGCGGCTGAGCGAACTGACCTACGAGTAGCCGGCGATCCGCCCGCGGCGGCGGATGACGGGAGTGCAAGCGCATGGCAGACGAAAACGGCTCCAACCTCCAGCAGTTCAAGGAGGGCGTGCTGTCTAACAACCCGGTGCTGGTGCAGCTCCTGGGGATGTGTCCGACGCTGGCCATCACCAACTCGGTGGCGAACGCCCTGGTGATGGGGCTGGCGGCGACGTTCGTGGTGTTCATGTCCAACCTGATCACCAGCACGCTGCGGCATCTGATCAAGCCGCACGTGCGCATCCTCATCTTCACGCTCACCATCGCCACGTTCGTGACGATCGCCGACCTGGTGCTGAAGGCGTTCGTGTGGGAGATCAGCGTCAACCTCGGCCCCTTCGTCCCGTTGATCATCGTCAATTGCATCATCATCTGCCGTGCCGAGGTGGTAGCCATCAAGAGCGGCCTGGGGCGTTCGCTGGCGGACGCCGCCGGCATCGGCCTGGGCTTCACCATCGCTCTGTGCATCCTCGGTGTGATCCGCGAGGCGATGGGTTCGGGGACGATCCTGGGCTGGACGCCGTTGAACCTCAAGCTGTTTGAGCCCCACGCCTGGATCATCATGATCCTGCCGCCGGGGGCGTTTCTGACGCTCGGCGTGGTCATCGGCATCTTCAACCACGTCCGCGCCCGCCGGGCGCAGGGAGGTGCGTGATGGATTTCGGCGCACTCGTCGGCGTCTTCATCAGCGTCGTCCTGGTGAACAACCTGGTGCTTCAGGGTTTCCTGGGCATCTGCCCCTTCCTCGGTGTGTCGCGCAAGGTGGACATGGCCTTCGGCATGGGCTGCGCTGTCACCTTCGTCATGACCGTCTCGGGCATCGTCACCTGGCTCATCGTCCACGGCATCTTCGAGCCCATCGGGGCCAATTTGCTCGGCAATCCGGGGGCGCTGTACTTCCTGAAGTACGTCGCCTTCATCATGGTCATCGCCTCGATGGTCCAGCTCGTCGAGATGTACCTGAAGAAGTTCTTCCCGCCGCTGTACACAGCGTTCGGCGTGTTCTTGCCGCTGATCACGACCAACTGCGCCATCCTGGGGGCCTGCCTGCTGATCGACATGAACGAGGACTACCAGCGGAGCCTGCTGCAATCGGCGATCTTCGCTTTCGGCGGCGGCATCGGCTTCATGATGGCCATCACCATCATGGCCGGCATCCGCGAGCACATTCGCTTCAGCGACGTGCCTAAGTCGTTACAGGGTGCGGGCATCACACTCCTGGTTGCGGGCATTCTGGCCCTGGCGTTCATGGGCTTCACCGGGATGGGCAAGTAAGACTGCGGAGACGTACACCATGGTGGTGCTGCTGGCCGGAATCGTGCTGTTCGGACTGACGCTCGCGTTTGCGACCCTCCTCGGCGTGGCCAAGGAGAAGCTCAAGGTCGTGGAAGACCCGCGCATCCCCGCGGTGACCGACGCCCTGCCGTCGGCCAACTGCGGTGGCTGCGGCTTCGCCGGCTGCGCCGATTTCGCCAAAGCCGTCGTCGAAGGCCGCGCCGAGTGCGACGGCTGTCCCGTCGGCGGCTCGAAGACCGCCGAGAAGGTCGCCGAAATCCTCGGCATCGAGGTCGTCAAGACCTTCCCCTATCGGCCGGTGATCCATTGCGCCGCCCGCACCGCGGACAAGCACGGCGTGGTGCCCTACGACGGCGTGCGGACGTGCGCCGAGGCGAACATCGTCGGTGTCACCCAGGCGTGCACGTATGGCTGCCTCGGGTTCGGCGACTGCTCGCGGGCGTGCAACTTCGACGCCCTCCACATGATCGAGGGCAAGCCCGAAGTCGATTACGCCATGTGCACCGGCTGCGGTGCCTGCGTGAAGGCCTGCCCGCGGAACCTCATCGAGCAGATTCCCTTCAAGCGTGAGCAGATGCTCGTCGTCGCCTGCGCCAACAAGGAGCCGGCCCGCAACGTCAAGCAGGTCTGCGACGTCGGCTGTGTCGGCTGCAAGGCCTGCCAGCGCATCTTCGCCGACCTGTTCGAGGTCACCGACAACCTCGCCCACCTGAACTACGACAAGTACACGCCGGAGACGGGTCAGGAGCAGTTCGCCCCCGTCTTCGCCAAGTGCCCGGCGAAGGTGCTCGTCTACTTCGGCGAACCCAAGCCCGAGTACGTGGAGCAACTGGCCGAGGAAGAGGCGGCCACCGCCGCCGCGAGCGAGTAGCGTACGGCGCCGTTCGGTCGATCACGTCGTCATTTGACCAGGTAACGGTCGAACCCCGCCGTCTTCGTAATCTGCGGGGCGTCGGCGGTGCCGGTGATCCACATGACTTCGAGGCCCACGTCGGCGGCCGGCCCGGCCAGCAGGGTCTGCCCTTCCGCCACACTCAGCACGCTCAGCGTCGTGGCCCACGCGTCGGCGGTCATGCCGTCGGGGCCGATGACCGTGACGGCCGGAGCTTCCGCCGCCGGCTGCCCGGTGCGCGGATCGACGATGTGCGAGTAGCGGCGCCCCTCGATCTCGTAGAAGCGTTCCTGCATTCCCGACGTGCAGACGGCGAGGTCGGTCAACTCGAGGACGAACATGCTCTTGGTGTGGTCGGGCTGAAACGGGTCGCGTATGCCGACGTGCCACAATCCGCCGTCTTCCTGCTTGCCAAACGCGACGATGTCGCCGCCGACGTCGACCAGGCCGCCCTTGACCGGATGGACAAGCATGCCCTTCGCCGCCAGGTCGAGGGCGTAGCCCTTGGCAATGCCGCCGAGATCCAACTGCATACCGTCGACGGTGAGGGCCACCGAGTGGTCCGTGTGATTGAGCCGCACTTTCTGCCAGCCGACGCGCTGCCGCACCTCCGCCAGTGCCTCTGCCGACGGCAGCCGGCCCGCCTTGCCCGCTTCCTTCCACAGATGCACGAGCGGACGACACGTCGGATCGAACGCGCCGCCGCTACGCTCGGCGACGTTCAGGGCCGCCTCCACGCAAGCGAACGTCTCCGGCGACACGACCAGCCTTCTGTTCGGGCCAAGCCGGTTGAGCAGGCCGATCTCGCTGTTGGCGGTGTAGTCGCTCATCAGGAAGTTGACTCTTCCCAGGCGAGCAAAGGCGCCGCTCGCCGCCCGCCGCGCGATCTTGGCCTCGTCGGCGATCACGGTGATCGTCGCCTCGGTGCCCATCATGGCGTACGTGCCGCTGACGCGCTGCGGGCCCGACGGTCGGTCGCAGGCCGCGAGCGACAGCAGCAGGGCAGCACCGAGCAGCGCCCGTCCGGCGCAGTTACGAAGCAGCCTCGCGTTCATGTTCCAGGTACCACTTGATCGTCAGCGGGACGCCGACGTCGTATGTGACGGTTGCCTGCCAGCCCAGCACACGCCGAGCCTTCTCCGCGGAGAAGTACGACCGCCGGCCCATCAGCCACACCGCGTAACGCGTCACGAACGGCGGCTTGCGCCAGTGCAGCAGGTGCCCCAGGCATTCCAGCACGAAGCCGGCGAGATAAGCGATGCGGTAGGGCACGTGTCGCCGCACGGGCGGTGCGCCGCACGTCCGGGCCAGCAGGTCGAAGTACTCCTGCTGCGTAATCTCACCGTCGTTGCTGCAATTGAACACTTCGCCGGCCGCTTCGGGCAGACCGGCGGCGGTGATGGCTGCCTCGGCGACGTTGCCGGCGTAGACCACGTTCAGCCGGTTGTCGCCCCGGCCGAGGATCTTCGCCTGCCCCTTCGAAACCATGCGATGCAACCGGGCGATCGTCGCCCGATCCCGCGGACCGTAGATCCACGCCGGCCGAATGACGGAGACTTCGATGCGCCCCCGGCGATGAGCGTCGAGCGCCAGCTCTTCAGCGGCGATCTTCGACTTGCTGTAGTACGCCCAGTGGTACAGCCCGTAGCCCGTCGGGAACGACTCGTCGATCGTCTGGTCCTTGGTGTAGTACCCGAAGACGCTGATCGAGCTGATGTGCACGAATCGCCGAACGCCCGCGGCGGCGGCGGCTTCGAGCATGTTCCGCGTGCCGCCGATGGTGACCCGCTCGAACTCCTCCCACGGGCCCCAGTCGCCGACCTTGGCCGCCGAGTGATACACGGCATCGACGCCGGCGCAGGCCGCGGCGAGCGTCGCCGGCTCGGTGATATCGCCCTCGACGAACTCGACGCCCTGCGTCTCCAGCCAGCGGCGATCGCTGCCGGGACGCATCAGGACGCGGACGGGCTGGTTCCGGCGACGCAGTTGTTCGACGATGTGGCTGCCGAGCAGCCCGCTGGCTCCGGTGACAAGGTTCATTGCGGCTGCCGCAGCATGGCCAGGGCGTGGTCCGCAATCTGCGGGGCGCTCACGCCGCAATAGTCGAGGATCTCGGGAATGTCGCGCGTCGACTTCGGCAGACGCTCGCAACAGAGCGTGCGCACCTGAACGCCGCCCTGCGCTGCGGCCACCTCGGCGACCGCCGCTCCGAGGCCGGCGCCGTAGTTGTCTTCGACGACCAGCGCCCGGCCCCCGCCACGCTGCATGATCTCGGCCAGCCGCTCGGCGTTCAGCGGCAGGCTGTACGCATCGACCACCGTGACCCGCAGGTTCTGCCGCGCCAGCAGCGCCGCCGCTTCCCGGGCGACGTGCACCATGTAGCCGGCGGAGATGAGCGTGAGATCATCGCCGGTGGCCAGCACGTGGCAGCCGCCCGGCTCGAAGCTCGTCTGCGCGTCGTAGAGCAGCGGCACGTCCGGCCGATGCGTCCGCATGTAGCACATGCCGGTCTTTTCGAGCATGAGCCGCGTGCAGTGATAGGCGGCGACGGCGTCCGCCGGCTGGAAGCACCAGCACAGCGGATTGACGCGATCATCGCCGCGCACGGTGGTGAACGCCCGGAAGTACGCCACGTCGGGCAGGGCCATTTGGCTTGGCCCGTCGGCCGAGGGCGTGATGCCGGCGTGCGAGCCGACGATCTTGATGTTGGCCCGCGACAGGTTGGCCAGTTCGATCTGATCGGTCGCCCGCGACAGGAACTTCGCGAACGAGTTCACGAACGAGATGAACCCCGCCGCCGACAGCCCGACCGCCACCGAAACCATGTTCTGCTCGGCGATCTTGCACTCGAAGAAGCGCTCCGCGTGCGCCGCGCCGAAGATGTTGACGAAGGTCGAGTTGCTCACGTCGCCGTCGAGGGCCACCACCTGCGGTAGCAGATCGCCGGCGACCCTGAGCGTCGCCCCGTACGCCCGCCGTGTGGACAGCTTGCCCTTGGCCATGGCGCCGCTGAGACCGCCCGATTCCATCACTTCGGCGAACGCCGGCCATTCCACCTCGCGCGGATTCGGCCGTGAAACTGGCTTGTGTTTCGGCTTCGCCGGCAGCGGTGGCCGATCCAGTGTGTCGTTAATCCCCGCCAGGTGTTCGACGGCGCGATCGAGGCTCGCGTCGGCGGCGGGGAGTTGATCGGGCTTGAGCGGCTTGCCGTGCCAGTTGCCCTGGAGGAGCTGATCGACGCCCCAGCCCTTGATCGTGCGGGCGACGATGGCCAGCGGTCGGCGGGACTTGCCGGCCTTCGCCAGGGCCGCGTCGACCGCCGCCGGATCGTGCCCGTCCACCTCGACCACCTGCCAGCCGAAAGCTCGCAGCTTGGCGACGAGCCTGGTCGCGGATTGCTGCGGCGAGACGTTGGCCGCCTGCCCCTGCCCGTTGGCGTTGAAGACGGCACAGACGTTCTTGAGCCCGTGATCGACGATGAAGTCGGCGGCCTCCCAGATCTGCCCCTCGCGCGACTCGCCGTCGCCGACGAGGGCGTACACACGCCGATCGGACCGGTCGAGCCGGGCGGCGAGCGCCAGGCCGGCGGCGGCGCTGAGCCCCTGGCCCAGGCTGCCGGTGGCGGCATCGAAGAAGGGGAAGCCTTCGCCGGGGTTGGGGTGGCCGTCGAGGACGCTGCCGCGATCCCGGAGCGTATCGACGTCCGCGACGGTCAACCCGCGGGCCGAATCCCGGTCCCGGCCGACGGTCCCGCCAAGGTCCGCATAAGCGGCGTAAACGATCGGGACGGCGTGGCCTTCGGAGAGGACCAGCCGGTCGGCCGTCGCATGCCACGGGTTCGCCGGATCGTACCGCATCCGCCGGTACATCAGGGCGGTGACCACGTGGGCGAGCGAGAGGGCACTGGAAGGGTGCCCGGAGCCGGCCAGGGCGGTCATGCGAACAACGAGTTTGCCAAGGTCGGCGGCCTTCCTGTGCATCGCCGCGTTATCGTCCATGTGGTCCTCCGGGGGACGCGGAAAACGGTGTTGGGATGAAAGGGAGTACTCTATCCAACGCGCCTGCCCCCGGCAAGCTGACCCCCGGTAGCGCGGCTGGTTGGCGCCGGCGGGGATTCGTGGCATAATTACGGTTCTGTATCAGTGCCGGCCGCTGCCTGGTGTCGGGCGGGGTGGCCGGGTATCGAAGATGGACTCAACGGGCGTCTGCCCGGGCGGCTCGCCGACGTTGCAGAGCCCGACCCGGGGATCGCCGGCAGAGAAGTAGACGAAGCCATGCACTATCCTCATCGCATCAGCAAGATCAAGCGTCTGCGCAAGTCCGGCTTTCGGGCGAGGATGCGGACGCGCCTCGGGCGCAAGATCATCAGCCGCCGGCGGCGGATCGGTCGCCAACTCGCGGCGGTCTGACCGACTCTGACGGCAGGGGGGCAGCGGTCGCCGCGTGCGTCGGATCTCGCGCCGTTTGCGCGCGGATCGGCGATGTCGCCGCGACCGGCAGGGGGGGTCACAGGTTCTCAGTGATGTAGCGCAGTTGCAGCTCGCGGAAGTGCGCGTGGCCGTGGCCGATGCCATGTCCGTCGCGCGGATACACCATCAGGTCGAACCGCTGCACCTGCTCCTGTAACGCGTTGATGAGCTGCGCCGTGTTCTGGAAGTGCACGTTGTCGTCCATGAGGCCGTGCACGATCAGCAGATGCCCGTGCAGCTTGTGCGCCGCGTTGGACACGGCGGCGTTGTCATAGCCGGCCGGGTTGTGATCGGGCGTCTGCATGTACCGCTCGACGTACACCGCGTCGTAGTTCCGCCAGTCGGAGAGCAGCCCGCCGGCGATGCCCATCTTGAACATCGTGCTGTGCGTCAGGGCATACGCGACGATGTAGCCGCCGTAGCTGTACCCGGTCATGCCGATGCGTTCGGGATCGGCGCTCTCGTGCTCGACGAGGTAGCGCACCACGTCCTCGTAGTCGGCCAGCTCGACCTCGCCCAGCCGCCGATACGCGTGCCAGGCGGCAATCGCCACGCCGCCGGTCGCCGAGTACGGGTCGCAATAGCAGATCATGTAGCCCTGGGTGGCGAGGTAGCGCTCGAACAGCTCGTGATAGCCGCCCCAGCGATTACGCACGGTCGGCGCGTCCGGGCCGCCGTAGACGGGCATCAACACCGGGTAGCGCCGGCTCGGGTCGAAGTCCGCCGGGCGGATGATCTTGACGTTCAGCGGACGGCCGTTGCGGTTGACGACCTGAAGCAACTCGCCCGCCGGCCACGAGTACTTCTCCAAGGTCTCGACGTGGTTCTCACTGATGACCCGCACCGGCGTTCCGTCGGCATTGCGCAGCACGACCTGTGGCGGCGTGGCCACGTTCGAGAACGTATCGAAGAACAGGTGCAGCGTCGGATCGAAGTTGACGTTGTGGCTGTAGCCCGGCTCGGTGAGCTGCTCGATCTCGCCGCCACCCAGCGGCACGCGGTAGGCGTGCGTTTCGAGCACGGTTTCGCGCGAGCCGGTGAAGTATACGTAGTCCGTCGCTTCGTCGTAGCCGATCACATTCCGCACCGGCCAGGGGCCGTCGGTTACCCGGGCGATCAGCCGCCCATCCGCCGTGTAGTGGTAAACGTGCTGATAGCCGTGCCGGGCACTCAGCCACAGGAACGAACCGTCCGGCAGCCACTCCGGCAGCGGCAGGCGGTCCACCCAGGCCGGCGACGTCTCGTGAATCAGCGTGCGGCTTCGCCCCGTCTGCGGATCGGCCTCGTTCAGATCGAGCCAGCGCTGCTCGCGGTCCTGCACCGTGAAGATGAGCTGCCCCGTCGGCGTCCAGCCCACACGCGTGATGAGCAGGTCCGTGTCGTCGGGGCGGGGCAGGTCGATCCACACGGTCTGTCCCGTGCGCGGGTCGGCGACGCCCAGCCGGGCGACGGGCAGCGGGTCGCCGGCCTTGGGGTAGCGCGTTCGCTCGATGTCCGATAAGTGCGGGATGTAGTCGACGATGGCGTATAGTGGCACCGCCGACTCATCGAGCTGGATGTACGCCAGGTAGCGGCCGTCGTCGCGCCACCAGTGAGCGCCCCAGGCCCCGCGGCCGTAGATCTCCTCCTGGTAGACCCAGTCGAGAATGCCGTTCAGCAGCGTATCGCTGCCGTCCTGCGTGAGCCGGACTTCCTTCGCGTCCGTCGTGTCGATGGCGTACAAGTCGTTGTCCAGAACGAAGCTGATGGATGAGCCGTCGGGCGCCAGGGCGACCGTCCGCCGCGGCCGAGCCTCTTCAGTGAGCCGCACGACCTGTCCGTCGGCCAGCCGGCAGAAGTAGAGACGCCTCTCGTGCTGGATGAGCACGCCGCTACGATCGTCCGTCCAGGCGAGCGGCCGCTCGGCGCAGCGCCTGGCGTCGGACTCCTCAAAACCGCCCTGGGCCTCGAGCGCCGCCGCCAGGGCCGCGACGTCATAGGCCGCCTCGTCGCTTCCGCTGAGGGCCTCGACGCGCTTGAGCTCGCCGTGCTGGGCGTGGAGGTAGTGCTCGCCGTCCAGCCAGCGCATGCCGCGGGCGTACGAGCCGCTGAAGTTGGGCGGTCGGCCCGTGAGCATCTCGCGGGTGATCGGCTGCAACGTTGGTTGCGTACCGGGCGTTGCCCGGCAGCCACCAGCCGCGGTCAACAACAGCGCAGAAACAACCAGCCCGGCCAGCAGGTCGGGGCGACGGAGTGCCTTCCATGTACGGGTCATGCTCCCTCCCGCTGGGGGCCGGCTCGTGCGGAGCCTCAGTTATCGCTACAGGAACAAAGTGCCCGGCGTGCACCGGAGCTCGTTGCGGAAGTCGCCCGGCGGCGGGCTTCACTCCTCGCGGTCGGACTCTTCCGGCTCGCTGTGTTCGGCCTTCTTGGCGGCCTGACTGACCTCGCCACCTTTGATGCCGTCGTCCAGGGGCGGCTGAAGCCGCTTGGGCTCGTCACGCGGCGGCTCGTTCGTGATTTCGTCCTGCACGTCGCGCAAGCCCCGCTTGAACTCGTTGACGGCCTTGCCCAGGGAACGCGCGACTTCAGGCAGCCGATTCCCGTAGAAAAGGAGTGCTAACGCTCCGACGAGTAACAGGTGCCAGGGACTCAGGCCGCTCCAGAATGCCAGCATAACCAGTCCTTCGAGAGCCGGTTGCCCGTGCTACGGCCGCCTGCGCGGCAGCCCGACGCCACGGCGACACACCTGCCTGGGGGCCCGGCCGGCGATCGCCGCAACCTCAGTAAGTCTCCGACTCTACATGGATTATCCGCCGCCTCTCGCCCACTGTCAAAGTGATTCGGCTAGCCCCTCTCGATAAAAACCCCGCCGGCGCGGCTGCGGCGCGGAGATTGCCCGCCCTCAGGCGTCGAACCTGTCAGCGGCGGCCGCTATCATCCGCTGCCTTACCAGGTAGGTTTCATGACCCGGATCTTCGATTTTCTGCGCACGAGCGACGTCCCGGCCCTGGCTCGCCGAAACCTCGCGGCTGAGCTGCGCCACATGGCACTATGGGGGTGCGTGGTCGGTAGCATCGAGGGGCCCTTCGCTTCCGTCGTGGCGTCCAAGACATTCGGCGCTCCGGAACTGCTCACTTCGCTCGTGTTCGCCACGCCCATCATCGCCAACCTGCTCAATATCCTGTGGAGCGTGATCATCCGCGGCCGGCCGCGTGTCCGGACGTTCACGATCCTGGCCTGCGGCGTGCTGCTGGGTCTCTCTTCCATCGCCCTGAATTCGGCCGCCTGGCAGCCCTGGAGCGCCTGGCTCTTCGCGGGTCAGGTCGGCCTCACGCACCTGTTCCTTTCGGGGCTGGTGACGTTGCGGACGACGATGTGGAAGGCGAACTACCCGGGCTCGCACCGCGCGCAGATCGCCGGCCGCATCCAGACATTGCGTCTGCTGCTCTCGCTGCTGACCGTGGCGTCGCTCAGTGCCCTGTTCGACCGCAACCCGGACCTGTATCGCTACGTGTATCCGGGCGTCGCCGTGCTGGGCCTGCTGTCGCTGTGGCCGTTGCGGCGCATGCGCATGCGTGGCGAGCGGGCCGAATTGCGTCGCCTGCACATGCACCTCGCCGAACGCGAGTCGAATGCTGCCGGCGGCCGCGGCCTGTGGGCCGGTCTGAAGGAAGCCGCGGGCATTCTTCGCACCGACCGCGTCTTCGCCGCGTACATGTCTGCCCAGTTCCTGCTCGGCTCGGCGAACTTCTTCACCGACCCCGTGCTGGTCAACGTGCTGACCCGCCGATTCGATTTGGGCTATTCCCATTCGACGCTGCTGCTCTATCAAGTGCCGACCGTGATGGTGTTGATCTCCATCCGCTTCTGGGCGCGCTTCTTCGACCGCGTGGGTGTGCTACGCTTTCGGATCTACAACAGCGGCTGCTGGTTGCTCGCCTTCGTCTGCGTGACGGTGTCGATGGCGGTGGTGGGTTGGTGGGGCATCGAAATGCTGCCGGTGGCGCTGGTTATCCTGTTTATCGGACGAATACTGTCCGGAACCGGTAACGGCGGCGGCGCCATCGCCTGGAACATTGGACACCTCCATTTCGCCCGTGAACACCAGACCGAGCTCTACATGGGCATCCATGTCGCCCTCACCGGCCTGCGCGGACTGCTCATGCCTCTGGCCGGCTGGACCGCTAACTACTACCTCGGCTACTGGTCTTTCGGGATCGCGCTCGTTCTTGCCGGCACGTCGTTTATGCTGTTCCGCCGAATGGCCGCCGCAGACGACCGCCCGCCTCGCGAATGCGCTCCCGACCGCGAAGAGCTGGCCGGCCCGCGCGGTGACGTCACTTGACCTGCCGCCAGGCCGTCAATGTGCGTCACAGGACCGTCGCCCGAATTAACACCGTTTTCATACGGCCGCCGGTTGACCCTTGAAGGGCGCGTAGTATTCTGTCCCACGAGAGAGAGGATGGAGGAAGAGGATGGCGCTACACCCCCCTCCCCGTACTACTAGTTGAATCGGCGTAATGTGAAGGAATCCCTGTCTGGCGAGGAGTATCGCTGCAGGGATTCGGACTAGCCACATAGGGAAACCTTAACACACAGGAGGAGTAGGAATGTCGAAGTTGGTTTGCATGCTGGCCGTGGCGGCGCTGTGCGTGCCGTCGTTTGCGACCGCGGTCGCGATCAATGAGTGCGACTACCAGAACCCCGGCACCGACACGACCGAATGGGTCGAGCTCGTCGGTGAAGCCGGCACCGACCTGAGTGGTTGGACGCTCGTGTTCATGAATCAGGTGGGTTCTGTCTACGGATCGTACTCGCTGCAGGGCGCGATTCCGAACGACTTCACCAGCGAGTGGGGCGGAAACGGTGGCTTCTTCGTCATCGGTCAGTTCGATACCACGACCGCGAATGCCTTCCCCGGCGCGCTCGACTACACGCCCGCCGGATGGGGGAGCAACGAGATCCAGAACGGTCCCGATGATCTGATCCAGCTCTACGACGCCGACGGCGTCCTGGTCGACGAGTGGCAGTACGACAGCGACAGCCCCGGCAGCAACTCGGTGACCGGGGACAGCCAGGCCTTCGCCGCGTACGACAGTGCAGGTACGGCCGGCGACATCCTGTCGTACAGCTCGATCGGCCGCATCGGCTGGAGCTACGATCAGCCGTTGTTCGTCTTCGACGACCCGCATGGCCAGGGCAGCATTGCCAACGACCCGTTCGATCACAACCTCAACAGCGGCGACTACTGGGCCAACACGCCGCGCGGCTCGATCACCGAAGCCGGTGACTGTGCAGAGATCCAGTGGAGCGGCACGTTGAGCTACGGCGCTGGCCGCGGCATCACCCCCGGCACCTTCAACGGCGTGAGCTACGGCACCGCCGGCATGCAGGATGCCTACACGATCAACATCGTTCCCGAGCCCGCCAGCCTCGTGCTGATCGGTCTCGGCGCGCTGACGCTGCTGCGTCGCCGCTAGGAACGAAGCGACCTTCCGCTGGGAACGGTTGCAAGCGTGGCGGGCGGCCCTGACGAGGGCTGCCCGCCGTGCATTTGGGGGGAGAACCTCAACTGCTGGCGGGTGAGGCCAGCGCCCGGGCGCTGGCCGCCCAGTGCTCGTACGCCGCCCGCACTTGGCCCAGCGTGTCGCCCGCGAACCGCTCCAGCCACGCCCGGGCCAGCTCAAATGCGACGATGTTCTCAACCACGACACTCGCCGCCGGTACGGCACAGACGTCGCTGCGCTCGTAATCGCTGCGCTCCGCCTGGAGCGTCTTCAGGTTGACGCTGTCCATGCCCTGCGTGAGCGTGCTGATCGGCTTCATCGCCGCCCGTAAAACCAGCGGCATACCGTTGGTCATGCCGCCTTCGATCCCGCCGGCGTTGTTCGTTGGCCGGACGAAACCCAGGCTCGCCGATTGTCGCTGGCTGGCGTCGAAATGAATCGGGTCGTGCACGCTGCTGCCCGGAAGGCGGGCGGCCTCGAAACCAATCCCGATTTCCACTCCCTTGATCGCCTGAATCGATCCGACCGCCCCCATCAGCCGGCCGTCCAGCCGACCTCGCCCGGTCGCGCACGTGCCGAGCCCTGCCGGCAGACCGAACGCTCGCACCTCGATCACGCCGCCGATCGTGTCCTTCGCCCGCTTCGCCTCGCGGATCGCCTCGATCATGCGCGGGGCGCAGGGGGCATCGGGCGTATACGCCTCGTTCGCGTCGCGGATCGCGACGAGCTGCTCGGGCGTCATGTCGTCCGGCACGCTGGCCCGCACACCGCCAATCTCGGCAACGAACCCTACGCAGGCCACGCCAAACTCGCGCAGAAGGCACCTGGCGGCCGCACCAGCCGCCACGCGAGCCGCTGTCTCGCGAGCTGACGCCCGTTCCAGCGTGCCGCGGCAGTCCGTTGTGAGCCACTTGAGACTGCCGGCCAGGTCGGCGTGGCCCGGCCGCGGCCGGTTGATTTCGGGAGCGGTTTCGATTCGGCAGTCCTGGTTCGCGATTTGCAACGCGATGGGCGAGCCAATCGTCCGCCCGTGGCGCACGCCGCTGAGCACATCTGCCGTGTCGTGCTCGATCTTCATGCGTCCGCCGCGGCCGTAGCCGCCTTGCCGTCGGCGGAGCTCCGCGTCAATGAGGGCCGTGTCCAGGGCGAGATCCGCCGGCAGGCCTTCGAGCAGGACGATGAGGGCTTTTCCGTGCGATTCGCCGGCGGTGCGATAGTCGAACTCGGACATGTCAGCTCCCGGGCTGGTGAGACGGATGGCGTCGATCGCATATCGTACCGGACGCCGGCTGGGCGACAATCGCCGTGTTTTCGGACCGTTCGTCGCCCCCGGCCAACCGATAGAGAAGGCGGACGCCACGATCTTTGAGCCGCAGTCGGCGGCCTACAGCGACATGAACCCGATGGATCCCGCTAACGAGACGCCCGCCGTTCGCCCGTTGCCGATCCTGCGGGCCATGATCGACGCGCTGGATCGGGAGATCCTCCAGCTCCTGTCCCGCCGAAATGGCATCGTCGCCGAAATCGCGCAATTCAAGCGCGAGCACCGCCTCGATATCCGCGATCACCAGCGTGAGCAGGAGTTGCTCGGCGACCGTCGCCGGCGGGCGCAGCAACTCGGTCTTTCGCCAGAGCTGATCGAGAGCCTCTTCCGGTTGGTGCTGTGGGCCAGCCGCGACCGGCAGGCATCACTCAAGGCCGAATTGCCGGCCGACGTCGAGCCACGTTCCGTGGCCGTCATCGGCGGGGAGGGGGCGATGGGGCGGTGCCTCGTCGAGATGTTCAGCGACCTCGGGCATACGGTCATGGTTGCCGATCTGAACACGCGCCTTACGCCGGCAGAGGCCGCGGCCGTGGCGGATGTCGTCGTCATCAGCGTGCCGATCGACGTGACCGAACAGGTGGTTCGGGAGTTGGGGCCGCTCGTTCGGGCGGACGCCCTGTTGATGGACGTCACCTCGGTCAAGACCGAGCCGCTGCGGGCGATGATGGAAGCCTCGACGGCCAGCGTTGTCGGTACGCACCCGCTTTTCGGACCTTCCGTGCACTCGCTCCAGGGGCAGCGGATCGTCCTGACGCCCGGGCGGGGGGACGAGTGGCTGGCCTGGCTGCGGCGGATGCTCCACGCCCGCGGCCTGAACATCCTCGAAACGACGCCGGACGAGCACGACCAAGCCATGTCCATCGTCCAGGTGCTGGTGCACTTCTCGACGGAAGTCCTGGGCAGGACGTTGGTGGAGCTGGGGGTGTCGCTGGAGCGGACGCTGGCGTTCACGTCGCCGATCTACCTGCTGGAGCTGCTGATGACGGCCCGGCATTTCGGCCAGTCGCCGGAGTTGTACGGGGCGATCCAGATGTCGAACCCGCGTCGGGACGAGGTGACGGGGGCGTTCGTGGCGTCGGCGGAGCGGCTGCGGGAAATCGCGGCCGGGGGGGACCGGGCGGCGTTCGCCGAGGTCTACCGCCAGGTTCGGGAGTTTTTCGGTAGCTTCACGGGGCGGGCCCTGGCCGAATCGGATTACCTGATTGACCGGCTGGTGGAGCGGGCCTGAGGCGGTTCTTGACACGGCGAGGGGGCATCGTAGAATAAGTAATTCTCTGGCTCATGTCGGGGCCTGCTGGCTCCGCAGCAATGGGAAGTGCTATGAAGACGGCAAACAAATCGTTTCAGGCGAAGCCCGGCGAGGTGGAGCAGAAGTGGTACGTCGTGGATGCGACGGACCAGGTGCTGGGCCGTCTGGCGGTCCGCATCGCCACCGTGCTGATGGGCAAGAACAAGCCCACCTATACGCCGCACGTGGACACCGGCGACTTCGTCATCGTGCTCAACGCCGGCGACGTGAAGGTGACCGGCCACAAGAAGGAAACCGTGACGTACCAGCGGTACACTGGTTACCCCGGCGGCCAGAAAGAGGTCAGCATGGCTCGCGTGCTTGAACGGCACCCGGAGCGCGTGCTGCACGAGGCCGTCCGGCGGATGCTACCGAAGAGCCCGCTGGGTGGTCGCATGCTGAAGAAGCTGAAGCTGTACAAAGGATCTGAGCATCGGCACCAGGCCCAGCAGCCCGAACCGCTGCCCATGTGATTGCTGAGGAGCCCACGACGTGACTGAAGCTGAAGCCCAGCAGCCGGTACCGACCCCGCCCGAGTCGTCCGCCACGCCGCCGGCCCCCGAGGCACCCGCCACGCCGCCGGCGCCTGAGGCGCCTGCAACGCCGTCGGCCCCTGAGGCATCCGCAACACCGCCGGCGCCTGAGGCGCCCGCCGCCTCCGAGGTTGACGTGACGCCCGATGCGCCGCCTGTCAGTGATGAACCGGTGACGGTCGCCACGGAGACGACGGAGACGACAGAGACGCTCGTGACGGAGCCGCAGCCCGCGCCCCAGAAGCCTGGGCACGGCGGCGCGTACTGGGGTACCGGTCGACGGAAGACCTCCGTGGCCCGCGTCCGCGTCAAGCCCGGCTCGGGCAAGGTCCAGGTAAACAAGCGCGACATCGAGGTCTACTTCACCGAGTTGCAGGATCGCAACGCGGTGCTGGCCCCGCTCAAGCTGACCGATACCGCCAGTCGTTGGGACGTGTTCGTCAACGTTCGCGGCGGTGGCACGACCGGGCAGAGCAACGCCATCCGCATGGGTCTGGCCCGCGCCCTGACGAAGGCCGATCCATCCTTTGAGGTGACGTTGCGCGACGCCGGGCTGCTCACTCGTGACGCCCGCAAAGTGGAGCGCAAGAAGTACGGTCACCGCAAGGCGCGGCGCAGCTTCCAGTTCTCGAAGCGTTAGTCGCTCCGCCGGCGCTATCAAGCCAATCACGGGCCGTCCCGCTTACCAACGGGGCGGCTCGTTTGTTTTCAAGGGCTCCTGTCGGCGGCCATGTGTACAGCGCGTTGGCGCGGGGTTGCGGGGGTGTTAGGGTTGGCTGGTTGGCAGATCGCGGGTGAGGTGCCGTGTCCGAACGTCCGCTGTTTGACCCATCGCGCGTGCGTGTGCCGGAACCGCCGGCGGGTGGCTCTGTGTCCACGCTCAGCCCGCGGCAGGTCAACGAGATGGTTCGCGGGGCGCTGAATCAGCATCTGCCGCAAACGCTGCACGTTCTCGGCGAGATCGGCGACCTGTCGCGACCATCCAGCGGCCACGTCTATTTCACGCTCAAAGACCCGCACAGCGAGCTTCAGTGCGTCATGTGGCGGAGCACCGCCGCCAAGCTGAAGTTCACGCCCGAAGTTGGCATGGAGGTCATCGCCACCGGCGGCGTCGAGGTCTACCTGCCGCGCGGGACGTATCAGCTCTACGTGCGCAAGCTCGAACCACGCGGCGTCGGCGCGCTCGAACTCGCGTTTCGCCAGGTGCGGGAGAAGCTCGAACGGGAAGGCTTGTTCGACCCGCAGCGGAAACGGCCGCTGCCGCGCGTGCCGCGCCGCGTCGCCGTCGTGACCAGCCCGACCGGCGCCGCCATACGGGACATCCTCCAGACACTCCGGCGACGATTTCCGCCACTGGAGATCCTGATCTTCCCGGTCCGCGTGCAGGGCGAGGGGGCGGCCCGCGAAATCGCCGACGCGATCGAGCAGATGAACACGCACGCCGAGCATTTCGGCGGGATTGACGTGGCCATCGTCGGCCGCGGCGGGGGTTCGCTCGAAGACCTGTGGGCGTTCAGTGAGGAAGTCGTCGCGCGGGCGGTTGCGGCCAGCCGGATTCCGATCGTCAGCGCCGTCGGGCACGAAGTTGACGTCAGCATCTGCGACCTCGTCGCCGATGTGCGAGCCGCGACACCGACCGCCGCCGCGGAACTGATTGCCCCGAAGCTCAGCGATCTGCTGGCCTGGCTGGCGCAGCGCACGGACCAGGCGTCGCGGATTGTGCGTCACGCGGTCGCCCTGGCGGAAGCACGGCTGCGGGCGACGGTCGCGGCCGATGCGTTGGCCCGGCCCCGCGAACGCGTACGCCAGCGTGGGCAGCGCATCGACGAATTGCAGCAACGCTTGCGGCTGGCGACGCACGAGCGTTTCCTGTCGGCTCGCCGGCGGCTGGAGCATGCGGAGCTGGTCATCCTGCGTTTTCGTAGCGGGGCTCATTTCCGCCGACTCAGTGAGCGCGTGGCCGAGCGGCTGTACGCGTTGCACCGGGCGATGAATCGGGCGGTGATGCAGGACGGCCTGCGGCTGGCGGAAATGCGCACGCGCCTGCAACGCGTCCGGCCCGCCGGCCGCGTGGCTCGGCAGGACGAGCACCTGCGGCAGACGGTCGCTCGGCTGGAGAGGGCGGCCCGTGGCCTGTTGCGCGAGCGGCGGCACGAGCTTCGGGCCCGGCTGGAGGCGCTCACGGCGTACGACCCCCGCGGTGTGCTCCGCCGGGGGTACAGCATCACGCGAGACGCCCGCACGCGGCGAGTGCTGCGCAGCGTGCAGGACGTGCGCGATGGCCAGCGGATCGTCACCGAGCTGGCGGATGGCGAATTCCGCGGTACGGCGGAGGATCCGCGGCAGCCGGGGTTGTTCGATTAGGCAGGGGGTTTCAGCGGGCGAGCTTGACGGTGCACGTCTGTTGCGTCGACAGGACGCGTTGCGTCAGGTAGTCGACGAACATGGCTCGGATGGTGATCTCGGGATGCTCGGGCGGCGTTCGCAGCCAGGGGCACATCACCTTGTAGTGATAGGTCAGCAGCTTGCCGTACCAGAGCTCGCGGGCCTGCTCGACGGGGATGGTGTACTCGCCGAGGAGGTTCGCGGGGGGCGGGGCAGCCAGGTCGTAGAGCTGGACGCGGATCTCGCCCGCGACCTTGAGGGCGTCGCCTTCACGGTCGAGCGGGCGGAGGTAGACGACGACGCCGTCGTCGCCGGGCTGGCCGTCTGCATCGTAGCCGCCGGAGAGACTGCAGATCTCGATCTTCTCGGGGTAGAAGATCTTCTCGAGGTCGCTGGGTTTGATAGCCCGGACATCGTCGAGACGCTGTTCGAGCGTGTGAACGGTGTTTTCGAGCGAGGCGATCTGGTCGGTTTGTTGGGCGATCGTCTCGCGCTGGAGCTGGACCTGGTGCTGGAGGTCGTTCTGGCCGGTGGGGGACCAGCAACCGGTGGCCAACAAGAGAACAAAGCCAAGCGCAGCGGCCAGGACAAGGGTCCGGGCCGCTGCGCTGGCGGGTGATGCGCTACGTGTCATGGTCGTCGCTACCCTCCGCGACGCGAGACGCTATGTCGAGGTGTGCAGAGCCGGCGGCTCCGGCATCGCCTCGAGCACCTTGTCCGCCAGACCGTACTCGACCGACTGCTCGGCGTCCATCCAGTTGTTCCGGTCGCAGTCGGCGGTGATCTGGTCGACGTTCTTGTTCGTGTGCCGGGCGAGGATCTCGTAGAGCTGCCGCTGCGTGCGCATCATCTCGTCCAGCTCGATCTTCAGATCGGTGGCCGGACCGCGGGCCCCGCCCAGCGGCTGGTGAATCATCATCCGCGAGTGCGGCAGGATGAAGCGCTTGCCGGCCGTGCCGGCGGCGGCCAGGACGGCGGCCATGCTGGCCGCAGCGCCCAGGACGTACGTGGCGACCGGGCAGGGGATGTAGCTCATCGTGTCGTAGATGCCCATCCCGCTGTACACCGACCCGCCCGGCGAGCTGATGTACAGGTGCACGTCCGCCTTCGGATCCTCGTTGGCCAGGAAGAGCAACTGGGCGATGATCACGTTCGACAGGTCGGAGGAGACCTCGTCGCCCAGGAAGATGATGCGGTCCTTCAGGAGCCGCGAGTAGATGTCGTAAGCGCGTTCGGCACGGCCTTCGCGCTCGATGACGATGGGGATCAACTGGCTGCTGGTCATGCGCGGCATCCTTGCTATTTCTTCTTCTTCGGGGTCTTGGCTTCCTCGAGGATCTCGTCGATCAGGCCGTATTCCTTGGCCTCCTGGGCCGTCATGTAGCGGTCGCGCTCGGTGTCCTGGACGACCTGTTCGACCGAGCGGCCACTGTGCTCAGAGAGGATGGCCGTGATGGTCTTCTTGACCTTGAGGATCTCGTCGGCCTGGATACGCATGTCCGCGGCCTGCCCACCGACGTAGCCCCACGGCTGATGGATCATGACCTTGGCGTGGGGCAGGGCGTAGCGTTTGCCCTTCGTGCCGGCGGCCAGGATCAGGGCGGCCCCGCTGCTGGCAGCGCCGACGCAATAGGTGGCGATCTCGCAGTTCAGGAAGCGCATCGTGTCGTAGATGGCCAGCGTGTCGTCGATGTCGCCGCCGGGACAGTTAATGTACAGGTGAATGTCCTGGTCGCGCTTGATCGACTGCAGGTACAGCATGCTCTTGATGATGTGCGAGCAAACGGTGCTGCTGTTGATCGTGATCTGCGGGTCGAGCGGCAGATCGAGGAAGATGATCCGGTTCTCCAGCAGCAGCTCGTTGAGCCCCATCTGGCGCCAGGCCTGTGGTTGACCCGACTGCAACCGGGGGCGTTCGACTTCCGGCCAATATGCCATGCGCTCTCCTTCGCTATCGTTGCGGCAAGCCGTCCGCCGCGGGTCAGTCCTTTTCCTCCGCCTTCTTCCGGCGGGGCTTGCTCTTCTTATCGGCCGTCTCCGGCTCTTCCTCAGACTTTACTTCCACGAGCGCGGCATCCTCCAGCAGCCGGGAGATGCACTTGTCGTGGCGGATCCGCTCGGCCAACTGGGGCAGCAGGTCCTGCTTGCGCAGATCGTCCCGGACGCGGTCGAACCGCCGGTTGTACCGCCGGGCAATCTGGGCAATCTCGGTATTGATTTCCTCGTCTGTGACCTGCAGGTCGAGCTGCTCGGCCACCTTCTCGAGGATGAAGCTGAGCTTCAGGTCGCGGGCCACCTCGCTCTGGGCCGACGTCCGCAGCTCGTCCAGGTGGGCCTCCAGGTCGCCCTCGGGCACGCCGCGCTGCCGCAGCTCCACCATTCGGCGGAGGACGGCCCGGTCGGTTTGCCGGGCGGAGAGCTGCTCGGGCACGTCGAGCTTGGTGTTATCGAGCAGGTAGGCGCAGACCTGATCCTGCTTGGCCCGGGCGATCATCTGGTCGCGCTCGTTCTCCATCATCATGCGGAAGTAGTCGAGCGCGTCCTGCTCCTTGTCGAAGCCGGCTGTTTGGAGGAACTCGTCGATCGCCTGCGGGACGAGCCGCTTCAGCTCGTGCACCTTGAACTCGAACCGCCCGGCCTTGCCGCGCAAATCCGTCCGCTCGTAGTCGTCGGCGATCGTGCAGTCGACGGACACCGTCTGCCCGACCCGGACGCCCGTCAGGGCCTCGTCCAGCTTCGGCAGGGGGATGCCGTCCAGGCGCGTGGGTCGCACGCCGACCTGCACGTTTTCCTCGGTCTTGACCTTCTCTTCGCCCGCCCAGAGCGTCACGTCGGCGACGATCAGGTCGTCCCGCTCGGCGGCGGCGTCGGGGTGCGGCTCGAAGCGGCCGCGCAACTTTCGCTGGCGCAGCAGTTCGCCCTGGACCATCTCGTCCGTGATGGCCACGTCCGGCGTCTTGACCTCGATACCGCTCAGTGCCGGCAGCTCGAACTCCGGCTTGATCTCGACCTCGCAGGTGTACACGAAGTCGCCGCTCTCCGGCAGCTTCACGTGCTGCAAGGCCTCGTCGAGGCCGACCATTTTGGTGCCTTCGTCGCCGGCGGCGATCTGGAAGAGCGGATCGCCGAGGACTTCGAGCTTGAGGTTATCGGTCGTTGCAAAGAAAGACTGGCCGATGATCGAGGTCGTCAGCGATTCGCGCACCTCGGCTCCGAACCGCTTTTCGACCAGTTGCCGCGGAGCGCGACCCTTGCGGAAGCCCGGCACGATCGCGTCGTGCATCAGCTCGCTGTAATTGTGGTCGAGGTGGTCGGCGATGACCTTGGCCGGCACCGTGATGCACAGCTCCTTGCGGAGCACGCCCACGTCGCGGGCCTCAGCTTTGACTTCCTTCTTCAGCTCCTCCAGGAGCCGTTCGGCCTCTTGTTCGGCCTTCTCCCGGAGGACGGGGTCTTCCATCGCACCGGGAAACCCGGGCATTCTCATGGGGCTCTCCCTTGGCTAGTGGTTCCGCGCCGCGGCTGATCGGGCGAGTTTCGTGGCGAACTTAGGCCAGCAACGTGCTGTAATCGCCGCCGAACAGGGCCGTGATCAGGGCGTTCAGGAACTGCGTAATAAACTGCGTCCAGAAATCGGAGAAGTTCGTCATCTCCCAGGCTTGGAGCCACCCGAAGGTAACGGCGCCGGTGGCCAGGGCCCACAGCATCTTGCGCGAGCGACTCATCATCATGTTTCAGCCTCCTTGGCTCTCGTTTGTACGGATCAGGCGAGCCGCCCGCTGCGACTAGGCGCTGATCAACTCTACGTTGGCCCGCGGGACCACCGCCCGTGTGCCATCGTCAAACTCGACTTCCAGCACGCGCACGCGGGCCTCGCTGGCCAGCGTCACCGGCTCGACCGGCAGGGCGGTGCAACGGCCCAGCCGCCCGAAATGCGGCTCGCGGATCGCCCGCAGGCGCGTGCCCAGCTCCAGCGTGCCGCCGCCGACGGCGGACTTCCGCTCTCCGGCGGCCTCGGCCAGCGGGATCAGCACTTCCGGCCGGATGACGCCGGCCCGGATCTGCGTCGCCCCGTTGATGCTGGCCAACTGCCCGGCCCGGCGGGCCAGCAGGTCGAACGTTCCCGCGGCCATCGCGATCTGCCCGAAGCCCTCGGTCACGACGATCGTCACACCGACCGTCTCGTCGCCGGTAATGGCCACACCGAACTCGTAACCGAGCACGGTCCGCAGGTCGGCGTCGTCCAGACCGCCGGTCACCAGCCCGTATATGCCCAGCTCCGCGGCCCGCCGAATGGCTGCCGCTGTCACCAGGCTCCCGCCGACCAGCACGCGGCCGGCGTGGGATTCGTTGAGCCGGTCGGCGTCGATCACTTCGTCCGGGCTCTTGGCGATCAGTTCGAGCGGACCCACCGCCTCGCCGCCGATGCCGAAGATGCCCTGGATAAACGTTCCGCGTACCTCGATCGTCGCCGACTCGCCGGGCTGAACCGCCACCACTTCGCCGCGGGCGTAGGCCCGGCGTTGCAGCGGCGTCGCCGCCCCGCGCAGGATCACCTGCCCGGTCACGTGCGAGATCGATTCGACCGTCGCATCGAGCGGGGCCCGATACTCCCGCCGAAACCAGCGGAACAGCCCGTGCGTGCGGGCCAGCGGCTCTCCCTGGCGGACCGGCTCGTCCTCGCCCTTGAGCATGATCTTCGGCACGTCTTCGGGGCTGACGCCGAGCTGCGTGGCCAGGTTGATGGGCCGCACCTCGCCGGGCAGGCTCGCCTGGGCGACGACGTCGTCCGCCGCAACGGTCTGCCCGACATCGACGAGCACGTCGCCGCGGATGGGGAGGCGGCGGACCTTGTGGACCGTGGCCTCGGCAGCAACGGACAGACCGGGTGTGTAGGCGAAACCCATACGCAGTTCCTGCACCGGGGCGTGCCGGCCCGCAGCCCCGCGCGGCTGCCGCAGCCCTTGCGAAACCTGTACGTTACGCCCCGCGATGCCACTGTCAAGCGGCGGCCGGAGTGGGGGGCCGCGGCCGCCGTGCGCCCGGGCTTCACGGGCCGGCGGCGCAAGTCGTGCGTGCAGACTTTCGCAGTATTTGGCCGGGCGGCGGGGGCAAGCTCCGAGAAAACATCGCTTGCGGCGGGCCCAGGATCATTCCTGGGGGAGCGGTCGCCGCCACCCGCCCCCGTCTGTTTGAAACGCTGTATTTCTGCCATTGCCGGCCCCTCAACCGCCGGGACCCGAGCCCCCGATACGGGAGACTGTGGGCGGGGTAAGAGACCGCCCGAGACGGCGGTCAGACACACCTGACCCGGACAACACGGCTTCCCGGACGCATGGATGCGCCGGCTGCTCGGTAGATGGCCCATGCGGGCTCGCCTGGAGTTTGGCGAACCGCGGGCGCACCCCGGAGACGACATCCATGCCGGAACCCCTGTTGATTCGTTACCTGCAACCCCTGTTGGCCGGTCGGCGAGCCGAGTGCTTTGGCGTGATCTCGGAAGCGTGCGATAACGGTGTCCTCGCGGAAGACCTCCTCTGCGACGTGATCTGGCCGGCCATGGCCCAGGTGGACAGCCTGTACCGCAATGACCGGATCAATCTCGCGACCGAGCACATGGCCTGCCGCATCAACCGCACGCTCGTCGACTACGTACAGGGCATGCTCCCTCAGTCCGCCCGCAACGGCAAACGCATCATCATCACGTGCGCCAACGGCGTCCAGGAAGAGACTGGTGCCGAGGTCGTCGCCGACCTGCTGCAAGCCGACGGTTGGGAGGTCTATCTGCTCGGCGGCGGTGTGCCGCACGACGAGATTCTCGCCCTGGTCGGCCAGGTGCGGCCCGAAGTCCTGGTCATCTTCGGCACGCGTCCCGAGGACGTGCCCGAGACCCGCGGACTCGTCGAGATGATCCGCGACATCGGCGTGTGCCCGACCATGAACATCGTGGTCAGCGGCGGGATCTACAACCGCGCTGATGGCCTGTGGCAGGAAGTGGGCGCCGACGTCTTCACCGACACCGCCCGCGAGATTCGCTCGATCCTACGTGATTTGCCCCCGCGGACGCCCAATACGCCGCGGGTCGGACTGGTTAAGAAGCGTCGCCGTCGGCGCAAGGCTGCGATGGCGACTGCGTAACAGACCTGTTTTGGAAGGGTGAGCTGTGGCGAGGCCGGGAGCGGCCCAGGCGGAGGCATCTGCCAGGGCCGCAAACCCGGCTCTTTTTTCTTCGGCCGGCTCAGGCCCGCGGCGCTTCGCCCAGCGCCAGCACCGAAGCCATCGCGTGATCCGTCGTATGTGAGATGGATATCAAGAGCCGGGTAATGCCCTGGCGGGTGGCCAGGTCGCCGGTCTCACCGGTGAGCTGCACCAGCGGCTTGCCCAGGGGGTCGGGCAGGGTCTCGATATCCGTCCAGCGCATCCCGCCCCGCCAGCCCGTGCCCAGGACCTTCATCACCGCTTCTTTCGCCGCGAACCGTCCGGCCAGCCGCTCGACCGGCGTCTTGCAGTCGAGGCAATAGGCCCGCTCGGCCGGCGTGAACACGCGGTCGAGGAAGCGATCGCCGTGGTCCCGCCAGATGCGGGCGATGCGGTCGCAGCGGACGAGGTCGATACCGTGAGCGACAACGGGCATGGGGGCGCCTGGTCCGAGAATCTCACTTCTCAAGACGGGACAACCTAACCTGGGAGGGGCGATAATGCCAATGCCCGCGGCGGACATCGGGGCCGGGTCGTGGGAACCTGCCAGCCGAAGCCGCGTCTAAGCCGGGGATATGGTCGTATAACCTCGTGGCGAAAGGAGAAGACCATGAGCGCTCGAATCCTCTGCGGCGGTCTGATCTTGGTGGCGGGTTTCGCCCTGGCGACGGCGTCGGGGGTGGAGGGACCGCCGGCGATCGGGGGGCAATTGCAGATTCTCGACGACAAGGGTGGGGTAACGGGGGCCTGCCCGTTGCGGCATACCGACGTCAGCGCAGAAATCAGCGGCTTCGTCGGCCGCGTGCACGTCACGCAGATCTACCAGAACCCAACCGACCGCAAGATCGAGGCCGTCTACGTCTTCCCGCTGCCCTCCGACGCGGCCGTTGATGAGATGGTTATGACCGTCGGCGATCGGCGGATCGTCGGGCAGATCAAGGAGCGCGGCGAGGCTCGCGAGATCTACGAGACGGCGAAGGCCGCCGGCCACGTCGCCAGCCTGCTCGACCAGGAACAGCCGAACATCTTCACGCAATCGGTGGCCAACATTGAGCCGGGGGTCGAGGTGGTCATCGAGATCAGCTATGCCGAGACCGTCCGCTACGAGGACGGCGTCTACGAGTGGGTGTTCCCGATGGTGGTGGGGCCGCGGTACATCCCGGGTGGCGGAAGCGCTCCCGCTCCGATGACGAAGGGCCAGGATACGCCGCAGGTGCCGGACGCTTCGCGGATCACTCCGCCCGTCACGCCGGAGGGCACGCGGGCCGGGCACGACATCAGCCTCGAAGTGACGATCTTCACGGGGATGCCCATCTTCGACGTGAAGAGCGAATTGTACGACATCGACGCCCAGGCGGTGGACCGGCAGCCGAACAGCGCGTGGCGCGTGGCGCTGCGCGACGCGGACGAGATTCCCAACCGCGACTTCGTGCTGCACTACCGGACGGGCGGCGATGAGATCGGCGATGCGTTCCTCGTGCACGGCGACGAGCGCGGGACGTTCTTCGCCGTCCTGCTCCAGCCGCCGCAACGCGTCGTGCCGGCGCAGCTCATGGCCCGCGAGCTCATTTTCGTCCTGGACACGTCCGGGTCGATGAGCGGCTTCCCGATCGAGAAGGCCAAGCAGGTTATGCACATGGCCATCGACCAGATGCGGCCGGCCGACACGTTCAATCTGATCACGTTCGCCGGCGACACGCACATTCTGTGGGATGCCCCGCGGCCGGCGACGGCCGAGAACATCGCCGCCGCTCAGGCCTTTCTCGAATCGCGCGAGGGCCGCGGCGGCACGGAGATGATGAAGGCGATTAATGCGGCGCTGATGCCCGTGGGCCGCCGCGCTGACGTGCCTGCTTCGCAGCAGCCGATCCGCGTCGTGTGTTTCATGACGGACGGCTACGTCGGCGATGCCATGACCATCATCGACGCGGTGAAGAAGAACGCCGGCACGACGCGCGTGTTCAGCTTCGGTATCGGCAACTCGGTCAACCGCTTCCTGCTTGACGGCATGGCGCGCGCCGGGCGCGGCGAGGTCGAGTACGTCATGCTCGAAAGCCAGGGCGATGCGGCGGCGGAACGCTTCCACGAACGCATCCTCGCCCCGGTGCTCACCGATATCGAGATCGACTGGGGCGAGCTCCCCGTCGCCGATGTGTACCCGACTCGCATTCCCGACCTGTTCGCCGCTCGGCCGATCATGGTGCGCGGGCGGCTGACCGGGCTCGCTACCGGCATCATCGCACTGCGTGGCAACACCGGTGCCGGGCCGTACGAATCGCAGATCGAGATCAACGTCCCGGAGAACGCCCAGGATCACGAGGCGCTGGCATCGCTGTGGGCCCGGGCCCGCGTCGAGGATCTCATGATGCAGGACTACGCCGCGGCGCAGTCCGGTCAGTTCCCCGACGAGCTCAGGAAGCAGGTCATCGACCTGGGCATCGAGTTCCGCCTGATGACGCAGTTCACGAGCTTCGTCGCGGTAGAGGAAATGACCGTCACCGTCGGCGGCGAGCCGGTTCGCGTGGACGTGCCCGTCGAGATGCCCGCGGGCGTCAGTTACGAGGGTGTGTTCGGGCGTGGTGCAGCGGGCTTCGCCGGCAAACGCCAGTTGTACGCGCCGAGGCGGGCGAGTGGTGGCGCGCGGGGCGTTGTTCTGGGAGGTGCGACGGGACGCCCGGCACCGACTGCTCCACCGCCAATGCCATTGGAGAGAGCCGGAGTGCGCGAGCTCGGTGATGAAGAAGACGAGCTCACGGTCGAGGAGCAGACGCCGGCGTCGCGGCTGGATGAGGTCTTGCGCGACCTGGCCGCCAAGGTCGAGAAGGACGGGCAGGAGGGCAACCTGACGCTCGGCAAGCTGAAGGTAACCGCCTGGCGCGTCGACGTGATGATCTACCTCTCCGACAACTCGGAGAAGACGCTGGCTGCCCTCACCGAGCTCAGCTTCAAGCAGACGGGCGAGAGCAAAGCCGTGAAGCTCGTCGTCGGAACGATTGACGTCCGCCAGCTAATGAAGCTCGTCGAGCTGGAGGCCGTCATCCGCGTCCGGCCCGTCGTTGCACCGTAACCGGCGGCCTTGGCGAGGCGGCCCGTTGGAAAAGGGGACAGGCACCTCGCGTCACGCGGCTTGCGAGGCAG
The DNA here is from genome assembly GCA_050115495.1 of Phycisphaerae bacterium. GTDB lineage: Bacteria > Planctomycetota > Phycisphaerae > UBA1845 > Fen-1342 > JAAYXS01. The sequence goes on along the minus strand of JASFQK010000015.1, from coordinate 51,457 downwards.
CGCCGGTCTTTCGGCTCGGAGCCAGTCCCCTTTTCCAACGGGCTGTCGTCAGGGGCTGGGCGGCGTGGTGCGGGCGTGTACCTCGACGTTCCGCGCTACGCGGATCGTGCCGGGTAGCGTGAACATCAGCCGGCCGGCGGCGTCACGCTGCTCCTCCTTGAGCGCCTGCCCATCGGCGTAGATCCAGCAGCGGTGGCCGGCGCTGCCTTGGACGCGAAAGACCGGCGTTTCACGGGGCAAGTCGCCCGGATCGAACACGAACCGCAGCACGCCCCGCCGCAGAGCGAGCTCGTAGCAGCCTTCCGCTTCATTGAACCCGTCGCCGTTGAGATCGCCCGGTGCGTCGCGGACGAGTTCCCCGGCCAGCGGCGTCAGCGCGACCGGCCGTTGGTAACCGGCGGCGAGAGGCTCCGCGGCCGCCGCGTCGTCCAGGTTCGGCGGCCAGATGAACAGGGCGCTGGCCGCCTCGACAGACGGTGTGCCCGTCAGATCGCCGGTGAGCGCGAGCAGCGTGGGTGGGGTTTCTTCACGCAAGACGCGTGACTGAGCGAACGTTTCCGGCTGAGCCGGCACCCAGAGCAGGTCCGCACCCTGCTCGCCCGGGCGCGTCAGCAGCATGTACGCCGCCGGCGGCCGGTATGGATCGACAGCGGGCGGCTCGGCGAGCCGGAATTCCGCCCGTCCGGACAGCGCCACGACCTGCCCGACGACCGTGCGCACGTTCACCTCGGCGTCCGGGTGGTAGCTCGTTCGCACGCACACGCGACCGTCCGCGTACACGACGTATCGCCAGCTCCGTTCGCTCGTCACCGACGACGTCCCGCCAGCGGCGACCGGACTATGCCGACCCTCGACGACCACGCGCAACGGCGTCGCTTCGAGCAGCCGCTGCTGGCGTCGCCAGTCGCGGACCTGATCCGCGTCGGAGCTTGCGCGAATGTCTGCGGGAATGGACGGCTGTTCCTGCGCGGCCCAACCGGCCGGAAGCGGTACCGGCCACGGACCCAGCCCCGAGCCAACCGTCAGGTTCCCCGGGCTGTCGGCGAACCAGCCGGCGATCAGACCGTCATGAAACACGAGTTCGTATCGGCCGACGGACGCCACGTGCAACCAGCCGCCGCGGGCGTACGCGGATAACTCGCCCGGTTCGGCGCTCTCGCCCAGCAGCCAGCGCGTCCGGTTGGCCAGACGCAGGTCGTCGAGATGGATCGTGACCGCGCCCGGTCCCGCCGACCGCCACGACAGCCGTTGAACACGGCTCAGGTCGATCTGTCGGGCGATGGTGTCGAGGTCGAGTTGGAAGTGGTTCCAACCAGCGTGCGCGTGTACGGGCTCGGACCATACTTGTCGGCCTTCGGGGCCGGCTTCGAGGATGAGCGTCAGGTTTGCGCTCTCGCCTTGCGCGTGCAGCCGATACAGCAGGACGCCGAACTTGTGCCAGTCCGTCGGCGCGGGTGTCGTGCTCAGGCTGGCGACGTCGAGTTCGAGCTGCTGGTCGGGAGCGTTGAAGGGAGCGACTAGGCAGCGCTGCGTCGGGTCGGCGGTTTCCGGCAGCGGGCTGGTCGTAGGCTGGGGGACCTCGCCGTCGGCGCTGACGAGGTGGAAGCAGTTGGCCTGGTCGGGTGTCTGGAAGTCGGCGAGTGTAATGGCTCCCGCGAGCTGGACTTCGTCCTCGATCGGGACGCCGGCGGGCTCGTCAACGGGAGGGGGCGGTGCCGGCTCGCGGAGCGCCGGGGCGAGGCAGCCGAGCAGGGGCGCCAGCATGAGCGCCGCGATGGCGAGCGTGAGTGAGCGCGGTCGCCGCGCTCGGCTAACCGCGGTACATGTGGATGGCGGAACCGAGGACACCTTCGGCGGCCTCCATGATCGTCTCCGACGTGGCCGGGTGTGGGTGAATGGTCATCGCCAGGTCTTCCGCCGTGGCGCCCATCTCGACGGCCAGCACGGCCTCGGCGATCAGGTCGCCGGCGTGCTCACCCACAATCCCCACGCCGAGGACACGCTGCGTGTCGGCGTCGGCGATGACTTTCGTCACGCCTTCGGGCCGCGCCATGGCGATCGCTCGCCCGGACGCGCCCCACATGAACTTGCCGATCTTAACCGACAAGCCACGTTCTTTCGCCTGTGCCTCGGTCACACCGCACCAGGCCACTTCCGGGCTGGTGTAGACGACGGCCGGGATGGCCTGCGGATCGAAGACAGCCGCGCTGTGACCGGCGATGGCTTCGGCGGCGACGACGCCTTCGCGGCTGGCCTTGTGGGCGAGCATTGGATCGCCGGCCACGTCGCCGATGGCGTAGATGCGCTTGTCGGCCGTGCGGCGCGACGCGTCCACCTCGATGAAGCCGCGCTCGTTGACGACGACCTTCGTGTGTTCGAGGCCGAGGTTGTCCGAGTTCGGCTGGCGGCCGACCGAGGCCAGTACGCGTGCGAAGCGCTCCTTGTGTTCCTTGTCGCCGACGGTGAACGTGACTTCGACTTCGCCGTTGACGCGACGTGCGCCGCCGAGCGAGGCGTTCGTGTGAATGGCGGCAAACTGCTTCTTCAGCCGGGCGATGAGCGGGCGGGCGAGGTCGTCGTCACAGCCGGTCAGAATCCGCGGCAGGACCTCGACCACGGTCACCTTGCTGCCGAGGGCGGCGTAGACCTGTCCCAGCTCCATCCCGATGTAGCCGCCGCCGATGACGAGCAGCGTCGGCGGCACATCTTCGAGAGCCAGCGCGCCGGCGGCGTCGATGCAGCAGTCGGCGGGCAGCAGCGATTCGGGCAGACGCTTCGCGCGCGAGCCGGTGGCGATGATCGCGTGGCGGAACGTGAGCCGGGCCGGCTTGTCACCCTCGATGCGGACGGTGCGGCCATCCTCGAACGTTGCCCGGCCCTTGATGACCTGGATCTTGCGCTTGCTGGCCAGCGTGCTGACGCCGCCGCAGAGGCGATCCACGACGGACTGCTTCCAGCCGCGGAGCTTGTCGACGTCTATGGCCGGCTTGTTGAAGGTCACGCCGAGGTTTCCTGCTTCCGACGCACTCTCGATCAAGTGAGCGACGTGCAGCAGAGCCTTGGACGGGATGCAGCCTTCGCGGAGGCACACGCCGCCGAGGACGGGGGCCACGTCGACCAGGGTGGTCTTCAGGCCGAGGTCGGCGGCACGAAACGCGGCGACGTAGCCGCCGGGCCCGCCGCCGATGACCAACAATTGTGTTTCTTCGGTGAGTTCGCCGACGACCACGTTGCTCTCCTGCGTAAGGGTTGTTGTCTGGTTGCGGGTGGCCGCCCGATCACGCCAGGCTATTCAGCCGCAGCGGGTTCTCCAACGAGCGGATCACGTCGGTCAGGAAGCGGGCCGCGTCGGCACCGTCCACGATGCGATGGTCGAACGACAGCGACAGCGGCATGACCAGGCGGGGGACGATCTGTCCCTCGAAGACGACCGCCTGCATCCGCGCCTTGCCCATGCCGAGAATGGCGGCCTCCGGGAAGTTCACCATCGGTGTGCCGAAGATGCCGCCCAGGGCGCCGTAGTTCGTGATGGTGAAGCTCGCCCCGCGCAGCTCGGCGATTTCGAACTGGCCCTGCCGCGTACGGCCGGCGAGGGCGTTTAGCTCGCTGGCGAGCAGCGGCAGCGGCTTGCGGTCGACGTCGCGGATCACCGGCACGACCAGCCCCCGCGGCGTGTCCACGGCCAGGCCGATGTGGATGTAATCTTTGTAGATGATCTCCGCCGTCGCCGCGTCGTAGCTGGCGTTGACCTGCGGGTACTCGCGCAGCGAGGCGGCCACGGCTTTGAGCAGGATGGCCGTTACGGTGAGCTTGGCGGCGCCGTCCCTGAGACCCTCGTTGTAGCGCTTGCGGTTGCGGTCGAGCTCAGTGATGTCGGCGTCGTCGCACTGCGTGACGCGCGGGATGTTCAGCCACGAGCGGGCCATCTGCCGGGCGATTGTCTTGCGGATCTGCGGCACGGCCTCGCGGCGGATCGGGCCGTACTGGCTGAAGTCGGGCAGCTCCTCAGCGGGCAGGGCGACGCCGGGACCGCCAGCGGCGGGCGCTGACGGCGCGGCCGTCTTGTTCTTGGCGAACGCCTCGACGTCCTTCTTCAGCACGCGTCCGCCGGGACCGGTGGTCGGAACGCGGTGGATGTCCACGCCGAGCTCGCGGGCCAGCTTGCGGACGGACGGAGCCGCGGGGACGGGGCCGCTGACGGGGACGGAGTCGACGGGCGACGGTGCGGGTTCCTTGGAGGCCGCCGCGGCTGGCGGGCGGGCTGGAGCGGCTGCCGGCTCGGGAGCGGTTGCGGCCTTCGCCGGCGCGGCTTTCGCCGGTGCTGCGGCCTTGGCCGTCTTGCCGTCGCCGCCGGCTTCGTCGATGGTCAGCATGACCTCGCCGACCTTCACGACCTGTCCCGGCTTGACCAGGATGCTGGCGACGACGCCAGCCTTCGGCGACGGGATTTCGACCGCCGCCTTGTCCGTCTCGATCTCCAGCATGGGCTGGTACTCGGCGATGGTGTCGCCTTCCTTGACGAGCACGTTGACAACCTGCCCCTCGTGGATGCCTTCGCCCAGATCCGGCAATGCGAATTCAAACATGTCGGGATGTCCTGTTTCGGCGGTCGTGCCGGCTATGGCCCGGCGATGCGTCCTGCACGCTGGCGGCAGCCGGTGCGCTGTTCCTAGAACCGTACCGTGTCCAGAGCGGCCTGCACAACCCGCCGCGCGTCGGGCAGGTAGGCGCGCTCGTTCGTGAAGTAGGGGATGATCGTATCGAAACCGGTTACGCGGCGGATCGGGGCTTCGAGGTATTCGAGGCTCTCTTCGACGATCCGCGCCACAATCTCCGCCCCGACGCCGCAATGCCGCGGGGCTTCGTGCACCACGACCGCCCGGCCCGTCTTTCGTACAGATTCATTGATGAGGGCGTCATCGAGCGGGGCGACGGAGAGCAGGTCGATTACTTCGGCGTCGACATCGTGGTCTTCGTGCAGCTCTTCGGCAGCTTCGAGCACGGGCCGGACCTGCGCCCCGTACGTAATGATCGTCACGTGCCGACCCGGACGGGCGATCGTGCCGCGGCCGATGGGCAGCGTTTCCGGCTCGTCGGGGACTTCCTCGCGAAACGCCCGGTAGATCGCCTTCGGTTCGAAGAAGATGACCGGGTCGGGGCTGAGGATCGCCGAGCGGAGCAGGGCCCGGGCGTTCCGCGGGCCGGAGGGGATGACCACGTGCAGGCCGGTGAGGTGGGCGTATGTCGCTTCCGGGGCCTCGCTGTGATGTTCGATGGCTCGGATGCCGCCGCCCCAAGGCATGCGCACGACCATCGGGCAGGTGTAGCGCCCGCGGGTGCGGTTGCGGAAGCGGCGGGCGTGGTTCTCGATCTGGTGAAACGCCTGGAACGAGAAGCCGTCGAACTGCAATTCGCACACCGGGCGGAAACCGGTGAACGCCAGGCCGATGCCCGCACCGATGATGGCGGCTTCGGCCAGCGGCGTGTCGATGCAACGGTCGGGCCCGAAGCGTTGCAGCAGCCCCTCGGTAACGCGAAAGACACCCTCATCCGCCCCGACGTCCTGCCCCAGCACGAGCACGTGCGGGTCTTCGTTCATCGCCTCGGTCAAGGCCAGGTTGATCGCTTTGACCATCGTGAGTTCGGCCATGTCACCCTCGTCCTACAAGACCCGGTTGTGCTGAACGACTTCGCCCGCGGCCGGCTGCCCGTCGCCCAGATGGCGATGCAGCTCGGCCTCCTGCCGGCACAGGGCCGGCGTCTTCTCCGCGTAGGCGTAGTCGAAGAACGCACAGGGCTCGACCTTCGCCGCCAGGTACTCGTCCACAGCCTGGTTGAGTTCGGCGGCGATCCCGTCGTCGACGGCCTGCTCGCTCTTCTCGTCCAGCAACTCGCGGTCCAGCAGGTACTTACGGAAACGCAGCAGCGGGTCGCGCGGCTCCCATTCGCGGACCTCGTCGTCGCTGCGGTATTTCTTCGGGTCGTCGGCGGTGGTGTGCATGCTGAGGCGGTAAGTGACCGCTTCGATGAGCGTGGGGCCGCCGCCGGTGCGGGCTTTTTCGATGGCCTCGCGCGTGGCGACGATTACGGCCAGGATGTCGTTGCCGTCCACCTGGAGTCCGTCGACGCCGTAGGCGATGGCCTTCTGGGCGATCGTCTGGGCGGCGGTCTGGCTGCTGCGGGGGATGGAGATGGCCCAGTGGTTGTTCTGGACCACCATGACCAGCGGCAGGTTGTACACGCCGGCGAAGTTCATGGCTTCGTGGAAATCGCCCTCGGACGTCCCGCCGTCGCCGCAGAAGGTGGTGCAGACCTGCCCCTCGCCCTTCAGCCGGCAGCCCCAGGCGATGCCCATGCCATACTGGCATTGTGAGGCGATCGGCACGCAAAGCGGCAGGTCGTTGATGTCGTCGGGGACGACGTTGCCGGCCTCGTAGCCACCCCACCAGAGCATGAGGTTCTGCATCGGCCAGCCGCGCCAGAGCAGACCGGCGGTCTCGCGGAAGGAGGGTACCAGCCAGTCGGTCTGCCGGAGGGCATAGGCCACGCCGAGCGAGGCGGCTTCTTGTCCTTTGCTGGGCCCGTAGGTGCCGAGCCGGCCCTGGCGCTGGAGCTGGAGGCAGCGTTCGTCGAGTCGGCGGGAGGCGAGCATCGTCCGATAAAGCCGCCGCAGGTCATCGTCAGGCAGCTTCGGCTCCCAGTCGTGGTCGACGGTGCCGTCCGCCGCCAGGATGGCTAGGGATTCCAGGCGAAAGGGGATCTTGAGTGGTTGTCGTGGCACAACGTAGCCTCATGAGGAGCGGACCGGCCCGCGTCCGCGGGAAGATGAGAGATTCTAGTCGGCTGTTCGGCGGGTGCCAACCTGAGGGCGGGTTGGCGTGCGCGGTGGCGTCCGGACGCCCGGCGGTCGGCGTGGTTTGCGGCGGTAGTCAGCTTGATCCGCCGCGTTGGGGGAGCTAGGCTTGGGCGAAAGGGCACTGGATGCGGGACTCGCGGCACAAGAGGTGCTGAATGCCGGTTCTGCTGACGGTGCGGGAGGACCACCCGCGGGGTGCTTCCGTTCTGTCAGAGGCGACGTGTATTTGTTTGACATCGCATTGGGCGTTCCGCGGGGTGAGCGTGGCGACGCGAGGGACGGTGACGTCCACGTCGTGCCGCTGGGGAGCTTGGCATGAGAGCTAGTCGTTCGGTCAGAGGGGTCGCCGCAGTCGAGGTGCTCGTGGTCGTGGCGGCCGGGGCGGTCCTGCTGACCATGGTGGCCACCGGAGCGAGCCGGGTGCGTGCGCGGGGTAGGGGTGTCTCCTGCCTGGCGAACCTCCAGCGCATCGGCGCGGCAACGATCACCTATTCCCTTGACGACCCGCGCAACCAGGCGGTGCCGATGCATCGCATGATGGTGTCCACGCACGGGGCCGACGGTTTCACCGACGCCCTGTGGCTCACGCGCACGGTGCTGCCGTCTTCGTTCGGCGGCCGAACAGCCACCGCGCCGATGCCAACAGAGGACGGCGATATAACGGTGATGACGGACCCCGCCGGCTACTGGGGTGCAAAGACCAAACCGCTGAACCGCTACCTGGCCGGGCCGGCCTCCGTTGGACTGGAGACGTTTCACTGCCCGGCGGACACTGGGTACGTCGAGGACTGGGGATACGTCGGCCCGGCCGAGGCGGCAAACATCCCGTATTTTGATTTCCTCGGCAACAGCTACACCATGACCACCGCCGGCATGCAGTGGATCACTGGCGAACCCGGGCCCGGTTACTTCGCGCCGCAAGCGTTCTTCAGGGTCACGCCCGCGGGGCATACGGCAGAGTCGATTGAGAGCCCGCTTTCCGAGACGATCCTATATTGCGACCCCTTCTTCCGGCAGTACACGATGAGGCTCGCCAGCAACCCGGACATTCAACCGTTGCCGGGTTGGCACGGCGAACTGATGGCTGACAACGTGGCCTACTGCGACGGCTCGGCCCGGCGGACGCAGATCGGCGAGTTACGCCAGTTCACGGACGAAGAACTCGAGGCTATGGGGGTTACGCAGGTCTTCCCCTGGTACGTCTTCCTGCGACGCGGTCCCGACTGGCAGATGGACTGCTACCCCACGCCAGGTGCCCTCATCCGCGTGTACGACGACAACGGATTGCCGCTCATGCCACAGGACCCTGTCGCCTACTACGAAGGCTGGCCGCTGGACGACCACCAGGTCAACGAGGCGCCGTGATCGTCAGAGTGCGGCGCCTCGTTCATCCGTCCATGCGTGACGTTCCGTCGCACGGAGTATGGAAGAGCGTGAAAGGAAGACGTCCACGTCGTGATGTCGGGGAGCAGGCCATGCGTGCCATTCGTCTCGCCAGAGGGATAACCGTCGTCGAGGTGCTGGCATTGTTGGTGGCCGGCGCGGTTGTGCTGGCGATACTGGTTGCCGGCGTGCTGCGGATGCGGACAAGGCCGCGAGAGGCGTCCTGTCTGGATAACCTCCAGCATATCGCCGCGGCTACGCTGGCTTACGCCGCCGAGGATGCGCGCAACCAGATCGTGCCGCTGCACCGCATGATGGTGTCTAGGGAAATGGGCGACGGTTTCCCGGAAGGCGTGTTGGGTTGGCGCGTGGCGCTGCCATTCTCCTTCGGCGGACAGACGGCGACGGTGCCGATGCCCACGAGCAAGGGTGACGCGACGGTCATGACCGATCCCGCCGGCGGTTGGGGGGCTCGCACCAAGCCGCTGAACGGTTACCTGGCCGGCTCGGACTCCACTGGCCTGGAGGTCTTTCACTGCCCGGCGGACACCGGTGTTCGGGAGACGTGGAAGACGCGGGCCCCGCGCGAAGCCGCGAACATCCCCTGCTTCAACTTCATCGGCAACAGCTACAGCATTGCTGACAATGGTATCGTCTGGCTGTCACGTAGCTGCGCGCAATGTTTTCTCACAAGCAGCCCGTGGGGCCACAGGGCCGAGTCGATCCAGAGCCCGCTTCATCAGACCGTGTTGTACTGCGACCCGTTCTTCGACGCGGCATCGGAGAAGCTCGCCAATGAGCCGGACACACCGCCGCTGCCGGGTTGGCATGGCGAACTGATGGCCGACAACGTCGCCTATTGCGACGGTTCGGCCAGGAGAACGCCGATCGGCGAGCTGCGCCGATTTACGGACGACGAGCTGCGCAGGATGGGCTGCACGCGCACGTTCCCGTGGCAGCGTTTTCTTCGGGGCGGCCCCGGCTGGCAGACGGACTGTTTTCCCACGCCCGGCGCGCTGATCCGCGTGTACAGCGGCAAACGGCCGCAGTTGTCGACCGACATGCTCGACACGCACTCCGACTGGCCATTGGCCCGCTGTCAGACCAACTAGGCGCCGAAGCAGCGCGGCGGACGCGCTGGGCGGGCTCGCGCAGAGCGGTCGTGCAACGTGTCTGGGACCGAAGGAGGTGCTGAGTGAAACGCGGAATGTGTTGCTACGCGGCCGTGCTTGCAGTGATCTCACTGACGGCTCTCCAGGCCAGCCAAGGCCGCGGGCCGGAGGGAGCCGCGAGAACGACCAGCCCGCCTTTGCGCATGACGTGGCGGCACGACGCCGGCAGCGCCGGTGCATCCAGCCTTCGGTATGACATCGTGAACACGTCCGGCGTTACGGTGCAGATACTGAAGGTCGCTCTGCCGTTCGGTCCCAAGGCAAACACGCATGTGCTGGTGGCGGCCGGCGGTGATGTGTGTCACCAGGCAACGGGCATGGAAGCCAGCATTCCGCTGCTCGCAGAGCTAAAACCGATCGTCCTGCACCCCGGCGACACGTACACGGGTGAGGTTGCCTGGTCGGTCGTCCTGGGCCCGGATCCCGCCCCCGCGGAATGCGAGATCACCGGCTTCTGGGTCGCCAGATTGCAGCGCGGCGACGAGACGGTCGTCAGCACCGTTTGCGTACCGCCGATATCGGTGACGGCAGGCGATGGTTTGGACGATGGGGCACCGGAGTAACAGAGAAACCGGCGTGTCGGTTCGCGACGGAAGCGACCAGGCGACGCGGCAGTGGGTGTGGGGGACGCGGTACATCGATGAGCCGCTGTTCATGGATGTGAACGCAGACCCGACGGCGAATGACGACTGCGACCCGGACGCCGGCAGCGGCAAGGCTAGGGTTGCCGCTGGCCTGTGCTGCGATTGCAGCAATCTCATTGAATGAGCGGAGGACCGACCATGGGCTCGAGTATCACCACACCCACAGAGGTGATGGACAGCATGGTTTATGTGGCCCTCGTCGGCGTGGTCGTTGGCAACCTCGTTATCGCAGCGGCTGCCGTTGGGTCAATAGTGTGGCTGGCCGCAATGCGTGGCTTCAGATGGCGCTTCCTGTGGTACAGCTATGAGCTTTTCTTCGCGACGCTCTGCGTCCTGCACGCGCATTCTCATGGGCGCATCATAGACGTACATACCATCGTGGGACAGCTATACTGGGCCTCACTCTTCGCTTGCTGGCCACTTCTCCTGGCTCCCTTCTTCGCAGAGCGTGACGCGCTTGCGGAAGCGGGTTGGGGGCGCTTCCCCAAGGCGACTCCAGCAGGGATACTCATGTTCTTCCTTCTGGTAGCGATAGCGGAAGCAGCAGTAGCGTTATTCTCGCTCAGGCAGTGGATAAGCAACACCGCCCAGTTGGAAGAGATGATATCAGGCGGGGGCTGAGGAAAGGACGAGAGGAGGGACTGCGAGCAGCGAGAGTCAGGGATGGGAACGATGCATGGGAGCGCTCCAGGGCAGCCAATGGTTCTGCGGATTCCAGATGTATGACAGTGATGCGCCCTCGAGGCCGAGGTCGCGTGTCTCACGGCGGCGGCGATGTCGCCATGCAGAAGTTTTCTCAAAGGAGATAACGATGCTACAGGCACGATCACAACTAACTGGCGTTCTGCTCATCGCGTGCGTGGCCTTTCTGGTTGGTTCACAGGCCAGCACACAGCCAACCGTTACGCATCAGGGTTGTGGCCGAGTCCACAGCTTCTTTATCGTAGTCAGCAGAGACGCCCCGGTTGAACAGGTGCTCGCCCCGCCAGGCACGTGCTTCGTCATTACCGACGTATTGTTCGCCAGCCCCGGCGGAGCCCCGGTTGAGATCAGCCAAGAGGGCCGTGTCATCGCGGTTCTGCGCTCGGATGGCGAGGCGCTGAGCCTGACTTCGGGCATCTGCGTTGCGTCCGGCGCGGCAGTGCGCTTCGAGACTGGCGACCCAGACGGGGCGCACCTCACGATATGCGGCTACCAGCAGCCGAACTGACCTGCGACGGCTCGAGCCAGACCGCCTATCCGTGGGTCCGGGGCACGCGGCACATCGACGAGCATGTCCGGATGGACGTCCTTGGCGATCCCGTAGCGAATGCGGGTTGCGAACCGGACGCCGGCGAGGGTCATGCGATGCATGGCCGCGTGCGCAGCGCACTGGCGGACACCCTGCGGCAGATAGTATGGTCCGCGTACGTTCGAAAGGAGACAGTATGCGGCGTCATCGATTGGCGCGGTGGTGCTTCGTAGGCGTGAGCGGTGCCTGGGTGCTCGTGTTTGTGCTCACCGTGTTATCGTACTTCGTGACCATCGAGATGCCAGTCAATTGCGTGGATGGGGTCGTGGGCATTCGGCGGGGAACGTGTTACTACATTCGCGCCTTCTGGAACCCCTTTGAGCCGCGTACGGTGCGAGAGAAGTACAATTGCCCGTGGGAAGGCACGTGGTATTTCGCCTTGCTGAGGCCGCAGTCACTGCTGGGAGAGTTTGAGTGCAACACGTCTCGGGTCGCGTGTTCGACGGCGCTGCCATGCGTGATTCTGTGTCCTGTTCTTCTTGCCTGGTCGTGGTTGTTGTGGAAACGAAGGGCTGGGGGATGCACCACGTGCGGGTACGATCTGACGGGTAATGCCAGCGGCGTGTGCCCCGAGTGCGGCACGCCGGTTGCGGAGTCGGACAGCGTTTAGCCATACTGGCGCGGTGTGCAAGTGCGCACGGATGGCGCCGAACCGGTGACACCGTGCGAGTGCCACCTGTTCCTGCCTCGTTGCCCTCTTCCCTTCGCCTACTACTGCGGATACCAAACGAGCTTCGGCACATTCTTGCCCGCCTGCTGATAGAGCTGATTCCCGACCTCCACCTCTCGGCGGACTTCGGTGAGGTCGACGCCCAGCAGCATCAGCCGGTGGGCGAGCAGGTGGCGGTATTCGCCGGCACGCTGGAGGTAATCTTTGGCCACGGCGTCGCTGCCGCTCTGGCGGAATTCCCGCGCCATGCGCAACTGCGTCTGGCAGATGTGCTCCATCGCTTCGCGATACGCGTCCCGCTGGAAGAGGTGATAGAGCGCGGTGGCCTTCTCCTTCCAGGCCGTGTCCTGGTACTCGCTACCTTTGCCCTTGGGGTAGGTCGCGCCGACCTTGCATTCCGGCAGGTTCCGGATCGCCTGCTCGCTGACCTGTAGCGCTTCCTCGAACCGACCGGCGAGATTGAGCTTCTGGGCATAGAGCACCTGCGCATCGCCCAGCAACCACCGGCGGAGCTCGGGCGCGGCCCGGCTGCTGCTGTCGGACAGCGCCGCCTGCGCTTTCTGCACGCGGTCACGAGCGCTGACGAGTGCGTCGACGGTGCCTCTGGCGGGATCGAGCCGGCCGGAGATGGTCACGGGGGCGACCTGTGGCGCTTCGGGTACGCTCAGCGTCATCTGGTACGGCCCCACGTTCAGCGGCACGAAGCCCCAGATGGACGTCTGCGCCTCGCCGTCCTTCGCCAGGCCCCACAGGAAGCGGTCGGGCTGACCGCGCACCTGCACGCGCAGGCGGTACAACCCCGGCGACAGATCGGGCACGTACACGGCGATGCGGAGGTGGTACGTGTCCTTCCAGGCGAAGCTGCTCATCATGGCGTCCGCCGGCCCGCTGCGTTCATCTTCGTCCGGATCATCGACGCGCATCTGGACCTGCGACGTCGCCGGCGGCGGGGGGCTGAACTCGGCGACGAGCTGAACCGGCGCGGGGGCGCCGGCCACGGTGCTGAACGTCGCCCGGAAGCGGCCCTGGAAGCCGTTCGCCTCCCAGACGGTGAGGTAGTAGGGGCCGAGGTCACGCACGGACGGGACGCGCGGCAAGTCGCCCGTGGCCATCTCTTCGAGGATCGGCACGCCCGTCTCGGGGTCTTCCCAGCCGCTGAGCTGGAACGTATCGCCGGGACGGACGGTGAACATGCGCTGCGGCGGGACGAATCGGCGTTTGGGATCGGGGTCCTGCATCTCGGGCTCGCGGGTCAGCTCATCCAGGCGGAGCTGCACCGGCACGTGGTTGCGCACGTTGAGCCGCACGTAGAACCGCCAAACGGCCACGCGGCTGCCGGCGGCGCCGTCCAACTGCGAGCACATCGCTTCGACGATCTCGGGTTCGGCCAGGTTGGGCGCGGGACGTGCCGGCGGCGTGGGCTGGTTGGCGGCCTGCTCGCGGAGCTCCGCCAGCCGGCGTTCGAGCTCGTGCAACTCCGAGCGGAGGCGTTGCTTCTCGGCGTCGATCTCGGCCTGGCGGCGCTCAGCGCGGGCGATGTTGTCGCGCCAGGTCTTGCAGTTGTCCTCGACGAGGGCGGACTTGAGGATCTCGGCCTGCGCCCGGCGCACGAAGTCGGCAACGCTGCCGAACTTGTGGAGCCGCGGATCGTCTCCGACGCGGATGCCCTCAGCGAGTTCGTCCTGGATTGTGCGGTGGAAGAGCAGCAGGTCCCAGCGGGCGTTGATTCTGTCGTACAACAGGCTGGCGGCCCGCGGAATCCGCCGCTGCGGTGCCTTGATGAAGCCGAGGCAGATATGGTCCAGCCAGGAGCGGTCTTCCGGCGGGATTTCGTTGAAGCGGGCGTTGGCCTCATCGTAGGCCCGCTGCTTCTCCTCGATCCGGGACAGGAACCCGCCGGCGGCGTTGACCCAGTGTTGCCCGACGGCGGCCAGGGGCGTATCGCGGTCGAGGTTCTCCTGATTCTTCGTGATGGTCTGTGACTGCTGGAAGTGCTCCTTCTCGAGCGCCGTCACCTGCTGGCGCAGTTCGCCAATCCTCGCTTCGAGCTCGGCGGTTTGCTGGGCGGCGGCGGGCAGGGTCGCCGCGACGAGCACCAGCAGGAGCGAACCGCAGGGCGACAGACGGCGCGTCGCCACAGCGCGAGCCGGCCCGGAGCACGGTGATGTTGCCGGAAGCGTACTCATGACTGCTCCTCCAGCTTCTCGAGTTCGGGGAAGAAGGGCGTGGTCCGCACCTCGGCGATGCGCCATTCACCGTCCGGACGCAGCAACACGATCTCGGCGATGAACTCGTTGGTCTTTGCTTCGATATCGGCGACCTTGAGGCAGGCACGAACGCGGCCCGTGTCGGCGTGGACCTCGGCGGAAACGACCAGGAACTCGAACTGAGCGGTCTCCAGCTTCTGCGGGATCTGCTCCGCCAGCTCCGGCGTCATGAGTGGGCCGGCCCGGCCGCCGTCGCCGGCCTGAAGCGCTGCGAGGAACGCTTCGGCCCGCTCGCGGACGGCGTCCACGTCGGGGCCCGTGGTCATCTTCTTGATCGCTTGCTCCAGGTTCCCTCTCGTTCTCAGGTCGGTGGCCATCTGCAACACCGTGCAGCCCAGCTTCGTCCGGGCCCTCGGGTAAGCGCCGGCGGTGAGCAGGGCGGCGACGGCGTCCGCATGCGAGGCGACGGCGGCCAGGTGCAGCGGCGTCGCTCCGCTTTCTTCCGCCGACTCGACGGCCGCGCCGCGCTCACACAGGAAGCGGATCATCTCGACCTGGCCGGCGGCGGCGGCGAGATGCAGCGGTGTTCGCCCGCGATTGTCCGTCGCTTCCAGGACGCGCGACCGGGCGAGGTAGGCGTCGAAGGTCAGCATGTCCGCGGCCGTTCCGCCGGACGGAGTATCGCCCGCCTGCGGTTTGCCGTAGTCCGGACTGAACAGATTCGCCGGCCGATCGCCCTGGACGTCGATGTCCGGCGGCGGCTCCGGCGATTTCGGTGGCGTGGCAGCATCCAGCAGAGCGCGGGCTGCTTCGACGTGCCCGGCGGCCGCCGCCAGATGCAGGGGTGTACGGCCGGCACTGTCGCGCGGCAGTGTCTCGCCGGCTTGCGCGGCCAGTACACGAACGCGGTCGGTGGCTCCGGCGGCTGCCGCGGCCAGCAGCGCATCGTCCGAGGCGGAACCGGCCGCGGCGCCCGCCGGCGACGCGTTGGCCGCCCCGGTGCTGCTGGAGAAATGCTGCACGCGGCACGTTCGTTGACAGGCCACACGCGTGAACTCGTTCTCAGCACGCAACTCGGCGATCAAGGAATGGTCCAAGCCCGCGCGGAGCTGAATCTCGTCGCAGGTCAGTTCGAACCGCACGGGTTCCTGCGGCTGTTGCGGCGAGAGCTGGACCGTCGCCGAGCGGGTGAACGGTTGCGACGCGGCGCCCGCCGTCTTGGCGTTTACCGATTGGCCGTCCGGGTGGAACAGATGCAGTTCGACGCGGGCGGCGCTGCCGGCCACGGTCTCGGGCAGTTGGGCGAGCGTCGCGGATATGCGCAGGTGTGGCACCGCCCAGCCGCCTTGCTGGCGCGGGTCGTCGCCCATGCCGGCGACGTTGCGCTCCGGGCCGTCGTCGGTCGTCGATTCCGTGACCGGGTCGGAGAGCTGGAGGCCGCGTGCCTCGGGTTCGTTCGAATCGGGCGGATAGATGATCTGCTGCGCGATGCTCGCCTGCAAGCCGCCGCTGCGCAGGCGTAACGACACCCACAGCGTGTGCTTTCGGCCGGTCGGCAGATCGAGAATGTCCGTGGGCACGGCGAAGCGCGCGGGGTCCCACTTTGTGGCCTCGTACTGGACGTCGGCACGTTGTGTGAAGAGGAAATGGCCGTCGGCGTCGCGGAAGTCGGCGGGGGCGTCGGCCCGCACCGGCACCGGCCGGCCGTCGGCGTCGCGTATCCTGATCTCCGCTTCGATCTTCTCGCCGGCCAGGCCCGCCGCCCGAACGACTACGCAGATCGCGTTGGCCGGTTGGCCGTTCCACTTGCCGTTGAGGTCGAACCAGAGCTGTTCGATGCAGAGCGTCCGCGGCGGCAGGGGTGGCGACTCGCTGACGATGATCTGGGCGGCGACGTTGGCACAAGCGCACGCCGCGACGAGTATGCCGAGCGCGATACACCGCAACCGCATCTGGTGGGACATGGCGACTCTCTCCTGCTATCGAGGCGATGGGAGGCGGCCGCGGCCGCCGTTGCCAGCGTGCATAGTACCATCAGTGCGGGGCGTGTGGCAGGGTTTGATCGGCGAGCGCGGGGAGTCGAGTTCCGTGTCGGCGGCGCTGAACGGCTACGTTTAAGCCGCAAAGAAACCGTCCTGGCCAGCACGCACGCGGCGCGCCGGCCAGGACGGTTGAAGACTGACAGTGAATCGCTACGCCGGCGGCGCTAGGTGTTCACGCAGTTCAGGACCTGCCCGCTCTTCCTGTATTCGGCGACGATGCGGACGGTCTCCTCGGCGACGGCAAGCTGGGCCTGGTCGGTCGAGGCGCCGATGTGGTGCGTACCGTACAGGTTCGGCACGTCGCACATGGGCGAGGTGATGTCCTTGGCGTCGGCCGCCGGCTCGTTGTCGTACACGTCCACCGCCGCCGCTCGGATCTTGCCGGCCTTCAGGGCCTCGATCAGGGCGGGCTCGTCGATGACGGACGCCCGGCTGGTGTTGATGAGGACCGCTTCCGGCCGCATCGTCGCCAGCCGCGCCGCGTTGACCAGGTGCTTCGTGTCACCCGAGCCGGGCACGTGCAGCGAGATGAAGTCGGCGGTGCGGAAGATCTCGTCCACTTCCGCCCGGCGGCAGTCGGGGTGATCGGCCGGCTTGAGGTCGGGGATCACGTCGTAGAAGAGCACCTTCATCTCGAAGGCCAGGGCCCGCTTGGCGACCGCCGAGCCGATCCGCCCCACGCCGACGATGCCGAGCGTGCGGCCCTTCAGCCCGCGGGCCTTGCTGTAGAGCTTCTTGTTCCACTTGTGGGCCCGCAGGTCGGCCAGGTTGTCGCCCAGCCGCCGGTCGACGGCGATGATGTGGCCCATGACCAGCTCGGCGACGGCGATGGCGTTCATGCCGGGGCAGTTGGCGACCTTGACACCCTTCTCCTTGGCGTGGGCGACGTCGATCGTGTCGAAGCCCGAGCCGGCGCGGATGATCACGCGGAGGCTCTTGCCGGCGTCGATCGTCGGGGCCTGGACCTTCGTGGAACGGACGATGAGGACGTCGGGCGCGAATCCGGCGACGCGCTGCGTCAGCGCATCGTCCTTGAGATCCGGCTCGCAAACGACCTCGTCGGCGATCTGCTTGAGTTGTTCGATACCAGAAGCTTCAAACTTGTCGGCGATCAGGACTTTCATAACCTCGCTCCGGCTAAAAGCACACAGGCGATCGTCGGCGGTGCCCCGTGACGGCACCCCCGATACGTGCGGACCACGCCGCCCGCGGAATCGGGCATTATAGCGCCGCCGCCCGTGCAACCCAAGCGGCGGGTCTCGGACGGACGCAACCAAGTCAGTGTTCCGCAGGTAACAGCGGGAACGCGTCACAGTGGCCGGATCTTGCAGGCCCCCCTCGGCGCTATCGGCGTCTTAGTCCCGTAGGGACGGCTGATTGTAGCCCAGCAGGAACTGCTGGGATGAGGGGCATCCCCCGACGACCCAGTCCCGTAGGGACGACTGAGCGCGACGCCGCGCAACACAGCCTTCAGCCGTCCCTACGGGACTCGGGGAAGGGAGCATCCCGTCGAAACCCAGCACTGCGTGCTGGGCTACGATCATTCGTCCCTACGGGACTGAGCACCGCCGTTCGTGCAGTGATGGTGGCGTACCGCCCCGCCTATTCGTCATCATCGTCGTGTTCGAACGGCGGATTGGCGATCAGGAGGGGGCGGCGCTGGGCGATGTTGAGCAGCAGGCCCAGGGCGATGAAGTTCGCCCACAGGCTGCTGCCGCCGGCGCTGACGAAGGGGAGCGTCATGCCGGTGATGGGGGCCAGCCCGACGGTCATCGAGATGTTCAGCAGGGCCTGCACCACGATCATCACCACGACGCCGATGGCCAGCAGCCTCCCGAACGGATCGTTCGTGACGGTGGCCACCTCGATGCCGAAGAACACGATGACGCTGTACGCCAGGATGACGACCACGCAGCCGATCAGCCCCCACTGGTGCCCGATGATGGCGAAGATGAAGTCGTTGTGCTCCTCGGGCAGCAGCGGCAGGGCCGACTCGACGAACACGCCCTGGCCCCAGCCCTCGCCGAAGATCCCGCCCGAACCCAGGGCGATCTTGGATTGCCGGAGCTGGTAGCCCGGCCCCATCTGCCAGCGCTGGTCCGGTGAATTCTGCCGGAACAGGATCTGGATGCGTTCCCGCTGGTAGTCCTTCATCCCGTAGAAGTAGAACACCGGCAGCGTCGCCGCCCCGACGACCGCTACCAGCGCCAGGTGCCGCAACCGCGCCCCGGCGACGAACAGCATGATGAACAGCACCGGCAGGAGCATCAGCGTCGTGCCCAGGTCCGGCTGCTTGAGGATCAGGCCCATCGGGATGAGCGTTAGCACGAACGGCACGATCAGCCCGCGAAGCTGGCGGTACGTGCTGCGGAACCGCAGATACCGCGCCAGCGTCACGATCAGCACGACCTTCATGAACTCCGACGGTTGCAGGCTCAGCGGTCCCAGGGCGATCCACCGGCGGGCATTGTTGCGCACTGGCAGCAGGCTCTCCGGCAAATGGACGTACCGGGCCGCCACCAGCAGCACGAGCAGGGCCAGCGTCGCCGCATAGGCCCAGTAGGCGTAGCGCCCGAGCTTCTGGTAGGGGAGCCAGAGCATGGCGAGCAGCAGGCCGATACCCGTCAAGAAGAAGAGAATCTGCCGGATGGTCATCGGCCCCACCGCCTCGTATGCCCGGGTCAGCCAGTGCGGCTCGACGCCGGGCGCGGCCGACGTGACGGCGGCCGTATCGTTGTCCGCGCTGGCGTTGCTGCGGTCCGTGGCGTGGATGCACGCCAGGCCTAGCGCCCCCAGCAGGGCGACCGGAATCGCCAGGCCCCAGCCCAGGCGCGTCAGATTGAGCATACGCGGCGTCGACATAACCTCATCATCATCGTCGGACCACAGTGGCTACGGCTCGTGGTCCAACAGGTACTCCGCAATCTGTTTGGCGATGGGGGCCGCCACGTGTCCGCCGCTGAGGCCGTACTCGACGATCACGGCGATGGCGTACACGTGTCCGTGCGGGGCGTCGCCACGCGGCGTGTCGGCAGGCTGCGTGTAGCCCATGAACCAGGCGTGAGCGCTGAGCTCGCCAGGCAGCAGGTCGGGAAAACGCTCTATGGTGTGCTTGCCGACCCGCCGGGGCTTCTCGTCGCCGAAGTGGGCCAGGGCGTCCTCTTCGAGGTACGCGTTGACCGTTTCCCGCCGACCGTCGGGCCACTCGAACGTGTAGCGGTACAGCACCGGCTGTGGGACGGCCTGGGCCGAGCCGGTCTTGCCGCACAGCACGTAGTCGTTGCGCTCGAGTTGTGCCCGCCAGGCTGTCGGCCGCCAGCCACTGCCGCGCTCATCATTCACAACGCGCCACATGCCCGAGCGCAGCACGCGCATGGCCCCCGCGTCGAACCTGACCCGCTCGCTCGCCGCCGACTGCTCGCCGCGAATCAGGTGCACCGGCTCCCAATAGCCGGCGGCGACGCTGGCGCACACATTGGCCACCTGAAGCGGCGTGGCCGAGATCTCACCCTGCCCGATGGCCCAGTTCCAGGCGTCGGACCGCTGCGGCTCGCGGCCCTGCGTCGCTTCCAGCCAGGCCGCGGTTGGCACGATGCCCGGTGACTCCTCGATGAGCCCGGTGCCCTGCGTGCGGCCGAGGCCGAACCGCGTGAACCAGTCGCACAGCCGCTCCGGCCCCAGCCGGCCACCCATCGTGAAGAAGTAGATATTGCACGAGTTGCGGATGGCATCCTCACCGTTCTGGCCGGCGGGGTTCTCGGTCATGTCGTGCGAGAGCTGGTACTGGTTGTAGATCCAGCAGCGGAAGATGTCCGTCCGCTCGGGCAGCAGGTGACCGGTGCAATGCACGCGCTCTTCCGGCGTCGTCTCGCCTTCCGTGAGCGCCCCGACCAGCGTGATCGCTTTGCACGTCGAGCCGGGCGGGTAGATGCTCGACACGGCTCGGAAGCGCAGCGGCATCCGCCGGGCGTCCCGCCGCAGCGCCGCGTAGCTTTCGCGCGTCTGCTCGCGCGCGTAGACGGGGTAGCTGACCAGGGCCAGGACCTCGCGCGTGGCGACGTCGAGCACGACCGCCGACCCGCCGGCCGGCCAGACGAGCTTCTCATCCGGCTCGGTGTTCTCGATCGTTGCGGCGAGCAGGCCGTAGACGTGCTCCTGGAGATCGAGGTCGATGCTGAGCGTGACGTCGCCGCCGGTGACGGGGTCGGCCTGTTCGAGGACGGTGCGGTCGAGCTCCTCGACGATGCGGCCGCGCTGACCGCGCAGCGTCGTCTCGGCTAGTTGTTCGACGCCGGTGATGCCCCGGTGGTCGCCGGGTAGCAGGGCTCGCAGGGGATCGTCGTGGAAGGGGTCCTCAGCGAGGTGTTCGGCGTCGACCTCGCCCAGCCGCCCGAGCAGGTGGACGAGCGTGTCCGCCCCATGCACAACCCGTCGGGAGCTGGGCACGACACGGATCCACGGCCGCTTCTCCATCTCCAGCCGAACGGCCAGGGCCACGTCGTCGCTCACGTCCTGAATGACCGGATGCAGCAGGTTCTCTTCGCGGACAGGCTGGTCCAGGCCGGAGCGTTCGCGCAGCTCGTCGCGGATCTGCTGCACGCGGCCGTAGACCCGCTGCCCGCGCTCGATGAAGTCGCTCACCGGCTGCCCGGTGAGTGCGGACAGCCGCTGCCACATGTCGGCGATCTCGTGCCGGAGCTCGTCGGTGCCCGCCGCCAGCGAGGGCCACTCGCCTCCCTCGCCGCCGCGGCGGAGGACGCGGGCCACCGCCCGCAGGTACCGCCGGCTGCGGCCGGTGAGGACGGCGTAGTGCACGCTGATGTCCCAGGAGGGTTCGTCGCTGACCAGCAGGCGTCCGTGGCGGTCGCGGATGGTTCCCCGCGGTGCGTCGAGGTAGCGGGTCGGCCGGATCAGCAGCCGCGTCGCCAAATCCTCGTATTCCGCGGCGTGCAGCACCTGGATGTCGAGCAGCCGTCCGATGAGCGCGAGGGCCACGGCGGTCAGCAGGATCCAGAACCAAGTCAGGCGTCGGAGGAACATGACGTCCTTGTCACGGCATCGGGCCGCCGGCGGGAGCGGCGCACAACAGGGTGGCGAAGCGGGCCGGTAAGCCGGATTCTGTTCCCGTCCAGCAGGACGGGCGGCGACCATTCATCTGGGCCCGCCGTTACCGACGGGCTCATGCACCCTACCCGGGGCTACATAGCGAGCCGGGCCGGCTCATCGCCCCATACTTGGGCTTGCTGGCGGTGGGGTTTACCCTGCCGCGGACGTCACCGCCCGCGCGGTGCGCTCTTACCGCACCTTTTCACCCTTGCCTGTGCTGTTGGCGCGCGCGTCAGCAGCCATCGGCGGTGTGTTTTCTGTGGCACTTTCCCTGGGATTGCTCCCGGTGGCCGTTAGCCACCACCGTGCCCTGTCCAGTCCGGACTTTCCTCCAACGAGCCGCCCGCAAGGACGGCCGTCAGCGGCCGCCTGGCCCACTTCGCCACCGGTCATGATTGTACGTCCCTTTCGGGACGCGTCCCAGCCCAAACCGCCGGCGGTCGCCAGGGCGGGCCAGGGGCCGTATGCTGGGCGCGGGTCGCGCCGGCGCCGCCGGCTTCGGCCGCCAAACCCCTGCGGAACAGAGCATGAGTGACAAGGACATTCCCGAGTTCTGCGATTTCGATTGCCCCTTCGCCGACTTCCCGCCAGCCGAGACCGCCGGCATCTGCCGCACCATGTCCGCCGTCTGGTGCCGGAAGTTGAAGGAACTGGTCAACAAGAATACGCCCTGCACCTGGCGTCAGCGTTCGGCGGGGAAGCGCCGGCCGGCGCGGCCGAAGCGGACCACGAAGCGCCCGCGTCGTTGAGGCCGGCCAGGGTCCCGTTGAAAAAGGGGACAGACACCTCGCCACGGCCGGTTGTCGGCGCACTGTGAGCCCTGTCGCTCGGAGCCAGTGCCCTTTTTCAACGGACGGCTAGCCTCCGGTGAGCAGGTGCACGAACGGGGCGATGTCGAAGTTGTTCGTCGCTCCGTCGCCGTTGACGTCGGCGAGCTGTGGGTCGCACAGCGGGTAATCGGCCTGGTAGCCCGGCGGGTCGATGACCGCCAGCACGAAGGGGGCGATGTCGAAGTTGTCGAGCGCGCCATCGCAGTTGACGTCGCCGGCGGGGAAGGCGGGAGTGCACGTCAGGGTCTCGACGCGGAAGTCATCCACCAGGGCTTCGAGCATGGAGGCGGTGTTCGTGTCGTTCGCCGTGAAGCGCACGCGCATCTGCGCGGTGGGCGTGATGTAGTCGCCGACCCACCAGGCGCTGCGCGTCCACTGCTGCGGGCGTGTGACCGCCTCGATCGGAACCCAGTTGGCGCCGTCGTCGTTGGTGATCTCCACGAGCCACACGTCGTCCCAGTAGATGCCCATCTGGTACCAGGACCAGTAGCTGACCAGGGCGTCGGTGCCGGCCAGGTCCACCAGCGGCGAGACGAGCCGCGTGGGGCCGCCGTCCAGGTCGTGCGCTCCGGCGCCGCCACCGGCCAGCGGCCCGGTGACGTAGCACTGCGTGCCGGTCGGAGAATGGTCGTCCGCGGGCTGGAGGATGTATCCTTCGTTCACCGTTTGCTCGGGATCGCCCCGTTCCCAGTTGCCGTCGATGGCGTTGGCGATCACCGTCCAGCCCATGTCCATCTCGAAGTCGTCCGCGAACGCGGGAACAAACGTGCCGACCACGGCGGTGAACGCAGACGCGGGCGCATCCGCCGGACAGGTCACCGTGCTGCCGCCGTCGCCGTCGGCCGCGACGTAGAACGCTGGCGCGGCGTTACAGTTGGCGGCGGGCAGGATGGCTTGATAGAGGTCGCCGCCCAGCGGCGTTAGCCGCAGCTCGACGAACGCGTCGCCATAGTAGCGCACGTACAGCCGGCCCGAGCCCGGCACGTACTGTTCACGCTCGTCGACGATCTGCACCGTGATGGGTGTCTCTACGCCCGGTTCGAGGCACGTCGGCAGCCCGTCGGGCAGCAGCACGCGCAAGGCGTGGTAGTCGACGGCCAGGCCCTTGATGCAGAAGTTGCCCGTGCCCGGCCACTCGCCTTCGTCGCAGTCCTGCAGATCGACCCACGTGCCCTCCACGCGATAGTAGCTCTCCCCCGGCGCCGCCTGTGAATGCACGATCGTACGGTACGACCCGCCCAACAGCACCGGTACATCCGACGTCCGGTCATATGGCTGTCCACCCGTCGAGAGATCGAGATAGATGCAGAAGTCCTCGCCGACGGCCAGCTCAACCGGTGTCGGCAGATCCACCGTGTGCATGCCCGGATGTTCAAACGTCCCGCCGGCCACCGCGAGCACGTCGCTCAGTTCGCCGCCGGAGAAGGTGTCATACACCCGCACGTCATAAGCGACGTTCGCCTCGGCGGTGAAGAAGCTGACGCCGGCGAGAACCTCGTGACCGGTGGCGGTGAAGGCGTTGAAGGCCTCGTTGGCCGAACGCAGCGTGTCGCGCCAGCCGTGGTAGTCGTGATAGTAGATGCGGTCGTAAGGCAGCGGCACGACGTCGCGCAGCGAGATGGCGCCCATCTCCGGATCCTGGCAGCAGCATCGGTCCCAGTACGACACCCAGAAGTACCCGCTCTCACCCCACCAGGCTCCCCAGCTATTCTTGCACAGCCACGCCCCGGGTTCCGGAGCGCCGGTGACGCGCGTGTCGTCCCAGCCGATGATCGCCACCGCGTGGTTCGGCGGCAGGTCGTTGCCCGGCGGCTGATAGTGCGCCGTCCCGGTCAGGAACTGCGAGTCGTAGCAGATCGACGTCGCCACGACGCCGTCGGTCATCAGCCGGATCTTGATCTCGTCCAGGTCGCTCAGGTCCGGGCACGCGACGAACCACTCGATGTGGCGGGCGTAGTACCGGCGATAACCGTCGGCGTTGCGCGGCGGAGCGTCGTCGTAGCGCTGGCCGTCGAGGTCGCGGACCGCGCCCTCGCCACGCGACAGATAAGCGCTGGCCACGCGATAGTCGCCGCCCTGGTGGACGGTGAGCCCGCCGCCGGTGGGGGGATGGTGTCGTCGTTGTTGTACTCGTTGAAGCCGTTCCACCAGTCTAGGTGGTACTCGGACAGGTTGGGGTCACCGGTCTCACCGGCCGCCGTCCACTGGCCGGTCATGAGCAGGTTGCCTTCGAGGGCGGCCACGGTGGCGTGGGTCCAGCACGTTCCGCCGGACTGGGTCTTGACGCACGTGACGAGGTTGTGCCCGTCCACATTGCGCAAGTCGAAGCTGCTGGGCAGGTCGGCGGCGGCCGGCCAACACGTGAGCGCGAGCAGAGCCAGAGTGATTCCGGCCCACCGGCATCTCGTCCGCTTCGCTGTCCCGCTTGACGCGCTGCTGCTTCCGATCATCGGCGGTGTGCACCTCCGTCGCGAGCGCAGACCCGCACCCCCGAAGAAGGCCCCGACAGCCGTGGAGCGGGCTCACCAGGCTGACCCCTCTCGAGCGCCGGCCGATACTGGCAGCCGCCGGACAACCGCTCAATTCGCATCTTAGCACTTCGGTCGGCGCGGACCAAACGCAGACGCGCCGACCGCCCGAGTTATCGGGCGACCGGCGCGTCGCGCACCGTTTGACGCGGGCGCTGTGACGTCGTTTACAGTCGTGCCTCGCGGGCCTCGCTGGCCAGGTGGATCGTCTTGCGGGTGAGGTCGTGGTACGCGGAGATGTAGCGGATCGTCCGCGAGCGGGCCCGCATGACGACCGAGTGCGTGCGGGCGATATGCCCGTTGACCTGCACGCCGTGGAGTAGAGCGTTTTCCGTAACGCCGGTGGCCACGAAGACGATGCCGTCGCCCTTGGCCAGCTCCTCGGTGTTGTAGGTGTGCTTGAGCTGCTCGGCGTAGCCGTCCTGTTCGAGCTCCTTCCGCTCGTCCTCGGTGCGTGGCCACATGCGAGCCAGGATCTCGCCGCCGAGGCACTTGATGGCTGCGGCCGCCGTCACCGCTTCGGGCGACCCGCCGATGCCCATGTACACGTCAATCGGGCTGTCCGTCATGGAGGGGCCGATGGCGCCGGCCACGTCGCCGTCACCGATCAGCCGAATCGCCGCCCCGGTGCGTCGCACGGCGGAGATCAGGCTCTCGTGGCGCGGCCGGTCGAGGATGCATACCACGAGGTCACGTACGCGCTTGCCCAGTTTCAGGGCGATCAGTTCGAGGTTCTGGTCGACCGGGGCCCCCAGCCGCACGGTGCCCGGCCCTTCCTTGACCTTCGGGCCGACCGCGATCTTTTCCATGTACACCGACGGCACCGTTTGCAGGGCGTGCACGCCGGGCTCGTTCGTCTTCGCCACGGCGATGACCACCAGCGCCCCGGGCAATCCTTTCGACGTCAGCGTTGTGCCGTCGATCGGGTCCAGGGCGATGCTCACGCAGGGCGTATCGTCGGCCCAGCGGCCCAGCTTCTCGCCGACGAAGATGCCCGGCGCCTCGTCCTTGATCCCTTCGCCGATCGAGCAGATGCCGCGGATATCCATGATGTTCAGCATGCCGCGGATGGCGTCGGTGGCGGCAGCGTCGGCCGCCTCCTTGTCGCCTTTGCCGATCCAGCGAAACGCGTTCAGCGCTGCGGCTTCGCTGGCCCGCACGATATCCATACCGATCAGACGTTCCGGCTCCAGGTCATAGGCGTTGTTGGCGACAACCGACATGGTTACTCTCCTCTATCCACCCGAGGCGGGGCCACACATGCGAACAGGCCCTGAACGCTCGGGAATGTACACCAGTCTCACGCTCCGTGTCCACTGCCTCGGTGGGTTCGGCGGAGAGTGCGAGGCGGTTCGGCACTGCCGCCACGAAGGAGAACCGCATGTGGGTGATGCTGGCGCTCATGCCTTTCCTCACTCAGCCGCCCGAACCGCCCCGGCCCTGGCTCGGCGTGACCATGACGCCGTACACCGAAAAGGCTGCAGCCGAAGGTGAAACCGCGCTCCGCGGCATCCGCATCGAAGACGTCATGCCCGACAGTGCCGCCGAGCGGGCCGGCCTCCGCCGCGGCGACATCATCGTCGCCGCCGACGATGTGGATTTCGCCGCCGCCACCGAGACGCTCGTCGGTCAGCTCGGCACGGCCATCACCAGCCGCCAGATCGGCGATCCCCTGACCCTGACCGTTGTTCGCGAATTCACGGTGCAGCAAGCGGGCGTCAACGGCGACCTCAGTGAGACGGCCGACGGCCTGGCCCGCGCCCGCGAGTTGCTCGCTTCCGCCCCGTCCGGGGCCGTCGTCGAGTTCCGCGGCGAGCGTCGGCGGGAACGCCTCACCATCACCGCGGAGCTCGGATCCCGGCCGACCGCCCTCGACCTGCTCCACCACGTCATTCCGCCGAACGACGCGATGTTTCCCGAGCCGGTGCCCACGCTACCGGCGGAGGGGCTGGTCGACGCCCTGGTCGCCGAACGCGGCCTCACCGACGCCCGCGACAACCAGCGCAACCGCCTCGCTCAACTCGTCGCCCAACCCGACTGGTACTGCCTGTCTCGCTACGCGTACGTCATGCGTGAGCCGTTCGCCTTGCCGGAGCTGTCGCGGCGGCTGGCTGCGGTGCCGCCGGTGCTGCCGGATCTGCTCGTGCACGCGGGGCAGTGGCTCGATCTTGAGCCAGCGGTCTCATCACCCCCGGCGCTGCGGACCGGTCTGTCGCCCGAAGAGCATGCCCAGCAGATTGAGGCTCTGCTCGCCGAGGCGCAGCGTTCCTGCGCGGCCGCGCTGGACGGACTCAACGCCGACGAGCGGGCGCAGCTCGCCGAGGGTGTCGATGTGATGGCGGATGCGATCTGCAACGACGTCATGGTGCAGCGTGACACGGACCGCGCTCGCCTCGACAAGGTCACCGCCCTGGTGCGGCTCGCCCCACGCGTGGACCGCGCCCATTTCATCGAAGCCGCTGTTCGCCTCGTCGCCCTGACCGAGCCGGCGTACCTGGCCGGCCTGCGGCAGGATCTCGCCGGCCACGGCCCGGGCGTTTTCCTCAAGCGCGATACCGAATTCGGCCCGATCATCTTCGCCGGCGAGGGCGATACGTGGTTCCAGGAGACTGCCGCCGTCGTGATCGACCTCGGCGGCAACGACTTCTATACGCTCGCCGCCGCCCAACGGTTGTCCGTCATCATCGACCTCGACGGTGACGACGAATACGCCGCCACCGGGCCGCACGCGGTTGGCTGCGGTCTGCTCGGTGTCAGTTTGCTCCACGATGCCGACGGCAACGACCGTTACCGTAGCCGTCGCTGGAGCCAGGGCGCCGGCGTTCTCGGCGTGGGTATCCTGCACGACTGCGCCGGCGACGACAGCTATCGCGGCGGCGATTTCACGCAGGCCGCGGCGTTCTGCGGCGTCGGCCTGCTCATCGACGAAGCCGGCAACGACCGCTACGACGCTGAACGCTTCGCCCAGGCTGTCGGCCTGCCCGGTGGATTGGCCGCGCTCATCGACCGCGCCGGCAACGACCACTACTACTGCATGGGCCGCGACCTCGGCGCGTACGGCACGCCGGGGATCTTCGCCGGCTGGGGGCAGGGTTGCGGCGTCGGCCTGCGTGGCCTGACGTCGGGTGGCGCCGCGTTGCTCCTGGACGAAAACGGCGACGACGTCTACGAGGCCGGCAACTTCTCGCAAGGCGGCGGCTACTATTACGGCTGGGGCTCGCTCGTGGACCGCGCCGGCGACGACGACTACCTCGGCTCACGCTACGGCCAGGCCTTCGCCGCTCACCAGGCGATCGGCTACCTCGAAGACGAAGCCAGCAACGACGTCTATCGCACACGCCGTGGCGTCGGTCAGTCCTGCTCCTGGGACGAGACGGTTACCGCCCTGATCGACGGCGCCGGCGACGATGTCTACTCCGGCGGCGATTTCGCCCTGGCGGCCTCGGCTCACAACGGTGTGGCCATCTTCGTTGACGCCGCCGGCTGCGACGATTACGCGACGGTCCCCGGCCGCGTCCGCGCCAGCCCGAACGACTACCACGGCGGAGCCAGCCTGTCGCTGCTGCTCGATCTCGGCGGCGGCGAGGACCGCTACGCCGGCCAGACGCAGCCCAACAACACCATCACGGTGCAACCGGAGCACGGCCTCTTCGCCGACGTGCCCGGCACGCTCGACGACGCCCTGGCCCGTTTCCGCGAGTGGCTCCAACCCGCCATGCCCTGACCGCCACCAGTGCCGCCCGCCCGAACCAAGTGTGGCATGCCGAAGCGCAGCGCCGGCATGTCTTCTGCGTGCATCGACGAACGTCATGAACGCGCTGGGCCCCTGGGTGCCGCGGGTGGCTTGCCCACCAGTGCCCCACTCCCGCTCGCGTCTACCGCGTGGTAGGGGGGCTCAATATTTCACCGGCGGGGGCAATTCGTTCTGCTCGCTGAACGCCTCGTGTGCCAGCTTCTCCGCCTCCGTCGCGCCGAAGCGGATTGACTCCGCCGGATCGCCGGGCAGTCGTGCGTCCGGCGGCGGTGGGGTGTCGCCCGGCGATGATTCGTGATGCAGGTGCACCGTCTGCGTCGGGAAGGCGAACCCGACGTCCAGCCGCTGCGCCAGCCGCACGATGTCCAGGAATAACCGGTGCCGCTCGCGCAGCTCCGTGCCCCAGTCCGGCGTTTCGTGGAAGCAGTACAGCAGAATGTCGATGGACGACGGCGCGAACGCGTTCACCCAGCAGTGGTAGTAGTCCTTGCGTGTGTACGGATGCCGCCGAATCAGCTCGCGTATGCCCGCACAGAACGCCTCGAGCTTCTCCGGCGTCGTCGAGTACAGCACGGAGATCATGCACGAAATCCGCCGGTAGCGCCGCCGGCCGAGGTTGTCGATCTGCGAGGTCATGATGTCTGAGTTGGGCACCGTGACCTGCGAGTTGTAGAAGGTGCGGATGCGCGAGCTGCGCAGACCGACCGACTCGACCGTCCCCTCGACGTCGCCGATCTTGATCCAGTCGCCGACCTGGAACGGCCGATCGAGCACGACGTTGACCGAGCCGAAGAAGTTCTTCAGCGTGTCCTGCGCGGCCAGACCGAAGGCCAGACCTCCAACACCAAGACCGGCCAGCAGCGGCGTCACCTGGAAGCCGAGCATCTTCACGAAGAGGATGCCGCCCACGGCGATCACCAGCACCTTCAGCGTCTTCTGGAGCAGGGGGGCCAGCACGTCGTCCAGCCGCGACGACGTCCGCGCCGCCCGGGCGGCGAAGTAGCCCATGGCCACGTCGATGATGCGGTAGAAGGCGTACACGCCCACGATCGTCATGGCCACGCGCAGCACCCACCACGTCCACGTCATGATGGCCACGTTCAGATCGAGGAACTGCACGAGTCCCCACCAGGTCGCCACCATGGCCAGCGTCGACGTCGGCGCGAACGCGCTGCGCACCACGCTCGGCAGCAGCTCCGCCCCCTCGACACGCAGCAACCACCGGCTCAGCCGTGGCAGCAGGATCTGCGACAGCCAGCGCACCAGCGGTCCCACCAGCAGGGCGATCGCGATCCCCAACCACTGCCACACTTGCAGCGTGTAAAACTGGTTGCCCAGCCAGTGCGGCAGCCGCCCCGGTTGCTTCACGCGCACCGTCTCGCCCGTCGCCGGATCGACCGTCTCGATGATCCGATCGTTGATCAGCTCGTTGATCCGCTCGCGCACGTACAACGCCGGGAAGTGCACGAACGGCAATAGCCCGCCCTTGCCCGTCCGCCAGCTTTCGTGAATCGGCTGGCTCTCGACCGACTCGTAGAGCTGTTCGACGTCGCGCACGGTCTGGCTGGTGAACAGCCATTCACCCTGTCGCGGCCCGGTCTGCTCTTTGCCGAGCTGGATGCGGCCGGTCGGCGACGGCGGGATCAGCGGCTCCTGCCGCGGCGCATCCTGGTTGTCCGACAGCGTCGCCGGCAGCACCTTCTGGTAGCGGGCCAGCACCGCCCAGAGCTTCCCGGCTCTGACGTGGGCCAGTTCCCGCTCTGACGGGCTGAGCTCGCTCGTATCCAGACAGCTCACAGCCAGCGGCACGTCCCCGGCCTGCATCGCCCCCAGGAACGTCTGGAGTGTTGCGCGTGGCGAGGCGGTTTCATCCCGCGGCGCCCGACTGGCGGCCGCTGCGGTCGGCGGTGGGGCGACGACCACGGGCGCAGCCTCGCCGGCGGCTCCGCCCGTCGGCGACACCGGCTGAACCGCGGGCACCTCGGCCGGTGCCGCGGCCAGTGCGGCCTGCATGCGCGGCACGTCCTTCACCGTCCGCGCGCTGAACCGCCACGTGCCCGGCAATTCGCCTTGCCGTTCCAGCGAGATGGCCACCGCCCGATTCGTCCGCGACGTGATCGAGTACGTCGGCTTGACGTACAGCTCCGGCCGCGCCGGCAGATCGCCCAGCACCACCGACCCGTCGTCGAGTAGCGCCTGCAGGACGGCATGCAGCCCGTCGGCGTAGCTGATCCCCACCTTCTCCCGCACTTCCTGCACGTACTCCGGACCGCGTTCGCGCAACGCCGCCTCGATCTCTCCGGCGTCCTCGCTGTCCATTTCCTCTCTGAGCGTGTCGCGCACGACGTCGGCGAAGTCGAGGCAGGCCAGCGCCGTCGCGTACCGTGCCCCGTCGGCCTGTGCCGCGCTCCACTCGTCCAGGAAGAAGCTGATCGTGTGCTGCACCGTCCGCAGGTTCTGCGGATCGACCTGCGCCACAGCCGTCGCCGGCTCGGCGGTCAGACCCGCCGCCTCGGCCTGGATGCGGGCGATCCGCTCGTCGAGCTCGGCGTGCCACACGGGAATCTCGGCCACGATGTACGACGGGAACCGCCATTCCTGGACCGTGCGGGCCTCGCCCGTCTGCTCGTCAATCACCACCCGCGGCAACCGTCGCAGTTCGAGCGTCAGCGCCCCCTTGCCGAACGACTGCACCGTTCCGACGGGCTCATCCGGCAGGACCTCCTTGTCAGCAGGGTCGAACAGCTTCTCCTGCTCCAGCCGCCGGAGGATGTCGGCAAGCTGCCGCACGTACGTCGTCCCCTCGGCGGCGACCTTCTCGGCGTCGAGCTCGCTGAAGTCGAGGCAACGCATGGCCTGGGCGCATGGCTCGTCGCCGGCCTGCGGATCTCCCGCGGTCTCCAGGAAGAACTGGATCGTCGTCTGCGGCGAACGGAGGACGTTCACGGCGGGCTGGCTGGCCGCCGGCTGCGATGTCGGTTGGCTGTCTTGCGCCTGCGCGCCAGCCGGCCGCGCACCGCCGGCGATGGCCAGCAGGGCAATTGACAGAATCACCGTCCGGGTCAGCGGTTTCATGGGCAGCAGCTCGAATGATGTCAGGGGCCAACGGATCAGCGGCTCACATGCCCGCACCCCCGAGTACCATAGCCGCGACGGGCGGGGAATGCGAGAAGAGAGGAGTCAGAAGTAACGAGATAGGAATGGCGACTTGCGCGGGAGATGAACGCTCGGGCCTCACGCCTCGCCGCCATCCTCGCGCACCGGAGGCGGATCGAACGCTACGCAGTACTGCACGTTCATGAGCGGATACTGAACGCGCACGCGATAGCCGCGCAGGCGGTTGGCGTCCCAGCCCAGCCGCTCACACACGTGCTGCACGATCTCGACGTGACTGCCCAATTCGGTGGCCCGGAACCGCGTCACACCCTTGCCCAGCGATTGCAGCCGCTCGAGCAGGTCCATCCGGTCGAACTCCCGCGTCGGGTCGTCCGGGGTCGCCAGCCCGCGGAAGTGCATGTCGTACATGTGCAGCTCGGGGTGGCTCCCCGGCCAGACATCCTCGTGCAGCAGGATGTTCATCAGTAGCGTTTTCGCCGGAACGTTCACACCCGCCGACCACATGGCCCGCACCGGCGGTTCCGTCGGTGTGCGGTACATCGGCCGCCCCCCGCGCACCACGCTGGCGGCGAAGATGTCCGCCGCCGAGTTCTCCCCGATCTCGTTGCCAGCCAGCAGATAGTTTACTGTGTCGCCCGTACGGATGGCTTCCACCTGCGGGCAGGGCGTCGAGCAGAACTGCCTGAGCAGCGGGTAATGGTCGCCGGTCTGTTCGGCTGGCACATCCTCGAGCCAGTACTTCTGTGGCCGCGGCGTGAGCGGATTCGGCCTGTGGACGGTGATGGGAATGCGCACGCTCGGGCGCAGCCGGCGCAGGTTGACGAGGCCTTCAATGATGACAATGTCGCATTTCTGGTGCGAGGCATCCGGGTAGTAGATGACACTACTGAGCTGCACGTCCGCCCGCATGCCCATCAGGTTGGCGATACCCTTGAAGGCGAGCTGCTTGTTGGAGAGCTCGTAGCGCTCGCGGACATCCGGTAACCATTCTATGAGAGCCGCATCGAAGCCGTCCCAGCCACCCAATTCGTTGCGGACGATCAGCTCGAATTCGCGCAAAGCCTCTTCGGCACGCAAGATAGCGTCTTTGGGCACGGTCGGCTTGGCGGCCTGCAGGAGCATCCGCAGGCCCTCACTGCGTGGCATGCGGCTGATCGCCGCCAGGGGGTCATCCGTCCGGATGGCGTTGAGGACCCGGCTGGCGAGCGTGCGGTGGATCTTGAGCGCCCGGGCGAAGTCCTGGGTGCTGCTGGAGGGGGTGGGTACCTGGTCAGTCAGTTGCTGGATAGCGGTGCATAAGTTCTTTCCAGCTAATTTGATACGGGCCTCGAGGGTGCCGTCGAGGCCGCTATGGATGGCGTGGCCATCGACGGCAGCAGAGGATCCGGGTGTGACCATAGGAGCTATTGAACGACATCGGCCCGTGGTTGTCAAGTCTTGACCCGGGGAGCTGGGGGCGAGCTTGGGGTGATTTTAGAATGCGCTCAGAGCATGCTTGATCAAACCTGAGCGCGTCGCTATACTGAATCTGAACACGTTGGGACAGCTAGGCGGCACCCACCGGCTGGGCCTCGTGGACTGCCTGTCTGTCATGCGTCCGATGGAGTGGAACGTGCAGCAACCAGCCCGGACATCAACGGCTGTGCTGAGGGGTGCGGCTCCAGCGGCGCCACCGGCTGCGGACCACATCATCACCTACCCGTCGGACCAGAACCTCGACGCTGGCGAGGTCCTCACATTCCGCGACAACGAGTCTTGGGAAACAGGCATGAAGAGCACGCCGGGCGTCACCGCGCTAGGCCCGTCGCGCTCCTCGTCGCCTACGACTTCGGCATCGGTCCGTTCGTTGTGTTGTTGAGCGGCCCGTAGGCGAGCAGCAGGGGGGCTGCGCGGCACGCACTCCGGACCCGGCCCCGGGTAGACAACGGTCGGGAGAGAAAGGAGAGGTACAGATGAGGAAGAGGTTGGAAGTGGCGCGCCGTTGGTCGGCGACGCTGGCGGTCGGGTTGCTGTGCGCGACCTTCGCCCTGGGACAGGAGGGTCTGGATCCCGCCGTTTACTCGACAAACGAGGCGGGGCAAGTCATCTCGCTCCGTGGAACCGGCGGCCCGCAGGGGCGGCTGGCACCGACGGGCAGGTGGAGCAACGTATCGTCCGTCAAGATGTACTGGGGGTTTGACAACTGGAACCTGGACGGCGCCGGCGCCCTCGACACCCAGGGCATCGTCCAAAGCTCGGTTCGCCTCTTTGAGTATGACAACCAGAACTGGAACTACGACCGCTTTGCCTATAACCCCGACAGCTCGTCGGCGGGCACGTGGTTGAACACGTCGGGTCTGGGGCAAGCGGCTGTGTTCCCCGACGGCGCGGGGCAGAACGTGTGGCAGCGCCCGCGGGGCACGACGCAGAACTTTGGCGTCACCGACTCCAGCGGAAACGTGCACGTCTTCACGACGCGGATCGACGGCGGGTGGGAAGTCGTCTATGCGAAGTACGATGCTGCCGGCAACGAGCTGATCCCGCTCAAGTTCATCACCGACGGCGCCGAGGCGTGGAACTGGTACCTGGTGCCGGTGGTCCTGCCGGACGACACCGTCATGGTCACCTGGTTCCGCGACACCGAGGACATCTGCTGCGTGTACACGACCGACTCGGGCGCTAGCTGGTCGGACCTGACCGTTCTGCTCGACCGCACCAGCACCATCCAGGCCTGCTGCAACAAGACGCTCGTCGGCACGGATGGCTCGCTGCACTTCGTCTGGCGCGAGCTCGACTGGGGCACGTACGAGGAGAAGCTCTGGTACGCGAAGCTGCGGCCGGACTGGTCCATCGCCGTGGCGCCCAGCGTGTTCTACGAGGGGGCGTCCTGGTATCCGTACGCCTCGTTCGACAACCGGGGGCGGATCCACGTTACCTTCAACTCCACCTACGACGTCGACCCCAACGGCTACTACACGTGCCTGCGCAGCGATCTCGACCTCGACGGCGCGCCGGCCACGGATGCGATGCTCACCATTATTCCCGAGGAGACGTTCGTCGCCGGGACGGTGCCGGTGCACTATCCGCTGAACGTGGCGGACAACGCGGGCAACGTGCACGTGTTCTTCGAGCGCGGTGAATACGGCCTGGAGACGAACAAGGAATGGTGCTACGTCTGCCGCCGCCCGCTGCTCGGTGACCTGAATTGCGACGGTGAGGTCAACAACTTCGACATCAGCGCGTTCGTGCTGGCCCTGACCAATCCCACGAACTACGCCGCGCAGTACCCGACGTGCGACCGCTATCTCGCAGACGTCAACGGCGACGGCGACGTGAACAACTTCGACATCGGTCCGTTCGTCGCACTGCTGACCGGCGGTTGATGCCGCATCGTGTGAGAGAGGCCGGCCCGCGCCGCGGGCCGGAGAGTGTTGTGTGCCAAGGGAAGGAGAAGCAGATGATGAGAGGATTAGTGGTCTGCACGCTGATGCTCGCCCTGGCCGGGCCGGCATTCGGCGACGTGCTAGGTAACCCTTACGATGGTGTCCAGACGACCGGTGCCATGGCCCAGGATTTCGTCTGGCCGGGCACGGACCATCTGGACATCTGGGTCGTCTCGGACTTCCAGACCACGCAGGACTACTACCTGCACGAGGTCTGGTCGCAGGGTTGGGCCACCAACACCAATGGCCAGGACGGGTCCGGGGCCGTCTTCGACATCTATGACGGTTTGCCCTGGGACGGTGGCAGCATCGTCCTGAGCGCCGCTGACGGCTACGATCACCTTCACGCTGAAGGCAAGATCGGCGCCGACTTCGGCGGGGCGACCCTCCCGGCCGGAGACTACTACATCGTGTACCAGGCGGTCCACGACTTCCTGATGGTCGCCGGCAATACGGTGATGTACCACACGAGCTACGGCGACGCCGATGACATGCAGTGGAACCCGGGCCTGGGCCACAACTGGGGCTCGGACCATCGCGATGTCACGCTCGGCGACGGAACTCCGATCGACGTCAACTGGCAGCTCGAGGCCACACCTGTGCCCGAGCCCGCCGCGCTGGCGATGTTGCTTGCCTCCGTCGGTGTCCTGACCCGTCGGCGGTAACTTGACCGCGACTGCCCATTAGGGGCACGCCTGGGGCGGCTCGTCTTCGTGCGAGCCGCCCCGGCGACGGGTACGCATCCACAGCATACAGGGGCATACGGGGGGAGTTTATCCCCTCTCTCAGGTCATGCGTTCCAACGGCGCGCACAAAGCACGCAGGTTCTCCGCCGGCGTGCCTGGGGGAATCTCGCAACCGGCGTTGACGAGGTAGGGATTTCCGGCTTGGCCGTAGGTCGCGCTCAGCGCCTGGCGAATCGCCGGCGGCGTCGACTGGCAGACGGCGGCGACCGGGTCGAGGTTGCCGGTCAGCGCGACGCGCGGGCCGACCTCATTCCGCACACGCGTCAGATCCACCATGTGATCCACGTCCAGGACATCCACGCCGAGTCGGGCGATGGCCGGCAACAGATGCGTGATATCACCGCAGATGTGCAGCTTGGCGAGCGCTCCCGCGTCCTGAATGGCGGTGACCAGTTGCTGTTCGCGCGGCCAGATCAACTCCTCATACAGCCGCGCTGAGACCTGGCTGGCGACAGCGTCGCCGACGCCGACCGTGTCGGCTCCCGCGGAGACCTGGGCGCGAGTGAACGCGATCGCGGCGTCGAGGCAGCGGTCCATCAGATCGGCGACGAAGGTCGGGTCTTTCAGCAGGTCGGTGAGGAATGCGCTGACGCCACGGAGGTTGGCCGCCGCGGCCGCCGGTCCTTCGACCCACCCGAGGATGGAGTACCGGCCGGCGCAGTGGGCCCGGAAGGCATGCACGGCGTCGATCCGATCGCACATGCGCGGGACGTGCCGCGGGTCGGGACGAGGCAGGTGGCGCAGGTCCTTGCTGCCGGCCAGCAGTGGCGTGCAGCGCGGCATGCCGTTGGGGCCGATATCGACCATCGCCCCAAAGCCTTCGGCCTCGCGATACGGGTCGGAGATGCAGCTCACCTGGTCGAAGTCGAAGTCCGCGGCGCCACGCGTGTTGGCCTCGACCAGGACGCGATGGTCGCCGATGAACTGCGCGTACGAGGCGCCGATGTGCTCCGCGGCGAAGCGCATCAGGATGGGCGTGCGCGGTACGAAGTCGACCGGTCGGCCGGCGAGCATGGCCCGGTAGCGTTCAAGGCCGGTCATGGTCGGACAGGGGCCGTTCACAGGCTCCAACCCTCGCGATACTCGGTCTGCACGTACTGGTTGGCCTCGGGGCGGTTTGTGATCTTCATGTTGGCGGCGTCCCAGTCGATCCGGCCGTCCATGCGCTTGGCGATGTTACCGAGCAGGCAGATTTCGGTAAGCAGCGCGCTGTACTCGAATGGGGCGACGGCCGGCTGGCCGGTCTTGCAGGCGCGGACCCAGTCCATCTCGTGAGAATCCGGAACGCGCGGCAGCGTGGGCTCGGGTCGCTTGTACGCCTTCATGCGGTCTTCGGGGATGATACGCGGGCTGTTGCCGTAGATGCCGCACATGAGCTTGCCCTTCGTGCCCTTGAAGAGCGCGCCGCCTTCCGACTCACCCATCATGCGCTGCGGCTCGAGCTCTTCCGGCCGCGGGGCACGCAGACCCTCGTACCACGTCAGCTTGACCGGCGGGAGGTTGCCGCGGGCGGGGAAGTAGTAGGTGACGATGGCGGCCAGGGCGTGCGCCTCCTCGCTGGCGCCCATGGCTGTGGCCTCGACGTGCGTCGGCGCGCCGAGCTGCAACGCCCAGACGATCGGGTCGAAGGTGTGCGTGCCGCGGTCGCATATCATGGCCGAGCCGAAGTCGTACCAGCACCGCCAGACGATGGGGTGGTAGGCGGGATGGTAGGGTCGTTGCGGGGCCGGGCCGAGCCAGAGGTCCCAGTCGAGCGTGGACGGCACGGGCGGCGTGTCCTGCGGGCGTGCCGCGCCCCACTTCGAGCTGAAGTAGGCGTGCCCCCACGGGTAGTAGGCGATGTTGCACCAGGCGTCGACCTCGCGCACCTCGCCGATGGCCCCATCCTCGATCCACTCGCGGATGAGCGGTGTGCCGGCGCCGGAGTGTCCCTGGATGCCCATCTGCGTGGCGACGCCGGCGGTCTTCGCCGCCTCGGCCAGTCGGCGGGCTTCGTAGATGTCATGCGTCAGCGGCTTCTGGCAGTAGACGTGCTTGCCGGCCTGGAGTGCGGCCATGGCGATGACGGCGTGCGTGTGATCGGGCGTGGCGATGATGACGGCGTCGATGTCCTTCTGCTTGTCGAGCATCTCGCGGTAGTCGCGCCAGACCTTCGCCTGCGGGTATTTCTTGAACGTCTTGGCGGCGTACTCGTGGTCCACGTCGCAGAGGGCCACGATGTTCTCCGACGCGACGTTGCCGAGATTGACCGCGCCCATGCCGCCGATGCCGATGCCGGCGATGTTCAGCTTCTCGCTGGGCGGGGTGTGCTGCGGCCCGCCGAGAACGTGGCGGGGGACAATGGTGAACGCCGCGGCGGCTGCACCGGCGGCCAGGAACTCACGTCGGGTCGTCGCTGGATGGGTCATCGTATGTACCTCACTTGAGAGCGGCCGGGCCGCATCAACGGAAGAGAACGGGCTTTTCGCGCCAGTCTTTGTCCTTGTCGTGGGCCCACTCGCGGACGCGGGGGCGGCGCTGCCGGAGGCGGACGGATTCGATGCCGAGGTAGTGGCCGGTCGACTGCACGTTTTTGCCCACGCAATCGAGCCGCAGGACGTAGTCGCCGGGATCGGGCCAGAAGTCGAGCAGGTGGTATTCCCAATTGTCGGTGTCGGCGTGGTAGAAGTCCAGCACGTCGCCGAGCTTGACGCCGTTGAGCGAGGCCTGGTACTGGCCGAAGTCGTAGCTGCGCGTCATGTTCAGCAGCAGCCGCACGGGGGCTTTCTCGGCGACGGTGAAGGGGATCTCGATCCAGGCCTTCTCGGCCGCGGGCGGCTTGTAGAGGAGCTGGCCTTTCTCGTACTGGAGCAGCTGCTGCACCTGGGCCGGGCCGTCGCCGTGAGGGGCGGTGTCGGCCAACTCGGCGACGTAGAAGATCTGGTCGAGGTTGGGCAGCGCTCGCTCGCGGGCGTCGGGGGCGCGGGCGGTGAAGGTCGGCTCGCCGGTCTGGTACCAGTAGGCGACGCTCGAATAGTCGTCCTCGCGCTCGTTCCAACTGTGCGTCTTGTAGTCGGGGTTCTCGTCGGGGGAGATCCAGCCGTAATGCTCGATCGTGACTTTGATCCCGGTGTTGAAGACGAGCGGGTCGTGGATGTGCCAGCGGTAGGCGGACGTGTGGCCGCCGACGATGCCCCATTGGTCGAAGTTCGGCGTGCCGAAATACGGCGTGCTCGTCGTCTGGAGGCCCCAGGCGGAGAGGAAGTAGTCCTCGGTACCGGTGCCCCAGATCGAAGCCTTGCTCTCGCCGTCGATGTAGATCTTCTCGTCGCCCTCGCCGAACCAGGAGGGGCTCCGCGTGCGAACGCTGAGCACGGTGCCGACGTAGTGGCCCTTGCCCTGCGTCTCGAGGATGAGGTAGTCGCGGCCGCCGACGGCGGGGTATTCCTGCCGGTACTGGGCGTAGAAGTAGGGGGTGTCGTCGGGCAGACTGTCCTTCTTGATCCAGTCGATGTTGTAGTAGAGCAGGCTGATGGGCTTGTCGCTCTGGTTGACGACCTCGATGCGGATCGACTTGCGGAAAGGCATGTGCCAGAAACAGTTGTATGAGTCGGCGTCCTCGACGACGACCGGCACGCTGATCACCTCGCGGCGCTGGCCGAAGGCGTTCGCGAAGAAATCGCCGACGGGGGCCTCGACGCCGGGGCGCTCGCGGCCGTCGTAGTAGATGCGCAGGAGCATCTCCTGGTGGTTGGCCGAGCCCTTCTTCGCCCAGGCCTGCGGCTCCGGGCCGAGGAACGTCATCCAGATGTGCGTGACGACGCCTGGACCATGCTCGTCCATGAGGATCTTCGTCTCGCCGGGCGGGACGCTCTGGTTGTCGCTGTTGCTGTTGGGGTCGAGCTCGCCGTCCGGATCGTACTTGCCGTCGGGGCCGATGCGGTGCGACGAGGTGGCCCGCATGCTCCGGCCGTCGTGTGGGCGGGCGAGGTCGTCGAGGTCTCCGGCCCCGGTGAACCTCCCGGCGAAGAGCAGCACCGCCGCGATCGCCAGCAGGGCGGGAAATCGCCGCCCGTGACCAGGGTGAGCAGACAGCGAATTCGTCGTCACGGGATCCTCCTCTCTCCAGAGATCGTCCCATGTGATCGGGCGTTGTGAGCGTGATTCTACTCGACGCTTCGTCCGGGCCACAAATGAAAGACGGCCCGCAGCGTCTCCGCCGCGGGCCGTTCCCGCTCCTACACGCATCACACAGTCTGTCCGGACTGCGCCTGCGGTTCGCCGGCTAGTGGCGGCGCAACAGCGCCACGCTCGCCAGTCCGATCAGGGCCAGCGATGAGGGCTCCGGAATGCTGATGGTATCCACGACGATCTGGTCGATCACCGTGTTCCACGGGATGTCAATCACGATGAACTCGACGGCCGGGCTCGGCGTGATGTGAGCGCCGATGGCGTATGTGACCCAGTCTCCGTCGAACGGTGCCGGATCGGGGTGATCGACCGGCATCAGCCCCGTATCCCACAACTCGCACGTGTACGTGTCCGGCCCCGCGGCGCTGATGGACACGTCCAGGGGCGCATCGGTCATGGTGATCTGGACGAACACGTACTTCTCCATATCGCTGCCGATGCTGTTTGGCAGGACGATCTGGATCGGATACGAGTGCGCCGGGGCCTCCTCGTGGTACAGGTGGTACCCGTCGACGAAGCCGGTCTCTGAGAGCTCCGTCGGTGCCACGAAGTCATCGCCCCAGATGAAAGGACCCTGGAGGGAAAGGGACGACCCGCCGTACGGGTTGTTGTATTCGTCAGGGGCGAGATAGCCCTCGATGCTGAACTCCCACATCTGGTAGGTCGAGCCCTCGACGCCGCGCTGCCAGGTCGGCGGCCCTCCCCACCAGTCGATCGCCCGTGCAGTTGTCGCGCCGGCCAGCAGTAGCACGATGGCCGCCGATAGCGTTACGAGTCTCATGGCTTTCCTCCTTCGAAGCGAGTGCTTCTTTCCCCAGGCTGTCCCGCGCGTGCCGCGCGCCGGCAGCCGTGTTCAGATCGGTGTTTCGGCTGCTAGCGCTTCCGCGCCAGCAACGCGCCGGCCGCCAGCAGCAGGACGAGGCTGCCCGGCTCGGGCACGACGTCCACGCGCAGCGCGCTGCCGGTGTCATTGGTGATGCCGAGCCAGTCCTGCCCCTCGCGGCGCAGCGTGTGCGGCATCGTGTAGGTCGGCTCGGGATTCATGGCCCAGCCACACCAGGTCGTTTCGCCGCCGATCGCCCAGATCCAGTACGACTGACCGGCCTCCAGGTACGGGGCGTTGAGGCTCTCGAGATGGTGGGGCGCTGCCCAGTCGCTCCAGCCCGGGAACTCCGTCAGCGTCCACTCCTCGAGCACGTCGCCCGGCTGCGGCGGGAGGTTGTTCGGGTTGGTCACGAGCCTGATCGTGACGATGTCCGGATTCGTCTCAAACGGCACGCGCCAGACGGGCATCCAGATGTCAGACAGCGAACCACTCTCGCTCGGCGTGAAGGCGAGGGCCTGCTCGACGCCGTACTGCTCGTCAACGTTCTCGCCGGCGATCGTCCAACCCAGACCCCAGTTGTAGCCCCACCCGTCGTACTCCGGTCCGAAGTTGTTGTAGACTGTCACATTCGCCGCAGCCAGAGGCACGCACACCGCAACCGCCAACGCTGCCCCTCTCCACAACATTCCTCTTGTGCTCACTTCCATTCTCCTCGATCCAGTACGCACGCATGAGCGGCTCGCCCGGCACCGCACCGGACGACGTCACCCACCAGTTGACCTCATCTTCGGCAATTCCCACTGAAGCGCGGCTGAGGAGGGCATGACGGGATAGGGCAGGCACACTCGATACAGGTCGAACTCTGTCTGCTCCTGGCCCAGCTTCCCGAAGACGTACGAAACCATGTCGGCGTAGCGTCCCATCAGCGGCGTATACGCCGCCGCTGGATCTCGCCCCAGATGGTGCACGTCTCCCCCCGGATCCAACCGGTCTCGGTCCCACCGCATGACCCCGAATCCCGAGCTGGCCAGATCGCTACGGACGACTAGCTCCGGTTTGCCGACGGTCAGCACATCCTTGTGGATGAACGTATCCAGCAGCACCGTCTCGACCGGCGTTCGGACACGCACGTTCACTGAGCCGTACCGGTTGTGCTCATCTGCATCGCGGGCCACCACACTGCGGGCCAGTTCGCCCGTCAGACACGTCACCGCTCCCCGGTTGCCCACCGGGGCCTCGACCAGCTCGTCCTCGATATACAGCTCCGGGCCGCGCACACGTCGCATCTCCGGCGACGGCGGCACGCAGAATTCGCGTAGCAGGGGCACCGGCGGCAGACCGTCGGCCCGTGCCGGTTGAGGGTCGATCGGCTCCAACTGCATGCCGGCCCGCATCTGCCCGTCATCGTCCACGCAGCGCACACGTCCGATGACCCAGGGGACGTTCGGCCTGATCCGGCGAAGATCGACGAAACCCCGAACGGCCGCGATGTGTGCCCGGGCGGGATCCTCCGCCGGGAACACGAAGATCACGCTCATTTGCAGGCGGGCCTGGACGCCCCAGATGAAGCTGTTCGCGGAGAACGCGGTTTTCTGGTGCGCGTAGGCGGCGTCGGCTCTCGACTTCGGTGAGGCGGCGGCGAGCATCATGTCGAGGGCGGCGCGTTCGCCGGCGTGGGCGTCGACGACCTGGTCGAACCCGTCGATGGCGGCGCGGGCGGCTCCCAGCAGGTCAGGCGAGATGCCCTTGCGGGCGGCCGCCGCCAGGAAGATGGCTGCGGCCGCCGCGCCGGGTACGTATTGGGCTGCCGACAGGACGTCCGGCTCGTGAATGACTTTGCCGATACGCCAAGCCAGTTTCTTGTCGATGCCCAGCCGTTTCTGGATCTCATGCGGACGCGTTCCGGCCCCGGGAGAAGCGTCAATCAGGGCCCCGAACGCGCGTCGCAAGCGGAGGAGGGCGCGAGTGGCTTCGGTCTCGAGCGATTCGGGTCGCGTAGTCGGCATTGTTACTCCTGATACCCGAAATTAACGCGCGGGCCGGCGCAAAGTCAAGAGAAATTGCCTGGAAACTAGCCCGAGTAGTTTCCAGAAACCACTTTTGCTGACATGTAGGCACTTTTGTGCTCGGATGGCGCACTTTCCCCTGGTGCCGACCCGGCATCTTAACAGGAGGGGAGTTTCCCTGAACGGGACGCTCGCGGCGGAGTATGTCCCCGGCGCGCGCCAGCCCGCGGGATCTGCGGGCGGCGCGCGTCGTTCGAGGACGCTGGAATCTGCGGCTCGGGGCTAGTTTCCGATCAGCAGGGGCTGGAATAGGGCGAAGTCTTCGTGGTCGACGTCCCCGTCGGTATCCAGATCGGCG
Source organism: Phycisphaerae bacterium (assembly GCA_050115495.1). Classification (GTDB taxonomy): domain Bacteria; phylum Planctomycetota; class Phycisphaerae; order UBA1845; family Fen-1342; genus JAAYXS01. The sequence continues at coordinate 8,329 of JASFQK010000015.1, read as the reverse complement.
CCCGTGCAGCCGCCGCCGCAGGGGACGTCGGGACCGGCCAGGTACCCGGCGAACAGCGTGAAGTCGTTCACATCGACGTCGCCGTCGCCGTCCAGATCACCGGGCACAAACGCGGACTGGTTCAGGTAGACGGAAACAACCTCCGGTTCGGCGTTCGTCACCGCCATGTCGGCATCGCCGTCGTTGTCCACGTCCTTGAGGGTGACGGATGTCGGGAACCTGCCCGTGGCGTAGTTGGTTTCGAGAACGAACCGGCCGTTGCCGTCGTTGAGTAGGACGGAAATGGTGTGGGCGCCGTAGTTCGCGACCGCCATGTCCACCGCGTTGTCGCCGTCGACATCGGCCAGGGCGACGGAGAAGGGCTGTGTGCCGGTCGTGTACGTCTCGCGCAGCGCGAACGTGCCGTCACCGTTATTGATCAGGACCGACGCGCCGCCGAAGAAGTTCGCGGTAGCCACGTCCACATCGTCGTCGTCGTCCAGGTCGACGACGGCGACCGAGACCGGCCCGCTGCCGACGGCGTAGGTGGTTTGCATGCCAAACGTACCGTCGCCGTTGTTGAGCAGGACCGAGACGGTGTTCGAGCCGAAGTTCGCCACGACGAGGTCACGGTAGGTATCGCCGTTGAGATCGGCGCTGGCGACGCCGTAGGGATTGGCACCGACGCCATAGCTGTCGCCCGTTCTGAATGTGCCATCGCCGTTGTTGAACCGCACAGATACCTTGGCGGTGTCATAGCTCGTCACGGCCACGTCCGGGGCCTGGTCGTTGTCGAGGTCGGCGAGGACTAGCGCCCAGGGTGCCGAGGGAACCACGTAGGTGTCCTGGGGCGCGAACGTGCCTCCCAGGTTCATCAGGATGGAAACTCTGTTGTTGCGCCAGTTGGCGACGGCGAGATCCGAGAGCGAATCGCCGTCGAGGTCCGCGCTGACCACGCACACCGGCCCGTCGCCCGCGAGAAACGAAGTTTGTGATCCGAACGTACCGTCGCCCTGATTCAACAGGAGCCCGATGGTGTCGCTCTCGTTGTTGGCCACCGCCAGGTCCGGGCAGCCGTCGCGGTTCAGATCGTCTATGGCTACGGACCAGGGAGCGATGCCGACGTTGTAGGTGGCCGGATCCGCGAAGATGGCGTCAGCCAGGCCCATCGCCGGTACGGCCAGCATGATCAGAACCGCCGCGGCCCGGGCGGCGCCGATGCGAGGCGGCAGGCGGCGTGCAGCGCCGCGCAGAGACAGGGACAGACTGTCGCTCAACGCGCAGTTCATGCTGAGTCTCCTTCGTGTAGGCGCTGGGTCAGGCCTGTCTGGGGGGTTGACCGCACTCGCGGTCGGCCTCGTGCGAATTGCCAAGTCCGCCCCATCAGGCTCAAGCTGTAGTGTAGTACTTACGACGGGGCGAGGCAAGAGACGCGCGAGTTGGATCCCGCAGCCCGACGATGCCAGACGGGATTCTGGGCGAAAAAGGGGCAGGAGGGTCCGAAGACAAGGGGGCTTACGAGCGGGGCCCGGACGCGGGAAACCACTCGCGCAGAATCCCAAGCAGCCGAAGAAACGACGGGTCCTGGCAGCGGTTGATGCCGACTTGGCGAGCCAGCTCTCGAAAGATGGCCGAAGACAGGACGAGCTGCTTTTCGTGCAGCGCTTCCTGGAACGCCTTCTTGGGATCAGGTGGCTTCGCTGCGCCGGCGGGCCAGAGCCCGCGGCGGCGAAGCCAGGTTGCCAACTCCTCGTTGCTGCTCCAGTCGAGCACCCTGGCGACGTGCGGCGAGTTGCTCCACACCCAGATTTCGATCTCGGGGTCGATGCAGACGCAGCGGACACGATCGCTCCAATCCGGGGCGCACTGCCGCTCCACGTGCTCGGCGAGCGCGGTCGGGTCGGAACTCGGCGCACCGTCCCAGGCGCGATCGAAGACGATCAAGGCATGGTCAGTATCTCGGACGAACGGCTGCAGAAGGTCACGAGCCGCCGCGTACACGCCCGGATCTCGCCCCGGGTGAACGAGGATCGGGGCGACCGTGATCGGTCGGATGCCGATGCTCTTGGCACGGTTAAGCAGACCGCGCACGGCGTACTCGATGTTCTTGTCCGGAACAAGGACGACCAAGTCCCACTTCATCCGAGCACCCCGGCGGCGAAGAGCGTTCCGAGGTCGGTGCCTCCTCGCCAGTCCTTCAGCCGTGGGTGTTCGTCGCCGCGCACGATGTCGGTCGCCCCCCACTCATCCTTGGCGAAGCAGAGGATGTCGGCCGGCCGGGCGAGGCCGAGCACGACCGGCGCATGCGAAGCACAGAGCACCTGCGCGCCGTACACGGACGATAACGACTGGTACACGGTCTCAATGGCCCGGGGATGAATGTCGTTCTCGGGCTCTTCGATCAAGTATACGCCTCCCGCGTCCGGGATGTACGCCAGTAGCGTTAATGCGAGCATCCGCAGTGTGCCGTCAGAGACCACCCAGGAGGGAGCGTTCAGCCCGTTCTGGTACTCCACGACGAGGTAGCGGTGATTGTCTTCCGGCCGTGTAACGGTTTTTACCGTCTTAATATCTGGTATGGCAGTCTGGCAATGCATAATCCAGCGGTCGAATTGCGCCGGAGCTTTCTCACGAAGCGCCTGCACAACCCAGGGGAGGTTCGATCCGTCCGGAAGAAACGTCGCGGGCGAGCCGGGGGGGCTGGGCCGGCGCATGGCCTCGGCGCTAAGCACGACGGCGCGCACGCCTTCCATCAGCACGCGTTTGGCCCACGTCGCCACCGGGAATTTCTCTTCGTCTTCCGGCAGATTGGCAAGCGCCGATTTTCCTGGGCCGAGGCGGAAGCGGTTGTGCCAACCGCCGGTCTCCGCCTGGAAGCTGTCCGTGCCAGCCTCGGCGTTTTTGGCCACGACCTTGTTCCATCTCCCAGGTGCCCGCGTGCCGGGAGCGCGGACGATGGATCCGAGTGCCGTTATCATCTGAGGAAACACGTCGCGCGAGACATCAGTCGCTGGAGGTCCGTCGACCGGGATCAGCCAGAACGTCTCGATGCCGAGGCGGACTTCCGTACTCTCGCCGCCGACGTCAACACGGACTTCGTAGCGCGCCCGCTTCTTCTTGCCATTGGGGAGTCGCGCGAGGCGCTCCTCGGGGATCTCCATCTCCACGGCCAGTTCGAACGACGCCCCCTCCCGCATCCAGCACAAGTGCATCGGGTCGGCGGCTCGTTGGGGAACCGTCAGGCCGTCACCGGCTATCGCCTTCAGCGGCCCGACGCGCAGCATATCGCCGAGAAAACCCACGACGTCGAGAAACGTGCTCTTGCCCGATCCGTTCGGCCCCACCAGCGTCTGGAACGGTGAAACACGCTGCGATACGTACCGCAACGAGCGGTAGTTCAGGGCTTCAATGCGCGTCAGCACGCCGCACACCTCCTCTGTGCCGTTGAACCAACCGGCAATGTAACCGAATCTGGCCAACACCGGCTAGGGCTACACGCCGGCGGCGGGGAGGGTCGGGAGAGGGGGGCGTTCGCCGTGGCCAGTCGCCGGCGGAGGCGCAGGTGGCGGCGGCGGCTGGATTCCACGAGCGGACGCCAGACCGCCGCCGTCAGGCCGTGCCGGATCAGCACGTGCCACAGGAAGTTCGACTTCTTGTACAGGCAGCTCATTGCCAGATAGGGGAGCAGGGCTCCCAGGTCGCGCGGCCGCCGCCGCCAGATCGACGCCGGCGAGAACAGCCGCCGATAGCACTACGCGTAGCCTTCCTCGAGCTCCGCCGGTGACATGTGCCGCGGACGGAAGACGGCGTGAGCGGTGTCGTACACGTCCCAGTCACGGTGCAGCAGGCGGCCCTCACGCTCCAGTCGGCGGAAGAGCGGCGTGCCGGGATAGGGCGTGAGGATGTGGAACGTGGCGCATTCGAGGCGATTCTCCTCGATCCAGCTCACCGTCTGGGCGAAAACGTCGGGCGTATCGTGGTCGAAGCCGAAGACGAAGCTGCCGTTCACGTGGATGCCGCAATCGTGGAAGATCCGCACCCGCCGGGCGTATTCGGCCGCACTCACGCCGCGTTTGCCCGCCGCATGCAGGTTCTCGTCGCGGAGCGTCTCCAGACCGACGAACACGCCGGTGCAGCCGGCGAGAGCCATCTCGCGAACGAGGGCCGGTTCGTCGGTGACGTCGAGCGAGACGGCGGCGCTCCAGATTCGCTCTAACGGGCGCAGGGCGCGACACAGGCTGTGTAAGTACGCGCGATCCGAGCCCAGGTTGTTGTCGGTGAACACGCCGTAGGACTGTCCGTCGGAGACGAACTCGGCGACGACCTGCTCCACGTCCCGCCGCTGGTAGGGCATGTGCAGGCCGGTGGTCGACAGATAGCAGAATTCACAGCGATTGTGGCAACCTCTAGTGGCGATGAGGCTGGTCGTCGTGAGGAACTGCCCCCGTGGCAGGACGTCGCGACGCGGCGGCGGCTGGTCCCGGTACGACCGCCGATAGTCGCCGCGGTAGACCGGCTGCAACCCGCCGGCGGCGACGTCGCGCAGAACCTGCGGCCAGACCTGCACGCCGTCGCCGACGACGATCGCGTCGGCGTGCGGGGCGGCCTCGTCCGGACAGGAGGACACATGCGGGCCGCCGAGGACGACGCGGGCCCCGCCCCGCCGATACCAGGTGGCGAGCTCGTACGCCCGGCGGGCGAAGGTCAGGTGCACGGTGATGCCCACGACCTGCGGCATGGGCCGCGCCGGCGGCGGACCCTGGAGCAGGTTCTCGTCCCAATACCGAACGTGCCAGTCGGGCGGCGTGGCGGCGGCGAGGGCCGTCAGGGCCAGCGACGGCGTGAGCACGTGTTTGCCGAAGCTGCCGTGCGGGTCCTTCGGGTAGAACGGCATCAGCAGCAGCACGTCGCGGGCGGCGGGCGGCGACTGCGGAACATCGGGGCGCAGTCGGGGCGCGACGCGCATATCACGCGGGAACCACGGGGCCATCGGCGACTCCAGTGCCCGTGAGACGGCCCCGTTGGACGGCGGCGTGCGTCACGGGGTGGCGAGTGTGGCAGACCACGCGTATCTCACCTGTGAGTACGCCGGCGGCATGGGTTGGTTCGGACGGTCCCGGCGACCGGGCAATGGGGGGCTGCCTACGATATCCACGACATTTCGGGCGCGGTTGACTACGTGTGCCGATGGCAGTCTGTAGAATGTATGTGATAGGGTGGCTGCCGAGATAGATCATGGTTGCACGTGCGGAGGGTTCATTATGTTGCTGTGCAATGTGTCGCGGAGCGGTCTGGCTGTCCTGGTGACGGTGTGTCTGGGGGCGCTGCTGGCTCTCGGACAGGCTGAGGGGCAGGCGACGACGCAGGAGGCTGCGCCGCCCACGTTCGTCGAACGCCTCCAGGCGCGGGTCGAGCCGCTGGAAGTCGAGGGCGTCCTGGAGATCAAAGCACACTTCTCGCGACCGCTCCTGACGTGGCGTGTCAACTTCGATGAGGAAAACGCGTCGCGGCTGGTCGCCGAGCACGTGACGTCGGCGCCGGCCGATCCGGCGGCACGCTGGTATGCCTGGTACTGCGATCTCAACGAGAAGTTGCTGGCGATCACGGAGGACGAGGCGCTGAAAGCGAGCGAGCTGGTGTTCCTCAACACCGACGTCTCCACCGACTTCAGCCGGGGAAGCCTGAAGGACCACTCCTTTACGCAGGTGTGCGTGTTCCGGGGCAGCCGGTGCACATATGTGGACCGGGTGCCGGCCGGCGTCGAGCTCACGCTGCCGTTGCTCTGCGTGGAAGAGCCGCCGGACGTTCGCGTGACAGTGACGATTCAGCCGGAGAAGACGACCTGGAGGGCTCGGGAAGAGATTCGCGGTTCCATCATCTGGAAGAACACGGGGACGCAGCGTGTGGCGCTTCGGCCGTATGAACTGCCGCGTGCGCGAGTGCGGCGCGAAGATGGTACTCCGCCACCCACGGTTGACGCGAAGGTGTTCATCTGTCCGGGTTCGTGGGCGGTATCGTCGCCGGTCGTGCTCATGCCCGGAAAACGGACGGAAACGCTCTTCTCTATCGAGACGGACCCGCTCAGCGCCGGCGTCGCCATCTTGCTGGACGACGGCTCGTATGACCTCTACGTGCCGGATATGGAGGAACGCCTCAGCATCCCGACCGAGTGTCCGCCGGTGCGCATCGAAGTCCGCACGGAGCCCGATCAGGACCTGAGTCCGCGCATCACCTCCTTCGACGCTGGCGGGTCGCGCCTCGTGGTCGTGCGTGAGAACGGTGATTTCGAAGTCTACGACATCGATTCGGGACAGCGGGCAGGGGGTGGGCATATCGCGAGCGATAGCCCCGTGTCGTGCTGGGAGTCACAGTCTCATGTTTCGCCTGACGGCAGGTGGCTGGCCCTCCTGCACCGGACGTACGGCGGTCCGCGGGCCACCGACATTGAGCTGTACGCCCTGGACGGCGAGAGCACGTCTCCGCGCCTGCTGTCACTGCCACTGTACACGTGCTACGGAGACGAGCCGTGGCTGAAGGGATTTGGGGCCGATGGAACGTGGTTGTGTGGAAGTACGGGATCAACGGTCTGGGCGGTGAAACTCGCGACCGAGGAGGTCATGTGGGAGGCGACGCTGAGCGGGGACGAGTGCGTGACTCGCGATGGGCAGCGGCGCGCAAAACTCACGGAGAAGACGATCGAGTTTTCTCCACGCAATTCCACGGTGGCGTCGGCGGTCTATCCCCTGGATGAAGCCGGGAACAGGAGGTTCGCGTTCGTAGGTTACACGGGCGTCTATGTGGAAAACGGGAAGACAGGGACCATCTCGTACTTCAGCTCCGATGGGCAGCGGCAGGTCACGTTCGGCGACGATGCGAAGGGCGTCGTCACCGAGGCTCCCGATGGGACGATGGTCATCGTACGCGAGCGAAAGACGGGGGCTTCGTGGGATGACACTTCGCTCGCCGTCTGGCAACTGGATCCACCTGAACTCCTCTGGCGGCGGGCCAGTGGGGATTTCCGCACAGTCGCATTTGGCGGCCCGCCGGCGCGCGTCATATGCGCGTCCGGGAACGACGATCACAGGACCATGTGCACCTTAGCGCCGACGTTTGAAGTGTACGACGCCAAGTCAGGGGAGCTGCTCCGGACCATCGAGACTCCCTACCGCGCGCCTTGAGTTCGGACGCGGCCGCGGCGCATAAAACGACGCCGATTCGACAGGCGAATCGGCGTCGGAGATGGAGGGGTCCTCGTGAGCGGAGGGTTAGCGCCGCCGGCGCAGCAGGGCGAAGCCGCCCAGGCCAAGCAGCATGAGTGAACTGGGCTCAGGGAGGGGCGTGGCTACGACGCGAAACGCCAACTCCGTGGTTTCGGTCACATACCAGTTGGACGAAAAAGAGGTCCGCTCGGCGTATTTTCCATCGTATCCGCTATCGTTGTAGGACCAGACCATGTCGACGCCGGCGCCAGTTGGGCACGAACCAATGAACCAGTACGTCCGGCCTTCCTCCAGGACCGTGCTACCCGAGAAGGTAAACGTCGTAGGATCCGTCAGTTCGGTCGGGTGCCAGGGAGGGAGATCAACTACCGTCGATGTTTCCAGGAGGTTGCCTGGGACTCCGTCTATCGTATCGTAGACGGACATTGTGACTTCGTTGACGACGCTGCTGTTTCTGTGCAGGATGGGGGCCGTAATGGAATTCAGGTAGTAGTCAACGCCCGCGCCCAGCGTTGGGAGCAGTGTCAGAGCAGGGCCGGATTCCGACTCTATCGGGGTTTGCCCGAATAGCTTGCCGGAGCGGGGCTGATAGGTGTCGTTAGGGAAGTTGTCATACAGAACAGTCTGTGCCGATACTGCGCTGGCCAGCGTCAGAACCACGGTCAGGCCAATGGTGAGCTTCGCAATCATCTTCCTTCTCCTTGTTTTCGTCTTCGCTCGTGGTTTGGGTCATGTCGTATCTGGGTGAACGCGCGGGGACCGCTGTGTCAGTTCGCGCGGCTACGGCGCGTCGCGAACAGAGCAGCGAGCCCGAGCAGCGCCAGCGTCGTGGGTTCGGGAACCGGCGTCGCAAAGACGCGGAAAGCCGGCATCGTGTCGTAACCGTCGCTGACACACCAGGGCCTCCAGGGGGCCGGGTGACTGACCATCAGTTCGCGGTCACCGGTGCTATTAAGCTTCCACGCAAGCTTGCCGGGGTACGTGGTGGATGCGACGATCCAGTAGGTCTCGCCGTCCTCGAGGGAGCTATAACCGAATTTCGTTGATGGCGGGATGAAAAAAGGCGGCGTACTCTCGGGATCAAGATTGGTTCCGAGCCGCCCACGCTGGGCAGAGGAGTACGCCGATGC
>JASFQK010000014.1:0-145586 GCA_050115495.1 Phycisphaerae bacterium | reverse complement strand
TCGTTACTCTCGTGCATCGGCGTACTCCTCTGCCCAGCGTGGGCGGCTCGGAACCAATCTTGATCCCGAGAGTACGCCGCCTTTTTTCATCCCGCCATCAACGAAATTCGGTTATAGCTCACCCGATGGCCGTACGCACGCCGTTGTAGTACGGCCACTGAAGCAGACTGTAGTCCACCTGGATGTCAAAATCGCCTCGCAGCAGGAACTGGCTGACAAGTCGCGAGCCGAACTCGGTCCCCGATGAGGTGGATGGCATCGTGAATTGGAGTTCCTGGTTCACTTCCGCAAGCTGGGCGCCCGAACCATAGAGGACCGGCGCCCACACTCTGGGATCGATGTAATTGTCATTGAAGTCGTCGACGAACACTTGGGCTCCAGCTTGGGCGCCCCAGAGCAGCGTCACGCACAGGACGAACACAAGACTCGATCGACGTTCGAAAGCAGAGACATGCATCGCCATTTCCTCCGTTCTTGGGCCTTCCGCGGATCTTGAACGCTCGTTCCGGGGCAGGTGACCGAGCTGTCCGACGCTGTTGAACACCCACCGGAGCGAAGCGACGTTTACCGGGTAGCCTCCTTCCCTCTCGGCGTTGGATGGTGAACGGCGAGCAGAAGGGGCCCACATCGGCATCAAGAACAAACCCCCTTTCACCTTGTTTCTATCACAAACTGCCAGCAGCACCAAGCTGTGAAATCCGTGGGATCTTGATCACTTCGAATTCTTGCCTTTCCGGGTTTTCATGGACTCGCGTAATCGGTTGTCCCTCCGGTTTATTCCGTCCTCCTTGTGTAACAAGGACTTGCGCGTTTGGAGTCCTGCGGCCGGATCGGCTACGAGGAGCCCTCACGTTGTCATATCCATCTCCTTTTCGTGGCCTCCTCAGCAGAATTCGTGGGTGACTTCTGGCCACTCGGGGCTCATCCGGGAGGCGTTCCGTCCGGCAAAACACGGCGAATCTGGCACGGCCCGTTCCTGGGGCGCGCCCCTCGAATGTCGGGGCCGCTTTGGCGTGCGGGTCCTCCGGGCCCCATGTGAGGGGAAAGAAGCCCAAGGAAGGGGACTGGGAAAACTGCGGAGCCGGTTCCCCCAGATCCAACCCACGAATTCTGCGGAAGAACGCCTTCTTAAACGGTCTGTCCGCAACGATTCTGCGCCGACCGCCGGGCGGTGTTCTCGTCGGCGGAAAGGGGGTAGGGGGGGAGACCGCGCCCTTGAACCGGGCGGGGTCAGTGACTACTGTCCTATTACGAGCCGAAACACCCGGGGACCTCGGTCAACTTGCGCGTGCAAAAAGGCCCGCGGGCGGACCCGTGCCGGGAAAGGGCCCGGCCGCCGGCGATGCCGTAGCCGTGGTTGCAAGAGGTCCATACGAGGAGACCACGATGTGTGAGCAGGCTGTCCGGCTGCCCTTGATCGGCGAGAAGGCGCCTTCGTTCGAGGCCGAGACGACGCAGGGCAAGATCAACTTCCCGAAGGACTACAAGGGCAAGTGGGTCATCTTCTTCTCGCACCCCGCCGACTTCACGCCCGTCTGCACGACGGAGTTCATGACCTTCGCCAGCATGGCCGCCGAGTTCAAGGCCCTCAACTGCGAACTGCTCGGCTTGTCCATCGACAGCACCTACAGCCACATCGCCTGGCTGCGCACGATTAAAGAGAGGATCGTCTACAAGAACATGAAGGGCGTCGAGGTCATGTTCCCCGTCATCAGCGACCTCACGATGGAGGTCTCCAAGAAGTTCGGCATGCTCCAGCCGGCGGAGAGCACGACCCAGGCCGTCCGCGCCGTTTTCATGATCGACCCCCAGGCCATCGTGCGGTCGATCCTCTATTACCCGCTGACGACCGGGCGCAACATGCAGGAGATCAAGCGTCTCCTGCTCGCTATGCAGCATTCCGACGAGCACCAGATTGCCACCCCCGCCAACTGGCAGCCCGGTGAGGACGTCATCGTCCCGCCGCCCGGCTCCTGCGGCGCGGCCAAGGAACGCGTCGAGACCTCCGGCGGTGACCTCACCGTCCTCGATTGGTTCCTGACCCTCGGGAAGTGCCCGCACGCCAAGTAGGCTGCCCCTCCGGCACAGAAACCGGCGGAGGGTCGACGCGCCCGCGCTTCGACCCTCCGCCGTCCACTTTCAGGACTTGCCGTCTGTAGGGCGGGTTTCACCCGCCGCCGGCGTCCCCGCGCGCTAGAGCCAGGCCACGATGCTGTCGCGGAACAGCCGGATACACGATTGGTCCACAACGAAGTGCATGTTGATGAACGTGCGCGGCGCCTTCAGCCTGATCCGGGCCACCGGCTTTTCCATGCTGCTGATGAAGCGCGGCTCCGGCCCGATACGTAAGCGAAAGCTCTGGAACTTGATCCCGATGTCCACGGACAGCTCGCGCGGTTTGTGGAGCCAGTCCTGCAAGAGGCCAGCCAGTTCGTATAGGGCCGCCTCGCGAATCGGGACGCACTTTACGAGCGTGTGAGCCGACTCCTTCAGATGCATGGAGCAATCGAGATCCGTGTCGGGTCCCCAGACGTCATACGTGAACTTCACATCCGCATAGAGAATGCGCTCGCCATTCTCTTCCTCGACGCGCCGGTAGGTAGCCTCAACTGCGTTGTACCCACCGTTGGAGGGCAGCTCAAACGGCTCGGTCGGCGCTCGCCACGGAAGTCCGTCGTGCAAGGGATACTCCGTATGAACACGTCGTTCCCACCCGTCCCGCCGGTTCCTCGTGCCGCTACATCGGCTTCTGGATACACCAGAACACGGCATAGACTCCCCCGGCATTCCTCCTCGCCCATGCGATGTGGAGGTAGCCAGTGTCCTTATCATAAAACGTGACGTGCACATAATCTCTGACGATCTCGGCGGTGAACTCTTTCGGGTCGTGCCGCGCGAGCACGTCATCGGGCACGAAATCTCCCCAGTCTATCGGCGGAGTCTCAGTCGGTTGGGCCATTCTTGCCAGCGCCGCATGGTGCACCATCCAGCGGTCGTTCATCTGCCGCAACCGCCACACATGATACTCCACGACCAGCGCATCCCACTTGGCAACGGCTCCCCCGATCCCAACGGCGACCGCCACGAACACGATCGCGACTGCCCACCGTGCACTCCGCCTCGTCTTCGCATTCGACACGGACAATCCTCCCTGAGAAGGTAGGGCGGGTCCCCCCCGCCGCTCTGAACCGATCACGCGGCACGCGGATCCTTGGTGCGCCGGCCGGACTGACGGGCGAGCCTAAGTATCCATGTGCCACTGGCTGTCCTTCGGCCAACTCCTGAAGCAGCAGGGATAGCAGTGTTCGCCCTGCCCGAACGTGAGCGTGCATGCCTCATCGTTCCCGCCGTACCGCCACGTCTTCGACCCCGCGACCGGCGGTTCGATGCGATCCAGGTATTCCGGCACCAGCTTATCGAGCGACGCCGGATACCTGCCATGGTCCTCATGATACGCCGCACACGCTTCGAGAATCCGATCGCCGATGCGTTTGCTCTCCTCAATCCGTGGCGGCGTCCAGTCAGACCGCAGCGCCCAGAACGCCAGAACGCACAGAGCGCAGAGAACCCCCAGAGCGCAAAGAACGAAGCCTGTCGGGATTACGATGCGCCGTAGTCTGTCCGGGACCTTCTTCACCGAGCGTCTTGCCCTTCTGCCCTGTTCCGGGGCTCATTGCTCTCCTGGTCCGATGAAGGTGTGTTCCACCCGCCGCCACCCCAACCGGGCGGCAGCCGGACTCCCTGATACCACACACCCCGCCCCAACGCCACCCCACGCCAACTACGTTTCCGGCTCCGCCGGCGGCGGCGGGCTCTTCTTCCCCCGTCGCGCTGGCGGTCGGCGGCCCTGTTGCACATCCTCGTCGAACGCCTTCTTCCGCCGCAGCAGGTGGTGGTAATGCTGCCCGAACCGGTGCGCCTCGTCGCGAACCTGTTGAAGTAGGCGCAGGGCCTCGTTGTTGCGGGCCAGCTTGTGCGGCTTTGCCCGGGCCTGCACGTAGATCAGCTCCTCGCGCTTGGCCAGCGACACCACCATCGGCGGCCGCGCCGCCCGCGCCCCATCCAGCTCGACCGCCTCATGCAGCCGATCGAACGCTTCGAGCGCCGCGTGCAGTTGCCCCAGCCCGCCGTCGATCAGGATCACATCCGGAAACAGCTCCTCAGAGATCGCCGCGTGCCGATACCGTCGCACGATCACCTCACGGATCATCGCGTAGTCGTCCACGCCGGTCACCGTCTTGATCTTGAACCGCCGATAGCCGGCCTTGTACGGCTTCCCGTCGATGAAGCACACGAGCGAGCCGACCGACGCCTCCCCGTGCAGCGTGGCGATATCCAGCCCCTCGATGATCCGCGGCGGCTCGGGCAGCCCCAGCAGCCGCTGGAGCTTCTCCAGCCCCGCGCGCGGATCGATGAAGAAGACCTCCGGCTGCACGTGATCGTCGACGTCCCCCTGCAGCGACAGCGACTCGATCGCCTTGATCCGATCCCGCAGCGTCGCCGCATCCTCAAACCGATGCTCCGCCGCGGCCTCCTGCATCTCCTTCTGCATCTGCCGGATGACCGCGCTGCGTTTCGAGTTGAGGAACCGCAGCAGCCGCCGAATATCCGCCGCATACGCCTCGCGCGACACCATGTCCGCACACGGCGCCGAGCACTGGTTGATGGCGTGCAGCAGACAGGGGCGAAAGAACCGCCGCTGCTCGTCGGCCTCGCGGACGTCCAGTTCGCACGTCCGGAACTTGAACACCTTCTGCATCGCGGTCAGCGCATCGCGCAGCCCCGCCGCGCTGATGAACGGCCCGTATAGCTTGCTGCCCTTCAGCCGCGGCTGCCGCGTCACACGCACCAGCGGAAAGTCGTCGCGCGTCGTGATTTCGAGGTAGGGGAACGTCTTGTCGTCTTTGAGCCGTTCGTTGCAGGGCGGCTGGATGTCCTTGATGAGCCGGCTCTCGGTGAGCAGGGCGTCGACCTCCGTCTCGCATTCGAGGAAGTCGATGTCGACGACCCGCGTGACCATGTTGGCGATCTCCGGCCCGCGCGTCCCCAGCAGGTCCGCCGACTCCTGGAAGTAGCTGGCGACCCGGCTGCGCAGTTCCCGCGCCTTGCCGACGTACAGCACGACGCCGTCCCGGTCCTTCATCAGGTAAACACCCGGAGTCCGGGGCAGGTGGGCGATGAGGTCGCGGATGTGTTCGAGCCGTGCGGCGTCGGGGTCGGCCATGGCGACCCGATTATATCGCCGGTCCGACCGTCGGTTGCCGTCCGGTTGGGCCCTTGCAATTCGGGCAAAAGGCTGCTAGAACCTGCCCAGTTGCCCGTAGTTGCCATGGGGCAGGATGCCTGCCGCGTGTGGGCTGGCGAGCCAGGAAGCGGTTACCGGCGGCGGCCGGTCTCCGCATTGCTCTGACGGAGAACGACGTGGAGGAATACCTCAAACTCAAGCGGCTGGTCGACGAGGTCGCCGACGACGTGTACAAGGCCGTGGGCGGCAACAAGGCGGCGGGAACGCGCGTCCGCAAGATCATGCAGGACATCAAGAACACTGCCCAGGATCTGCGCAAACGTGTGCTGGACCTGCGCGAGGCCGAGGAGGCGCAGAACCAGAGCATGTCCAACCCCGGCGATCCGACGTAATCATCGCCCGGTTGCGCGGTCTCGGCGGTGCGGCCTGGACGCGTTCAGCCCGGACACAAGGAAGATCATGCCGCCACCGCCGATTTTCGATCTTGACATTCTTGATTTCGACCACCCCCTCGCCGATCACACCGAGGTGTTGCGGTCCAATCCGCAGCGCCACGAGTTCGAGCTCCTCGACGCCGTGCTGTTCTGTGACGAGCAGAATGGCACGTTCGCGGGCTATCACGACGTTCGCGAAGACGCCTGGTGGGTCAAGGCCCACATCCCCGCCCGCCCGCTGTTCCCCGGCGTGCTGGCGATCGAGGCGGCGGCCCAGCTCTCCAGCTACGTGATGCACCGTGCGTTTCAGCACAGCGGCTTCGTTGGCCTCGTCGGCGTCGACGAGGTCAAATTCCGCGGCGCCATCGAGCCCCCGTGCCGCTACGTCGTGATCGGCCGCACGGTCGAGGTACGGTCGCGCCGCATCCGCTGTTACACGCAGGGTTACGTGAACGGTACCATGGTCTTTGAGGCGGAGATCATGGGGATGACGATGTAGGTGCCCGGCCGCGCTCGTGGACCGGCACCAAGGGGGACAGCGCATGTCCGTTGAAGGGCCTGTGGGGGATGAATTCGTCACCCAGGAACTGCCCGAGGAGATGCTCTGGCCCGATCGTCCGGACCGCGAGACGCTCGCCCGCCTGCCCGCCTGTCCCGCCGTCTACCTCCTGCTGGCCGAGAAGAAAGTCCCCGTGCAACTGGCCACGACGCAGGACCTTCGCCGGCTGGCCATCGCCCGCCTGTTGGGCGCAGACGCAGCCGCTCCCGCCCGCGCCGATCTCGCCGAGATCACTCGCGGCGTTCGTTGGCGACACGTGCACTCCGCTTTCGAGGGTCGTTGGTGGTACTACCGCCTGGCCCGCCGCCTGTACCCCAAGCAATACCGTCGGCTGATTTCCTTCGGGCCGGCGTGGTTCCTGCACGTCGACTGGTCGCGGCCCATCCCCGAAATCCGCCTCACCGATCGTATCTGGCAGAACGCCGGCGAATACGTCGGCCCCTGGCTCACGCACGATACCTGCCAGAAGGCCCTCGACGGCCTGTGGGACCTCTTCGACCTTTGCCGCTACCCCGAGCAGGTGCAGCGCGCCCCGCACGGCCAGGCCTGCGCCTACGCCGAGATGAACCGCTGTCCGGCACCGTGCACGGGCGCGGCCCCGCTGTCCGACTACGTCGAGCGCTGCCGTGCCGCATGGCGTTACGCCAGTGGCGAGGTTCGCGCCTGGATCGACGAAGCCAAGGTCCGCATGAAGCAGGCCGCGGCCGAGCAGCGTTTCGAGATCGCCGGCCAGATCAAGCACCAGCTCGCGTATTCGTGGAAATGGCACGACCGCTGGCTGCCACTGCTGCATCGCGGCGAGGCGCTGAATTTCCTCCTCGCTGTTCCCGTATCACGACGCCGCTCATGGAAGCTCTTCCTTTTCCGACAGGGCTGGTTGGAAGAAGGGCCGATTCACACCGACCGCAAGCTGCCGACAGCGGCGGTCGACTGGCTGCGTGCGCGGTTCGCGATCACACCGGAGCCGCTCGACGCCACGATCCGCATGGAGCAAACGTGGCTCGTCGCGCACCTGCTGAAGAGCCGCGAAGGGGACGCCTCATTGGTCGAACCATTGCCGACCACTGACGTCCCCGCCGATCTTGCGCAGCGCTGGCAGGAGGCCGTTGCAGCGCGTCGCGCGGCTCGGCAGGCCGCTGCATCCACTGCTGACGCCGCGCTGAGTGACGACGAAACGAGTGCACCAGCCGCGACCGATCACGCGGACTGACGGCAATTCGATTTGACTCTCGCGCTAGCGGAGTTGATAATTAACAAGGACATGTCAATAGGACAACCGCCGCAGCAGGCGGCGCGTCGCGTGGGGAACGCGCTGCGATGAGCGGCGCTTCAATAGTCTAGGTAGCTTCCGTAGACACGGCTGCTCGCAGCCTACCTGTCGCTGCGCCAGCCGCCTGAAGAGTGACCAATCACGGCTGGGTTCGTGTCCCGAGACAGCCGGCCGAACGGTGCCTCGTAGCGGGGCGAAGCTGCCCGCATTGAGGACCAGCGGCACTACGTTCGGCCCGTTTCCTGGCGGCCAACCCAGCCCCAAACAACCCGTGCGGAGCTTATGTCTCCGCCGGTTCGAGCCGGCTGGGCGCGCCTCGCCGAGAGATCCCTATGCTTTTACGACGCGCCCGGCCGGCCGCTTTTTGTGCCCGGTCGCGTTTCGCGTATCCACCACCAGCTTCGCGTGCTTCACCACCATGTCGTAATCCACGTCCGTGTGGTCGGTCGCGATCAGCACGCAATCGTACCGCTTCAGATTCGGCGCCGTCAGCTTCACGCTGCGCATGTGCGTGATGTTGTGCTCGCGCATCTGCGGACCGGCGGCGATGAACGGATCGTGGTAGTCGACCTTCGCCCCTTGCTTCTGCAGCAGTTCGATCAGCGTCACCGACGGCGACTCGCGCGTGTCGTCCACGTCCTTCTTGTACGCCAGCCCCAGCACCAGCACGCGTGAGCCCTTCAGCGCCTTGCCGCGTTCGTTCAGCGCTTCGCCCACCCGCATCACCACATGCTCGGGCATGTACGTGTTGATCTCCGCCGCCAGCTCGATGAACCGCGTCGGCCGCCCGAACTCCCGCGCCTTCCACGACAGGTACAAGGGGTCGATCGGAATGCAGTGCCCGCCCAGCCCCGGCCCCGGGTAGAATGGCTGGAACCCGAACGGCTTCGTCTTCGCCGCCTCGATCACCTCCCACACGTCGATGCCCATGCGGTCGAACACCATCTTCAGCTCGTTGACCAGGGCGATGTTGATGCAGCGATAGACGTTCTCGACGATCTTGCATGCCTCGGCCACTTCCGCCGCCGACACCGGCACCACCCGCGACAGCACGCCGCGATACAGCTCCGCGGCCACGCGGCCGCTCGTCCGCGAAACGCCGCCCACCACCTTCGGGATATCCTTCGTCGTGATGTCCGTCCGCCCGGGATCCTCGCGCTCCGGCGAGAAGGCCAGGAAGAAGTCGCGGTCGAGCTTCAGGCCCTTCGACTGCAACAGCGGCAGCACGATCTCACGCGTCGTCCCCGGATACGTCGTCGATTCGAGGATGATCAGTTGCCCCGGCCGCAGCACCTTGGCGATGTCCTCCGTCGTGTTACGGACGTAGGTCATGTCCGGCTCACGCATCTTGTCCAGCGGCGTCGGCACGCAGATCAGGATCGCGTCCGGCTTGCGCAGCAGTTTCATGTCCGTCGTCGGCGTGAAGCGGTCCTCCTTCATGAACTGCTGGAACATCTTCGCCGGCAGGTGCTTGATGTACGTCTTCCCCGCCTGGAGCATCGACACCTTCTTCGCATCGACGTCGAAACCCATCATGCGGAATCCCGCGTTGCAGAACTCGCGCACCAGGGGCAGCCCCACATACCCAAGCCCCATCACGCCCACCAGGGCCTTCCGATCTCGAATCTTCTGAATGAGCTTGTCCGCGGCGGTCATGCGCTGTTGCTCCATTGTCGACTTTGGTTCGCAAGCGTTGAAAGGTTGTAACCCGCGTCGCACGCTGCGGCAAGGGCGTACGCCGCTTCCCCCCGCTAAACCGGCGGCGGCCGGAACCCGCCGGTCCCGGCCGCCGCCACACGTTCGTGCCCGAACAGTATGTCAGACGCGCGCTCGCTACCAGCCGGCACCTTCCTCGCCAAGCAATTCATGCGCCCGCCGGCGGACGATCACCTCTCGTTGCTCCGCTCGACGCTCCAGGTCCTGCTGGAGCCGCTCCAGCCGCTCGTGCAGGTTGCGCAGCTCACGCTCCATCTGCTGCACCTCCGCCCGCCGCAACTCGCCGCGGACGTCGAAATGCCGCTGTATCGTCTCGATCAGCTCGCGCCGCAGACCCTCACGGGCCTCCGGATTCGGGTCATCCCGCCGAAGCTCGCGCAATCGTTGCGCCAGCTCCTGCGAGTGCCGCTCCAGGTGCTCCTCCTCTTCATGCAACGCTCGCATTCGCTGCTCGAACTCCGCCTGCTCCGGCGGCGGCGCGGGACGCTCGCCCGGCGGCAGCAGCCCGCCGCGCGGTCCTAACGGCCTTTCCGCCTCTTCGTCGAGTGCCCGCTCAATCCGCGGCGCCAGCGCCTCCATCAGAATCCGCTCGAAACGCTTCGGATCCTCACGCCGCACCCGCTCCAACCGTTCCGCCAGCTCCGGCCGATGTTCAGCCAACAGCCGCATCAGCGGCCCCAGCGGCGCTTCCGGTCGCAGTCCTGGACGCCCGCCGCCCACCGCGACGCCACCGCGTCCGCCTCGACCCATGATCGGCCCCGCCGCCGGACGCCGCGCTGGCGGGACGGGTTCACGGTCCGGCGAGACTTCGGCCGGCGGCGCTTCCGGCTGAGGTGGCTCGTCTACCGCCGGCGGATTCTGCGCCGGCGGCGGTGGGTCGGTCGCCACCACTGGGTTCACCACTAACGCTACGAACAACACCAACCCGCCCGCAATCACCCATCTCAACATTTCGTGACTCCTTTGCCAGGACGCACGCCGCGACAGATCTCGTCGGCCGCGGGGGGCGTTGTCTGGCCCGTGCCGTGGTCTTCACGCGGGGCGTCCCAGTCATCATCAGCACTCCAGGGCAGCCCGCCGCCCGCCTCGGCTCGCTGCTCCAGACGCTCGTCCAGGTCGGCGACGTCGGCGCTCACTTGTTCGAGCGAGTAGTCCACGCTGCCGTTCCAGGCCATTAGCGCGAAGGCGTCGGCGATGTCCGTCACATCTTCCGCAGTCAACGTGACGGCAGTCGCCGTGTCGTTCGTCTGCGTCGGCACGCTCGGCGGCGCGAGCACGACCAGCACAAGTGCCGCCGCGGCGGCAACAAGCCCGGCGATGCGGTAGGGGGGCAGAACCAGCGTTCGCGTGCCGCCGGCCTGCTCATCGAGCCGCAGGTCGATTTCCGCACGGAGACTGCTGGGCAGGGGCTCGGGTGTCAGCGCATCGCGCAGCTCACGGACCAGCGCCCGCTTCTGTTCGAGATCGGTGCGAAGTCGTTCGTCCGCTTCGAGCCGCGCCCGCAGGCCGTCGCTCGGCCCGGCCAGCCCGGTCTCATCGCAGGCCAGCCGGAGCAATTCCTTCGCCTGCGGATCGACCCGTTCATCGTGGAAGTCAGCGTTCATCGCTACTGCCCAATCTCTGCTTCAGCCGCTGCAGGCCGGCGTGCATACGGGACAGCACCGTTCCCAGCGGCACGCCCAGCAACTGGGCGATTTCTTCAAACTTCAGCGTGCCCGACAGCCGCAATGTGACAACTTCACGCTGCACCACGGGCAGGCCGTCGATCGCCGCCAGCAGCGCCTCGCGCCGCTCCGTCTGCGTGACCGATTTGTCGGGTCGGCCGATCGACGCGGGGTACTGGTCGAGGCCGTCCCCCGTCCCCGTGTCGCGTTGCCGCCGGAACCGGTCCCGACACAGATTCCGCGCCGTCGTCAGCAGGTACAAATCCTGCCGATCGCAAGCCTTGAACGTCGGCATGTTCGCCGCTGCCCGGCAGAACGACTCGGCCACGATCTCCTCGGCGTCGATCCGGGGGCCATACGTCCGCCGCACGTACCCCAGGAGCCGTGGTCCGAACTCACGGATCAGCCGGTCGAGTAGCTCGCGCTCGTCGGCGGCCAGTGGTCGGCCCGCTCCCGGACTTACATTCATCAGCGCTCTCTATCCTTGGGTAACGCAGATCGAGCCGCTTTATTTGGTTGTCACGAAGTGTCCGCCAGGGTCGGCGGGATTTTCGGACCTGCCGCCTCGCCCACTCAGGCGAGACCCAGCTCCCCAGCGCAGCCTTGCAGGGCCTCGACGCAATGCCGGATGTGATCGTCCAGGGGCATGTCGAGTAGCTCGGCCCCCGCCTTGATGTCGTCGCGCGATACCGCCGCCGCGAACGCCGGCGTCTTCATCTTCTTCTTCACGCTCTTCGGCTCGAGGCCTTCGAGCTTCGTCGGCCGGACCAGCGCGCAGGCCATCAGGAAGCCGCTGAGCTCGTCCACGGCGAAGAGCGCCTTCCGCAGCGGGCAGTCGCGCGGGTACTCGTCAGTGTTCCACGCGGCGTGCGAGAGCACGGCCCCGACGATGACCTCGTCGATGCCGCGCGCCCGGAGGATCTTGGCACCTTCCGCCGGGTGATCGGGTGGATTCGGATAGCGCTCGTAGTCGAAATCGTGCAATAGACCGACCACGCCCCACAGCTCCTCATCCTCGCCGAAATGCTGGGCGTAGTGCCGCATCGCCGCCTCGACCGCCAGCGCATGCTTGCGCAGCGAGTCGTTCTGCGTGTATTCGCACAGGATGGTCCAGGCTTCGTCACGGGTCATGGCGATTTCTCCGGGTTGCCGGCGGCTACGGCCACAGCACTGCCTTCGGCACAACGCTGCGCACGCGGTCCCACTCGCGCACCGCTTCGTCGTACCGGGCGAACTTGCCGACTAGCACCACGTTCATCCGCACGCCGCCGCGCGGCTCGACGCGCGTCTGCGCGTCGAAGCCCCGCCGGCGCAGATCGTTCACCATCTGCTGCGCGTTCTCCTGCGACGAGAACACGCCACACTGCACCGAGAAATGGTCCGCGCGAAGCTGAAGTCGGCGTTGGGCGTCGGCGACGACGCTGCTCGTCGGGAACTCCGTCAGAATCCGCCGGTACGGAATCAGCGCATACGACCACTGCCCGGTCCGCTCATAGCAAACCCCCAGCCGAAACAGGATGATGTCCGTCGGCGGCAGACGCGGGGCGATCTGCGCGGCGGCGGCGTAGCTCCGACCCGCCGTCCCCCATTGCTGATCCTCATAGTCGAGAGTGCCCAGCACGGTGAGTGCCCGCCAGCGCACGTCCGTATTACTCGCCGTTTGCGCACAGCGGTTCAGATCGTTGCGCCCCGCCAGCCGCCGGCCGGAGCGAATCTGCGCGAGTCCGCGCACGTACGCCGCCCGTTCCGCTTCCGGCGTATTGGGGGCGCTGGTCAGAAAGCGGCTGAGCTGCTCGATGCACCGCGTGTACTGGCCCGCGGCGTACGCCTGTTCACCCTGATCGAGCCAGAGCCTCTGCTGGCTGCCCAGCCCTTGGCAACCGGTGAGCAGCAGCAGGCCGATAATTCCCGCAAGCACGTGTCGCATGGCCAGCAGCGTACCGCCGGAAACGCCTCGGGGAAACCGCCGCCGCTGTCAATTTGATTCGGGCGATGAGTCGATCTACTATCCGGAAAACCTTCGCGGCCGCGGTAGGGGGCCGAAGCCGGGCGGCGCGGGACCCCTGATGACGTTGCGGTGGCGGCGCCTGCGCATGCCGGCGACTGGCAGGGGACGGAGTGCTTTGAGATCGACATCAACGCGGTAGTGACGCCCGAGTGGACGGCTCGCGCCGCGCGTCGGGAAGGATTGGCTGTTTGGATCCCGTGACGCAGGGTGCCTTGGGTGGGGTGGCTGCGCAGGTCGTCTGTGGGCGGGCACTGCCGCGCAGCGCGTGGCTCATCGGCACGGCCGCCGGCCTCGCCGCCGACCTCGATATTCTCATCCGGCCGGCAATGGACCCCCTCGGCGGCCAGAGCTTCCACCGACATTTCACCCATTCACTGGCGTTCATCCCTGTTGGGACGCTGCTGTGCGCGCTGCCGTTTCTGCTGTCGCGACGCTTCGCCGGCAAGCGCTGGCTGGTGCTGCTGGCGGCGTTCATCGGCTATGCCACACACGGACTGCTCGACGCGTGCACGGCGTACGGGACACTGCTGCTCTGGCCGTTCACCAACGCCCGCGTGGCGTTCGACTGGATCGGCATCGTCGATCCGGTCTACACCGCGCTGCTGCTGGCGGGGCTGATCTGGTCGGTCCGCCGCCGGCAACCGCGCTGGGCCGTCGCCGCGCTCGGGTTCAGCACGCTCTACATGGGCCTCGGTGCCATGCAGCACGGGCGAGCCGTTGCCGTGCAGCGTGAGTTGGCGGCGACGCGCGGCCAGGAGATCGTCCACGGCCGAACGCTGCCTACGCCGCTCAACCTGGTCGTTTGGCGCTCGGTCTACGAAGCGGACGGCCGCATCTACGCCGACGCGATTCGCCTGCCGCTCTTCGCGGCGCCGGCGGTGCGCCCCGGGGCATCGACGCCGCTGGTGACGGCGGACACGCTCGCTGCCCGCGGCCCGCTTAGCGACGAAGCCCGGGCCGTGTTCGAGCGTTTCCGCTGGTTCGCCGACGGGTTCACGGCGTACGACAGCGCCGGTGAGGACATCGTCGGCGACATGCGTTACGGCGTCCGCCCGGAGGTCTTCGCCAGCCTCTGGGGCCTCCGCCTCCCGCCCCCCGGCGAACCCAGCACCCCCCATTTCGAGCACCTCGGCCTGCCCGGCGGAAACGCCGCCTCCCAACTCTGGCACGCCCTCGTCGGCGAAGACCGCCGCTACCAGCCGCTGGCGGTCGTCCTCGCCCAGCACGGCCCGTAGCGGCGGGCGAGTTCTGGGATTGATCCCGGGTGGGTCGGGCGTCCCGCCCGACATTCGTTGATTCCAAGGCCCAGACGGCAGGCGAGACGCCTGCCCCACCCAGTGTTGGAGATTGACTCCCAACCTCGGCCGGGGCTCAAGAGTCTCAAGGTGCTCATGTTTGCGCGCGCCGTAAATGAGACTCTTGGCGGTTCGGTGGCCAGGGGCTGATTGTTCGCAAGTACGGTTATCGTTCCTCGCCCGGCGGCCCGTAGGGCTATCACGAGGGCCCGGGCGCGCGTGAGCACCTGAAACATAGGCGCGCGTTGGGGGCGGGGCCAATCGAGTTCTGGGGGTTGTTGGTGGCTGGCGGAGTTTGGCGCCTTCTGGCTGATTCTGGCGGACATTGGCGCCGGGAGGGGGGAGATACGAATCGGCGAAAGACGCGGGGAATGCCATGGGGCTGGGAGACGCTGGGTACCGCGCGTCGGGCGTGCGGGCCCGAAGGGCGCCGGAATATAGCCCCGGGTGCAGTCCGCCGCGGAGAGTGCGCGGATTGCGCGGCGGTCACGGTCGTGGCGACGAACGGGTTTGCGCGAAAGGGCCGTCAGCGGCGGACGGAACCCGGGGGAAGCAGCGTTACCACCTCCTTTTCAGCCCGCGTAGCGGGCGACGGAACGCGGCACGGTTGGTTCCACCGCGCCCATATTCCGCCGCCCGCTACGCGGGCTGGGGGTGGGGGGGGGGGCCGATTCTCCGGGTTTCACCCGGGGCTGGATTCCGTCGCCCGCTTCGCGGGCTGGACCGGGCGGCGGAAGCGGTCATGTCCACAGATGCTTGGGATCGTAGGCGATGCCATGCGCCTTCAGCAGCGCCGCGAATTCCTCGTCGAACGTGGTGCGGTGGTGGTGGGCGTCCTGTTTCTCGATGTACGTGCGCACGCGCTGGGTTTGAGATTCGCTGACGGTGAACGCCCCGTAGCCGGCCTGCCAGGCGAATCGGCGGTGCGCCGGGAAGGTGTCGTGAACCCATTTCGAGGAAAGGGCCTTGAGGCCGCGGACGATGTCGGACAGCGCCTTGTCCTGGCGCAGGCGGGCCAACAGGTGCACATGATCCGCCGTGCCGTTGATGATGATCGCCGTCCCGCCCTCCGCCCGGACGCCGCCGCCGAGGTAGGCGTGGAGGCGATCGGCCATGGCGGGTTCGATCCACGGGCGACGTTCCTTTGTGGCGAACACGATGTGATACAGAAGGCTCGTGTGAGAATGGGCCACGATTGCACCCCGCGTATGTCGTTCGTTCGGGCATGGTAGTGTGGTGTTGCGTTGCGTTCCAGCCGGCGGGGCATTCCGCCGCCCGCTACGCGGGCTTGTTGGGGGGGCGCATCCCCGGGTTCCGCTGCGCTCCACCCGGGGCTAGATTCCATCGCCCGCTACGCGGGCTGCGTTGGGCGGCCGACTTCTGCACGGAGCGTTCGTGTCGCTGTGCCCGTCGGCGACATACGCGTATATTGCAGGTCGCCGGCGGCGTATGGGCCGGCGATGGAGGCTGCGCGAGCATGGCCAAAGCATGGCAGGACTTCTTCGACGCCCACGCGCCGGAGTACATGAACAACGTATTCGTCAAAGACACCGTCCGCGAGGTGGCGTTCCTCATCGAGCTGTTCGGTCTGCCCGCCGGCGCGAAGGTCGTTGACTTTGGCTGCGGGACCGGGCGGCACTCGGTCGAACTCGCCGCCCACGGCTTCGCCGTCACCGGCATCGACCAGTCGAGCGGCATGCTCAACCAGGCCCGCCAGGCCGCGGCTGAGCGCGGCGTCAAGGTCGACTGGATCCAGGCCGACATCACGCAATACTCGCCGCCGGCGGGGAGGTTCGACGCCGCGGTGTGCCTGTGCGAGGGCGGATTCGGCCTGCTTGGCGATCAGGACGATGCGCTGGGGCACGAAGCCACGATTTTGCGCAACATTCACGCGTCACTCGTCCCCGGCGGACGTTTCGTCATGAACGCCCTGAACGGCCTGCGGGCGATCCGGACGCACACGCCGGAGGACGTCGCCGCCGGTCGGTTCGACCCGGTCACCCTGACGGTGCTGCAACCGATGACGTGGGAGGGACCGAACGGACCGCGGTCGCACAACCTTCGCGAACGCTGGTTCGTTCCCTCCGAGTTGGCCCTGCTTCTGCGCGGAGCGGGTTTCGAGATCGAGCACATCTGGGGCGGCACCGCCGGCAACTGGGGCCGCCGACCGATTGATCTCGAAGAGATGGAGGTCATGGTTGTGGCGCGGAAGCCGTGACGCCGGCGGCCGGAGGCTAACGAGCGGTGCGGATCATCGAAGTACAAACACCGGAGCACTACGCGGCGGCGCGCGAGCTGTTCGTCGAATACGCGGCGCAGCTCGGGCACGATCTGTGTTTCCAGGATTTCGCGGCGGAGCTAGCCGATCTGCCAGGAACGTATGCCCCGCCGGCGAGCGCCGTGCTGCTCGCGGAAGAAGCCGGCGCGTGGCTCGGCTGTGTGGCCCTGCGCAGCCGCGGGCCGGACATCTGCGAGATGAAGCGGCTGTACGTCCGCCCGGCGCTACGCCGCACGGGCCTCGGCCGCCGGCTGGCACAGGCGATCATCGAACGAGCCCGCCAGGCAGGATACGCCCGCATGCGGCTGGATACGCTGGGTTCGATGACGATCGCCCGCACGCTGTACGAATCGCTCGGCTTCCGCGTCGTGCCGGCGTACTACGACAATCCGATCGCGGGGGTGGTGTTTTACGAGCTACAGATCGGCGAGTGAGGGTGGAAGAAGGCAACAAGGCAGGGAAGAAAGGCAACCCCTTCGACTGCGCTCAGGGTGCCGAGGCAACGAGGCGTTGCGGACGGGGGTCGGTTGGCGAGACGGGAGCTTTTCGACGATCGATGTCGGTGTGGCATGCCCAAGCTCTCAGGCGCGGGCATGTCGATCCGGGTGCACGGGAAAGACATGCCGGCGCCTTAGGCTTCAGCATGCCACACTGTGGCTCGCGGCACATGGCCTGTAGCTGAAGGCTGAAGGCTCGCTGAAGACGTCGGCCGCGGGGGGCCGGCGCTACGAAGACGTCCGGTACGGAGCCCGGACACTACGTCAGGCCGCTTCGTCTACAGATCCGCGAAGAGCGCCTCGACGAACGTCTTCGGGTCGAACGGCTCGATGGCCTCGATCGTCTCGCCGAGGCCGACGAACTTGACGGGGATGTCCAACTGGTCGCGGATGCCGACGACGATGCCGCCCTTGGCTGAGCCGTCGAGCTTGGCGAGAAACAGGCCGGTCACCTCGACCGCTTCGGAGAAGACCTTCGCCTGGTTGATGGCGTTCTGGCCGATCGTGGCGTCGAGCACCAGGATCACCTCGTGCGGCGCCTCGGGGATGCGCTTCTGCACCACCCGGCGGATCTTGCCCAACTCACGCATCAGGTGTTCCTGCGTGTGCAGGCGGCCGGCGGTGTCGATGAGCAGAACGTCGATCTTGCGGGCGATCGCGGCCTCACACGCGTCGAACGCCACCGCCGCCGGATCGCTGTTGGGTTGATGCTTGACGAGCCCGACGCCGACGCGTTCGGCCCAGATGCCCAGTTGCTCGATCGCCGCCGCCCGGAACGTATCGCACGCCGCCAGGAGGACGGTATGACCCTGCTGCCGAAGATGGTGGGCGAGCTTGGCGACGCTGGTCGTCTTGCCCGAGCCGTTCACGCCGACGACGAAGATGACGGTAGGGGGCGCGGGTGCGAACCGCACGGCGCGATCGCCTTCTTTCCACGTATCGACGATGCGCTGCTTGAGGAACGGAAGGATCTCCTGCGCTTCCTTGATCTGCCCGCCTTTCCAGGCGTTGCGGATCTCTTCCTGAAGGCTCATCACCGCCCGCGGGCCCATATCGCCCGTCAGCATCGCATCGGCGAGCTCGTCGAGCAGGGCGTCGTCGATCTTGCGGCCGACGGACAGGATCGAGCGCAGACCGGAGACGATTTTCTCGCGCGTCTTCTTCAGGCCCTTCTTGAAGAGATCGAACAATCCCATGATGTCCCTCGTGCGGGGCTGGCGGCGCGGGTCGGTCAGACCGAGGACGCGCCGGTTTCTTCTGTTTTGGCGGTCGGTGGCGGCGTCGCGTCCGCGCTGGCGGGCACGCCGAACCGCCGGCGAGCCGCATCGAGCACGCCGTTGACGAAGCCGGGGGAGTCCTCGGCGGCGAAGAGGCGGGCGAGCTCGATGGCTTCGTTGATGACGACCTCGGGCGGCGTGTCGGGCTCTTCGAGCAATTCGTGCAGCCCGAGACGGAGGATGTTGCGATCCACCGGCGGCATGCGGGCAATCGACCAGTCAGAGGCCGTCTCGGTCAGGATCTGGTCGTACCGGGCGCGGTTCCGCCACGTACCCTCTACCAGCCGCCGAGCGAACGAGAGCACCTCCGGCCGCGGCGCCCGGGGCAGGCCGAGGTCGAGATGCGTCTTGTGGTCGTGCAGGAACGTGCTCAGCTCTTCGGCGAAATGCTCGCCGACGGCTTCATGCACGCACAAGGCCTGCAAGGCCAGCACGCGAGCCTGGGAACGTCCACGGGGCATGGAGGGGGCAGGACGCACGGCGGACTACTCGGAGAGCCTCCTAAGACGAGAGCAGAGGCAGCAGGTTGGCCATTTCGATCGCCGCCAACGCGGCGTCGGCGCCCTTGTTGCCCGCCTTGGTACCGGCCCGGTCGACGGCTTGTTCGAGCGAGTCGGCGGTGATGACGCCGAAGGAAATGGGCACGCCCGTTTCCAGCGAGACGTGGGCGATACCCTTCGAGACCTCGGTTGCCACGTACTCAAAATGCGGCGTCTGGCCGCGGATGACGCAGCCGAGGCAGATGATGCCGGCGTATTGGCCGCCTTCGGCCAGCCGGCGGGCGGCCAGCGGGACCTCCCATGCTCCCGGCACCCAGACCTGCGTGAGGTTGTCCTCGCTCGCTCCGTGCCGAACGAGAGCGTCGATCGCGCCGCTCAGCAGACGCGATGTGATGAACTCGTTGAAACGGGACACGATGAGGGCGAAACGGTGCGGGGCGGCATCCAGCTTCGCGGACAGCGTCTTGGCCATGGGATCGATCCGCTTCGGGCCAGTGAAATCAACACGGTAGTGTAACGGTGCCGGTAGTCGCGGGCAATCCGGGGGCCTAGGATACGCGGGCCGGCACAGCCGCCGGCGGGAGATGTGTACGTGGCGTTAACGCCCGAGAACAAAGCGGAAGCCGGCCGCAGGTCGTCGCGGCGGTGGGGGGGGCTGGTGCTGCTGGCCGTCGCCGTGCCGGCGGTGGCGATTGCCACCTGGGTCGTGCTGGCCGGCCGCGAAGAAGCAGCGGTGCTGTCGCAATTGCGGGACAGAAGGCCGGGTGAGCGGTCGCTGGGGGCGTGGAAGACCGCCGAGGGGCAGTTCCCACGGGCCATCGAGTACATCGCCGAGCAGCTCACCGCCGGTCGCGAGGCCGACGCCCGCGCCCGGGAGAGCTTCGTGCAGACGCTGGGCAGCGCCGGGCGGACGGGCGACTTCCCGCTCGTGGCGAGGCTGGCGTGCTCGGACGACATCGGAGCCGTTCGCCAAGCCGCCTGGCTCGCGGCGGCGCGGATCGACCCGACCCGCTTCGCCGAGTTGGCTGCCGCCCAGCCGGCGGCGGAGGACCCGTGGGACCAGATCGGCCTGGCTCGCGGCTGGCTTCAGATCGGCGATCCTCGCGGGGTGGAGACCCTGCTGCACTGGGCCCGGGCCGGCGACAAGGACCAGCAACACGCCGCGAGCGCAGCCCTGACGCTGGGGCTCGTGCCGCTGCTCCAGCTTTGTGGGCAGTGGCCGGCGGGCGTCGCGGTGAAGGAAAGCACGGTGTGGTCGGCGGAACTGCTCGACGGCGTTGGCCGGCGTTGTGCGGCGGTGGATCTCCGCGGCGTCGCCGAGCGGGCCGGGCCACACCGGGCGGCGGCCGCGCGACTCGAACGCGACACGTCACGAATGGCCAGTGCCCAGGGGTGGGTGGCAAAGTTTCTCTTCTCGTTCTAGCCGGCGTCGGGGGCAGCGTGGCCGGGCGGAAACCAGGCGCCTAGAATCCGGAACTGGCTCGGCGCGGGGCCGACGCATCGGGCCGGAGTTCTGCAGTTCTCGTTCCGAACACGTGCAGTTGGACCTGTCCCCCCGGGCCGGGGTGGCCTGACGAGAGTCCTCAACCACGAGAGGTGACCGACCATGACGATGTCCGACGCGATGAAAGCCAAGCTCAACGAGCAGATCACCAACGAGTTCTTCGCCGCCCAGCTCTACCTGGCGATGGCCTGCCAGTTCGACTCGATGAGCCTGAAGATGCTCTCCGCCCGTTTCCGCAAGCAGGTCGACGAGGAACGCCAGCACGCCATGAAGATCCTCGACTACGTGCTCGAGACCGGCGGCAAGGTGACGCTCCAGGCCCTGCCCGCGCCGACGACCGAGTGGCCGTCCGTGGTGGCGGCGGTCGAGGCGGCGCTCGGACACGAGAAGAAGGTCACCGGCCAGATCAATGCCCTCGTCGCCCAGGCCGAGCAGGACAAGGACTACGCCACGCGCAACTTCCTGAACTGGTATGTCGAAGAGCAGGTGGAGGAAGAGGCGAGCATGTCGTACCTCCTCGACGTTGCCCGCATGGCTGGCCAGAACATGCTGCTCGTGGAAAGCGCCGTCAGCCGCATGGGCTAACCGGTAGCGCCTCCCGGCGCGCCGGGACACCGAACGTCCTCGTAGGGTCCGGGCTCCGTACCGGACGTCGATCGCCGTCGCACGTTCGTTCCCGCGATCTTGGTAGCGTCGGCCCCCCGTGGCCGACGGTGATCGTTGGCAGACGTTCGACCTCGCAACAGCGTGTGGCCTGCCCAGGTCGCTGGTGTGGCATGCTGAAGCCTCAGGCGCCGGCATGTCTTTTCCGTGTATCGGGAGGGACATGCCCGCGCCTTATCGCTTGGGCATGCCACGCAGACATCGATCGTCGAGAACCCCCCGCCTCGCCAACCAACCCAGGTCCGCAACGCCTTGTTGCCTCGTTGCCTCGGCACTCTGAGCGGAGTCGAAGGGGTTGCCTGGTTGCCTTTCCCGCCCTCGTTGCCTCGTCTTCCCCACTTCGCATACGTTACGCACACCATGACCACCCCAGACGACCAGCCCGAGGCCGTGCACCCGCCGACGCCGTGGGCCGTTCGCGACGTCGCCGGACTGATCGTGCAGGTCGCGCTGAGCCTCCTTGGCCTGCACGTCATGCTGGCCGTGGGGTTCACGTTGCATTGGGGCACGCAGGCGATCGCCGACTGGCGACATCCAGCCGCCGGCCTGGCCGTACTGCTGGCTGGTGCGTGGCTGCGTTGGCTGCTGAGCCCGCGGTTCCGCGACCGGTGCATGGCGGCGATCCGCCGGCAGACGGCCGACGTGCGGGCGTACGCCGCAGGGCAGCGGGCGCCGGCGTGGCGAGCGGCCTTCTGGTGGGTGTTCGTACCGGTGCTCGTGATCTACCAGAGCAACGGCCGTACGCTTGGCTCCGGCGACACAGCCCCGATGGTGCAGACTGCACTGAGCATCGTCCACGACGGCGACCTCGCCCTGGACGAGTTCATCGACGTGAACCACCCGCCGTACTACGTCTGCGACTTGGACGGGCACCACTACTCACGATTCAGCCTCGGGCCGGCGGTGCTGGCCGTGCCCTGGGTCGCGCTGAACCAGGTCATCGGCGGCGACCTCAGCGACCCGACCATGCGGCAGCGGATGGAGAAGGTCATCGCCTCCGTCCTGGCGGCCGCGACGGTGGCGGTGATGTTCCTCGTGTTGCTGCGCATCACCGACCTCGGCCCCACCGCATTTCTCATGATCGTCTTCGCCCTGGCCACCCCAACCTGGAGCATCGCGAGTCAGGCGTTGTGGCAGCACGGCCCCGTCGCCCTATGCGTGGCGGCGGTACTATGGCTCCACTATGCCCGACCGCGCGCCGACGGCGCAACACGGCCCCAGTGTGCCACTGCTCTTGAGCAGTGCGCTTCGTCAGCGGACAGCCGCCACGAGCGTGAGTTCCTGCTCGCGGCGCTGCTTCAGGGTGTCTTCCTCGGCCTCGCCGTCGCCTGCCGACCAACAGCAGCCCTCTTCGCCGCGGCGTACATCCTGGCGACAACTGGCCGCAACTGGTGTCGTCTGGCGACGCTCGTTGCCGGCGCCGCCCTGGCCTACGCCCCATTCCTGACCCTGCACCTCAGCATCTACGGCAGCGTGCTCGGTCCCTACGCCTTCGCCGGCGAGCCGGGCCGGTGGGGTGCCGACCTCGCCGTCTCGCTGCCCGGCAACCTCATCAGCCCCGCCCGTGGCCTGCTCGTCTACGTGCCGCTGAGCCTGCTGGTTATCGGGGCATGCGTGCCCGCATGGCACAAACGCATCGGCGGCCGGCTGTCCGCGGCCCTGCTCGCCTGGCTGCTCGTACATCTCATCGTCGTCTCTTGCTACCGCCACTGGTGGGGCGGGCACGCCTGGGGCCCGCGCTTCCTGACCGAACTTATGCCGGCGGTAATCGTCCTCATGTCCGGCGTCGTAGCCGCACTGTGGCGAGTCCGCCCCGCACGCGTGCTGCTCATCGTGCTGGCCGCCTGGTCGGTTGGCCTTCAAGGATTCGGCGTATATAGTCCGGCAGCGCAGCGCTGGATGAAGTCACCGGTGGATATCGACCTCGCCCCGGAGCGTCTGTGGGACTGGTCCGACGCCCCGTTCCTTCATCCCTGGCGCGACCGCAACGAGCCGAACGAACTGCGAGCGAAGCCATGATCGACAAAACCGCTCACCCCGACCACCCAATCCACGACTTGCTGAGCAAGCGTTGGAGTCCCCGCGCCTTTGCCGACCGCCCCGTCGAACCGGCGAAGCTGGCCAGCATTCTCGAAGCCGCCCGCTGGGCCCCATCGGCTTACAACGACCAGCCGTGGCGTTTTATCGTCGCCACCCGCGAGCAACCGGCGGAGCACGCCCGGCTGCTAAAGTGCCTGATCGAATTCAACCGCTCGTGGGCCGCGCCGGCCCCCGTGCTGATCCTTTCCGTGGCCCGCATGAAGTTCGCCCACAACGGCCAGGGCAATGTGCACGCCTGGCACGACGTCGGCCTGGCCACGCAGAATATGCTCGTGCAGGCGACCGCGCTCGGCCTGTACGCGCACGCCATGGCCGGCTTCGACGCCGACGTGGCCCGCCAGACGTACACCATCCCCGCCGACCACCAGCCCGTGGCGGCGCTGGCCCTGGGCTACATGGGCGAGGCGGCGACGCTGCCGGACGAGTTGAGGAAGCGGGAAGAGACGCCGCGCGAACGCCGACCGCTCAGTGAGATCGTGTTCACGGGAAGCTGGGGGCAGCGCTACCCCGGCGTATAGCGGAGCGACCGCGCGGGCAGGAGGTTCTCTGTGGGTTTCGACGGTGTGTTCCTCGACATGTACGGCACGCTGACGACCGGCGACCGGGCGGCCGTGGAGAGCGTCTGCGCCGAGGTCATCGCCGAAACCGCACTGCCGCTGAGCGCTCGCGAGCTCAGCCTGATCTGGGGCGAACGTTTCTTCCACGCGATGGACACGTCGAACGATGATCGCTTCGAGACGCTCTTCGAGGTGGAGGTCCGCACCCTGCGCGAAACCATGACCGCGCTGGAACGCACCGTCGACGCCGACGACTACGTGACGCGTCTGACCGCGTATTGGCGTGACCCGCCACTTCAGCCCGAGGTCCCTGAGTTCCTGGCGACGTTCCCGCTGCCGGTGTGGATCGTGTCGAATGCGGACCGCGCCGATCTCGACGCGGCGTTGCGGCGGCACAGCATCGAGGTCGCCGGTGTCATCACGTCGGAGGACGTCCGCTCGTACAAGCCGGCCCCGCGCATCTTCCACGAAGCCCTGGCCCGCAGCGGCTGGCGGCCGCAACGCGTGATCCACGTGGGCGATTCGCTGCACAGCGACGTCGGCGGCGCCCGCGCCGTCGGCCTGCGCAGCGGCTGGGTCAACCGCATCCACCGCATTCACGACGTCGGCAATCACACCCCCGACCACGAATTCGCCGACCTGCTCGAGCTGACCGCCCTGGTCCGGCAAATACAGGCAGCGTAACGCTCATTCAGCGCAGAGAGCGGGGCCGCCCGTCGCCGGACGGCCCCGAGGTTTGTCCCGTTTCTCGCGCTAACCCGAGCGACCCAGCGATTACTTGCCGAGCAGCAGGGCGATGAACGGGCTGATGTCGAAGTTGTTGACCGACCCGTCACCATCGACGTCCGCCAGGTAGCGGTCGCACGTCGGGTACTGCGTTTCGTAGTTGGTCGGGTTGCTGAGCGCCATCACGAACGGGGCGATGTCGAAGTTGTTGACCGTGCCGTCGCAGTTCATGTCGCCGATGGCGTAGCAGGCTGGCATCTCAGACAGGTTGCTCTCCTCGAAGTCGCCCGGCGTACCGAAGCCCTGCGAGAGGCCGGCGAGCCCGTCGTCAGCATCGATGCCCAGGTAAGCCAGCGCAATGCGGCCGTCGTAGTACATCTCGTACTGGAACGTGTTCGCGTCACCCATGTCGTGCTGGGGCACGTTCTGGAACGTGACCACGGCGCGGTCGGCCAGTTGCATCCAGCTCACGCTGCCGCCCTGGCCCGGATCGAGATCATCGAAGAGGGCCGAGATACGCGGCAGATCGAAGTGGTTGACCAGCGACTCGGCCGACTCACTGTCGCCGGCGGAGAACGTGATGTACCCGTTGCTGCCGACGTAGAACTCGGTGTAGCCGAGGTTGTACAGCTCGACCGTCTGGCTGAAGTCCAGCGTGATCCGCTTCGAACCATTGTCCGAAAGCGTGATCGGCGTCCCGCCAACGGGATCCGTCGGCAGGGCCAGGATCGGCGTTACGCAGCCGGCGTAGTAGTTGGACGAACCGTCCGGCGTGAAGATGACCATGAGGTTGTCGAGATCGTTGTCCGCCGCGTCGAACCACTCGGTGAAGTAGTCCGGGCAGGGGTCCAGGCCGGACAGATTGGTCTCGCTGTAGTCGCCCGGGGTACCGAAGCCCTGCGAGAGGCCGGCGAGCCCGTCATCGGCATCGACACCCAGGTAGCTCAGCACGATGCGGCCGTCGTAGTACATCTCGTACTGGAACGTGTTGCTGTCACCGGCGTCATGCTGGGGCACGTTCTGGAACGTGACCACGGCGCGATCGCCCAGTTGCATCCAGCTCACGCTGCCGCCCTGAGTAGGATCGAGGTCGTCGAACAGGGCCGAGATGCGCGGCAGGTCGAAGTGATCGGCCAGCGACTCGACCGACCCGGTGTCTGCGTCGCCGAACGTGACGTACCCGTTGCTGCCGACGTAGAACTCGGTGTAGGCGAGGTTGTACAGTTCGACCGCCTGGCTGAAGTCCAGCGCAATCCGCTTCGCGCCGTTGTCGGAGAGCGTGATCGGCGTCCCGCCGGCGGGATCCGTCGGCAGGGCGGTGATCGGCGTCACGCAGCCGCCGTAGTAATCGCCCGAGCCGTTGGGCGTGAAGGTAATGCTGAGGTTGTCGAGGTCGTTGTCGGCGGCGTCGAAGAGCTCGGTGAAGTACACGCCGTCAGCGTAGGTCGAGAGTGATCCCAACAAGCCGACCGCGATTGCGGCGACCAGAAGCAGGCGAATCGACACAAGTCCCTTGCTCATCTTCCTTTACCTCCGCTAAGGCCTGTCTGTGAACCGTGTCTGGAATTGGGACGACACGGATCGCGAGTTCGTGTTGGTGCGACTCCGCAGTCGCAGGCTCGTCCCTCTCCCGCCAGCGCCGCCTACACGCCGCAAACCACCGGCCGCCAAAGCCTGCCCAGCGCAGGCGGCGCACCGCGTCCCCAAAGGACTCGTATGCCTCTCTTGCACATGTAGGTATCGTCCAGCCTATGCGGCCGAAACAGGCAAGTCAACGCGTTTTGCCCTGAATGGCGAGCCGCGCACGGTCGCTATCCGGACGCGGATGACGTGCCTCGCTCACGACGGGACGGACGTGTTCGTTACCGCTCCCGAAGCCGTTGTCTCTCCGTGGCGACGACGGTCGTGTAGAGCTGGCGCAGTTCTCGGACGTGCCGCGCCATCGACACCTGCTCCCGCAAGCGTTCCGCGTCTGCCCAACATGCTGCCCGGACGCCCGGATCCAGCACGCGGTCGATCGCCGCCGCCAGCGCCGGCACGTCCGCCGCACTCTCCACGACGACGCCATGATGGTCCGCCTGCATGACCTCCGCGGCCCCATTGTGGCGAGTCGTGACGACCGGCAGGCCCAGCGAAAGCGCCTCGAGCACGACGCGCGAGCACGGGTCGTACCAAGTCGGATGAGCCAGCGCATCCGCGCCAGCGTAGAGCTCACGGATTGGCAGATCGGCGCCGACGAAGTGGATCGTCTCTGCCGCGCCCAGCTTGCTAGCGAGCCGGCGGTAGGAGCCCTGTCGATCGCGGCCGGCGACGATGAGATGGCGGCCCGCAGTCGCCCCCGCGGCCGGCAGCGACCACGCCCGTATCAGCTCAGCGAGCCCCTTCAGCTTGAAGTTGTGCGCCGCGAAGAGCACGACCGGCGTGTTCGGCTCCAGGTGCAGGCGCGTCCGCACAGCAACGCAGGCTGCCCCGATCTCCTCATCCGACAATGGCGCAATATCCACGCCGTTGAACACAATCGGCGTGCGTTCGGCGGGGAAGCCGTAACCTTCGATCACCTGCCGCTGGACGTACGCCGACAGGGCGGCGACGAACACGCGGTGCCGACGCTTGCGGAGTAATGTCTCTTCCATGTTCAGCAGGAACCGGCGGCGTAGGTTGAAATGCGAGGCGAAGCGCTTCAGAGCTCGCAGCCCATCCGAGTCGATGAGGGCCAGGTTGCGTTCGATCGTCTCATGGTATGTGCCGCCGCGCGGCTGATAGACATTCGCCGCGAGGCACGGCGTGACAGCGTGGATGATATCGAAGTGCTCCCTGAGCCGCTGCCGAAGCACGGCACGGAGAAAGCTGAACGTCCGCAGCGTCCGCGACAGCCCGCCGGCCCGCAGCCGAACCACGCGCAGCCGCGGCTCATCGACGACATCCGGCGGTGCCGCGCGGCACAGAATGCTCACGTCGAGTCCGAGGCTGGCCAGTCCGCGGGCCATCTCCAGCGTCGACGTCTCCGCACCGCCGCGACGCGCGTCCACAGTCTCCTGGACGATGGCGACCTTCATGCCAATGCACTCTTCCTCGCGATGCGCCGCAGAATGGCGTCACTTCGGCGTAGCACCCGGCGAGCGTACCAGCGGAGCCGGGCGGCCCGTGTTTGCAGCCCCAGGTAAGCCCGCAGGCAACGCAGCCGATCCGTGCGGTACACGCCGACCTGCCGGGCCGAGCAGTCGAGCTGTGCCAGGTCCTTTAGCAGCCAGCGCGTCCGCCGCAAGCGTGGCTGAAATGTGCGCGCCAGGTCGATGAGCGTGAACGTCGGCGGGCGGGTGCCGGCCGGATCGAGTTCGGCGAAGACGTGGCACAGGTACAGATCGCGGTGACACAACCCGGTCTGATGAAACGCCGAGACGAAGCGTCCCAGGCGAACGGCCAGATCGTGCCGGGCCAGGCCGCGTGTCAGTGGAGCGCCTTCCGCCGACAGCCGCGTCCACACACGGTCCAGACCATCGCCGGCGACGGCGGCCAGCACGACAACGCTGCGCTGCTCGATCAGCCCGTTCATGCGTTCGGCGCAGGCGACGGCGCCGGCCGCCGGCACGTACGCCCCGGCGAGCCGTTTGCCCTGCGTGTGTTCCCACCAGCCGCGGCTGTGCCGGGAGCTCTGCCGGACGATGCGGTCCCACTGCATGCGAGACGGTGCGCGGCCGTACCGCTTGATGTAGAGAACGGCATCGCCCTCGGGCAGCGTCCAGCGCCACCGTTGCCGCTCGGCCAGACCCGGCTTGCTCAACAATTCGCACGTGCCGGCGAGAGAAAGCTGATCGGGGGCGCGGTCGAGCAGATCGGTGGCGGCATTCAGACCGGCCCGGCGCAGACGGTCCTCCCACTCGGGGGCGGTCCACTGGCCGGAGGTCAAGGCGACGCTCCGTCGCGGGCCGCATTCACCTCGGTCTGAGCTGCGGGAGTGTGCTCCAGGTCGAGCTGACGCCGCCAGCGTTCGAAGAGGTCGTTCATCTTGATGCGTTGCAGCTCGTGACGGTGCCACTGCCGCGAGCAGGCCTCGATGGCGTGGACGTGAGCCTTGATCTCGGGCTTGAGCCGGCCGCCGAGATAGTGCCGCAGGAAACGCAACCGGTCCGTGCGCGTCGTGAACGGCAGGGCGGAGATGAGGAGATTGGCCAGTTCGCGGTGCCACCACGCCGCGGTGGGGCTCACGCGTCGCCACGATGGCGGCGGCTGCGCGTCGAGGAAGAAGAACTCGGGCTGCCCGTCGAGCCCCCGCCGAACGAGGATGTTCCGCCAGAACATTTGCCCGTGGCAGAAGCCGGCGGCGTGCATCTCGGTGACCTGGCGGGCGAGGCGGGCGATCATCGCCAGCCGCTCGGCGCGGGTCAGCGCTCGCCGCCCGGCCGCCACGTCACTTGCGAACGTCGTGAGGTTGGTGCTGCCGGGGACTTCCTCGGTGATGAGGAAGCAGGCCGTGACGAAATGGGCGAGTCGCCGCGCTCCGTACGCGACCGGTCGCGCCGCGTTAATGCCCAGGTTCCGCATCGCCTGCAACGCGGCATACTCGGCCTCACCGCGGTGTACGCCGAAGAACGTGCCGCGGAGCATCGTTCGGAAGCGTTTCCGCCACGTCGCGTAGTAGTAGCGTTTGAGGTAGAAGCCGGGGCCGCCCGCGGGCCCGGGAACATGCAGCGTGTCGGTGCTGCGGCTCCAGGCGGCCACATCGCCGTCCAACCGCGAGAGGATGCTGTCCACCGAGGTCAGCCCGGCGGCGTGCAGCACCTCGCGGTAGGCGGGATCGACACTGATGTAATCCACTGCCGGCATGGCCATGGCCCTGGTAGTCAATGCGTCGTCACGTCCGTCGGCGACGGAACCGAGGCCCGGCGGCCGAGCAACTCCGCCACGGCCTGCATGACCATGTCGGTGGTCAGCCGGGTCATGCAGCGGTGGTCGAGCGGGCAGCGGGGCAACTGGCACGGGCCGCAGTCGACGGACACCTGAAGCTTGATTTCAGCCGAAGAGCCGGTGTCTGTCCACTCCTGGTGCGTCGGTCCAAAGAGCGTGACCGTCGGCACGCCGAAAGCCAGCCCGTAATGCCGCGGGCCGGTGTCGTTGCAGACGAGCAGGGCCGCCCCGCCGATCACGACCTTCAGCGAGCCGAGCGTCGTTCCCGGCTCAACACAGCAGACGGTGGGCTCGGTCGTCGCCTCGGCGATCTGCCGCATCAGGGGGGCCTCGTCCGGGCTACCGACCAGGACCGGCCGCAGATCGTGCTCGCGGTGCAGCCGGTCGCACAGCTCGGCGAAGCGCTCCGGCAGCCAGCACTTGGCCGCGCCGAACTTCGCCCCGGGGTTAACGACGGCGTACGGCCGGCCGTCGTCCAGGCCGTAGTGGGCGAGGAGCGCCGCCCCTTGGCGCTGCTGTTCGGGGCTGGCCGCCAGCCGCAGGCCGTAATCGGTCACGGGGCAACGCACGTGCTCGGCCAGCTTCGCGTAGTAGGGGAGCACGCTGGCCGGCACGAACACGCCGTCACGTCGTAGCGGACGGAGCCGGTCCGTCAGCAGCCAGCCCCGCAGTTCCCGGGCGTAGCCGACTCGACGGGGGATGCCGGCGAGCCGGACCGTCAACGCCGACCGGAACGAGTTCGTCAGCAGCACCGCCAGATCGAAGCGCCCGGCCCGCAGCCGGCCGGCCAGGCGGAGCAACCCGCCCTCCCGTTTGCCGCCGCGCTGGGACCAGTAGACGCACTCGTCGTGCCAGCCGCAGCCATCGACGATCTCGCCGACGTACCGCCGCAGGAGGTAGGTGATCCGCGCCCGGGGCATCCCGGCTCGGAGGGCGGCCAGTGTGGGTGAGGCCAGCACGACGTCACCGACCCAGTTGGGGACGACGACCAGGAGCCGGCAGGGGGCGTCGGACGCAGTCGCGACTGGCGTCATACAGGCGTTTACCCGCGAAGAGAGCGGTCCGCACGTGACGGCCGTAAACCGTTTCGGTCGAGCATGTTACGTCAACGATCCCCGCCGACAGGCGAGGTCCGTTTGGGGCGGATGGTAAGGGGGGGGAAAAGGTCTGGCAACCGCCATATGGATTGAGTACGCTATCTCAAGAAGGCGCCGGTGGCTGTTTCGGCAGGGTGGGGCCGGTCTGCCCCATGTCTTGTTGCGCCGGCGCTGCCATCTAAACACTGTTTAAGGAGATGGAGATGCAAGGCTGTAGCAGCGACCGAAGGAGAAGCCTCTGGCTCTGGGGGATCCTGGGCGCCGCGCTCGTGGCAGCGACGCCCATGACGGCTTCCGGGGCTACCCGTGTCGTCCTGGGCGAAGAGTTCACCAACACCGGCTGAGGCTATTGTTCTCAGGCGGGTCCCGTCTTAAGCCAACTACTCAACAACTATCCCAACACCTTCTCGTTCGTTCAAATCCACTACAACGACTCTTACGGCACGAGCTGGGGTAATGCCCGGTGGAACTTCTACGTTGACCTCACCGGCTACCCCACCACGTTCTTTGACGCCACGGTGCGGCACAGCGGCAGTCACGTTTACAGCCTCTACTACAACGAATTTCACAGCCGCCAAGTGCTCCCCACCGACGTGTTGATCGAGGCGACCGGTGATTACATCAGCGGTACGACGTACAACGTCACGGCGACCATCTGCATGGAGTCCGGTGGCACGGCCAAGAGCATGCGCATCTACATGGTGCAGGTGCTCGACTACTGGCCGAGCAGCCCCAACTACCACCGCAACGGGCTCAAGCAGGGCGCCACGACGCAGGACATCTACCTCACCCCCGGCCAGTGCCAGACCGTCGAACGACAGTTCACGTTCGACAGCACCAGTTGGGCCAACCAGAACAACATCAAGATTATCATTTGGGCCCAGGAGCCTCAATCGACCGGCGGACCCAGCGACCGCGCTGAGGTCTTCCAGTCGCACACCATGCTCTGGCCCTTCCCGCCCTCGGGACCGGCGGACAACTGCAGTGACGCCCGCGATATCGAGGATGGCACCGAAGACGGTCATACCAATGACGCTACCAATGACGGCTCGGCCAGTTGCGGCTCGTCCAACTCGTCCCCGGACGTGTGGTACGCCTACACCGCCAAGGCCGACGGCACGCTCATCGTCGACACTTGCGGCTCGGCGCTGGATACCGTCCTGTCCGTGCACACCGGGTGCCCGGGCACCGCGGCCAACGAGCTCGGCTGCAACGACGACAGCGACGTCTGCGGCACCGGCTCCCTCCAGTCCTACCTGGAGGTGGACGTGTATGAGGCCGAGACGTACTACATCCGCATCGCCGGCAACGACGGCGCGACGGGCGAGTTCTACCTCAACGTGCTCGGCCCGGCCGACGTGACGCCGCCCACGCCCGATCCGATGGAGTTCGAGCTGCTTCCGTTCGCGACCAGCGAATCGCAGATCACCATGAGTGCGGTCGAGGCCTCGGACAACGGCTCACCGGCCATCGAGTACTACTTCCACGTCGTCTCCGGCGGGTCGGGTGGCACCGACAGCGGCTGGCAGCCCGACCGTGGCTACATCGACACCGGTCTCCAGCCCAACACGGCCTACACCTACGAGGTGAAGGCGCGCGACGGCTCGGACAACGAGACGGCCTACAGCGATCCGGCCTCGGCTAACACGCTGGCCATGCGCCCCGGTCGCCCGACGCTCACCCCCTTGAGCGGCCGGAACATGGACCTCGTGATCGATCCGGCCAGCAACCCGGCCTACACCGAGTTCGCCATCCAGTGCGCCTACACCACCGGCGACCCGGCGATGGAAGGCCAGTGGATCGACGAGTTCGGCTACGCCCACGGGACCAATGACGAGGATGCTGTCTGGCAGTCGTTGGATGCGTGGGGCACCCTCACGGTGCGCGGCTTGCAACCGGAAATCACGTACTGCTTCGGCGTGAAAGCGCGGAACGTGGATATGGTGATGACCAGTCTCAGTCAGTGGAGTTGTGCCGCGACGCTGTCCGGCCTCGGCGACATGAACTGCGACGGTACCGTCGACAACTTCGATATTGCCCCGTTCGTGCTGGCCCTGACCAACCCGGAGGGCTACGCCGAGCGGTACCCAGACTGCGACCGCCTGTTTGGCGACATCAACGAGGACGGTGAACTCAATAACTTCGATATTGGGCCGTTCGTGCAGTTGATCTCGCGCTAGGCGCAGCGCAAAGCCCCCTGAGTGGGGGACGCTGCGGCGCCCCCCACCCGGGCCTCTTCAGGCCCCTCTGAGGGTCCACAGGGATGTTGTGCGCGCAAAAGGGGCCGAAAAAGGTAGCAACCCTTCCATCAATTGAGTACGCTGTCTCATGGAGGCACCGGCGACCGTTCCGGTCGATTGGGGTGGGACTACCCCAAATCGATGCCGGTGAAGCAGCTTTGGGACACCGTTCAAGGAGATGGAGATGGAAGGCTGTTGTAGCTACACACGGAGAAGCTTGTGGCTCGGGGGGATCCTGGCGATCGTGGTTCTCGCAGCGATGCCCGTAACCGCCTCCGGAGCGACGCGGACAGTGCTGGGGGAGGAATTCACCGCGACCTGGTGCAGCTATTGCGCACAGGCCGGCCCGATCCTGGCCCAGTTGATGGAGAACTACCCGACCACGTTCTCGTTTGTCCAGATTCACCGCGGCGACGACTACGAAACCTCCTGGGCCAACGCCCGCTGGAGCTTCTACCAGGATGCCACCGGGTATCCGACGACCTACTTCGACGGTACGGTCAAGCACAGCGGCAGCCACACGTATGCCCTTTACTACAACGAGTTTAACAGCCGAGCCGTCCTGCCGACGGACGTGATCATCACCGCCACCGGCGATTTCGTCAGCGGCACCACCTACAACGTCGAAGCCACCATCTGCATGGAGGCCGGTGGCACGGCCAAGAGCATGCGCATCTACATGGTGCAGGTTCTCGACCACTGGCCGACCAGCCCCAGCTATTGCCGCAACGGCTTCAAGCAGGCCGCTGCCACCCAGGACATCTACCTCAGTCCCGGTCAGTGCCAGACCGTGGAGCGGCAGTTCACGTTCGATTCGTATAGCTGGTCCCACCAGAGCAACATCAAGATCATCATCTGGGCCCAGGAGCCCCAATCGACCGGCGGACCCAGCAACCGCGCCGAAGTCTTCCAGTCGCATACGATGCTCTGGCCCTTCCCGCCCTCGGGACCGGCCGACGACTGCTCCGACGCTCGCGACGTGGAGGACGGCACGGAAGAGGGCCACACCAGCGACGCCACCAATGACGGCTCCGCCAGTTGCGGCTCGTCCAACTCCTCCCCCGACGTCTGGTACACTTACACCGCCAAGGCCGACGGCACGCTCTACCTCGACACCTGCGGCTCAACTCTGGACACCGTCCTGTCCGTGCACACCGGGTGTCCGGGCACTGCGGCCAACCAGCTTGCCTGCAACGACGATAGCGACATCTGCGACGTCGGTTCCCTCCAGTCCTGCCTGGACGTGGACGTGTATGAGGCCGAGACGTACTACATCCGCGTTG
This sequence comes from Phycisphaerae bacterium, assembly GCA_050115495.1. Taxonomy (GTDB): domain Bacteria; phylum Planctomycetota; class Phycisphaerae; order UBA1845; family Fen-1342; genus JAAYXS01. Next base: position 111,768 of record JASFQK010000014.1, on the reverse strand, counting down.
CCGGCAACGATGCTGCGACCGGCGAGTTCTACCTCAACGTTCTCGGCCCGGCCGATGTGACGCCGCCCACGCCCGATCCGATGGAGTTCGAACTGTTTCCGGCCGCGACCAGCGACACGCAGGTCACCATGAGTGCGGTCGAGGCCTCGGACAGCGGTTCGCCCGCGATCGAGTACTACTTCCACCTCGTCTCCGGCGGCTCGGGCGGCGCCGACAGCGGCTGGCAGCCCACGCGTGGCTACGCCAATACCGGTCTCCAGCCCAACACGGCCTACACGTACGAGGTCAAGGCGCGTGACGGCTCGGGCAACGAGACCGGCTACAGCGACCCGGCCTCGGCCTACACACTGGCCATGCGCCCCGGCCGCCCGACCCTTGTCGCCACCGGCGCCCAGACGATCGCCGTCACGATCGATCCCGCCAGCAACCCGGCCACCACCGAGTTCGCCATCCAGTGCGCCTACACCACCGGCGACCCGGCGATGGACGGTCAGTGGATCGACGAGCTCGGTTACGCCACCGGTACGAATGACGAAGACGCCGTCTGGCAGCAGTTGGGCGACTGGGACGACCTCGTCGTGTACGGCTTGCAGCCGGAAATAACCTACTGCTTCGGCGTCATGGCGCGAAACGTTGACCTGGTGACGACCAGCCTCAGCCAGTGGGGCTGCATCGCGACGCTGTCCGGCACCGGCGACCTGAACTGTGACGGTGTCGTCGACAACTTCGATATCGCCCCGTTCGTGCTGGCCCTGACCAACCCCGAGGGCTACGCCGAGCAATACCCGGAGTGCGATCCGATGTTCGGTGATGTCAACGAGGACGGCCAGCTCAACAACTTCGACATTGGGCCGTTCGTGCAGTTGATCTCACGCTAGTCGCAGCGCACACGCGACCTCGATGCGGGAGGATGCTTCGGCGTCCTCCCGCTCTTTTCTGCGCCGGCGCCTCACCAAGGCTGCTGGGAAACCTCCTGCGGGCAGGGGGGTAGGCTGTCCAGGAACCGCCGCCCGTAATGCTTCGTCACCACCCGCGGGTCGAGAATGACCACGATGCCGGTGTCGTTCCGGCTGCGGATCAGGCGGCCGAACCCCTGGCGGAACTTCAGCACCGCCTCGGGAAGCTGGTAATCGTTGAACGGGTTGCCGCCGCGCCGGCGGATCAGGTCGACGCGGGCCTCGACCATCGGCCGATCCGGCACCGCGAAGGGCAGCTTCACAATCGTCACGTTCGACAGCGCCGACCCGACCACGTCCACACCCTGCCAGAAGCTGTCCGTGCCGAAGATGGCCGTTCGCGGCGTCTCGCGCAACGCCGTCAGCATGCGCGAGCGCGACAGTTCCTCCCCCTGCGCCAGAATCGTGTAGCCGTCGGCCTCCAGGTCTGCACGCACGATCGCCGCGACCTCACCCAGCATCTGGTAGCTCGTGAATAGCACAAACGCCCGCCCCTCCGTCTGGCGAAGATAGCTCGTGACGGCCGTGGCCGCCGCCTCCACGAACCGCCGACCGCTGGACGGGTCCGGCATCCCCGCCTCCACGTGCACGACCACCTGCCTGGCAAAATCGAACGGCGAGCCGAGCTGCACCGCTTCCGCCGGCGGAGTCCCCAGCCGCGACAGCAAATACGAAAAGCTGCTATCGCCGGCGGTGGTCAGCGTCGCGCTGGTCAGCACGACGCTCTTCACCCGTTCGAACAGCATCTCCCGCAGAAACGCCCCGGCGTCGAGCGGCGCCCCGCAGACCGCGATCCGCCGCGTCCGGGCCGCATCATGCTCGATCCAGTAGACGTGCTCCTCGTAATTCTGTTCGAGCAGGGCTTCGAGCGATTGACCGAGCCCCTCGGCCCGGTCGAGCTGCGCACCGAGCTCGCGCTGATCCTCCTCTCGCGGCAGGCTCTTCTGCAACCCGCGCAGCCCTTTGGCCATCTCGGCCAGCGCCGGCGATAGCGGGTTGGGCACCGGTCGCGGCGCGACGAGCCGCCCATTGGCCCGCCCGCGGTGCTGCTGCCACGCCGCCAGGTCGTTGAAAAACCGCGTGGCCGCCGACTGCGCCGTGGTCACCGCCTTGCGCTGCCCATCATCGCCGACACTGCCCAAGAGCCCCTTGCCCGTCCGTTCGTTGAACAGCCCCGCCAGCACGTGCTGCACGTTGGCGTTTGAGACGCTGTTGCCCAGATGATCCGTCGCCACCTGTTCGAGCGTGTGCGCCTCGTCGATGACCGCCAGATCGTAATCGGGCAGCACGCTCGCCCCCTCCCGGCGGAGCAGCAGATCGGCCACCAGCAGGGCGTGGTTGACCACGAGAATGTCGGCCGCCTCGGCCCGCCGGCGAGCCCGCTGATAGAAGCACGCCAGGTACGTCGGGCACCGCCGCCCCAGGCAGTTGCCGTGCTCGCTGCGCACCTTGTCCCACAACTCCGCCGGCGGCGACGTCGGCAGATCGCTCAGCGAGCCGTCCTCCGTCTCGTACGCCCAATCCTCGATCGCGTGCAGCGCAGTCAGCAGCTTGCGATCGCTGAACAACGCTTTCTGCCGCTCGCTCGTCTGCTTCAGCCGGCGAAGGGCGACGTAGTTCGTGCGGCCCTTGACCAGCTCCGCCTTGAACGGCACGCCCAGCGCCTCCTGCAGAAACGGCAGATCCTTCTGAAAGATCTGCTCCTGTAGCGCGATGGTGTGCGTACTGATGGCAACCCGGCGTTTGTTCCGGGCGACCTGCTCGATCGCCGGCAGAAGGTAGGCGAACGTCTTGCCGATACCCGTTCCGGCCTCGACGGCTAGGTGTCTGCCGTCCTCGAAGGCTTTGGCGACGACCATCGCCATCTCACGCTGCTCGGGCCGAACCTCAAAGCCCGGCAAACGCTGGGCGAGAGGGCCCTCTTCGGCCAGCCAGTCGGCGATTGCCACCCCGTCCACCACTACGACCCACCCATTTCGGCGACGAAATGTCCCACGAGCAGCACCGTGGCCGAGACCGTCGCCAGGATGACGATCGTGCCGAACGCCGTCACGAACGTCTGTCCGCTGATCCACCCGTGCCGCATCGTGGCGATGATGTGCGGGCGGGCCAGCACGAGCATGCTGATGATCAGCGCCCCCGACGTCAGCGGCACCGTGATCGAGTGCAGGTAGCTGTAGATCCACAGGCTGCGGCTGACCTGCGTCTCGCGGCCGGCGAGGCTCCGCACATGATCGCCCCGCACGAAGTACGCCTGCCGCGTGGTCCCGTCGGTCGCCGTGACCTGCCGGCGGTAGCCGTTGTGTGCGTCGCCGCCGATGATCGCGTAGCCCAGCGTGTACGCCAGGAAGTTCACCAGGCCGACGGCGATAATGAGGATGCAGATCTGGTTACGCCGCCGACGGGGTAGGCGGTCTACCGGGCACAGGGGCGAGGCCAGGGCGACTTCGTCCTGAGGCAAGCCGGCGATCAGGTTGTTCGGGGCGGTGGGACGCATGGTCATTCATCGGCCGCGGCGCGGCTGTCGGCGCGTCAGCGCGGCGCGCGATTATAGTCGCGCGCACGCTGTCGCGGAATGACCGTTGCAGAGTGGGAACGTCTTCAGCGCAGCCGGCGACGCGGCCGGCCGAAGCCGAGCTTCAGGCCGCACAGGCCGGCGAGCGCCAGCGGCACCATGCTGTTCAGACCCATGCCGCACAGGAAGTGCAGCGGTCCGAACGTCAGCGGCGCGCTGGTTCCGTCGCTGGTATCGACCGTGTTGTCGTCGTCGCCGCCGCCGTTGACGTCGGCTTCGATGGGTTCGAGGACGGCGTCCTGGCGAACGCCCGTGCTGCCACCGCCGCCGCCGGCTCCGCTCGCCGGAACGGGCATGAGCAGGACGGCCATGCGCTGCACGTTGTCGCCGGCGCCGATCGTGCCCCAGCCGGTGATCTGGCCGCTGTCGTTGATGCCGCGTGCCTCGGTGAGACGCACGCCGAAGCCGCTGGGCAGCAGCGAGTTCAGGTCGGTCATGAGATCGTTGACGCCGTCGTTGTCCTCGTCGACGAACCAACGGTCGGGCAGACCGTTGCCGTCGGTATCCTGCGGATTGACGATGAAGGCCCGCTTGTCATCGTCGGCGTTCATGGCCCAGCCGACGACCTGGCCGACGTTGTTGACGGCGCAGGCGCTGCTGTTCTCGCCGCCCAGCGTACCGAGCGGCAGCATCGTCCGCGTGTCCGGGTGCCAGAGGAACGCCTGCGTCATCCAGTCACCGACGTCCGACTCCCCGACGACGATGGCGTCGCTGTTGATGTCGCGGGCCCAGCTATTGTGCCCGCCGAGCGTACCCAGATCGATCATCAGGTCGTTGGCCCCGTCGCTGTTGGCATCGACCGACCACTGGTCGAGGACGCCGTCAGCGTTCGTGTCGCCGGGGAACTCGATGAGGAACGCGGAGTATCCGCTCTTGGCGGTGTCGCCGGGGAACTCGGTGTAGGACCAGCCGACGACCTGGCCGGCGTCGTTGACCGCGGTGGCGCTGCTAACCTCGTCCGGCGTGCGCAGCGTGCCCAGATCTTTCAGCAGCGTGTTCGCCGGGTCGTCGCAGATCACGCAGCGGTCGCTCCACTCGCCGTTGACGGGCGTGACCAGGAAGCCGTGGAAGCTCCCATACGTGTTCGTGTCGGACCAACCGACGACGTAGAGCCCGCCGGGCGACACGCCGGTGGCCGCGCTGTACAGGCCGCTGCCGAGCGTGCCGAGAATCGTCAGTCCGTCGCCGGGATAGGGCGTGCCCAGATCGCTCATGACGGCCGGGCGGAAGAGGCAGGCGTGGACGTACTTGCCACCGGGGACGTCCGAGTCCAGCTCATCGGGCGGGCACATCGGCGAGCACTGCGTCGCACCGGCGATCAGGTCGGTGTTCGAGATGTCGAAGCCCACGCCGTAGATGAGCTGTTGGATCCGCCGATCCCACTGGAGCTCGATGTTCAGATCGAGCATCTCGTAGTTTTCCCAGTGGAACATGTGCGGCTCGCCGGCGGAGCTGTGCGAGCGGCCGACGATCTGGCCGTAGTCGTTGATGGCCCAGCCTTCGCTGTCGCCGGAGCCGCCGCCGAGCGTGCCGAGCTGCACAGCCTGGTAGACGATGTCCTGGGCATAGGCCGGTCCGGTGAGCAGGGCCAGGACGAGTAGGGCGATCCAGGGCGTTCCGCGGTGCGGCGCTGGGATGGCATACATGGGGCAACCTCTCGTTCGTTGCTGCGGTTTTCCTGTATCGAGGCTCGCCGGCACCGCCGCGCCGAGCGCAGGGTCTGCGCGGCAGCGGCAGCCGGCTACACGCAGTAGTTATCGTCTTGCGCGCAGGGGGGCTTCATCCTGGAACAACAGGTGTGACGGGCGGGCAGGACAGCTTTTCCGGGGTCCTGGCGCAATCGGACGCCGACCGTCTGAAACGGACCGCCGAACGGAGGCGCTCAGCACCGGCGGGTGGGACTACTCCCCGGGCTGTGAGGCCGGCTGCGGGATCGTTGAGGGTTTCGGGCGGGGCCAGAAGACGTAGTCGGGGGCGTCATGCCAGTCTGGCTTGTCTTTGCCACCGGCGTCGCCGTCGTTGTCGACGCCGTCCAGGCTGACCGAGTAGACCACGGGCTTGCCGTCCTGGAGCCGATAACCGAACGGCTTATCGGAGAACGGGTCCGAGAACCTGCGGAGCACGCGCTTGGACAGAGCCTCGGCAAGCGTCTCGGGCCAGCGGCCGTGCTCGGCGTGCCAGGCGTGCAGATGGAACATGACGCGGCAGGCGTTACGCTCGGTGCGCACCCGGTAATAGAGCCGCATCACCTCGGTCAGCCCGGGGACGAGGATGCCGACTATTGTGCCTTTCTTGGCGGCAAGGTCCCGCTCCAGCGTATCGGCCCGCTTGCGAGCGACGGCGTAGTCCCCGTCGTAGAGCTTGCCTATTCGCGTGTACATGGCGTCCACTTCCTTGATGATCTCGTCGAACCTCTGCGGCGGAGCGACGGGGACGCTCTGATTGCTCATGCCGGGGATGTTGGGCGCCGCCAGGTAGTCAATTCGCCCGTCGCTGTCCATATCGCGCAGGAACCGCTGGGCGAAATCGAAGGCGCAGGCCCTCTCTCCGCTGATCTGCTTCGTGGGTGAACGCGGCGCGCGGTCCACCGCGTTCAGCTTGCTGAGCACCTGCTTCTCGTAGTCCACCAGCCCGGTCGCAACGAGCGGCAGGTCGTACAGCACATCGTACGCTGTCGCGCTGCAAGCGAGGCCGAAGAGATATGAGATCACCAGGGGCTGCTGCCGCAGATGCTCGGCTAGGCCAAGCATAGCGCATACGTCGTCCATACCCTCGTCGATCCGGCCCTCGGCGAACCGGAAACGGGCGCGGGTCGCAGCCAGCCGCGCCAAGGCCCGAAGCAGCCGGAACTCCGGCAGCTCAATCTCGAACGCTACGCCCGACTCCGACTCGAGGTGGAAATGGCAATCGCTGAGACGAGCGCCCTCCGCGAGCTTCCTCAGGTTCTCTTCGTGTTCGTTGATCAGCTCCCGCAGCGGCTCGACCTGCTCCTCCGTCCACGTGCCGTCCGCGCCGGCGGCGAGCAGGTCGGAGGTTTCCTCGTCAACTTCGAAGTCGGCCACCGCTTCGCGGTACAGGTCTGCCGCGTTTTCGCGAAGCCCTTTGCCGAACTCGTCGTTGTACCACTTGATGTAATCCACCGGCTTTTCGAGATTGGGCCGGGGTGGGTCGCCCGCGATGGCCGGGCCGACAGCCACTAATGCGACCAGCGTGAGCGCAGCAATCAGACGCATCATGATGAGCCTCCTCCGCATCCGAGTGGATGCCATAGCGCAGAGGTTAACAGGCCCCCGCGCGACTGTCCAACGACATGCCCGCGTGCCCCGCCCGCGAGCCTACTGTTTGTACAGCAGGGCCAGCGCCTCGGCTCGTGTGCTCTGGCTGGTCTGCATTAGCCCGCGCAGCGCCGACGTGACCATGACGCTGCCCGGCTTCTTCACGCCGCGCGTCGTCATGCACGTGTGCACCGCCTCCAGCACCACCGCGCAGCCCTTCACCCGCAGCCGCTGAGCCAGCAGGTCTGCGATCTGCGACGTCAACCGCTCCTGCACCTGCGGCCGGTGGGCGAACACATCCACGATGCGGGCCAGCTTCGAGAGCCCCAGCACTTTGCCGCCCGGGATATACGCGATGTGCGCGTGCCCGGTGAACGGCAACAGGTGATGCTCGCACATGCTGTTGAAGGGGATATCACGCAGGACCACCATCTCGTGGTGATCCTCGTCGAACATCGCCCGCAGATGCTCCTCGGCGTCGCGGCGCAGGCCGTCGAACAGCTCCGCGTACATGCGGGCCACCCGCCGCGGCGTATCCTGCAATCCCTCCCGCTCCGGATCCTCGCCGACCGCGATCAGAATCTCACGCACCGCCCGCTCGATGCGCGGCAGATCAACCGCGTCCGGCGGACGAGCAGCGTCGTCAGACATGCTATGACTCCCGCGGCACCCGCCGGCGCCGCCTTATCGCCGGAGGTAATCCACCAGCAACCGCACCCCGAAACCGGTGGCGCCCTTGCCGGTCAGCCCGCCGTTCTCGTCACTCGTGGCGACGGCGGCGATGTCCAGGTGGGCCCAGGCCACGGCGTCGGCCACGAATTCCTTCAGGAACATGCCCCCAACGATGGCGTGCGCCTCGCGCTTGGTGGACGAATTCTTGATGTCCGCCTCCGTGCCACGGATCAACTCGCGATACTCGTCCCACAGCGGCAGGCGCCACAGCCGCTCACGCGTCCGCCGGCCGCATTCACCCAGCTCGGCGGCCAGCTCGTCGTTGTTGCTCATCAGGCCGGCGGCTTCCTTGCCCAGGGCGACCGTCACACCGCCCGTCAGCGTGGCCAGGTCGATGATCTCTGTCGGCTTGAACTTCTTCTGCGCGTACGTCAGGGCGTCGGCCAGCACCAGCCGGCCCTCTGCGTCCGTGCTGATGATCTCGACCGTCTTGCCGCTCAGCATGGTCACGATGTCGCCCGGACGATAGGCGCGGTCCGAGACGGCGTTTTCCGCCGCCGGCACCAGGCCGATTACGTTGCACTTCAGCTTGAGGTCGGCAATGGCCTTCATGATGCCCAGCACGGTGGTCCCGCCGCACTTGTCGAACTTCATCGCATCCAGGTTGGCCGACGGCTTGATCGAGTAGCCGCCCGTATCGAACGTGATGGCTTTCCCGACGAGCACCACCAGCCGCCGCGAACGCGGTGCCGCCTTGTATTCAATCTGGATGAGGCACGGTCCCGGCGTCGCTCCCGCTCCGACCGCGACCAGCCCGCCCATCCCCAGCTTCTTGACCTGTGCCGCCTCCAGCACCGTGCACTTCAGCCGTGACTTCTCCGTGAGCTTCCGAGCCTCCGCAGCCAGCGTCGCCGGATTGATGACGTTCCCCGGCAGGTGCGCCAGGCGCCGCGTATAGTTGACAGCCTCGGCGACGGTGACCTCTTCGCGGATCTGCGGCAGGAGTCGGCGGATGTGTTCCGCCTCGCTCGAACAGACGTGCATCCGGATCTTCGCCGGAACGTCCTTATCGGGCTTCTTGTACTCGTTGAAACGGAAACCGGCCACGGTCATGCCCGCCGCCCATTCGGCCACCGCACCAGTAACACCCGTCGCCACCAGCGTGTCCACCCACAGGGCCGCCCGGGCGATCTTCGCCGAGATCAGCCACCGCGCCGCCACCGCAGCAGCCTTGCGAACCGTTTCGGGCGTGAGCTTCTCCGCTTCGCCCAGGCTGACCACGATCACCCGCCGGTATGTCGCCGACCGCGTCGTGTGCGCCAATTGGCCGACGTCGTCGCCGACGGCCTTCACCGCGATCAGGTCGGAGACGGCCTGGTCGCAGATCGTGTCCACGCGCGTGACCAGTTCGAGCGGCGTCTGTGGCTTGGCCAGGAGGGGCACGAGCAGGACGGTGGCCTGGGGGGCTGCGCCGGCTCCGCTGACGAATTCAAACCGGGTTCCGTTGTCGTTCATACGTGATTCCCAAGGTGGGTTCCGTGGTTGGGCGCCAAGCGGCGCCAGATTCGACAGCGTACCACGAGCCGCCGCCTCGCGGAAGCTCTCCCGCCGCTTCAGCCCGGGACGACCTCGTCCGGCCGGTCGACGATGTGCGTGGCGCCGCCGGCTTCGAGATCGGCTCGTGTGCGGAATCCCCAAGTCACGCCGAGGCAGTGGGCCCCGGCTCGCACCGCAGTCTCCACGTCCGTGGGCGTATCGCCGACCAACCAAGTGTCCGCCGGCGGAACGCCCAGGTTTTCGCAGATCTCCAGGACGTGGTGGGGATTGGGCTTGCGGAGGTGCTCCTCGACGTAGCCCTGGATGCAGGCGAAGCGGTCGTCGGGCCAGAGGGTGCGGACGATCCGGGTCGTCAGCTCGTGGGGTTTGTTGGACAGGACGGCCAGCCGCGTTCCGCCGGACCGCAGCCGATCGAGCATCTCCGTCACACCGGGATAGGGCTTGGTATTCCCGAGCGGGCGGATCCGGTACCGCGCACGGGCCAGCTCAGCAAGCCGATTGACGAGGTGCGGGTGCGTCCCCCCAATGGCCCGCCGGCAAAGCATCGGGATCCCCTCGCCGACCATGTACCGATAATCCTCGACCGGCCGAACCGACAGCCCCAGCAGGTCGAGACAATCGTTCAGAGCGCCGGCGATGTCGGGCAAAGAGTCGACAAGCGTCCCGTCGAGGTCGAAGATACAGGCAGGCGGCGGCTGCGCCGGCAGACTCATGCTCACTCCGGGGCTGGGGCGGGCCGGCCAAACCGCTCGCAACCGGATGGCCGAAAAGAAGTATAATACTTCTGGGTGTCAGGCCGCTCAATGAGCGGCGGGTCCATGTGGTTCGTGCTGGGAGCGTTGCCATGGCTTCTCGGACGTTTACTCGCTCGGCGGTCGTATTGCTGACCCTGGCCGTCTGCGCCGGGTCTGCCCTCGCCCAGGACAGCCAGCGACAACGCCGGCCGTTCAGCACCATGCTGAACGTCGACGCGCTGATGGACAACTACCTCCGCGTCCTGGCCCGCAAGTACGACCTCTCCGACGAGCAGCGCGCCTATACCGAGCAGTTCGTCCGCGACCGCGTCGACGCTTTCCTCGACAGCCATCACGATGAGCTGGCCGACGTCGTCGACCGCCTCTTCGAGGTTCGCAGCGGGGCGGCGGAGATCTCGGCGGAAGAGCTGGTCGCCTGGGGCCGTGAAGTAATGCCGCTGTACCAGGAAGCGAAGATCATCATCGTCGACGCGAACTCGGAGTGGCGCAACATCCTCACCGACGATCAGCGGATCATCCACGACGAGGACCTCCGCCTCATGAACGAGAGCTTCGCGACGACGGAGGACCAGCTTCAGCGGGTGATCACCGGCCAGATGACGGTGGACGAGTTCCGCAATCCGTACCGGTACCGGGCCGCCCGGCAGCGTGAAGCTCGCGTGCGAACCGCGGAACCGATCGTGGTACAGGCCGCGCCGCAGGCCGTCACGCCCGCCAAGCGGGCGCAAGTCCAGCCGCGCCGCTCGGTCGTGCCCACGGACGTTCACCGCACGCCGCCGATGACCGCGGAGCGCCGGGCCACCCAACAGCCGGCCAACGTGCAGCCAACGCCACGCCGCACGCCGGAGACGAAAACCCCCGCGGACCCGCGGGGGCGGAAGGTCGAGCGCCGCCCGTCGAAGACTCCGGCGGGGCAGACCAACTTCGAAAGCGAATGGGAGGCGTATGTCCGCAAGTTCATCGAGAAGTACCAGCTCAACGAGGATCAGCAGAACCAGGCGAACAAGATCCTGAAGAGCTGCCAGAACCAGGCCGCCCGCTACATGCGCAGCCGGCAGAAACAGATCGAGCGCATGGACCAGCGGCTGGCAGAGCTGAAGAACCCCACCGACGACGCCCAGAAGCAGGAAGTTGCCAAGCTCCGTGAGGCCCGGGAGAAGCTCCTCAGCCCGATCGGCCTGATCTTCGAACGCCAGCTCAAGCCCCGCCTCGAGAAGCTGCCCACGCGGTCGCAGCGTGAGGCCGCCGAGAGCGGCTCCAGAAAGGACGAAGGGGGCAATAAGTAGCCGCCCCGCGGGGGCCGTCGGCGGGGAAGGTCCCGAGTCCTGATGAACTCGGACCGGTCTACGTCCGATGATAAATGGCAGAGACGTTTTTCGCCGGCGGCACGCCCTGGCGCGGCGGTCACCGGAACAGGAGTCCAAGGAGAACCCGATGCGTGCGACATTGACCCGCTGCCGCCTGTGGTGGCTTGGCCTGGTGACCGGGGGTACGACGTTCGTCCTGACCGGCTGTGATCCGGACGTCCGCGAAAGTGTGCTCACGGGCGTGGGCGATGCGGCGACGTCGCTCGCCTCGACGTTCATTGGAGCGTTTTTCCAGGGATTGCTGAACGACGCCACTGAGGACACGGGCACCGTTGTCAAGGCGGTGTTGGAGCAACTCCCGCAGATCTTCGCGTAGGGAACGAGGGGACACTCGCACAGCCGTGGGGGCTAGGCGGGTGCTGCTTATCGGACGACCCGGCGTGCCTCGCACTGGGGCCTGCCGGGTCGTTCTTGCGCTCCCATCGCCCGCATAGTCAGCCGCCGCCGGCAGGGATATCATCCTCCCCATGTCCGAGCAGCGCAGCGTCGTCGGGTCGGCGAAGCTCATCGCCATCTGTACCCTGCTTTCTCGCATTACCGGACTTGTCCGCGACGTTCTGCTCGCGCAGGCGTTCGGTCTGCGCTGGGTTCAGGATGCGTTCGTCTACGCGTTTCAGATCCCGAACCTGTTCCGCCGGTTGCTGGGCGAGGGGGCGATGGCCGCGGTGTTTGTGCCGTCGTTCACGCAGTGCCTCGAACGTGACGGACACGAGCCCGCCTGGCGGCTGCTGGCCCGCACGCTGGCCCTCCTGTCCGTAACCCTCACCGTCATCGTCCTGGTCATCGAGGCCGTGATCCTCCTCGTCTGGATCCTCGGCCCCGACGATCCCGAGCAGGCCGCCGCCCGTCGACTCCTGCTGTCGCTGACGGCCCTCATGCTGCCGTTCATGCTGACCATCTGTGTCGTGGCCCTGCTGTCGGCGATTCTCAACTGCGTGGGGAGCTTCGTGCCGGCGGCCCTGGCGCCGATCCTGCTTAACATCGCGATGATCGCCGCCATCGCCGGCGTCGGACCGGGACTCTACCCAGCTCAGCCCGCGAAGCAGGTGTACGTCATCGCCGTCTCGGTGGTCGTCGCCGGCGTGTTGCAGATTCTCTTCCTCCGGCCCGTGTTGCGCTCTTGTGGCGTGAAGCTCGGCTGGCGGTGGGAGCCTTCCGATCCCGCCGTCAAACGCATGCTTCGCCTGCTCGTGCCCGTCGCCCTCGGCCAGGGTGTGCTCGCCTTCGGCGTGTATCTCGACGCCCAGATCTGCATCCTGCTCACGCACGAAGCCGGCGCGCCCGAACGCATCGGCTGGCTCGGCGGCGCCGTCGCCTATCCGCTCGAAGAAGGGGCCCTCTCCGCCGTCACGTACGCCCAGCGGCTCTACCAGTTTCCGCTCGGCGTGCTCGTCATTTCACTGGCAACGGCGGCGATGCCCGCGTTCAGCCGACAGGCCGCTCGCGGTAACTGGCCCGCCTGGTCGGCCGAGGTCCGTCGCACGCTGCGATTGGCGATCTTTGAGGGGCTGCTCACCGGGGCGGTGATGATGATCCTGGCCGAGCCGATCATCCGCCTGCTGTTCGAATACCGCCGGTTCACGCCCGCGCACACGGCGCGGGCGGCGTACGTGCTCATCTTCTACGGCGTGGCGATGTGGGCGTACTGCGCGCAGCACATCGTGCTCCGGGGGTACTACAGCCTGGGCGACGTGTGGACGCCGCTGAAGATCAGCGCCGCCGTGCTGCCGCTCAACGTCGTCCTGACGCTGACGATGGTTTGGTTCGACGGAATTCGCGAGGCCGCCTTCGCGATCAGCTCGGCGATCACGTTCAGCCTGTCGGTCGTCGTCGGGCTGGTCCTGCTCAGACGCCGTGCCCCGGTGAAGCTGCTGGACCGGTCCACACTCGCCGCACTCACTCGCATGCTCATCGCGGCCGGCGTGACGGTGGCGGCGCTCGCTGCGCTGCGCCCTGTGGTGGCGCCGCTCGTGTCGGCCATTCCCTGGACGTTGCCGTCGCGAGCCGTCGAGACGCTCGGCCTGCTCAGCGTCGGCAGCGGCGTATACCTGCTCGCCGCAAAGCTGCTGGGATTGGAGGAAATCGGGCTGCTACTCGGTCGAATGCGTGAGAGGATTCGGGGCGGAAGAGGCGATTCCGGCGGGGATTGATCAGGCGCCCATCGACTGGATGCGCTTCACCCGGTCCTCGACCTGCGTCAGGCGCAGGCCGAAGTGCTCGCCAATCTTGACGCACACGCCGCCCCCGATGGGCCGGTTGTTGATCAGCAGATCGAGCGGGCGGTCCACGCTCTTCTCGAACTCGATGATAGAGCCGGGGGCCAGCCGGCGGACGGCCCGCACCGCCATCGCCCGATTCGCCAGCCGCACGATCACCGGCACCCGGATGCGCAGAAGTCGCTTGACCTCGGGATCGTTGGGGACGTACAGCTCGCGCGTCCGCTTGGGGGGCGGCGGTGGGGGTGGCGCAACGAGCGCGGCCTCGGTGGCCAGGTCGTCCGCCTGGGAGAGTAGGGCGTCAATTTCGCTCTGGTCAATCAGCATAGCAAATCGCTGGGGACATCCCGGCTAGGGGACTTCCCATATCCTTCATCGGATCGCACGGTAGGGCGACTGGAGACCGCGCAAGCGTGGCATGCCGAAGCCGAAGGCGCCGGCATGTCCGACGGCACGCCGTAGCGTCCGACCTCCGTGTCGGACGTTGTCCGCCAACCCCCGCCTGACCTCGCCATCCCCGTAGCGTCGGCCCCCCGTGGCCGACGTGGACTCCCGACAAACGCACGTTTCCCCAGCAGACCAGAAGCACTGCTCAAGAGCAGTGGCACACCGGGGCTCTTACACCCCCGCCGGCCGCCACCGTCGGGCCCACAATTCGAGCATCAGCAGGGCCCAAAGAGCATGTTCATGGTTCGCTTGGCCCGATAAGTGCGCCGCCGCCAACCCCTCCAACCACTCCCCCCGGAACACCCGCCGGGCCAGGGCATGCGGCCCGAGGATCGTCTCCTCGACCAGATCGCGCAGCTCCCCGCGGAACCACTCCCCGATCGGCACGCCAAATCCCATCTTCGGCCGATTCAGGATCTCCGGCGGGAGCAGGTCGGCCGCCCAGTCCTTGAGGATCCGTTTGCCGCCGCCGGGGCCGAGCCGCCATTCCAGCGGCAGCGACAGGGCAAACTCGACGACCTCGTGGTCGAGCAACGGGCAGCGGCATTCCAGGCCACAGGCCATCGACGCAATGTCCACCTTCGTGAGCAGGTCGTACGGCAGATAGCTGTGGAAATCGACGTGCACGGCCTGATTCGCCGGCGGCCCGGGAGCGGCCTCGTACAGGTTCTCGAACCACGCGATCGGCTCGTCGAAATCGATCTGCCGGGCGAAATCGGGGTGATAGCCGGCGGCGAGCATCTCGGGTGTGAAGATGTTGATCCACGCGAGATAGCGGCGCGCGGCCGGCTCGCCCATCGCCGTCAGGAACCGGTACAGCCGCCGGCCGAGCGTCTTCGGCCGGCCGTGTGGCAGCCACGCCGCCGCCCGAACGAGCCCGCGCCGCAACCCTCGCGGCAGCACGTCGAGCCGCGCCGCCAACTGGACGGCGCGATAGCGGTCATACCCCGCGAAGCACTCATCGCCGGCGTCGCCCGTGAGCGCAACCGTGACCGATTCACGCGTCCACCGCGACAGGTAGTACGTCGGAATCGCGGACGAGTCGGCGAAGGGTTCATCGTAGTGCCACGCGAGCGTATCGAGGATCTCGCGGGCCTGTGGCGTGACGACGTGCTCGTGATGCTCGGTCTGAAAACGCTCGGCGACTTGGCGGGCGTGAGCGGTTTCGTCGTATCGCCGATCCGGGAAGCCGATGGAGAACGTCCGCAAGGGCGACACGCCCAGCCGCCGCATCAGGGCCACAACGATCGACGAATCCACGCCGCCGGAGAGAAAGGCACCCAGCGGCACGTCGGCGATGAGGCGTTTCTCGACGGCCCGCGTGAGCAGTTCGCCGAGCTGCTGCTTGGCGTCTTCGTACGTGCCGGCGAAGGGGGGCGGTTGGGGAACGCGCCAGTAGGGGACCGGGATCGAATCGCACGGGCGGTCGGCGTCGAGCTGAAGGCACGTCCCGGGCGGCAGCTTGTGAAAGTCGACGTAGATCGAATGCGGCGCGGGAACGTACTGGTACAGCAGGTAGCGGTGCAGCGACTGCGGATCGAGCCGCGGGGAGATGCCCGGCACCGCCAGAATCGCTTTGGCCTCGCTGGCGAAGTAGAGCCGCCGGTCGGCGATGGCGTAGACGAGCGGCTTCTTGCCCAGCCGATCGCGGGCGAGCAGGAGCCGGCCGCGCGTCTGGTCCCAGATGGCGATCGCGAACATGCCGGCCAGTTGCTCGCAGACTCGGGCCGGGTCGCGTTCGTACAGGTGCACCAGCACTTCGCCATCCGTACGGGTGGCCAGTCGGTGGCCCTGCTCGCTGAGCTCTTCACGCAGCCCGCGGAAGTTGTAGATCTCGCCGTTGAAGACCGACCAGATCGTGCGATCCTCGTTCGCCAGCGGCTGGTTGCCGGTGTCGAGATCGATGATGGCCAGCCGGCGGAACGCGAGGCCGCAACGCCGCTGCGGGTCGACGTAGTAGCCCTCATCGTCGGGACCGCGGTGCGTGATCTGGGCGGCCATGAAGCGCAGCGCGTCCGGATCGACGGGCGCGTCGGGCGAGAGCGACAGAATGCCGGCGATGCCGCACATGAGCGGTCCAGAATAGCC
This sequence comes from Phycisphaerae bacterium, assembly GCA_050115495.1. Classification (GTDB taxonomy): domain Bacteria; phylum Planctomycetota; class Phycisphaerae; order UBA1845; family Fen-1342; genus JAAYXS01. The sequence goes on along the minus strand of JASFQK010000014.1, from coordinate 95,860 downwards.
GCGGTCTCGGAGGCTGGCTATCGGGTCATACTGAGGGAGTGGCCCCGTGGTTCGCTGATTCAGCGCGGCTGGCACCGCGGGCAGACATGCGTCCCCCGGCCGGCGGCGCGGAGGGCCTCGATCGGCGTCCCACATCGGCGGCAGGGTTCGCCCGCTCGGCCGTACACGTTCAGGTGGTTCTGCATCCAGCCGCCGGGGTAGATCCAATCGATAGTCGTGCCATGTCGGCGGATGGCCTCGCGGAGGACATCGCGAATGGCCCCGTGCAGGCTGGCGACCTGGGCCGGTGTCACCTCGCCCGCCCGGGCCAGCGGGTGCAACCCTGCCCGGAACAGGGCCTCATCCGTGTAGATATTGCCCAGGCCGGCGATGACAGACTGATCTAGCAGCAGGGCTTTGAGCTGGCGGTTCCGGCCGTCGAGAAGCTGGTGTAACCGGGCCGCCGTAAACAGCCGGCCAAGCGGCTCAATCCCCAATTCCGCCGTGGCCGCCGCGAGGTCGTCGACGTACGTGAGCCGGGCGAACTTCCGGGCATCACAGAGCAGCAGCCGCCGGCCGTTATCGAGGTCCCACGTGGTTCGGACATGCCGCGGCGGCCGCCCCTTCGCCGGCTGCCACTCCAGCCGCCCGCTCATCCGCAGGTGCAGCAGCAGATAGCCCGGTGGATCCAGATGAAACACGATGAACTTGCCGCGGCGGGCCAGCCGAACGACCGTCCTGCCCACCACACCCCGGCGGATGGCCCCGACGCTGGGCGTGGCCTGCCGGGGCCAGCGTGAGGCGAAACCCACGATCCGCCGCCCCTCCACGTCGGGGGCGAACGTGCGCACGATCGTCTCGACTTCGGGCAATTCGGGCATGCGGGGATTGTAGGCAGGCGGGCCTCGCCCGGCATCGTCCGCGCAGTCCGTGCGAACGGCTAAACCGACCCGACGACTGGTGCCGATAACCACCAGCGGGCGGACCGCGTCCGCGCTTCGGCGGGCGCGGGCGGCAGTGTCTTCGGGCAGTGGCTTACCCGGATCGCCTCACCGGGCGCCCGGATTGGCGAGGGACGAACAATGCAGCAGGGAACGCGATCGACTGGCTGGATGGGCATGAGCTGGGCCACCGTGTTGTTGCTCGTGGCGCTACTCCTTGTTCCCGGCGGGAGCGCCCAGGCGGCCTCCATCGGCGATCTGGTCTTCTACGACGTCGACGGCGATGGCAACTACGAGCCCGGCGACGGCGAGACCGGCGTGTCCGCCGTGACCATCCGCCTCTACGACCGCGGCGCCGACGGCACCGCCTACAACGGCGACGACAACCTGATCAGCACGACGACGTCCGACAACTCCGGCGCGTACCTCTTCTCCGGCCTCGCTACCGGCACCTACTACGTCATCTTCACCGCCCCGACCGGGCGGATCTTCACCATCACCGGCGGTGACAGCGTCGCCGACCACGACGGCCGCACCGCCACGATTACCCTGGCGACCGCCGGCGAACTCGACGACACAGTCGATTGCGGCCTCGTGCTGCCGGCGTCGATCGGCGACTTCGTCTTCATCGATGACGATGGCGACGGTATCCAGGATTCCGGCGAGACCGGCCTGGCCGACGTGACCGTGCGCCTCATCGACCCGGTGAACACCACGGTCGGCGATGGCGACGACGTGCAGATGGACGTCACCACCACCGACGACGACGGCAAGTACACGTTCACGAACGTGCTCCACGACTTCTACTACGTGCAGGTCGATCTGCCCACGGGCTACCACTTCACGGCGCAGAGCCAGGGCAGCGACACGACTGTGGACAGCGACGTGGACACCGGCACCGGCCGCACCGCGCGCTTCGAAGTGACCGTCGGCGAGGATGACACCGAGCGTGACGCCGGCCTCTACGAGTACGCCGGCGTTTCCGGCCGCGTCTTCCACGACGAGGACGGCGACGGCCTCCAGGACAACAGCGAAGGCGACATCACGGGCAACGCCACCGTGAAGTTGTACCGCGTGGCCGACGACGGCACGCCAACGCAGGTCGGCGGCGATCAGTCCACCAGCGGGACGTACAGCTTCACGAACCTCGTCCCCGGCCGGTACTACGTGAGCTTCACGCCGCCGGGCGCGTCGAACCTCTCGCTCACGCAGCGGGATCGCGGCAGCGACGACACCGTCGACAGCGACGCCGAGCCGTCCACCGGCAAGACAAACCCGTTCTGGGTCGCCTCGGGCGAGGATGCGGAGAACGTCGATGCGGGTATGGCGGTGTTCTCCACGATCGGCGACCTTGTCTTCGGCGATACCGACGAGGACGGTGTCCAGGACGGCGGTGAGACGGGCGTGGCCAACGCGCTCGTGCTCGTGTACTACCCCGGTGCCAATGGAACCGCCGGCGACGCCGATGACGAGCTGATCAGCAACACGACCACCGACAACAGCGGCGCGTACAGCCTAAGCGTCGTGGCCGGCGACTACTACCTGCGCTTCGTTACGCCCGTCGGGTACGCCCTCACGCTTCAGGACCAGGGCGGCGATGACGGACTCGACTCGGATGCAAACGCCGACACCGGTCGGACGGCCATATTCACCGTCGCCTCGCACGCGACCGACAACACGCGCGACGCCGGCCTCGTGCCCGACGCCGACAACGACGGTACGCCCGACAGCGCCGACGATTGCCCGAACGATCCCGGCAAGACCGCTCCCGGCGACTGCGGCTGCGGCACGCCCGACATCGACACCGACGGCGACGGCGTGCTCGATTGCGACGACAATTGCCCGTACATCGAGAACGCCGACCAGACCGACTCGGACGGCGACGGCATCGGCGACGTGTGCGAAGACACCGGCGGCGCCGACGGCGGTGACGACGATGCCGACGGCACCAGCGGCCTGCCGCAGGACGACGCCGATGGCACGACCGACAGCACCGGCGGTGATGACGCCGACGGGGGCGTGACGCTTCCGATAAGCTGTGGTGCGTGCGGCCCCCTCGGGATGAGCACGTACGGCGTCACCGTGATCGGTTTCGGCGCGTTCCTCACGCTTCGCCGACGACGGCCGTAGCCCTCAGCATTGCACCTCACAGAACACGCTTGATTCGTCCACTTCCTCGACGTGGGCCGCCAGGCCCGCCGCCGCGACCAGCGCACGAAACTGGTCGGGGCTGAAGGTCGTGGCCCGGAACCCGTCCTTGCACACGATGACCCCGTCGCCCGTGGCCTCGCGGTCGATTGGGCCGAGCAGGCCGGCGTCCGCCTGAAGCTCAAACCACGCGAGCCGGTCCGGCCAGAACCGCTCGGCGTAGCTCGACAGCAGCACGCGCCCGCCAGGGCGAGTGACACGCATGCACTCGGCGAGCAGCAGGGGGGGATCGACCTTGAACGCCGACACGCCGTTCTGGATGCAGCAGGTCACGTCGAAGGCGTGGTCCGAGAACTCGAGCGCCGCGGCGTTCATCTCAATAACTCGGCAGTTCGCGAGATCGCGAAGCGTATCGCGGGCGAGGGCGATGCTCGACGCCGACGTGTCGATGCCTGTGACGGTTGCGCAGTGTGGCGACAGCTCACGCAGAACGCGTCCATAGCCGCAGCCGAGCTCCAGGACCGCGTCGGTGCGTCGAATCCGGGACACGACATGCCGGATTTCCGCGGCGAGATACCGCCGCACGCGCGGCGGGGCGAGGTCGTAGCACCGCTTCAAATGGTCGGCGGCGAGGTGCTCGTCGTAGTAGCTCGCCATATAAGGCGCTCCCTTCCGCAACTCGGGCATGAGGGGCGCAAATCATGCTGTATAATTGAGATAGATGCAAGGAGGATCAGGCATGAAGGTTGAGCTGACCTCAGAACAACAGACACTGGTGCTTCAACTCGTCGAGGCGGCCCTCCGCGAGATCGGCCCCGAGATTCGCCACACGATGACCAGCACTTACAAGGACGCCCTGAAGCAGGAACGGCGGGCGCTGCGTAGCCTGCAAAACCTATTTGGCGGACCGGAGGCTGAGTTATCGGGCATCGAGAAGGGAGCGACCTCGGGCCTCGTCGGGACGCCGTGAGCGCCTGTTCGCGGGGCTGTTGACCGGCGGCGGGGGCGGTCCGCTAACGCCGGGGGGAAGACTGTGTCTAGCAGAATGGAATCCGTGGAACGGCTGTCGAGCCGGGGTGGCTCGCAGTGTGTTCCGCAGGCGCCGTCATCGAGGGTAACCGCCATGCGCCGCCAAGCCGTGCCGCTTGCCGCCCTGTTCGCTGTGGCCGCTTTGCTCCTGTCGATGAACGTGGGGTGCGACGACTATCTGCGGGAGGCGGCGGACTTCCTGGATAACGCGTCGGACACGCTCGACGACTGGGCCGACGACGTCAACGACCATCACCACCGTCGCCACGACGTGGACGACTGGCTGGACGACGTACTCGACGACATCGAGGACTGGTTCGACTAGCACGGGTGCGGGAAAGGGGCCAAAAAAGGGAGGGGCGCCGGGGGGTAATCTGTGTAAACTGAACGTGAAATGCCGGCAACCCCGGGCGGTGGGGGCGTTCGGGTGAGGAGGAGGTTGTGCGCGACGGCACCACGTCAACCGCGCAGGAAGAGAGGTTGTCTGCCGGCAGGTCCTCGATTCGATGGGATGGGAAGGCCGAAAGGAGAAAACCCATGCAGGGAGTGAAGAGGTTGTTGGCCGTATGCCTGGCCGCGGGCGTCGTGATGGCGGCGAGCGCGGGCGGGGGCAATTACCTGATCGTGGCCGCCGAGGGCTACAACAACTCGACCGGCCTCAACAATCTGATCGCGCTGCGCAACGGGACCGGCTTCAACGTGACATTGTACCTGGTTCCGTCCGGGACGAGCAACACGACGATCAAAGAGACAATCCAGGAGTCATGGGGAACGCCCGACGCGCCGGACTACATCGTGCTCGTGGGCGACACGAGCGGTTCGACCTCGGACACGTACACCATTCCGCACTGGTCGGGCGGCGCAACGAAGCACGCGACGACTGACCTGCCGTACGCCTGCATGGATCCGGGCGACGACTGGTATCCGGACGTCTTCATCGGGCGGCTTTCCGCCACCGACCCGGACATGCTCGAATACATCGTCGACAAGATCATGGTGGTGGAGAGCGGCATTTACCCGAATCCGGACTACGTGCGTCGGGCGGCGCTGCTGGCCACCAACGACACCGGCAGCGGGGCCGAAGAGACGCACAACTGGGTAATCGCCAACTACCTGGACCCTGCCGAATTCGAGAGCGTGAAGATCTACGCCCGGCTGGGTGGAAACACGAGCGATGTCACCAACGCCGTGAACGAGGGCTGCCTGTTCACGGTGTACTTCGGGCACAGCGGTAGCGAGGGCTGGTGGGCGCCGTCCTTCGAGCAGGGCAACGTGAACGCCCTGGACAACGAGAACCTGTACGGCCTGGTCTTCGGTTTCTCGTGCAGCACGACGCACTTCGAGTACCCGGAGTGCTACGCGGAGACGTGGCAGCGGGCGATCGGGAAGGGAGCCGCGGCCTACATCTCGGCCTCGACGTTCATCTACTACGGCGGGGATCAATGGGAGTCCTCACGCCGACTGGAGAAGTATTTCTTCGAGTCCTTCTTCGTTGACGACATCTGGGAGGTGGGGCCGGCTTGGCAGGCGGGCATCTACCGCCTGATCAACGACACCTACTTCACGGAGGACGTGCGGCGGAACATGGCGGAGATGTTCAACCTGATGGGTGATCCCGCGCTGTATTTGCCGGGTGGCCATGGGTTCAAGATGGTCGCGACGCCGGCGACGCAGGACCTGTGCCTGCCGGGCGATGACGAGGCGGTGTACACGATCCAGGTGAAGCCGGTCGGCGAGTTCGCCGAAACGGTGACGCTGTCGGCCAAGTCGCTGCCGGCGGGGGCGGCGGCCCAGTTCAGTGTGAACGGGCAGGTGCCGCCGTTCACGACGGTGTTGACGGTGAGTGACCTGTCGATGGCTCCGGCCGGTGAGTACGATGTCGAGGTGCGCGGGACGTCGGCGTCGCGACAGCGTTCGGCGTTCGTCGGGCTCAACTTGTCGAACGACCTGCCGGGGACGGTGACGCTCGTATCGCCCGGTAACGGCGAGACGAACGTGACGCTGGCGCCGGAACTCGTGTGGAACGCCGCGAGCGGGGCTCTGGAATACTACGTGGAGGTGGCCGCGGACAGCTCGTTCACGTACATCCTCGACGCGGCCGGCGGGCCGGGGACCAGCCACAGAGTCGGTGTCGCCCTGGAGCCGCTTCGGACGTACTACTGGCACGTGCGGGCGGAGAACGGGTGTGGCGACGGCGAGTTCTCGGAGACGTTCAGCTTCACGACCCGGGACACGCCGAGCATCCTTCTCGTCGATGACGACGACAACAACCCGGACGTGCGGTCCTACTACACGACAGCGCTGGCCACGCTGGGCTACGACTACGACCTCTGGGACACGAATAACTCGGACAACGAGCCCAGTGCGATCGAACTGGCCCCGTACGAAGTCGTGATCTGGTTCACCGGTGTGGAGTACGGTGGCGCGGCTGGCCCGGGTGCCGCGGGCGAAATGGCTCTGGCAACCTACCTGGATAGCGGGAGATGCCTGTTCATCAGCGGGCAGGACTACTACTACGACCGCGGGCTGACGAACTTCATGAGCACCTATCTGGGTGTATCCAGCGCGACCAGCGACGTGTCACAGACGACCGTGACCGGTACCGGCTCGGTGTTCGGCGGGATGGGGCCGTATAGCCTGAGCTACCCGTTTTCGAACTACAGCGACACGATCAACGCCGACCCGGACGCTGAGGTGGCGTTCACCGGCAACGCCGGCAATGCGGCCGTGAATAAGGACACCGGCGCTTATCGGACAACGTTCTGGGGCTTCCCGTTCGAGGCGCTGCCGACGGCGGAAGCTCGGGCCACCATGCTTGAGCACATCCTCGACTGGTTCCAGCCGGAGCAAGCCATCGGCGACCTCAACTGCGACGGAGCGATCGACAACTTCGACGTCAACGCGTTCATCAAGGCCCTCACCGCCACGCCGCCGGATTATCTCGAATACTACGCGGCCTACCCCGGCTGTAACCGAATGCTGGCGGATGTGAACGGTGACGGCAACGTGGACAACTTCGACATTGGTCCGTTCGTGGACCTGCTGCTGCCACCTCCGTAGGCCGGGAACGGTTGCGACGGACGTTGCGTGTCGATGCCTGATGCTTGGGGGCGAAGGCCCAACCGGCGGCTGATAATCCGCGGCGGGGTTTCCGTGCGCACGGGAATCTCGCCGTGCGCGCCCGCCTGTACACGGATGAGAGGTCATCCTCAAGAGGGACCGCCTGCACGTCGATGAACGACCGGAGGCGTCGGCCATACGGGTGGGCGGGGCGCCATGGATGCAACAGAGCTCTGGAGCTTGGGGGGAGGAGGCTGCGGAGCACGGCCGTGAGTGAGTCAGTCGGAGCGGCGAGTATTGACGAGCGGACAGCCATCGGCAAGTCCACCTCGACACGAGCCGGGTATCTGCCGGTTCCGCTGACTCACATTCCCGCGGGGGCTTTCACGAACATCCCGATATTCCTGCGTGTTCAGCCGGATCGCGCCGGAGCAGATGCCGAACCGCTCTACGCTCCGTATCTGAACGGCGAGCGACCGCTGAACGAAGAGGATCGGGAGCGGTTGCTCCACAGTGGCGTGGAGCTGGTCTACGTCCGAATGGCCGACCAGCGGCAGTTCCACGACCAGGCGGAGTCCGAAATTCGGCACGTGGCCGCGGATCCGCGCATGGCCATTTCGTCGAAGGCGACGATTATCTACGAAACGGGTCTCGAACTGGTGAACGAGGTGCTCACCGACCCGGATCGGGCGAACATGCCGCGGCGGATGGAGGGCGTGGCTCGCAGCATCGCCACCATGGTGCTCAGCGACCCGTCGTCCTTCTCACACCTGTTTACCGCTTCCCATCACGATTTCTACACCGCGACGCACCTGGTGAACGTGGCCACGAGCCTCGTGCCGCTGGCCTACCAGTTGGGCTACCGCAGCACCGAGGATCTGACGCACATCTGCGAGGCCGGCCTGCTCCATGACATCGGCAAGCTGTACGTGCCCGAGGAAGTGCTCAACAAGCAGGGCAAGCTGACCGAGGACGATTGGTGGCTGCTGCGGCGGCACCCGGAAATGGGCTGCGAGCACATCGCCGCCTACGCCGACATCGATCCGCTCGTCACGACCGTGATCCGGCAGCACCACGAACGGCTGGATGGCAGCGGCTATCCGGACGGCCTGCGCGATCAGGACATCCATCCGATCAGCCGCATGTGCGCGGTCGTGGACGCGTTTGACGCGATGACGGCCTTCCGGCCCTTCAAGCAGCGCACGATCGGCGTGGACCAGGCCCTGGAGATTCTCAAGAGCGAGACGCCGGCAAAGCACGACGGCGAAGTCATGGAGGCCTGGGTCGGGATGGTCCGCGCGGCCCGGAGCACCGTGACGCCGCATCCGCCAGCGCCGCCCGATGAGGAACAGTGGGCCGATCAGCGTGAGCACAAACGCTACTGCTTCAACTGCCCGGCCCGGCTGCACGCCGTGGGCGAGGGGCCGGCGGGTCCGCAGCAGGAGGGCCCGGCGCAACCGGTGGTGGCGTACAACATCTCCCGTGCGGGGTTGGGCGTGCTCAGTCAGAAGCCGGTCCGCCTCGGCCAGCGCGTGCACGTGTACCTGCTGGCCCGCTCGTGGAACCTCGAGTACCTCGAAGCGGACATCGTTCGTTGCGAGGACTATGTCGACGGCTGGTACGAAGTCGGCATGCGTTTCGTGAAGCTGCACGAGCTCGGCGGAGCAGGCAACGCGTCGCGCGGAAACGCGTAGCAACGCCGGCGGGGGCTACAGTTCCGGACCACCATCGTAACGCCCGTAGACCGCCTCCAGCGTCCGCATCATCTCCCCGACCGTGCCGCCCGCCTCGGCCGCCTCGACCAGGTGCGGCATCACGTTTTCTCCGGCCAGAGCGGCGTTACGCAGGCCATCCAGAGCTTGCTGGTGCTTCGCGGCGTCGCGCCGGCGGCGAAAGTCCTGCAACCGGCCCACCTGTTCCTTCTCGACCTTCTCATCGATGACCAGCGTCGGGATGCGCTCGTAGTCGTCCTCGACGTACTTGTTCACGCCGATCATGATCCGTTCGTGACGGTCGAACTCGGCGCCGAAACGGGCCGACGAGTCGGCGATGAGTCGGCGGAAGTAGCCTTGCTCAGTGGCCTGGAGCACGCCGCCGAAGCGGTTGTACGTCTCGTCGATGATCTCGCGGGCCAGACGCTCGACCTCGTTCGTCAGACTCTCGATGAAGAAGCTGCCGCCGAGCGGATCGACCGTGCGCGTCACGCCGGTCTCCTCGGCGATGACCTGCTGCGTACGGAGGGCGATCTTGACGGCGTTCTCGGTAGGCAGGGCGAGGGTCTCGTCCATGCTGTTCGTGTGCAGCGACTGCGTCCCACCGAGGACGGCGGCCAGGGCCTGGTACGCGACGCGCATGATGTTGACCATCGGCTGCTGCTCGGTGAGTGAGACGCCGGCGGTCTGACAATGGCAGCGGAGCCACCAACTGCGCTCGTTCTTCGCTTGGTAGCGGTCGCGGGTGAGGTGGGCCCACAGCCGGCGGGCGGCGCGCAGTTTGGCGATCTCCTCGAAGAACTCGTTGTGCACGTCCCAGAAGAAGCTGAGCCGCGGGGCGAAGGCGTCGATGTCGAGCCCGCGCTTCATGGACTCCTCGACGTAGCACATGCCGTCGGCGATGGTGAAGGCCAGCTCCTGCGGGGCGGTGGCTCCGGCCTCGCGGATGTGGTAGCCGCTGACGCTGACCGTATTCCACTGCGGCATGTGCTGCGTGCAGTACTCGATCGTGTCGACGACGAGCTTGACACTCGGGCCGGGCGGGAAGACGAATTCGTTCTGGGCGTGGAATTCCTTGAGAATGTCGTTTTGCAGCGTGCCGCGCAGCTTGTCCAGCGGCACGCCCTGCTGCCGGGCTACGCAGATGTAGAAGGCCAGCATGATCGCCGCCGGGGCGTTGATGGTCATGCTGGTGGAGACTTCGCCCAGGTGGATGCCGTCGAAGAGCACCTTCATGTCGTCCAGGGACGAGATGGCCACGCCGCACTTGCCGACCTCGCCGAGGGACAGGTTGTCGTCCGAGTCGCAGCCCATCAGCGTCGGCAGGTCGAACGCCGTGGACAGGCCGGTCTGCCCCTTTTCGAGCAGGTACTTGAACCGGCGGTTCGTGTCGGCGGCGCTGCCCATGCCGGCGAACTGGCGCATGGTCCAGTTGCGGCCGCGGTACATGTTCTTGTGCATGCCGCGCAGGTAGGGGAACTCGCCCGGCTGCCCCAACTGGTCGAGGAACTCGATCCCGCCGGCGTCGTCGGGGGTATAGACGCGGCGGATCGGAATGCCGGACATGGTCGTGGGGTCGGCGTCGGTAGCGGCCGGCTGGGCCGGAGCGGCGGCCTTGGTGGCCGAACGGCGTGCGGGCTTACAACTCATGTTCCGAGGTCTCCGGGATGAAACGGGGGACCGAGCGCTCGAATGGCCGGTCCAGGCGCGTTCATGCGCCAACGAATCGAGTCCCGTCATTATAGCAGGTCGACCCCGAGATGGCAGCGGGGGATCAGCGACAGCGGGCAGGGGCACACCGCCACCCCCTCCGAGCCCCGAGCGGCAGCGAGCGGGTCGCTCCGCACAGGCGCCAGTCCGAGCCCCGAGCGGTAGCGAGCGGGTCAGCCCCCTGCAGCCCAATCTCAGATTTGAAATTGCAGATCCCCACCGCATGAGCCCCCGCTCCCGAACGCGCACCCACCACCGGTGTGCCACTGCTCTTGAGCAGTGCTGCTGCTTTGCCGGGGAACGAACAGACTTTCGCAACCCGCACATGCCGGCGCCTAAGGCTTCAGCATGCCACCCTCCGGCTCATGGCTCGCCGAAGACGTCCGGTACGGAGCCCGGACGCTACCACGACGTCCAGCATCCCGGCGCGCCGGGAGACGCTACGCCGTCAAAACGGTGTCCCGCACTCCGGGCAGCGCCGCTCGGGAAGTTGCCAGAGCAGGTAGTCACACTTCGGGCAGCGCGGCTCCTCGATCTCGACCGTGAACTTCAGGCCGCACGCCGAACACTGCGACTTCCCGGCGGGCACGACCTGCTCCAGCCGACAGCGCGGGCAGTGCAGCTCGAGCGTGACAGCCGTCGACTGCATCAGCTCCGGCCTGGCCATCCGCCGAAGCTTGGCCAGAATGAGCAGGGCGAGCGAACCGGTGGCGTCCAGCACGCCCACCGCGCCGAACACGCGGAAGAACATCTCGTCGGTAGGCTCGATGACGATGGCGGTCGACCACATCGCCGCCAGCGTCCAGATGAAGACCAGCGTGCCGCCCACCAGCCAGATCAGCGCACCGTCGCGGGGAACACGCACCACGATGCACGTATGCGCGAGCGAGAACGCCCCCACGGCGACGATGCCCGTCGCCTTGGCGAAAGTGAGATCATCCGTCCACTCGCTCCAGATGCAGACCAGCGTCATGACCAACGCCGCGACGCAGGCCGCCATGCCGGCCATCGCCACCGGCTGCGCGTACCGCCGGTCGTACAGATCGGCGGAAGGAATCGCCACGATGTACGTAGCGAGGACAACGCCGGTAGTGAGGAAAGCTCTCACCGCCGGCGTGTCCAGGCCCCCGGGCCACCAGATACAGGAGATGAGCACACAGAAGTTGATCCCAAAGGCCAGGAGGCCCAGCAGGCTCAGCCGTGGCCACAGCCGTCGTTCCAGTGAGGCGGCGCAGGCCATCGCCACGCCGCTGTGCAGGGCGAGCGCCCCGAGGGTCAGCAAAATGCGGACCGTCGTCTCGTCAAACTTACCCAGCAGCAAAGCCCCGACCGCCACAAGGGCGCAGGTGGCGAGCGACACCACCAGGGCTCGCAGCATGAGCCGCTTGAACGAGAGACGGCCCGGCGTTTCGATGACCTGGGTATTCATGCTCGTGTGCCTCACGGCAACCGGCCCGTTCGGTCAGCTACTCCAGACAGTGGGCCAGACGCACGGCCACCAGTTTGTTGCAGTCCTCGACGGTCCGCGGACGCAGGGCGACGAAGTCCGGCTGGTACTCGTTCTGGAAATCGACGACCACCAGCTCGCCGGCCTTGTCGCACACCACGAAGTGCACCGACCAGACCTTCTGATCGCTGGTGCGAATGACGTACTCGGCGTAGAGGGCGTAATCGCCGGCGGGGGGATTCTCGCGAACCTCCGCCTGGAACGCGCGGGCGAGGTCCCATAACCGGCGCTGCTCGTTGCTGTTCGGCGGTACTTGCAGCCGCACGTCCCGGTCGGCGACGACCGTCGTCATCGACAGGTCCGTGGCCAGCAGCCCGGCCAGATTCTCCGCCTGCGCCCGGTTCGGCTCGGGACCGGCGAGCACGGGGTATACGCTGAGCGTCGTCGTGGCTCGGGCCGCCTTCATCGTCTGCTGCCGGGCACGGATCGCCGACTGCTCTTCGTCTGTCGGCGTGCCGGACTTCTCTTTCCACAGCCGGGCCATGCGACCTTCGCCGACGCGGCCGGCCGTCGCCGACGACAGCCCGAACGGCGTGTGCAGCCGCTCGCCCAGCAGCATGCAGCAGGTCATCGGGTTTCGCGGGTTGATCCGCTGGAAGTCGGCGTCGTCGGGCGTCTGGCGGTCGGACCACAGCACATTCCCCGCCCGGTCCACGATGACGGCGCGGACTTCGTCGACGCCCACGCCCGGTTTGCCGAGATATTGGCCGTAGACGGCGACGTCGGTGTCGATCGGATTGGCGACGATGAACTCGCCGAAGCCGGTGATGACGTCTTCCCAGACGGCCTCGGCCGCCGGCGCGTAGGTCGTCGCGGTCGTCCACACGTTCGGCATGCCGTCCCGCTCGAGGATCAGGCCGACGACGTCCGCCACATCCTTCGACGCATTGCCCGCCATCGCGATGGGCAGAACCGTCACCGACGTGTCCGGTCCCAGGTTGCCGGCGGCAGCCGCCGGCTTCGCGGCCAGCTTGGCGACGAGGTCGTCATTTAGGACGTTGAGTGCGATCGTGGTGCAGTCCGCGACGTTCTGCGGATTGACGCTGTTGAACGCGTCGTGGTGCGAATTCACGCCCGTGCCGTAGGCACAGCGGCCCTCGCCGTCGACCACGTAGATGTGCACGCCGACGGGCACGCCTTGTCCGCCGATGAGGTACTCGGCGAGCAGGCCGTACTCCGTCGTGAGCGGGTGCTCGCCGAGATAGGCGGTGAAGTTGGCGAGGCTTTCCTGGAACATGCGAGCCTCGTTCATACCCCACTCGCTGGTGATCGGAACCTCGCTGGCGTCCTGCGTGACCGTGGCCACGCCGTCGTTGGCGAGCAGATCGCCGATCTCGCCGGCGGACGCCGGATCGTACGTGGGTGTTTCGCCGTCCCGGACATAGGTGGCGAAAACGGTGATGGACGTGTTGCCGAGCTTGGCTTCGAACAGCTCGGCGGCCTGGCGATCGACGGCGCTCTGGCAACCGACGACGCTCAGGGCGAGCAGTAGCATCACTCCGACAGCCGCGATCGAGATGTACGGTAGGGGTCTCATGTCATCCTCCTGCTTGCGGTCCGGCCAATTGTAAGCATTCACTTACACGATGTTCAAAAAAACGGGGCGGGCGTCCTCAGTCCGTCGCGCCCTCCAGTAACGTTCGTCCGATCTCGCCGAAGGCCCGCCGCCGTTGTCGGTCGCCGAGCAGGGTCAGCTCGCGGGCGATACCGGTCACCGTGCCGAGCCCGATCACCGCCCAGGCGGCCAGTGTCGCCTCCGGGGCGCCGTCGCAGCCCCGCTCCTCGCGGTGGGCCCGGATCTCCCGCTGGATGAAGCGGTGGTAGCGACGGTACATGTCGGCCAGGGCGGCCCGGATGTCGGGATCATCCGTCTCGCTCAGCCCGGCAAAGACGATGCGGTAGTGCCCGAACTCGCCGAAGTGCTCCGCCTCGTACGCCAGCAGCCGCTCGGCCGTCGTCCGGCCGTCGTCCTGGGCCTGGAGCATCTTCCGCCAGATGGCGACCGACATCTCGTACACGTACTCGATGGCGGCGATGAACATGGCCTTCTTGTCGGCCCAGAGACGATAGAGGATGTTCTCCTGCACCTCGCACCGGCGGGCGAGCACCGCCGTGGTCGTTCGGCGGTAGCCGAGCTCGGCGAAGGTGTGGGCGACCACGGGCACCAGGGCCTTGCGTCGCTCATCCGTATTGCTGGGTCGGGCCATGCGGAACCTCGCGGCGGCCATCCGCCGCAACTGTAAGTATTCACTTACAGTATCGACCAGCCGGGCCGGGCTGTCAAGCCGGAATCCCGGATTCGACAAAGGCTGACAGGGGAAGATCTCAGATTTGAGATTTCAGATTTTGCCGGCGGGGGCTGGTCCGGCGAGACGGTAGGGCCGCCGACATCCGGCGGGGGGACAGCCTCCAACTGGGGTGGGGCGGGCGTCTCGCCCGCCAGTCTGAGGTCTCAAATCTGAGATCTGAAAGCTCAGCTCTCTTCCCCGGGCCGGTACAATTCGGTGCACCATCTGGGTAAGTGGAGGTCCCCTCATGTACATGCTCGCACAACTGCGGATGTTCGGCATGAACATCTACCTGATTATCGGGGCGCTGATTGTACTGGGCTTCCTGCTCGTGGTTTTGCTGGTGGGTTGGACCGGTATCAAGATGTGGTTCTGGCACATGCGGATGCGCCGCGGGCAGGCCGAGGCCGAGCGCGGGCGGGTCGGGCCCGGCGGCAAGCGTCTGCCACCCACGGGCAGTGGCCTGTGCCATCGTTGCGGGCAGCCGGGCAAGGTGTACCATCTGCCTTCTGGTGAGCGACTGTGCCCGATGTGCTACGGGAAGTCGTCGAAGGAGTCAGCATGAGCGACCGCCCCGACCAGGACACCAAGCTGTACGCGATCAGCGAGCAGAAGAAGCTGAGCATGCGGGACCTGCTCGAGTACTTCGCCCGCCACGGCTCGTTGCGCGTCTCCGACCTGCACTTGAAGGCGGGCAGCCCGCCGATCTACCGCATCGACGGCAACCTCCAGAAGCTCAAAGGCCCGCCGATGGAGCCGGAGACGGTCGCCGCCCTGGCGCGAACGCTGCTCAGCGACGCCGAATGGGCGACGCTGGACACGAGTCGTTCGGTGGACAGCTCGTACCTGGGCGCGGGCATGCAGTTCCGGCTGAACTGCTTTCATGAGAGCGACGGGCTGGCCCTGGCGGTGCGGGCCCTGGACAGCGACCCGCCCAAGGTCGAGGACATCGGCTTCCCGAACGCCGTCTGGCAGGACATCGTTAGGAAGCAGCACGGCCTGGTGCTGGTGACGGGGATCACCGGCGCGGGCAAATCGACGACGATCGCCTCGCTCATCAACCGCATCGCCGAAACGCGGCCCTGCCGCATCTTCACGCTGGAGGACCCGATCGAGTACGTCCTGCACAGCAAGCAGGCGCTCATCTCGCAGCGCGAGGTCGGCCGCGACGTGCCCAGCTTCGAGCGTGGCCTGCGCGACTGCCTGCGCGAGGACCCGGACGTCATCTTCGTCGGCGAGATGCGCGACCGCGAGGCGACCGCGTGGACGCTGACCGCAGCCGAGACGGGGCACCTGGTGTTCTCGACGCTGCACACCCGCGACGTACGCGGCACGATCACGCGTATTCTGGACATGTTCCCCGAGGGGCAGCAGGACGAGGTCTCCAACCAGCTCTCGCTCGGTCTGAGCCACGTGATCGCCCAGAAGCTCGTGCCGCGAGCCGACGGGAACGGGCGCGTCGTGGCGATGGAGGTGCTGAACAACACGTACGCCGTCTCGAACCTCATTCGGCTGGTCAAGCTCGAGCAGATCTACACGCAGTTGCAGAGCCGCACGAAGGACATCCCCGAAGAGCGCATGATCACGCTGGAGCGATCGCTGGCCAAGCTGGCCCTCGCCGGCGAGATCACGCCCATGGAAGCCGAGAAGTGGGCCAATCACCCGAAGGCGTTCCTCGACGAATTGCAGCAATTGGAGTAAGGCGCTACCAGCCGCCGCCAGCATACGCCGGTATGCGCCAGAGTCGCTCAACCCGCCAGATTCCGCCGGCGATCATGTCGTGTACGCGTTGGGCCCGCTCGCGGGCGTCGTCGTCGGCCCAGCGGGCGTTGCGCTGCATGGCGAGAGCCTGGGGGCGCAGGCTGGGGTCGAGCCGCTCCATCCGTTCGAATCCGTGTGGCAGCAGGTCGATGGCCCCGAGCGATTCGAGGTAGCCGGTGGGGATTTCATGACGCAGATGGCCGACGCGTGACGCCGGATCTGCCGGACAGCGGGCGATGTATGCGTCGGTGAGCCCGTGGCGGTCGATCACGTGGACGCGGGGGCCGGCGTGATAGCCGAACAGACCGATCGAACGCTGCGTGACGGCGATCGGTCCGTACGTCTCGGCGTAGCGGGCGGCGGCCAGACCCTGCTGCACCCAGACGTGCACGGTGGCGTTCGTCCGCTGGACCGGCTCGCGGAACGGGTTCTCGTCCCACCCGCCGGCGTAGCAGATCCACTCGTCGGCGATGACCGTCGCACGGGCCGGCGGCGTGGCCCGGCCCGGAAGATCGAAACCGGCGAGCACCACGGCGGGCAGGAGCGCCACGAGCCCCGCCAGCGCCGGCGACCGCACCGGTCGGCCCTGGACCCAACGCGCGAGGCAAATCGCGCCGGCCGCGCAGCTCAACCCGAGGATCGTCGCGGCCTCCCGCGGCAGCTTGTCGTAGCTCCGGGCCAGGATAACGCACAGCAGGGCGGCGGCCAGACCGGGGAGCACACCCCGGAGTCGCGACCGCCGAATCCGGCTCAAGCCCCCGATCAGCAGCAGGAGACAGACCACGCCGCCGACGATCAGGGACCGCGATTGCGTGTCATCGAGCGTCGCCTGGAACAGGTGCTCCCCGCCTTCGAGCAGTATCTTCAGACAGCAGACGATCGGCAGAAGCGTGCCGATGGCGAGTGTCAGCGGGCTGGCGGGATCACGCTCCTGCCACCCCTGGCCGAGCAGCCAGGCCGCGGCGACCGCACTGACGACGAGCGCCGGCAGCATGAACCGCCCGCGCATGAAATCGCCGCCGACGAAAGCAACGTAGGCGAGATTCAGCCACAGACCGACTATGACGGCGGTCAGCGCCCCGGCGCCACGCTGTCGCTGGCGAACGTCCCGAATGGCGATGCCGGTGCCCGCGACGAGCACAATCGCGATCAGCAGGGCGTGCAGCGGTTCATGCAGAGCGTAGTCGGCGATGTACGCCGCACCGTGCCGCAGGGCGACGGCCAGCGGGAAGGCGACCTTGGCGTACGCCGTGTTGGGCAGGGGGCTGCCGTAGTAGATCGTGGCGAAGCCGAACCATGCCGCCGGCAGTACGGCTCCGGCCAGCAGCGCTCGCCACCTGCCTTCGGTCCAGGCTCGCCAGACGAGCCAGCCGGCGATCGGGCCACAAAGAACGACAAGATCCGCCCGGTTGAACACCAGCAGACCGCACAGCACGCTCGGCAGCAGAATTGACTGCGGCCGGCACAGCACGGTCAGCGTCAGCGACGCCACGAGCAGGCTGGTCAGCGACGTCTCCAGCCCGGACGTCTGGTACTCGACGAATGCGCGTGAGCTCAGCAGCAGGGCGGCGACCACCAGCAGTTGCCACCAGCCGTTCAGCCGTTCGCGCCACGTGCGAGCGACGATGAGGAACAGGGCGGCCGTGGCGGCGAGGCCGAGCACAACGGCGACCGCATACACATCGGCGCAGAATCCGCCAGCCAGCAGCAGCACGAACCACAGCGGGTGCGTGAAGCCCTGCACGCGCTCGCCGACGTTGAACACCGGGCCGTAGCCGGCGAGCGTGTTCTGCACATAGCGGAAGGTGATGAAGGCGTCGTCGCAGCCCCAGGCTCGCCACAGCACCAGGCCCGTGCCCGCCAGGGCCAGCAGTACCGTCGCCGTCCAGAACCGCCACGCGCGACTCATGGCGATGATGCTCGCATGGGCTGGGGTCCTGCTGCGGGGCGCCGGGGATCAGTGCTTCATTGCTTCATTTCGCGGGCGGCCCGCCAAAGTCGCTCCGGCGAGGGATACAGCGTTTCCAGCCGCTGGCGGCGCTCGTTGTACTCCTCACACGTCCACGAGCGGCGGACGCGCAGCGTCGCGACGAGACCGGCGGCCTTACCGGCGAGGTAGTTGGCCTGCGAGAACGAGCGGAGCATGCGATCGGTCACCAGGTGCAAGTCGAGCGACTTCTGCGAAGCGAGAAGCTGCACGAGGCGCAGCCCCTCCGGTTCAGCGGCGTTAATCCAGCGATCGAACGTGCCGATGTGGCGACCGGCGAGCTGCGCCAGCAGGACCGGGCACATCACCTGCCCGTCATCCCAGACCGGGAACATATACTCGACACGGCAGCCCTTCGGATAACGGGCCGCGGTGAACTCATCTTCACGGAGGTAGAAGGTGACGGTGGCGTCGCCGGGCAGAAGCAGCAGCATGTGCGTCGGCGCGTCCACGACGGCGCGAGGCAATGCATGCTTCATCGAGGAAATCTCCTGTTACGCGGCTGCGCACGTATCATCACGGAGGCGACGGCGCATGGCAACCGCGTGCCGCAGAGGAGGACGCGTTAGTCTTCGGGTGACCGTACGGCGGGCCCGGCGCTCTCCGCTGCCTTGCTGACGATCTGAGTGACGCGGGCGGTCCAGTCGGTAGCCTGAGTCCGCAGCGTCTCGGCGTACTTCCTGCCGAAGTCGATCCGGCGTTGGACGTAGGCTGCGTCGGCGCCCGGCTCGCCCACGGAGTCTTCCAGCTTCCTGACCTCCTTCGCCAACGCCTCGGCCCGGTCACGCAGCGATTTGGGGATCGACTCGAGTCCCTTGCGCAGGCTGTCCCGCTCGGCGGAGAGCAGCTCGTACTCCTGCCGCTCTTCGCGCTTGTTGATGTCGCGGAGGAAGCGGGCCAGCATCGGGAGGCGGTGTTTCGCGTAGTCGACCCGGGACGCGCGGTAACTCTTCAGGATGTCCAGCAGTGCCGCGTGCTGCGCCGCGAAGTCGGGTTGCGTCGTCGTAGGCTGCGAAGCCGGCTGCGTGGCGGCCGTGAGTGCGGCCTGGGCCGTGGCGTAGAGCGCCCGGCGCTCGGCTACGAGCATCGGCGCGCCTTCCAGGTACTGGTCGAAACGCTGGCGGCTGCCGACCAGCGCTGTCCACAACCGGCCGACGAACTCAGCGCGGGCCTGGTTGCTGTTGAACGGCAGGTCCTTCGGCAGGTTGTCGAAGGCCTTGGTCAGCTCTTCCACGGCCTTGGTCTGCGACTTGGCCCGCTCGCCGTCTTCCTTGAGCAGCTCGTCGAGCTCCTTGATGTGCTCGGCGAGGGCTTCGGCGTTCGTCCAGCGCGGGTCCTCCGCCGGCCAGAGCGACTCGACCACGAGCTGGTCGTCGAGCGGTCGCATCGCCTTCTCCAGCGCGCGGTACTGCGTCATGACGCCGTCGAGGTAGGCCTGTCCCGCCGGCCAGGCCCGACGGACGCTGCCGCCGTAGCGCGTGACGCTGAGGTAGTAGAAGAGGGCGTCCTGGCTGGGCGGCGGCGGAGAACAGCCCGGCAGGCCGATCGCCAGCAACGCCCCGGCCAGAGTGCTCAGACACAGGTAGAACCGACCGCAGGCAGCGCGATGGGCCACGGCTATCCTCCCAGCCACAAGTCGAGAGCCATCAGGCCGACGCCGACGAGAGCGGCACCGGCGATGATCCCGGCGCAGATGGATTCCTGGTTCTGCACGAAGACCTCGTTCATCCACTGCTCGCGCCGGGGCCAGAAGCGCTGCACGACCCAGAAGATGAAGGAGCCCATGAACATGGCGAAGCAGAGTGAGAGCGGGATAACGAAAGCCAGGCCGATGCCCACGCCCGAGATCCAGAAGCGGCCCTTGGTGGCCGTCCGGATCATCTCGAAGACGACGCCCAGGGCCGCGCCAATGACGGCCGCCCACACGGCACTCATCATCAGCTCGTCCAGCCCGCGCGTGAGGATTTCGGCCACTGCCTTCCAAATCGTCGCCGCCGGATAGGGATACTCGGTGCTGATGAGCCCGGCGGGGTTGTTTCTCAGAAACAGGGGGTAGAAGACGAGCACGGAGAAGATCGAGCCGGCGAATGCACCGATCACGTGGCCGATGGCCTGGAGACGCGGCTTCCCGCCGAGCATGTAGCCGGGCTTGATGTTCTGGATGAGGTTGGAGGCCTGGCCGCCGACCTCGGCGCTGATGCCCGCGGTGGCGATATTCGTGGTGATGTTGCCCGGGGCGAGCCCGCCGTAGACGAGCTGCGTGATTTTCCCCAGCGGTCCCGTCGGCGTGATCGAGGTCAGCGCCGTCGAGTTCACGGCGATCAGGCTGAAGACGAAGACCATCGGCACGGCGATGATGCCCATCCAGATCGCCACGCCGAAGAACCAGTGGGCGATCCACACCATGTAGGCGCCGACGATCGGCACCCCGATCAGCGAGATCCAGAGGGGGAACTCGATCTGCTTCAGGCAGTCGACCGAGCGCTGCTTCCTGCGGGTGAGCCCCTTGAAAGCATTGAGGAACATCTGCGGCTTGGCGAAGAACGAGTACAGCGAGGCGGTCGTCATCATGGCCACGCCGCACCACAGCGACCACGTCGTGATAGCGCGGAAACCAAACGACAGCACGCCGTCTGCATTCACGGTGCCGAGCAGGTCGCCGCGGTTGATCATGATCGGGGCCAAAATACAGTAGTTGACGACGGCACCGATCATCAGCGACACGCCGGTGCGGATGCCCATCAGGCCGCCGGCGCCGACCATGGCGATGTCCAACTGCGGCTGGATCGTCAGGTCCCGCAGCGGCGTGCCCATGATGTGCGGCATCCACCAGCCAGCGTTCTTGACCTTCTCGTAGTACCACGCGTCGAGATACTCCGGCACGTGCAGAAAGCTCAGTTGCACCTTGGTCAGCAACACCTTGAGGTGTTCCCACTGCAGGAACTTCAACAGGCCGGCGATGGCCGTGAAGATCACGAGCATCTGGGCCGGCAGTACCGACTTGCGGGCGTCCTCACCTTCGCCTTCGCTGTGCAGTGTGTCCATGACCACGCCGGCGGCGCGGCCCTCGGGGAAGGGGAGCTGCTCCTCGTTGATGAACCGCCGTTTGAGCGGGAAGGCGAAGAGCACGCCCAGCAGCGCCATACCCAGCAGCCACATGAGCATCTGCCACCACGGGATCACGTGGTTGGTGATCATCATGTAGGCAGCCATGCTGGCGATCAGCGGGCCGTTCATGTAGCCGGCGGAGCAGGCGATCGACTGGAGAATGTTGCTCTCCAGCACGTGGTACCTGCCCACTAGGCCGACGCTGGCCAAAGCCTTGAAGAAGACGAACGCCAGGATCACCGCCGTGATGGCCACGCCCAGCGACCAGCCGGCCTTGGCACCCACGTAGAGATTGGTGATCGACAGCAGTCCGCCGAGGAAGAAGCCCATGATGACGACCCGCACGGTCATCTGCGGGACGTCACCCTGGTAGACGTTCTCCAGCCACCAGCGGTCCTTCTCCTCGACCGTCATGGTGTGGATCTGTTCTTCGGTCAGTTGTTTGATGGCCATGCGCGCTCCACCCAGTCGGGTCCGGGCCAGATGTACGCCACTGGCGCGCCCGCCGTCCAACCGCGCCAACATCCGCCATTGTTTGGCAAACCAGGGCGCCTGTCAAAGCGGACTCGCCAGGTAGTGATTACCGGTCCTTAGGGCACCGCCGGGGTAGGCCCCGTCGGCACCTTCACCGGCCGCGGCGTGAAGCTCACCGTGCCCTCGGCCCGGTCCACGCCGACGCTGAAGTTCCGGTCGGCCCAGTTGGGCGAGTCGGCCGGGTCCAGCCACTGCCGGTTGTCGCCGAACTCGTCCGACCAGTACGAATCCGCGCCGCCGACGTCCAGGAACAGGCCGAGCGAGGTCGTGTCGGCGAAGTACGTGCCGACGCCACCCCGGGCCCGGAAGGCTTCGCTATTCAAGGCGTAGCCCGGCCGTTCGATCTCGACGCTTTCGTAGCGGTCGTCGCCGGCCAGGTCCATGAACAGAGCCACACTGCGGTTGACGGAGTAGCCCAGCCCGCCGCGATTCACGTGGTACAGGTCGTCGCCCGCCACGTCGAGCAGGATGCCGATCGTGAAATCGTGGGCCCAGGCGATGGAGCTGTGCGAGTTCTCCTCGGCGAGATGCTTGTCGTCGCCGGCCTCGTCGATGCAGGCCCCGATGCAGAAGTGGGCCCCGGTGCCTTGCGAATAAACCACGCCGTGGTACTCGTCGTTGCCGCTACGATCGTGCAGCACGCCGATGCCGTACCAGTAGCCGGTGCCCATCGCCCAGTTGCCGGCGGTGTAGACGTCGTCGCCCTCACCGTCGAGCAGAGCGCCGAGCCCACCGGCCCAGGAGTGCCCGTCGGAGCCATCGCCGCGGCGGCCCGCGCCCGTGCCCTGGCAGTTCGACACGCCGACGTCCAGTTCCGGCGAGTGATACGACGGCCGGCGGGTCACCGAGTTCTTCCGTTCCGCGGTGTAACGATCGTTGCCCGTGCGATCGGCCAGGACACCCACGCCCGCCGCGCCGCCGAACCCCTGCCCGTCGGCATAGAGGTTGTACGTGTCGGTGCCGGCACAATCGAACAGCAGGCCGACGCCGAAGTAGCCGGCACCCTGCCCGCAGTATTTCATGTTGTAGCGGTCGTCGCCGCCGAGGTCAGCCAGAACGCCCAGGCCGAACTGCCCGGCACCCTGTGCCACGCGTTCGGCGTCGTACGTATCGTTTCCGCCGGCGTCGAGCAGGATGCCCGCACCACATAGCCCGGCCCCCATCGCGGGCACCGTGGACGCGTAGCGGTCGTTCCCGCCCATATCCAGCAGCAGGCCGAGCGGTCGGTCCGGCGTGCTGGCCGCGACGCCGCCGGTGTACTGGTCGTTACCGCCGAGGTCGACGATCAGCAGGGCGTCGGTGCCGTCGATCTGATCGTCGCCGCCGCCGTGAACGTGGATCCAACCCCACGGCGTTCGCCAATCCACCGCGCACACCGGCGTTTCTTCGAGCTCCAGAGCCGCGAGCGCCACCCGGGTATCGTCCAGCGCCTGTACGCACTGCTGGCCGGCGTACCACAGGCTGGCCTCGTCGAGCGAGTGAGCGACGTCGTCCACCTGCGGGCAGTAATCGAACGCGTCGATCATCTCTTCCGTCAGGTTGTACCGCGTGCCGACCACGAGGCGGTCGTTCCCGTCGACCTTGCGGAACGCCAGGTCAGCCCAGTGGTGTGCCACGGCGACGTTCAGCACGAGCTGACCCAGAATCTCGCTGACCTCGGCCGGCAGGGGGGCGGTCATCTCGGCGAGGTCTTTCTGTGGCGTCGGGTAGGGGAGGTCCATGCCGAACGTAGAGATCCGCGTCGCGCCGTGGGCGGCCTCGGTCAGCCGGAGAATCGCCTCGTCCAGCGGCACCCGCGGGGCGAGCGTATTGGCCGTGTAGCCCCGGAACCCGCCGAACTTGGGGTCGATGCCGAGACGCTGCACGGCCTGGAAGAGGTTGCGGCTGTGGCGGCCCTGGTCAGCGTCGAGCTGAGCCGGGTCGAGCTTCTCCCAGGCGGTCTCGCCGAGTGAGCGGGTGAAGGTGACCGTGTCCAGCGGCTCGTTGAACAGGGCGTCGAAGGCCCGCAATTTGTGCGGGATATCCGCCGGGAAACGCGGCCACCAGCCTTTGGGCGACCAGCCCAGGTCCGCCCGCCGGAGGCCCACGAGGGCCAGGGCTTCATCGAGGGCATCCGCCGACTGGGCTACCGCAGGGGCGGCCAGTCCGCACACCAGCACGAGCGACCACAACGCACGTCGCAACATGGATTCATCCTCCGATTGAGCACTCGCCCCCCGAGACAGGACGCCCTCCCCGATGGAGCGCGGGTAAACCGATCTGGGCCACAGCCGCTCGATCGGCTGTGGCCCAGGGCACTTCGTCGTTCATTGAGGCCGGCCGGCCGGCCGACCGAGTCGTGGCCTAGGCCTCCGGCCAGACCTGGTTGCCGTTCTCGTCGATGAGCTTGATCGCGTCGACGGGGCAGGCCTGCGCCGCGTTGAGGAGCTCCTCCGGCGTGTTGCCGTCGGGGTTGGTGACGACCGCGATGGTCTCGTCGTCCATCTCGAGCGCCTGCGGCGCCTCGTTGACGCACGCTCCATCACCGACGCACAGGTCCCGGTCGATCTCGATCTTGTACTTTGCCATGGACTTGGACTCCACTCTGGATTGGACGGCCGCACCGGCCCGCGGCGGACCGTCACGTGACCATGTCTAATGGTTGCCAACGCGCCTGTGGCACGCCCGGTATGCCCGCCGCCAAGACCGTCCCGGAAGGCAGGCAACCGGGTTTCGTAATCTACCCGCTGCCGGGGAGGCAAACAAGCCACCCCGCCTCAGGGCTGGTGGGGTCGAAAATCGACGACGACCGGCAGGTGGTCGAAATGGACGCCCGTCATGTCCAGCGTCACGTCGTAGGGCTCCAACCGGCCCTGGGCCAGCTCCTCCTTCGACAGCGTCGTCGTGTTCAGGATGAAGGCCTGGGCGACGTCCAGCAGGCTGTCGGTGTAGATGACCCAGTCCATACGCGTGGGCTGATAGTCGCTGCCGTCGTCCCGCCAGGTATAGTCGTCCGGCCCGATGAGGTTGTGCAGAGGGTGGGCCGCCGTCAGCTCGGAGTCGTCCCAGTCCGGGACGAAGTCCGGCCCGTACGTCTTCTTGTCGGAAATGTCGCCACTGAGGATCGTGTTCAGCGGTTCGAGGCCCTCGACCAGGTTAAAGTCGCCGACCAGGATGATCGGCGTGCCCTCCAGCAGGTCGATCTCGCCGCCGGGCGTGCGGGCGTCGCGGATCCAGTTAACCAGGGCATCGGCCTGAGCCTGGCGCTTCTTCTGGTCACCCTGGCGGCTACAGCACTTGAAGTGGTTATTCAGGACATACAGGTCGAAGGCGAAACGCTCGTCCGGCAGATCGACCAGGGCGCACGCCGGGTCGCGGTACGCGCCGGGGACGGTGTGATCGCTGGTATGGCTGAGCGGGTACCGGCTGACGATGACGTTGCTGTGCCCCTTGAAAACGTGCCACGTCTCGCCGCCGGGACGCGGGTCGATGGCGTCCATCAGGGCCTTGACGTCCGCGCCGTCTTTCTGCGGCGTGCGGTGCCTGTCGCCGATCTCCTGGAGGGCGAGCACGTCAGGCGCCAGGGCCTTCACGACGCGCTGGAACTTCTCGGCGCAGTCGGCGTTGACGTCGGGGAAGATGTCGTCCCAGTGAATGTTGTACGACATGACCCGCAGGTCGCCGGGCTCGGGACGGTCGATGAACAGGCCGGTGGGAATGCCGGCCGGCTCGGCGGCCCGCGCGGTCATCGCCGGTGTGAGCTTCACAACGGGTGCGTGCGGACTGGCGGCCGGGGCCGAGGTCGGTGAGAAGGGGATCGGTGCCGGCTTCTCCGGCTGCCGGTCACAGGCGGACAGCCCCAGCAGCAGCACCCCGGCGATGACCGTCGCCATCAGGCCCCATCCAAACGCCCAGTCCCGTCCAATTCGCCGCATCATCGCTGATCCCTTTCGTTTCCGCCCGCCGGATGTCGCCCGTCATTCCCGCGTCTAGCTCGCGCCGGCCACCGCCTTCAGCATGTGCATGCACACCAGGCCGGCGTACGTCCCCAGCACATACCCCAGGATCGCCAGCAGCGCCCCGACCGGCGCCAGAGATGGATGATACGCTGCCGCCACGACCGGGGCACTCGCCGCCCCGCCGATATTCGCCTGAGAGCCGACGGCGACGAAGAAGATCGGCGCCCGGATCAGGTAGCCCACGCCCAGGATGAAGGCGATGTGCACCGACATCCACACGAAGCCCATCAGGAAAAACGCCGGCTGTTTCAGAACCTCCTGGAAGTTCGCCGATGCGCCGATGCACGCCACCAGCAGGTAGAGCAGCACGGAGCCGACGCGCGAGGCGCCTGCCCCCTCCAGGTTGCGTGCGGCGGTCAGCGACAGCAGAATGCCGATGGTCGTCACCAGCACGTACTTCCACGTCGAGGCCCCGAGCGTTTCGCTGAGAAACCGCCCGATGGGGTACCACGTGCTTCCGGACCGCGCCGCTGCCACCACGCTCGGCACTGCCCGCTCAGCCACGTCGATACCGTGCACGATGTCCATTACGTCGAGCGCGGCGAACGTCGACGGCTCGGCGAAGACCGCCGTTGCCGCCTCGCGGATCACGTCTTCGTGCGTCTCGTAGATCGTGTCGCCGACGTTGAAGACCGGACACTCCGCCGTCAGCCGGCACGCACCGTAACCCAGTGTGTGCACCGTGGGCCCGGCGGCCAGCACGTCTACATCGGCCTCGAAGGCGGCATCGAGCATGTGCCGCACGTCGCGCAGCGGGATGTCGTCCATTACTCCGGGAGCGCTCAGCGTCCGGTGACCCACCTCACGTACCACGCCGGACGTCGTCGCGAACAGCTTCTGTCCGCCCACGTAGCTCACCCAGCTCACGACGAAACCCAGGGCCACGATCATCATCAGATCGGGCAGGGTGGTCACACGCCGGACCCGCTCCTGGAAGTCGCTCAGCCGCCGCTCGAGTTCGCGGATGGCCTGGGCGTTCGCCCCGGTCCAGCCGTCGATGCGATGCTGGTGTGCGGACAGGTACAGCAGCACGCCCATCCAGATGTTGGCCACCAGTACGTCCGGCACCACCATGATGGCCATCATCGTGCTCGACGCGCCGGCGATATCGCCCAGCGCCACGAAGTTCGCTCCGCCGCCGATCCAGCTTCCCGCCAGTGCCGTCATTCCCTGCCAGGCGTTCGCCGGCAGCAGCCCCCGGCAGATCCACAGCGCCAGCGGCCCACCCAGCACGACGCCCGTTGTGCCCGCCAGCACCATGATCAGTGCCTTCGGACCCAGCCGCATGATCCCCGGCAGGTCCAGCG
Source organism: Phycisphaerae bacterium (assembly GCA_050115495.1). Lineage (GTDB taxonomy): Bacteria > Planctomycetota > Phycisphaerae > UBA1845 > Fen-1342 > JAAYXS01. The sequence goes on along the minus strand of JASFQK010000014.1, from coordinate 68,791 downwards.
CCAGAATCAGCAGCAACAACGCCGCCGGCAGCACGAAGCTCTTGATCCAGCTATACAGCGGGGATTCGGCGGGCAGGATGCCGGCGGTCGTCAGGGCCGTGGGTACGAAGTAGCAGAAGACGAGCGCAGGCACGACCTTGAAGATCCGCCCGAAGACGGCATGTTGTACCAGCCAGAAGATGACGGCCAGCACACCCAGCAGCACGGCGAGGATTCCCGCCGGATGTTCGACGCGCACAGATTCAAGCAGGCTGGCCAACATCCAGCGCCTGATACCCCATTCCGGCGGTTCCGTCCAGCGCCGGGCTCACGCTCAACGGGCCACGACCCCGCCGAACTGATCATTGCCCAGGGCGTATAGCCCGCGTGCTTCGGGATTGGTGCTCTGGTGGGCGGCGACGACGCGGCCGGCGAAGATGACGTGGTCGCCGGTGTGCAGTTCGCCTTCGACCCGACACTCGAAGTTCGCTACGGCGTCGGCCAGCAGCACGCTGTCGATGACGGTGGCCGGCTGGATCTTGGTGCCCGCCGCCGCCAGCTTGTCGAGATCGCGTCCGGACTTCGTGCCGTGGAAGAGGGCGTCCTCGGCCATGTCGCTGGCGAGGATGGCGACGACGAATTCACGGGCGTGGCGGATGGCGGACAGCGAGTGCCGCGCCAATCCGATGGAGATGGCCAGCATCGGCGGGTCGAGCGACGTGCGCATGACCCAGCAGAGGGTGATGGGGTTGTGTTTTCCGTCGGGGTCCTTAGCAATGACGATGGCCACGCCCTCGGGGTATTTCCGTCTGATGGCCGTGTCGAAATCGGAGGGGATCTGCATGCCGAGCGCCTCCGCAACCGCGGTGCGACCGGGCCGCCGTCGCCGAACGCAGCCCGCACGGCATATCTTAAACCCGCTTCGCCCCGTCGGGTAGCGTCCGGGCTCCGTGCCGGCCGTCGAATACGGGGAATCGCACGATCCACGCCGTAGCGTCGGCCCCCCGCGGCCGACGTCGAACCCCGACAACCCCCACGGTGTGCCACTGCTTTTGAGCAGTGCTCTTCGATCGCCCCAGAAGCGAACGTCTCTCGCTCACAACACCCGACACGCAGTGTGGCATGTCCAGGCTCCAAGGCGCGGGCATGTCGTCGCCACTTCGAACGATCGACATGCCGGCGCTGCGCTTCAGCATGCCACACACCGGTGGGTCGGCACGCGCTCATCCGGTAGCGTCGCCCCCCCGCGGCCGACGTCTAACGCCAAACGGCAAGCGCACCACCGCTTACCCGCCGGTCAGCAGGCTCACGAACGGGCTGATATCGAAGTTATCCACCTGCCCGTCCTGGTTGATATCCGCCGCCCCGTATTGGCCGGCGGGGTACTGCGTCACGAACTCCACCTCGCTGTGCGTGACGGCGTACACGAACGGGCTGATGTCGAAGTTGTCCACCAGACCGTCACCATTGATGTCGCCGACCAGAATGCTCGCCTCGCACTCGTCCGGAACGCCGTTGCCGTTCGTGTCGGTGCTCGTGCCGCCGGCGATGTCACATGCGTCCGGCACACCGTTCTCGTTGCAGTCCCGGCCGGCGGCCAGGTTCGACGACGGGATGATCACCTTCGACATTCCCGGTGGCTCCCAGCGCAGCTCGGCCACCGCGCTGCCGCCGTTCTCGTAGTACTCCATCACCAGCCGGTAGTCCTCGTCGGCTTCGAGGCTGATCGTCCCCGACCACTCGGTGGCCGACTGGTCGATCCACTGGTCGATCAGCAGTTGCCCGCCGACCCACAACCGCACACCGTCGTCGGTCGTGGTGTAGAACGTGTACGTCCCGGCGGCTGCCGGCGTATGCACCCAGCCGGTCCAGCGAACGCTGAACGTGTCGACGCCGAGGCCCGACCACGCCTCACCACTGGCCCAGTTGAAGTCAACCGTGGCATCCACGCGGCCGTGCACCGTCCCGCTGAGGCTCACGCCGTCGTAGTACGCCGCCGCCAGGCCGCTGACGCTGCCGAGTTCGCACTCATCAGGGACGCCGTTGGTGTTGCAGTCCAGGCTGATGCCGCCGATATCGCACTCGTCCGGAATGCCGTTGCCGTTGCAGTCATAGCTCGTGCCGGCGGACAGGTCGTCCTCGTCGGGTACGCCGTTGCCGTTGCAGTCGTTCGTCGGCTCGAAGACAGCGGTGACCGTCTTGTCGCTGTCCATGTAGATCGTCGTCGGATTCGTGGCGCCGCTGAGCGCTCCTTCCCAGTGATCGAACGACCAATCCGCGTCTGCATCCGCGGTCAACTGCACGGTCGTGCCGGAGTCGTACGTACCGCCCGGCGGGTTGAGTGTCACGTCGCCATTGCCGGTGACGTTGACCGTCAGCGTGTACTGCTGCTGCTCCTCGACGAAGACCGCGGTGATCAGCTTGTTACCGTTCACCGTGATCGACTTCGGATTCTCCGCCCCGCTCAGCGCGCCTGCCCAGTGATCGAAGACCCAACCGGATTCGCCTTCCGCCGTGAGTTCCACGACGGTGCCGAACGCGTACGTGCCGCCCGGCGGATCGAGCGTCACGCTGCCCTGGCCCTCGATCGTGATCGAGATGAAGTAGCTGGTTTCCTCGAAGACGGCAACAACCGTTTTGTCGCCGTCCATCGTTAGATACTCGGGGTTGCCCGAGCCATCCAGGTGGCCCGACCAGTGGTCGAAGTGCCAGCCGATATCCTGCCGCGCCATCAACTGCACGACTGTGCCCACGGGATACGCGCCGCCGGGCGGATCGAGCGTGATGGTCCCGCTGCCCTGGGTCATGGCGGTCAGTGTGTACACCTCTTCCACGAAGACCGCCGTGACCGTCTTGTTGCTGTTCATCGTGATCGACGCCGGGTTGGACGAGCCGCTCAGCGAGCCCTCCCAGTGGTCGAAGACCCAACCGTACGTGGGCTCGGCGGTGAGCTGGACGCTCGTGCCGGAGGCGTAGATTCCCCCGGACGGATCCAGCGTCACGCTGCCCTGGCCGCTCGTGTTGATCGTAAGCGTGTAGTACTGCGTGTTGTCGACGTAATCGACCGCCGCCCGGGCGTTGACGATGCCGTAGCCGTACACGGTGTCGTACCCGCTGGACCCACGGTCCATGCAGGTGTTGTACAGCGCTTGCTCGACCAGGGCCGGCGTCAGCGAGTTGTCCATCGAGAGCACCAGCGCAGCCACGCCGGCGGCGTACGGCGACGAGAAAGACGTGCCGTCCACCCAGGCGTAGTCACCGTATTCGTAACCGGAGCTGCCCGTGCGGTCGGTCGTGCGGATGTTGACGCCGGGAGCCACGAAGGCGATGCCCGTGCCGTAGTTGCTGAAGGAGGCCCGGTTGCCGTTGCTGTTGACCGCCCCGATCCCGTTCACCGAGGAGAGGCTGGCCGGATACGTGATGGAGCTGCTGCCCTCGTTGCCGGTGGCGGCGAAGTGCACCAGGCCCGCATTGCGCGTGCTGTTGTACTTGTTGGTAACCGAGCTGGCGGGATTCAGCCCGTTGCTGTTTGTGGTTACGCGCGCCCCAATGTTCTGTGCCCAGTTCAGCGCGCTTACCAACCAGCTCGTGTAATAGTACCCGGCACCGTCGCAGGGCACGTTTGAGACACTCCACTTCGCCGAACGGATCCTGCACTCGGGCGCGATACCCACGACACCGGTGTTGTTATTGATGATGGCGGACACGCAGCCGGCACAGGCCGTGCCATGGTTATCACACTGGTTCCCCGGTCCGCCACCCGAACCCTCGCCGGTGAAGTCGGCCCCCGAGTACTGGTTGATGTCCGGGTGATTCTGCTGGACACCGTCGTCGAGTACGGCGATCACGATCGAGGACGAGCCCGTCGTCTTGTCCCAGGCCTCGTCACCGTCCATGTCCATGTCGTTGCTCGTGTTGCGGATGCCCCACAGCGACGAGAAGTACGGGTCGTTCGGGATCAACGTCTTGTGCACGGTCATGATCATGTCCGGCTCGGCGTAGAGCACCTCCGGCAGTTCGGCCAGCAGGTTCGCCAACGCCAGGACCTCGAAGCCGTCGCGGCTCCGGCACTGCACGCGGTACACGTTGTCCATGTCCGCCCAGTCACGCTCCAGAACCTCGCCGTCCACGTACCCGGACAGGACCGTCTCCGCCTGCGTCGTCGGCAGGTCCGGCTCGAACCCGATCAGCAGCACCGGCGTGATGATCACTGGGTCGCCGCGCTTATCGAGCAGCACCGGCGATACGAAGTCCGCCGCCTGCGCGTTGGCCAGCGCCGGCACCAGGACGGGCACCGGGGTGGCGTCGCGGACCGGCTCAGACAGCTCGGCGAATTGCCAGCCGTCGTTGGTGTACGGGCGCAGATCGTCCGCGGCCAGGCCGAACGCCGCCAGCGTGGCGTCCGTCGTCGGACCGTCCATCCACACCGCCACCCGCCCCGGATCCAGTCCGAGCGGGATCTGCTCATCGAAGTACGTGTAGTAATAGCCCCCGGCCTGTTGGACGTCGGCGACCGCCGCGGCCGTGACCGCGATCAGCCCGACCGCCACCAGAAACGCACGCTTGAGGCTCGAATCACACATGGGTATCTCCTGTTGGCGCTCTCCGCCCGGGCACTCGCTCGCAGCTCCGCTGCGCCGGACGGCCCTCGGTGACCATCGGCAAAGCCCGGGACGCACCGTCGTCGATGGCAACGCGGCCCGCGCTTCGCGGACGAGAGTCTGGCTGTGGCCGTTGGGGCCAATCTGTAAACCAATCGGCGGCAATGAGTTACGCCGCCAGGAACGCTTCCGGGCATGTCGGCTGATGGGCTGACCTGGACACGTGTCCTGATCGCCGCGCGGACATAGTCCACATAATGAAAATGGGACGGGCGTCTTGGAATTCCCGGCGCAGCATCCAACCGCATCCCAGCTCGACTCGCCTCTCGTGAGCGTCATCGGCCATCGGCCCTGGCGACGTGGAAATCGAAGCCCGCAACTCCCACGTACCTGCTCAACGGTCGGCTACAATCCGGACACCTTCATCGTAGCAGTCCCCACCGCGTTCTCCAACCCATTATGGGTACAGATGTTCCCGGTTAGGGCCCGTAGTGCCCGCATCAGAACGCCTCAGTCTGATAACTCAATGTCCGGGACCGGTTCCGGCTCTGCCCGGCGAACGCCGCCGAGCGAAGGAGCGCTGCCTCGGCGGTTCACCACCGGCGCACGATTGCCCAAGGAGGCTTCGCGACACCACGTTCGCGCATCACACCTGCGTCGCGCAAGGATGCCGTCAACAAGCGGCGAAGTTCTGACGTGTCTGCGCGGCCAGCAGCGCGCCGCACTCGACGGAAGAATCACCGCCGGCAAACGAATACTCTCGCGGCACAGGCCCGCGGCTTGCGTCCGTCCGCGCGCCGACTTGTATAAAACCGTGCGGCGGGGGCCGCAGGCTAGGGGTGCGAACGGAACGCGGCGGCGTTGTCGGTTAGTATGCTGACCGAGGGCGACGCGCCGTGTCAGACGACGAGGCGGGGTGTCCCGCCCATCGGGCGCGTGGTAGGATGAGCGTGGGTTTATTGGCGCGGATTTTCTCCGGCCCGTCGCAATCTGAGCGGGTCCTTGAGGGAGTATCAGGTGATGCATCTTTCGCTGCTGCAACGCGGCCGGCTGTCCCTACTGCTGGCCGCCTGGTGTCTGTCGGCGCTGACCGTTTCCGCCCTGGGCGCCTCGTCGTCGTACGCGACGGCGCAGGCAGAACAGCCCACCAGCGCCCCGGCGAACGTGGAAGAGTCGGACGTTACCACCATGTTCGACGTGGGCGAGACGGCTGCGGGCTACCATGACCGGCCACCGAGCACCATGCCGACCAGCCAGCGTACCGCGCCTACGGCACGGCGCGTCTGCCTCATGCCGCCGCTGTCGGGCGCGACACTCACCTGGTTTGCCGTCGTCGTGATTCTGGCGCTGAGTTTCCGCATGCGACCACTGCTGTCGCTGCGCAACTTCGACGCCCTGATTCTGGCGGCGACCTGTCTGTTGCTCCTCATGCGCGGCGATACGAGCCGCCTGGGCCTGCCGAGGTGCTACCTGGGACAAACGGGCCAATGGTGGTCCTACCTGCTACTGACCCTCGCCGGCCTGTACTGGCTCTTGCGCGGCTGGCGCTGCCTCGGCTCGACGAAGATCGTTCGCTGCGAGGTCAACGTCTCGAACGGGGCGCTGTTCGTACTGATGCTGGCCGGCCTCGTGATCGGCGTGCACGACGTGGCGACGTCGCCGCTGACGCCGGGCACGTGTGACGGCATCGTCGGCGCCGCGTACTTCAACGAAACGGGCGAGTTGCCCTATGCCCACGTGGAGGGCCACGACGCCCGCAGCCCGCTGCTGTACCTGCTGCACGCTGGTGCGGCCCGCGTCCGGCCGCCCGTGACGTCCATGGCCGACGAGGACAACTTCGTCACGATGACCTGGGCCGACCGGGCGAAATGGCAGGACACCGACTGGTGGCAGGCCGGCGACTTCTCCGGAGCACGGTTGGCCAACGGCCTGCTGTTCCTGCTCATGGTGCTGGGCCTGTCGACCATCGGGCGACGACTGCACTCGCCGGGCATGGGCCTGACAATGGTTATCCTGTTCTGTGTGTTCCCGGGCGCGCTGGAGTGCCTCTCTCGGCCCGAAATCATGCTGCCCGCCGTGCTGCTCTGCTGGAGCTTGGCGTTCGCCCTGATTCCCGGCATCGGCGGCCTGCTGTCCGGCCTGCTGATCGTCATGGCCGGCTTCGCCTGGCCGTGGGCGTGGCTGGCTCTGCCGCTCTTCCTGGCGTACTTCTTCCGGCACGGCTGGGAGGCGATCGGCGGGCTCGTCGGCGTGATTGGCGGCTTGGCTCTCGGCGTGGCCGGCCTGGTCTGGCTGGCGGCGCCGGCGTTGCCACGGGCCGACGCCGCCCTCGCGCGAGCCGGGCTACCGCCGACGTACACCGTCGCCCGCGGCGATGACGGCACGACCCTCCTCGTCACCCCGTACGTCACCGAGGAGAAGGAAACCCCGCGCGGCTGGCTGCGCTGGTTCTGGCGCTTCCTGGTCAACAGCGAGGCCCTGACGCTCAACCCGTCGGTGACCGGCACTGGACGTAGCGCGGTGGACCATGGTGATATCGACACCCGCAAGCTGCTGTTCCAGCGCCTCGTGCCGACCGCCGACACCGCCGACGAGCTGAATCGCCGGTACGACGCCGCCCTCGCCGCCCAGCCTCCGGTCACGCGGATGTGGGTGACGCTCCGCACCGTGCTCGAGCAGACCTGGCTGTCGACCACGGTCGCGGAACCCACCGAGCCGGGCGTCTGGACCCTGTGGAGCACGACCGAGCACGCCGACAGCAGCCGGTGGGCCCTCATGCGCAAGCTCATCAAGCTGCTGGCGGGCATCGTGGCCCTGCTGGTGGCCATCGTGATCATGGCCGGACAGCGGCCGCAGGTGCACCACCTGGTCGGCGGTCTGGTCATGGTCATCTGTGCCGTCATGCTCGCCAGTGACGGCGGCGCCGTGACGAACCTCGTCTGGCTGCTGCCGGGCGTCCTGGCGTTGTGGGCCGTGAACGCCGGCGGCAATGGCGGGGCACGCTCGCCGCAGCCCGCCGGCTTGGCCGACATCGACTCCGGCGTGGCGCCGCGGATCAGCGTCGAACGATAGTCAGCCGCTCGCCGGCGTGGCCGGTGATGAGGAAGGAGCCGATAGTGGAGAACGCGACCAGTCCCCAGCCATCGAAGCCAAGCAGGCCGTCCGCTGACAAGAAACGGCACGAGGTGACTTTCATCACCTATCCGAAGCTGCTGTTCATCTGGCCGCTCATCCTCGCGGGCTTCGTGCTGTGGCCGTTCGGTGCACCGGCGACGCTGCCGGCCGCCGGCCAGGCCACCGTGGCCGAGACGAGCACCGCACCGGCGGCGACAACGCCCGAGACCGCCCCCGTGCTGGGCCGGCTCGAATGGGTCGGCTGGATCTACATCTGGGTCGCCATCATCGTGGTGCTCACGCTCGGCGTGGACATCGACCGCAACCACGCCGTCTTCTGGCTCGTGGTGATCGCCGCCTTCTGGTTTCTCGGGCTATGGCTCCAGGACCGCAACTACACCTTCTTCGGCGACATCTACCGCTGGTTCGCCAACCGGGACGTGCAGTACAACCGCAGCCTGGGGCTGTCGATCAGCGTGATCCTGCTGGTGCCGTATCTCATCATGCTGGTCTACGCCCGCTTGAATGACCGCTGGCGGATCACGCACAACGAGTTCGAGCACTACGCCTTCGGCAAGATGGACGATTCCCTCGGCCGCGGGGCGAAGACCATTCGCAGCAGCTTCCCCGACGTGCTCGAGCTGCTGCTCGGCCTGGCCGGCACGCTGATCGTCTACAACGCCACCGGAACAAAGGAGCTTCGCCGCATCCCGCACGTGATGTTCCTCCCCCTCGTGCGCAAGCGTCTGAACAGCATCCTGGAGAAGACGGCCATCACCGCCGCCATGGCCGCGGACGAGGAAGAAGAAGAGGACGACGAGACCTAACCCCGCGCCGCCCCGGATCCGAGCCCTGAGCGGCAGCGATGGATGAGGCGTGTCAACGCCAATCCGAGCCCCGAGCAGCAGCGAGCGGGTCGTAGCGTACAACCGCGCCGTCTGCGCAAACCACTCTCCGCCAGTCGCAGCTCGAACAGGTGGCGTCGTGCTGCGGAAGACGTCCGCCACGGAGTGTGGCATGCCGAAGCTCTCAGGCGCCGGCATGTCTTCCGTTCGCGACACGAACAACATGCCGGCGCTGCGCTTCGACATGCCACACAGCGCCCGACAGCAGCATCACCGCACGACGTCGTAAATCAGCAACGCCGGCTGCCGATCCGGCCCCACGATCGTCGCCGCCGGCGGAATCGGCAGCGGCTCCGCAGGGTTCAGAAAGAGCACAACGCGGTCCGGCCGACCGTTGCCGGCGAAGCTCTCCAGCAACGCCGCCCGCTCGACTTCGGGCAGGAAATGAAACCGCCCATACCGTGTGTACACATCCCACTTCCCGTCGTTGTGGAACTCGCGCGGCTCGGCAAACCAGTTGCGCGGATCGTGCCCGAGCGTCACCAGCGTAACGATATACGGCTGGTTCATATCGAGCGTCGTGCAGATGACCGCGTCGACGTCCGCCAACCGTGGCCGCACCCATTCACACGCCGCCCGTAGCGGCACCGCATTCCCCACGTACGTCTCATGCAGCGTCTGCCGCTCGACGAACGACGCGTGCAGAAATCGGCCTTCCTCCGGCAAGATCAACCCCGCCAGCAGAACGCTGAACGCCAGCAACACCGCCGGCAGTCGCCGGCTCACCGCGTACGACAGCGGAACCGCCACGCCGATCGCCGCCGGCAGTATCAACGCCACGAGCCCCGCCGAGCTGCGCAACGCGTGCAGGCTCGTATGCCAGTTGAGCAGATCCCCCGCCGGATAGAGTAGCACGCCGAGCGCAACGAGCCGCGCCGCCCGCCGTCGATGCAGCTGCGGCAGCAGCAGAATCAGCCCGGCAACCTGGAGCGGCAGCAGGTACCTCGGCAGTAGCCCGAAGCCCGGCGTCCAGGCGATCGCGTCGGCGTCGCCGCGCCGAAAGAGGAATTCGGCGGTGAAATGCTGCTCGTACCGATCGGCGACTTTCTCGACGCGGGTGGCGAGCGGGTCGTCGGGCTTCCACAGCCACGTCATGCTGCCACGTTTGCCGATGGCGTCGTCGGTCATGTGCATGTACGCCAGCGGGCCGAACGTCGCCGCCACGCCGATCGCCAGCGTGAGCAGCGTCTGCCGGCCGGCGACGGTCCGCAGCAATCCCCACCAGCCCGGCGCCGTCACCAGCACCGCTCCGACGAGGTAGATCGGCACGAACAGCCGCACCGCCGGATAGCCGTAGCAGCAAATCCCGATGAGCAGACCGGCAACGAGTGCCCGCCACGGCCGCGGCGTAGCCGGCCGATCGGACAGCGGCAATCCGGCCCACAGCAGCAGCGCCAGCGGCGCCAGCGTGAGCAGGGGGGTAACGCAACCTTCGTGCCCCCAGCGGCCCATCTGGATAAACGCCGGGTTGATCGCGAGCAAGGCCGCGGCGGCGAGTCCCGCCGGCCGATCGAACAGCCGCCGCATGACCCAGTACACGAGCAAGATCGTGAGCACCCCCGCGCACGCCGCCGGCAATCGCGTCGTCCAGATGTTCAGCCCGCCGACTGCCTGGAACGGCAGCAGAAAGTAGAGGAACAGGGCGCTGCGGTTCTCGCCGAGGGCGCGGTAGTAGAAGATCGGCCACGGTGCCCCGGTCTGGTCGGTGCCCGTCTTCAGCAGGCACCACGCATTCCACGCGTTCGCCGCCTCGTCCTGATTGAGCCCCGGCGGCACGCTGTCCAGCGTCGGCAGCCGCAACGCCGCCGCGACGGCCAGAATGACGGCCAGCGCCACCAGCGACCGGCGGCTCGGCGTGGTCGTTGGCTCTGGCGGAATAGCGTTAGCGCCGGCTTGCATGAACGGATGCTACCCGCCGGCGTGACGGGCAGAAAGATGCGCCGCCGTCAGAGCGTCACGTCGTACAGCACGCGGGCCGTCGAACCGTCCGGGCGGATGATGCGATGCACGGCCGGTCCCGGCGCCGGCTCGTCCGGGTTGAGGATGAGAAAGACGCGGTCGGGTCGCCCGTTCTCTCGCCAGCGGGCGATGAGCGCGTCGCGCTCGTCGGCGAACGTGAAGTACATCTTGCCCACGCGCAGGTACCGATCCCACAGGCCGCGCTCGATCTCCCGCGGCTCGGCGAACCAGCGCTGCGGGTCGTAGCCCAGGCTCACCAGCATCAGCAGGTACGGCTGATTCGTGTCGTACGCCGTGCAGACGACCGCGTCGACGTCGTCGAACCGCGGCTTCAGATAGCGGCACGCTTCGAGCACGTCGACCTGCGTGCCGTTGTAGACCGCGCTGCGCGGCGGACGCTCGACGAAGTATGCGTGCAGGAAGCGGGCCGTCTCGGGCACGATCAGGGCGACGAGCGCTACCGTCGCCGCCACGAGTGCCGCCCGTTTGCGCCGCGTCGCAAGGTACGCCAGTCCTTGCCCCACTCCCACGGCCGCCGGCAGGATGAGGAAGATCAGCCCCGCCGAGCTGCGTAGGCCGTGCATGCTGATGTGCCGGTTGAGCATGTCACCGACTGGAAAGAGCACAATCCCCGCCGGAATGAGCCGGGCGGCGACAGAATCTCGCAAGCGCGGCACGACGACCACCAGCCCCGCGGCCAGCAGCGGCACGCAGTACCACGGCAGAAACCCGAATCCGGTCGTCCAGAGCACCTCGTCCGCATCGCCCGCGCGCAGGAGGAACTTGGGCGAGAAGTGTTCCGCGTAGCGCTCCAATACGCGCGTGGCCTTCGTCGCCGGCGGATCGTCGGCCTGCCAGATCCACGTTGTCGCGGCCCGTTTGCCGATGTGCTCGTGATCGACGACGTGCTGCCACGCCAGCGGTGTGAACGTAACCAGCAACCCGAGCGCGAGCCCGGCAACGGCCAACCGCCCGCGCCAATCGTTCAGCAATCTCCACCAGCCCCGCACATCCACCAGCACGATGGCCACGGCCAGCGGCGGCAGGAACAGCCGAACCGCCGGATAGCCGTAGCAGCACACGCCCGCGAGCAGCCCGGCGAGCAGCGCCCGCCCGGGGCGCGGCCGAACCTGCCCCTGCGTCGGTGGCAGACCGGCCCACAACAACGCCGCCAGCGGCAGCAGCGTCAATAGCGGCGCCACCGACGCCTCGTGCCCCCAACGGCTCATCTGTATGTGCGTCGGATTAATCGCCAGCAAGCCGGCGGCGGCCAGCGCGGTTGGCTGATCGAACAGCCACCGCGCAACCCAGTACACGAGCAGCACTGTGGCCAGCCCGCCGACAATCGCCGGCAGCCGGCTGGTGTACACGCTCAGCCCGCCGATCGCCTCAAACGGCAGCAGCAGGTAGAGGAAGAGCGTGCTCCGGTTCTCACCATGCGCGCGGAAGTAGAAGATCGGCCACGCGCAGCCTTCCTGATCCGTGCCCGTCTTCAGCAGACACCACGCGTTCCATGCATTCGCCGCCGCATCATGGTTCATCCCCGGCGGAGTTCCCGGCTGATCCACAAGCCGCAGCCCCGCCGCCACCAGCAGGATGAGCACGAGCACCAACCTGCTCGCGTGCGAAGAACGATCCTGACCCGCCACATCCGTCATGCCCAGATGCTACCCGCCCATCCCCACCATTGTGTAGCCGTCGGATCAGTGTGGCATGCCGAAGCGCAGCGCCGGCATATGGTCCCTGACGCGAGCAGAAGACATGCCGGCGCTGCGCTTCAGCATGCCACACCCCCGTAGCGTCGGCCCCCCGTGGCCGACGTCGAACGCCGACAAACGCTACGCCCCCTCCCCAAACCCCAACCGCCGCGCATTCCCGACGTACAGCTTCTCCAGCACCTTCATCGGCAGATCAATCCCTGCGAGCCGCGGCGCCCCGTCCGCGTCCGGGTCATCGATCGGACTCTCGCCGCGATACGCCGTCTCCCACATCGTCTGATGCGCCCAGTACCGGCTGGCGTAATGCTCGAAGTCAAACCGCCCATCCACGACGATGTCCGTCCCGAACAAGATGCGATCCGCGTTCTGCACGAAGAACGCCCGCAGCCACTCCGGTTGGTCCGCGACGCCGCGAACGATCCACTTTGTCGCACTGCAATCGAGGTACAGGTGCGAATAGCGATCGAGCAGCCCCTGGAGGAAGTCCGGCTCCTCGACGCTCCCGCCAAGATGCGCCGCGATGACGAACCGCGGCGCGACCGCTTCCAGAAGAAACTCGAGCTGCTCGTACTGCCGCAGCTTCGTCCCGTACCGGCTCGCGTCGGCGTACTGCCCGCCCGGCGCGAACCACGGGCTCGGATCGCCGACGTGCACCATGAAGTCGTAGCCGAGCTCGAGCCCTTCTCGGATGAGCGGGCCGAAGAAGTCGTGATCGATCGTAAGCCCGAGGTCCCCGCGCAGCCGCGGCGCCGCCCAGAACTTCATCACCCGGGCCCCGTGCGTCCGGAACGTCTCCAGATCGGCGAGCCACTGCCGCTGAAAGTGGGCCGCGTTGGCCAACTCCCGCCAGCGCGGGACAGCAATGAACTCCAGCCGCCCCGGCCAGTCCGTGAGCAACCCCGGCACATCCGCCAGCGGCGACATCGAAACGATCCGCCCGATCCCGTACGTGTCGGCGGCCTCAAAGAACGCCGCCGTGGTCGGGCAACGATGTACGTGCGTGTGGACGTCGATAGGCGAGCAACCGACGAGTCGGTGGGGGGCAGCGGCCCGGTAGTCCAGCCCCAACCGGTTCGCAGGGCTTCGCGCCCGGGCACCGTCATTCGTTCGGTCATCTCGTGCCACGCGCTCACCTCCGCCACCTCGGCGGCTCGCCGAACCTGCAGGCGCACGCCTCAGGCGATTACGCAACGGAGTATACTCACTACCGGGGACGACGTAGCGTGCCAACGATCACGAGCAGCAAGCTGGAGCGCGGCTTCTCCCCGGCCCGTCAGCCGCCGGATTGTGGCGAGGCCAAGCGTGGTCTTACAATGACAGAACCTCACCTGACCGCGTAGCCGGGTGGACGTCCGTTGGGAAAGGTCGGAAAGGTGATCAGTCTCAGCAGGGCGGTTTGCATTGGGTGGCGGATTGTCTTGTGGAGGACCTGGGCGGTGAAGCATCAGACAGTACTACTCGCCTTACGCTTGTCGGTCGTGTTTGTGATAGCGGGTGTGGGTGGCTGCGGGCCGCAAAGACCCCGGACCGCCGGGCCGTTGGGGCGGTACGAGCCGGCTGGCACGCCGCGAAGTGAACCTACGCCCAATCCCGAGTCCGCGGCGGCGATCCCCGACACGAGCATGCCGCCCGCCAAGACCGAAGAGACCCGGACAGAGGCGGAGGAGATCGCGCGTTTGGGCGCCGCAAGCTGGGAGGAGCGTGCATCCGCAGCGGTGGGCCTCAGCCATGTGGGCGGCCCGGACGCTGGGCAGGCGGTGACCGCTGCCCTCGATGACGAAGATGAGTTCGTTCGGGCCGCTGCCGCTCGGGCGTTGGCTCAGGTAGGCGGTCCTGACACCGCGGAGCGGTTGATCGCGGCGTTGAAGGACGACGCCTGGCCGATGCGGCTATCAGCGGCCAACAGCTTGGGATGGCTTCGTGAGGCCACAGCGGTCGAACCGCTCATCGAGTTGTTGGAGGATGAACACAGCCAGGTCCGGGTTGCTGCAGCAGTCGCTCTGGCCGAGATCGGCCCGGCTGCGGTCGACCCACTTTCTCGTGTCCTCGGCACCTTCCGCTTTCTGTCCAGGCGCCGAGGCGAGTCGCAGTTCATAGCGGATCCCGTCCTCGGGAGTTTCTCGTCAACCAGCGTCAGCGACTTGGCGATGACTATTCTTGTTCACATAGGCGAGCCGGCCATCGAACCGCTGGAAGCCCGACTCTGCGACGCCAGCGCCGACGCGACGCACGACATAGCGAGAACGCTTATGAAACTGGGTAGTCCCCGTTACCGCTGGGCGCGGTGGCTGGAGAACTACCGTGACACGCAGCCGCTGGGTGGTCGGCGTGATGTGGGAGCGTTGATCGAGACGTTGCGTGCCGAGGACAGCGAACTCCAGGTAGCAGCCGCCCGCGCACTGGGCCAGCTAGGCGACCGCGAAGCGATCGGGCCTCTGCTCACCGCACTCAGTGATGAGGACATGGAGGTGCAGGAGGCTGCTGCCGAGGCTCTTGGCAAGCTGCGTGCGAAACAGGCCGTAGTCCCGCTGGTGACGATTCTGAACAGGGAGCAGGGATCCCAAGACTGGTACCGGCTCCGGGACCTGCGCGAAGCGTCGATCGAGGCACTGGGCTTGATTGGCGACCGGACAGCTCTGGTCGCAATCGTCCGGAAGCTCCCCGAGCTGGAATCGGACCAGCGCACTGTGGCCATTCGTACGATCTTCCGCTTGGGCGGCGAGGATGCCGCCGGAGTCCTCGTCGATTGCCTGCTCGACTGGGGGACAGGGCCGGATGCGGCGTTGGCACTCGAGAGGCTCCGGTGGATTCCTACCACCGAATCCGACCGCATTCACTACCTCGTGGCCAGGCGGCAGCGTCAGGCACTCCTCGATCGCTGGCCCACCACCAGGGCGGTTCTGATGCAGGACGTCATCGGCGACTCGACACGGGCGATGCACAACGCGCTCTACGCGTTGATCGGCTGCGGCAAAGACGAGGTGTTGGCGGAGCTTGCGCAAACGCTCAACGAGCGCGGCAACCGGGAGATGGCCGAGGTATTCCTGAACTGCGGGCAACGGAAGCTCAGCGCAGCGGCTAGGCGTTGGGCGCATGAGCGGGGTTACACGATCAACACCGGCGCGGGGGCCTCCCCTGTCGGCTGGGGTAACATGTAGCCCGGCGGCCCTTAGCGGGACACCAACCGCCCTGGGAGACCGTCCGCCGGACAGGTTCCAGGGGAGCCGTTAATCGATCCATTGCGGGTGCGGATTGCACAACCAGGGCCCGCTTATCGGGCGAGCTAAACCACGCTCGCCCCGCATGTCGCGACAGGGGCCGCGGCACGTCTGCGTCGCGGAAAGCGGGCGCGCAGGTTATCGGCCAACATTCGCTAACACATGTCATAACAACCAGTTACGTCACCCGACCTGAGAGACTCCCCAGACACCGCAAGAAAAATACCCCCTCAGGGAATAAATGTAACCGTGGCTACGTTTCTAAGGGTGTGCTACGATTCACCATGTGGGGTGAATCGACGCGGCCGCTGGACACCTGAGATCGAATCGGCCGCGAGACGATAGCAACCAACGGCGGTGATGCGGGTTACGACCAACGCTCCCGCCCGCAGGAGTGAATCCGATGAGTATGCCGATGAGCAACCTGAAACGCGGCAATGCCGGTCGCGTCCTTTCCGTTTCCGCCAGTGGCTCCCTCCGTCAGCGCCTCTTCGACCTCGGCCTTCTTCCCGGAACGGTCGTGGAGCGGGTGATGGACAGCCCAATCGGCGACACGGCCTGCTACCGCTTCCGCGGTGCCATGATCGCCCTCCGAGCCGACGATGCGGGACAGATTTCGGTAATGGTGTGATGTTCGGGCGTGCCGACGGCCGCCCCGGGTTGCCGGGCGCGGCCGTCGTCCATTGATGTTCTGGCTGTGCGAGTTGCGTGGCATGTAGCGTCCGCCTCCGTGTCGGACGTCGGTTGTCGGCGAGCGTCCGTCGTGGCGATCTCCGTAGCGCCGGCCCCCCGTGGCCGACGTCGATCGCCAACAAACGCCACGGTGTGCCACTGCTCTTGAGCAACGTCTCTTGACCCCGGCACACGTTCGATACCCCCAAGGACGCGCCGCCGCCCCCGATCCGAGCCCTGAGCGGCAGCGACGGGTCGCCGCCAATAACGGTGCCGTCTGCGTACACCGCTCCCTGCCGGTTGCGGCTCGGACAGAAGCGCGCGTCGGGCGCCATTCGGCGTGTGGCATGCCGAAGCGCAGCGCCGGCATGTCGCCCCAGCGCGAGAAGAAGACGTGCCGGCGCCTGAGGCTTCAATATGCCACGCAAGTTCACTGGCAATAGCACACCTGTGACCGGTCGCCCCGCCCAGCGGGGACATGGTATGCTTCGCGGTTGATCTCGCGGTCTCCTGAGCGCAAAGGAAGGTGCCAGGCGTGCCCGATTGCGGTTCGTGCAGTGGTCGTCCCTCGGCGGAGTCTCCGTCAGCCGTCGCCCTGACGATCGGCGGACGGCACGATTTCGTCGTCGCCCTCGCCGGCAACCCCAACACGGGCAAGAGCACCGTCTTCAACCACCTCACCGGCCTCCGCCAGCACACCGGCAATTGGCCCGGCAAGACCGTCGCCCGCGCCGAGGGCTCCTTCGAGCACGCCGGCTCCACGTTCAAGCTCGTCGACCTTCCCGGCACATATTCGCTCCTGGCCGACAGCATCGACGAGCAGGTCGCCCGCGACTTCATCCTCTTCGGCAACCCCGACTGCACGATCGTCGTCTGCGACGCGACCGTCCTCGAACGCAACCTCGGCCTCGCCCTGCAAATCCTGCAAATCACAGACCGCGTCGTCGTCTGCGCCAATCTCATCGACGAGGCGAACCGCAAGAAGATCGCTCTCGAAGCCCGCGTGCTCGAAGAGGAGCTCGGCGTGCCGGTCGTGCCGACGGCCGCTCGCCGGGGGCAGGGGCTCGATCACCTGATCAACCACGTGCACGAGATTGCCGCCGGCCGCAGCACGCCCCAACCGATCCGCCTCGAGTTCGACAATGAGCTCGAACCCGCCGTCGCCGAACTCGCCGCCATGCTGACCGCATCGCTGCCCGGCCTGAAGTGCGCCCGCTGGATCGCCCTCCGCCTCCTCGCCGGCGACGAACGCATGCGCGAGATGGTCGCAACGGGCGAACTGCGGCAGCTCATCGCGACGGGCGGCCGGGGGGAGTACACATGACCCGCACGCCGACCCCACCCGACGGTGGCTGGCCCGCCGTCGTGACCCGCGCTGACGAGCTGCGCGACAAGCTCGGCACCGGCGTGCACGACCGCATCGCCGCCTCGCTCTACACCCGCGCCGAGGAAATCGCCGGCGCCTCCATCCACGTCACCGGCAAGGGCCACATCGACTGGGACCTCCTCGCCGACAAGATCCTCACCAGCCGCTGGGCCGGCTTCCCGACGATGCTGCTGCTCCTCGCCGGCGTCCTCTGGATGACGATCACTGGTGCCAACGTGCCGAGCCAGTGGCTGGCGACCGGCCTCTTCTGGGTCCACGACCAGCTTGCCGCGGGAATGAACGCCGTCGGCGCACCCTGGTGGCTGACCGGCTTCCTGGTGCACGGCGTATTCCGCGGCCTGGCCTGGGTCATCTCCGTGATGTTGCCGCCGATGGCGATCTTCTTCCCGATCTTCACGCTGCTGGAGGACGTCGGCTACCTGCCGCGTATCGCCTTCAACCTCGACCGCCTGTACCGCTGGGCCGGCGCCCACGGCAAGCAATCCCTGACCATGGCCATGGGTTTCGGCTGCAATGCGGCGGGTGTGACGGCGTGCCGCATCATCGAATCGCCGCGCGAACGCCTGCTCGCGATCGTCACCAACAACTTCGTCCTCTGCAACGGCCGCTGGCCGACGGTCATCCTCATTGCGACCGTCTTCGTCGCCCCGCTCGCCCCACCCGCCTGGCGCAGCGTCCTCGCCACAGCCTGCGTCGCCGGCGTCTGCCTGCTCGGCGTGATCGTCACGTTCCTGGCCTGCCGCGCGCTGTCCGGCACCGTCCTTCGCGGCGAAGCGAGCCACTTCTACCTCGAATTACCGCCTTATCGCCGACCGGCCATCCTCCGCGTGATCCACCGCTCGATCATGGACCGCACCATCTTCGTGCTCGCACGGGCCTGCGTAACGGCCGCACCCGCCGGCGGCGTGATCTGGCTGCTCGGCAACGTCCACGTCGGCGGCGCCAGCATCATGGCCCACCTCACCGGCTGGCTCGATCCGGTTGCCTGGTGGTTCGGCCTCGACGGTGTGCTCCTGCTCGCCTTCTTCATCGCCTTGCCCGCCAACGAGATCGTCCTCCCCACGATCATCATGGCCTACCTGGCCGGCGGCCAGATGACCGAGCTCGACGCGGCCGAAGCCGGCGCGCTCTTCCGCGAGCACGGCTGGACACTCCTCACCGCCTTCTGCATGATGCTCTTCTCGCTGCTGCATTTCCCTTGCGCCACGGCGACGTGGACCATCTACCGCGAGACGCGCAGCGTGAAGTGGACGTTATGGTCGAACCTCATGCCGCTCGCACTGGCCCTCGTCGTTTGCGCCGCAGTGGCCGCCGGCTGGCGTCTGTTCGCCTGAGCCGGTCGGCCGAGTGAGGCTCCGCCATGTCTGCTGACCCGCGAAAGACCGCCATGACGATCAGCCTGCTGGCCGCCATGGTCATGCTGGTCGGCAAGGTCACCGCCTACTCCATCACGCACAGCACCGCCATTCTTTCCGACGCCGCCGAGTCCGTCGTCCACGGTGTCGCCACCATCCTGGCCGCGTTCAGCTTCTGGTACGCCGCCCAGCCGGCGGATCGCCGCCACCCCTACGGCCACGGCCGCGTCGCCTACTTCTCCGCAGGTTTCGAGGGAGCCCTGGTCTTCGCCGCCTCGCTGGCCGTGATCGCCAGCGCCATCATCGGCCTCATCCGCGGGCCCGAGCTGCGCCACCTCGGCGCCGGACTGGCCATCTCCGCCGTTCTGGCGGCGATCAACCTCGCCCTCGGACTCGCGCTCATTCGCGTCGGCCGGCGATACAACACCCTCATCCTCGTCGCCAACGGCCAGCACGTCCTCTCCGACATGTGGACGACGGCCGGAGCCATCGCCGGCGTCGGCCTCGTCATGCTCACGGGCATCCCCTGGCTCGACCCGCTGGCGGCGCTGCTTGTCGGCGCGTGGATCATGTACAGCGGCGGGGCCCTCGTGCGCCGCTCCGTCGCCGGCCTGATGGATGCGGTCGAACCCGAGCTGATCGCTAAGTTGCAGGCTGGTCTCCAGCGCTGCGTGAACGACGGCCTCATCGCCGACCACCACCAGTTACGTTGCCGCCGCGTCAACGACGAGCTCTGGATTGACGTCCACGTCCTCGTCCCCGGCGAACTTCCGATGGTGACGGCGCATCGCCGGGTCACCCAGCTTGAGGACGCGATGCGAGCCCTCTTCCCCGGCGAGACGGTGCACATCACCTCGCACCTCGAACCGGCCGACCACGCCCGCGCCCACCCCGAGGGTCACCCCGGCACGCCCGACCCGCTCGCCTGACCGCTCGGCCGCCCGTACCATTCCCGCATGGCCGACGCCGTCGAACGCGAAGTGCTCTGCCCACGCTGCCGCTACTGCCTGCGCGGCCTCGCCGAGCCGCGTTGTCCCGAATGCGGCTTCCAGTTCACTGCAGAAGAATACGCCAGCGGCATGCTCCGCGAGAACATCCCGACCTGGCTCGACCGCGCCGACCTCTGGCAACCGCACCAGGTCCTCATCCGCAGCCTCGCGGTGCTCGCCTTCGGGTCAGTGTCCGCGACGCGGCTGCTGAAACGTTTGGACGTCAACGGCCCTCTGTCTGCCGCGATTCTCATGGCCGTCGTGGGGACACTGTGGAACTGCCTCGCCGCCGCGGCGCTCCTCGCCGTCGCGGTCGCTGTCTGGACGGGGGCCTCGCCGGCGGCGGCAGCCCGCTGCGCCCTCTACGTCTGGACGCCACGCTTCGTCGGAACCATCCTCCTGTCGGCGGCGGGAGCGATGCCACTACTCACCTTGCCGGAAGTCCTCCACGTTGCCCGTCCAAGCTGGCACCAGCGCCTGCGGGCGTGGCTCTACATGTTGCCGATGCTGACGGCGAAGGGGATTCGGCCGTCGGTCGTGCTGCTCCTGTTGGTGCCTCACTTCGCGGTGGGCGTGCCCTTCGCCTGGCCGGCTGTGCCGTTGATCCACGCGCTCCTGTTATGGCGGACCTTCGCCCGTACCCAGGTAACAAATACAGCGCCAACGTTCGGCGTCCTGGCCATCGCGCTGGTGTGCACCCTGGCCGCGATGGCGCTCGCCGGCTGGTCCCTGCCCGAATCCCTCGAACCTCCCTGGTGGATCTACTTCCCGTAGCGGCCGACCTCTGCACATTGTGGCACCGGATTGCATCCGGTGGGTATGTGGCATGCCGAAGCGTAGCGCCGGCATGTCTTCCTTGACGCGAGCGAAGGACATGCCGGCGCTACGCTTCGGCATGCCACACCCCGTAGCGTCGGCCCCCCGTGGCCGACGTCGAATACCGAGCGACGCTCGCCGCGCAACGTAGCGGCCGACCTCCGTGTCGGCCGTCGATCGCCAACAACCGCCCCCTCCGCCAACCCGCTCCCGACCGCAGTCCCCTTTGCTCCTTTGTTCCTCTGCCCCTCTGCTCCTTCCCCCCAACCAATCCCCGCCAGAACAGCGCAATCCACGCCAGCCCACGACAAACCAACCGGGTATCCTAGCATTCCTATCTTCTCGTGCTATCCTTTCTCGTGTGAGGCCGCGGCACGCCGCCGACTGGCCCACCAGGAGAGACGACCGTGGCACACCCCGCACAGCACGTCCTCGCCGGCCTGTTCCGGGCCCTCGGCTCGCTCCTGCCCCGCGGACCCCGCGAGGCGGACAGCCCCGGCCGCGTGATCCGTCCCTGGCGGGCCGACAATCAGCACACGTATCCCTCCCGCGGCCTCACGCCCCAGCGCCTCGTCGCCTGCCTCCAGGCCGCCGACGCCGGCTGGCCCCAGGCCCAATTCGAGATCTTCCGCGAGATGCTGCAGAAGTGGCCGCGCCTCGCCGCCGTCGAGCAGACCCGCCGACTCGCCCTCACCGGCCTCGACTGGGAAATCCTGCCGTCGGCGGACGCGTCACCCGACGCCACCGGCGCCCCCGACTTCTGCCGCGAGACGCTCGCCCAACTAGACAACTTCACCGAAATCCTCGATCACCTCGCGTCCGCCATTGCGACCGGCGTCGCGGCGGTCGAGCTCATCTGGGAGGCCGGCCAACTCGTCGACCTCGTGCCCGTCCCGCACGGCCGCCTCGTCGGCGATCCGCAGGAGCCCTGGCGCCTGCGCGTCCTCACGGCCGAGCGACCGGACGTCGGCGTCGCCCTCGACGAACAGCCCAACAAGTGGATCGTTCACCAGCCGCAGCCCGTCGCCGGCCGTCACTTCGAAGGCGGTCTGCTGCGAGCGTCGGCGGTGCTCTTCCTCGCCCAGAACCTGAGCTTTAAGGACTGGCTGACGTTCTCGCAGATCGCCGGCATGCCCCTGCGCGTCGCCCGCTTCGAGCCCGGTCTGCCCGAGGCCGACAAGCAGGAGCTGCTGCGGATGCTCGACGCCCTCAGCAGCGACGCCGTGGCGGCGTTCTCCAAGAACGTCGAACTCCACTTTGTCGACGGCAGCAAGGGCGAGCGGCCGTACGAACCGCTTCAGGAATACTGTAACACCGAAGTCACCATCCTCTGGCTCGGCCAGCACCTGACTACCGATCTACGGCAATCGGGCTCGCGGGCGGCGGCCGAGGTGCACGACCGTGTTCGCGAGGATCTGCTCGTCAACGACATCGCTGCCGAGAGCCGCACGATTCGCCGTGATCTGCTCACGCCGTTGGTGCGGGCTCGTTTCGGCGAGGGCGTGGCAGTGCCGACCTTGCGGCGGTCGCTGGTGCAATCGGTGGACACGAAGGTGCTCGCGGATGTGCTGGCGGTGGCCGTGAACGATCTCGGCCTCGCCGTGCCGCGGCAGTGGGTGCACCGGGCGCTCGGCATCCCCGAAGCCCGCGGCGATGAGCCGGTTCTGAACGGGGGGCGTCAGTCATGAATCATGACGATCCGCAGCACGCTCACGAAACGGACGGTCCGGCGCGATTGGTGCTCCGCCGGGCGGAGTCGAGCGACGTCTCCCCGCTCCAGTTCTTCTACGACGTCTTCCTGCGGCGGGATTACTTCTTCCGCCGTGGTCAGTTGGCGGAGATCGTCGGTGGGCCGTACCACCAGGTGTACGTCGCCGAGCTCGACGGCGTGCTCGTCGGGGCGGCGGTGACGACCCGCGGGCATCGGCTCGTGAATCTGCTGGTTCATCCGGCGTATCGCGGCCTGCACATCGGCAGCATGCTGCTGCAAATCAGCCGGGCGACCGAAGTGCGAGCCAAGGTGGACATCACCTCCGGCGATCCGCGCGGGTTCTACCAGGCGAACGGGTTCATCAGCACAGGACAGGTCAACGGCAAGGGGAACGTGGAGACGCTGCGCCTGTCGCCGGGCGTGAACGGGAATGGGAACGGAAACGGCGCCGGTGGTCGGGCGGGGCGGTCGCAAGCCCGGCAGAGCGGGGCCGCCTGAGTAGAAAGTGAGGTTTCAGCCGTGGAGCAAACCGTGAACGAGGACAGGACGCAGACGGCAAGTCCGCTGGTGCACGTGGCGCGGGAGCAGCTTCTGACGCGTTTGCGCGAAGCGGCCGGGCTGGTGCAGGAGGACGTGGCCGGGCAACTGGGCCGCGTGCGTGAAGTGCTGGCGGATCTCGCCGACCGCGCCGCGGCGCTCGAAGTCGCGCAGGAAGTCGGTAGTGACGAGCAGCCCGCCGGTCCGTGCTCGCTGTTGGCATGTACGCGTCTGGCCGCGGCCGGCGGCGAGCCGGTGCGCGAATTCCTGCTGATCCCGTTCGGCCAGGTGCAGGTCGAACGGGCCAGCGCCGGCGGCGATTTCACCTTTACGCGCCGCCACGCCGAGTCGGCCCAGTGCTGGCTCGAATCCATCGGGCGAAAGCTCGCCATCGACTACGAACACCAGAGCTTCGATCGCTTCAACACGCGGGCCGACGGGTTGCGGCCGGCGGCGGGCTGGATCGGCGGACTCGAAGTCCGCGACGACGGCCTCTGGGCCATCGATGTCACCTGGACCGAGCGCGCCGCCGAACTGCTCCGCAGCGGTGAGTACCGCTACTTCTCGCCGGTCATCTTCTGGACGGACGAGGAGCACAGCGACCTCGCCGCTCTCGGCCCCGTGGCGCTGACGAACGATCCGGCGATGCGCGCCGTTCCGCCGTTGGCGGCCTCGGCCCGCGGCGCGGACGAGAGCGTCCTCGACGACGAGGACGACAGCGCGGAAGAGCCGGCAGACGACTTGTCGCCGGCGCTGGCCGAGGCCGAAGCCGAAATCACGCGTCTGCGGCGGCGGCTCGCGACGCAGGAGGCGGACACGTTCGTCGAACGCGGCTTGCGGCAGGGCAAGATCCTCGACAGCACCAGCATGGACTGGCGCGAGGACTACCTGCGCGACGCGGCGGCGACGGAAGAGCGCCTCACGCGGGCGCCGGTCATCCTGCCGCCGGGACGCGTGCAGGCTCTCGATCGGCGGGATCGCGGCGGGGCGGTGGCAAACACGGCGCGCGAGCAGCGGCGCGAGGACGAGACGTTTCGCCGGTGGGGCGTCACGCCGGAAGACTTGGCGGCGTACTCACGGGCGGTAGCGGGCGGCCGCGTGCTGCTGAGCGGAATTCGCTAGCGGGCGGCTGAGGAAGGGGACAGGCCCTCGCTGGGCGTCTGGCGTGGGCCACGGCGAGGGCGGTCGGGCGCGGCGTCGGTCCCCTTTCTCCGCCGGCAATCAGAACGGAAGCGTGCGGCCGGAACTGCCGGCCGGACGAGGATCGCAGGACACAGGAGAACGGGCATGGCACTCAGTGCGGATCGGGATGTGGCGTATTACGCGTCGGCGGAGTTGATCGACGTCCCGGTGGATGACGACGTGAAGATCTACCGGAACGCCTTCGTGGGCCGGAATCGGTCGACCGGGTACGCCCGGCCGCTCGTCGCCGGGGATGAGTTTCTGGGCATCGCCTATCGGGCGGCGGACAACACCGCAACCGGCCACACCGCCGGCGGCGTGTCGGTTCGCCTGCACCAGGGCATCGATGTCGTGCACACCTTGACGGGCGTCGTCCTCGGCGACGTCGGCAAGGACATCTACGCCAGCGACGACGAGACGCTGACGCTCACGCCGGCGGGGAACTCGCGCGTCGGGCGCATCGTCGGCACGGACGGTAGCGGCGTGGCCCGCGTCCGCTGCCAGCCGATCGCGGCGCTCAGCGGCGTGCTGGAAGGGCGGCCGGCGCTCGTGCTGAGCGACGCCAACCACACGCTGACGCTGGACCACATGAACCGCGTGCTGCTGATGGGGAACACGGTGGCGCGGACGCTGACCCTGCCGCCGGTCGCCACGGTGCGGGCCGGAGGCTGGCTGCGCGTGGTGAAGACATCGGCCGACGCCGCGGCGATCACGCTCGACGGCAACGCCGCCGAGACGATCGACAACTCGGCCACGTACGCGGCGATGGACGCCCGCTACGACTGCGTGCACCTGCTGTGCACGGGGAGCGAGTGGATCATTCTGAGTCGGGACATCGCGGCGTAGGACGCCGTAGCGTCCGCCCCCTGTGGCGGACGAGGGATGACAGAGTGCCTTCAGCTCGGCAGCCGTTGCGTTGCCGGCGCGAAAGAGGGGACAGGCACCTCGCCGCGGGCGGTCTTGGCGGCACTAGGAACCTGGGGGCTCGGAGCCAGTCCCCTTTTTCGACGGGGCTTTTCAGGGGTGCAAGGAGAGACAGATGGCGATTGTGGATACGGGGCTGACGTCTCGGGCGATCATCGGGCGCTTCTATCGGCGGCTCGAGGAATACGCCCAGAGCGCGTGGTGGACGAAGCTCGCGATGCATTTCGTGAGCACGCAGGAAGCGGAGACGTACCGCTGGCTGGGCATGGTGCCGCAGGTGCGGGAGTGGCAGGGCGGTCGCAAGGTGCGCCCGCTGCGGGCCAGCGGCGTGACCATCGTGAACAAGGTGTGGGAGTCGACCATTCGCGTCGACGCCGACGAGCAGCGGCGGGACAAGACCGGCCAGATCATGGTGCGGGTGAACGAGATGGCCCGCCGGGTGGCCACGCATCCGAACAAGCTGCTGACGGCTCTCCTGCTGAGCGGGGAGAGCGAGGCCTGCTACGACGGGAATGCGTTCTTCGACACGACGCACAGCGAAGGCGACTCGGGTTCGCAGAGCAACTCGCTGAGCTGCGACGCTGCCACCGCGACGGCGCCGACCGACGAGGAGATGTTCGCGGGGATCGTGGCGGCGATCGGGCAGGTCCTGAGCTTCCGCGATGACCAGGGCGAGCCGATGAACGAGGCGGCGCGGAGCTTCCTCGTCATGGTGCCGATGCCGTTCTGGGCGGCGACGATGATGGCCCTGGCCGACCGCACCGATCGGACGGCGAACCCGCTGAAGGTCGGCGAGCCGTTCCAGGTCGAGTGGGCCGCAAACCCGCGGCTGACGTGGACGACGCAGTTCGCCGTGTTCCGCACCGACGGAGAGTCGCGGCCGTTCATCTTCCAGGAAGAGCTGCCCGTGCAGGTCCAGGCCCTGGCCGAGGGCAGCGAACTCGAAATCAACGAGAACCAGCACCAGTACGGGGTGAAGGCGATCCACGAGGCCGGGTATGGCTTCTGGCAGGACGCCTGCCTCGTAACCTTCAGTTGATCCCCGATCGAGACCGGGAGCCGCGCCGGAGGCGAGGGCCGGCCGTGACGTTCGTCTGCTGCAAGCGACGTCCGGCCGCCCCGCCTCATCGGGCGGGCTCTGATGGAGGACGAGGGCGATGGCGTACATCAGCGCATCGGATTTGAACGCCCGCCTCGGGGCGACGCTGTACGGGCGGCTGACCGACCGGGTCAACGGGACGACGCCGAACTCGACCGTCGCCGGCGAGATCTGTGCGGAGGCCGAGGCCGAGGCGGACAGCTATCTCTGCCGGCAGTACACGACGCCGGTGGACCTGGTGGCACATCCGGAGCTGGCGACGTTGCTGCGGTCGCGCGTGCTGGACCTGGCGGAGTTCCTGGCGTGGCAGGCGTCGCCGTTTGTGAACGACCTGCCGGGACGGGTGCGCGTGCTGGGTGATGAAGCGCGGCGGTGGTTGCAGCGGGTGGCCAGCGGGGCTGTGGAGCTGCCCACGGGCAGCACGCCGGCGGAGGACACGCCTCGCTACCGCAGCGGGCGACAGGGTTTCGCGACGCAGGAGCTGGACGGGCTGTAGGCGACGCCCCGGCCCGCAGGAAGGAGAACGGACGATGGCCGTATTCATGGCCGAATACTTGAGTTCGAGGCTCAGGGAAACGCTCGTGCCGGGCGTGCCGGGGAAGATCATCGTGGTCACCCGGGTGTGCGTGGCGACGGGCGGGAGCGGGACGTTCAAGCTGCTCAGCGACCCAAGCGGGCCCGACGAGCGCGACGTGCTGAAGAACATGCAGATGGCCGCGAACACCACGCTCGACCTCGTGTTCGGGCGGCGCTACGGGCTGTCCGCCGACCGGGGCAAGGCGCTGGCGCTGACGGATTCGTTCGGTCTGCCGAGCGGCGCGCACACGATCACGGTCTGGTATGAGCTGGTGGACTGATGCTCAGCGACGTTCTGGCACATTTGCCGTCGCTGGGCGTGGCGGGATTGCTCTTCGTCATGTGGTGGATCGAGCGACAGGAACGGATGCGCGGGGCCACCACGCTGCGTGAAGCGGTCAGCCGGGCGAGCCAGGTGGTGGAGCTGAACGATCACCTGCTGGACGTGATTCGGCATAACACGGAGGCGCTGGTCGCGCTGCGTGAAGAGCTGCGCTCGCATCGGCAGACGGAGATGGAGTGGTTTGGGCGGTTGTCGAGGCAGGTGGAGAATCTGGAGCTGGTCTAGGTGGGAGGGGCAAAGGGGTCAAGGAACAAAGGGACATAGGGGCGGCGTTTTCGGCGGAGGATGGCGGTGATGGATCTTGAGACGTTGGTGAAGAATGTGGACGCGGGGACGGCGCGGGCGTTCGTGACGGCGGCGCGGCATGTGATCGATGCGCTGCTCATTGAGGGGCAGCGGTGGCAGGCGGCGCAGACGCCGACGACACGGGATTACACGACGGCGGAGCTGCCGCGGGATACGCCGGCCGGAGGGTGGCTTGCGCACGAAGAGGTGCGGGATACGGCCCAGCGGCTGGCGGAAGCGGTGGCGGCGGAGAAGTGGCGCGACGGTGTGGTGTGCGCCGTGCGGTTGCTGAGCCTGGTGGGAGGTGTGGGATGAACCGATGCGAGCGGTCGAGGTGCGGTGCCGGCGGATTGCTGGTGGTTCTGGTTCTGCTCGGCGGGCTGGCCGGCGGGTGCACGCGCGAGTCGTTGCGCATCGCCATGGCGGCGCAGCAGCGGGCGGACGAAGTGTCGCAGGCCGTCTTCGAACAGCAGCAGGAAGCGCTGCGCGTGCTGCTGTTCCGCGATCTGGTCGCGCGGCTCGCCGAGGCCGGTACGCCGATAGGGGCGGCCGGTCAGGCGGCGCTAAGTGCGGCGTGGAACGAGCGGGACCTGCTGGAGTTCTGGACGGTGCAGCATGAGCGAGCGCGGGCGCTGCGCGTAGTTGGCGTCGATGCGAAGCTGGCCAGCGACCAGGCGGTGGTGGACCTGCTGCTGAAGGACGTGCTGCGGCGTGTGGATCGGGTGCGTGAGGGCGTCGCCGCCGAGGCGGGGAAGTGCGTCGCCGAAGAGGCGGCTACTTCGGTGCGGCAGGATTGAAACGGGAGAACGCGATGGAGCCGAAGGTGACGGGCTGGCGTCGGTGGCTGTGGCCGCTGGCGAGTCGGAAGGTGCAGGTGGCGGTGGCGACGGTCGTGACGGCGTACGCGGCGGAGGTGGGTCTGGCCGTCAAGGAAGACACGCTGCTGGCCATGCTGGCGGTGGGGGTGGCGCTGATTCTGGGCATCGCACACGAGGATTCAGGGCGAGGTAGGGCTCGCCTGCCGTAACGCCGACAAGGATATAGCGATGGGCGGAGCACGCTCGGCCCCCGTCAAGGTGAACCCCTCCAGAGAGGCAGCGTCCGGCCGGAGGGTGACGCCGACGACGGGGGCCGTTGTGTTGAAAAAACAACCCCCTCGACTGCGCTCAGGGCTCGAGGACCGTCTCGGCAGTGGGGATGGACTGATGGGCCTGGGCGCGGTACACGTGCATGATGTGACCCTCCGTGGCAGAGCCGCCGACCGCTGGTGATGCCACATTATGCGCCGACGGGGTGACGGATGGACGTGGATTTCCTGCGATTTTGGGTGTGGCGGCGCTGGCGGTGGATTCTGGTCATCGGAGCGCTGCTGTCACTGACGGGGTACATCTGCTGGCACGTGGGGCATGCGGCCGGGGTGGAAGAGGGGCGAGAGTATCAGCACGAGCTCGAGTTGTTGGCGCAGTTGTTGGATGAGCCATCGGCGGCCCCGGATCACGTGCCGATGACGGTGTCGCGCAGTCTTGTAGAGGGGAGCGATCCAACGTTCGTCGTATTGGACGACAACCCCAACGTCTATCGTGTCTCCTGGCGGATGGAGGTCACCAACGTCACGGACGCAATGGTGACCGCGGATCTGCACGTGCGGTTGCTGGACGAGCACGAGTTTGAGGTGGCGACGGATCATCTATGGGGCGAGCAACTGCAGCCGCGGGAAAAGCGCATGCTGGGCGGGTCGGTGCTGATGCTGCCGGCGGAGGCGCGGAGGATCGTATACGTGCAGGTGCAGACGCGGCCGCGGTTTGGGATGTGAGGTGGGGACTGGTGGGCGAGCCACCAATGGCACCCGGGGCAGGGAGATGAGCCGTGTGTATCGCAAGCGAGGCGCGGGACATCCAGACGATTGTGCTGTTGGTCGTGTTCGCGGGCGTTGGCTGGATTGTCGGATGGTTGATTGTCGGCAACTGGCTGGACAATCTGACCGGTCGCGGGCCGGCCTGCACGTGGCTCTGTGTGCTGTTCGGGCCGATCGGGCTGATCGCGGCGCTGTTGCTGCCGTGGACGCCGGAGGCGGAGGCCAGGCGCCGGGTGGCGATCAAGCTTGCGGCGGAGGCGGAGTTGCGGGCGATCGCCGAGGGGAAGCGGATCCGGGAGCAGCGCGAGGCCGAGGCGAAGGCCGGCGAGGAGGAACGGCGGGCGGCGGCGCGGCGAATTGCGGTGCAGGCGACGGAGCTTACTCGGGAGGAGGGAGCGGAGAAGCAGAGATGACGTCGGTCAGCATGCTGCGGGACTGGTGCGGGGGGATCGGGCTGTTGTTGTGGGTGGCGTGGGACTGGGTGGTGGAGAGGTGGGGCAGGTAACGAGGTAACCCCTTCGACTACGCTCAAGGTAACGAGGCAAAGAGGCGAGCGGGCGGGTTCTGAGTGAAGTGGCGTGCTTGGGCGGTGGAGCGGTCGGCGGGCTGAGCCCGCCCTACAATTGGGGTGACTCCGGCTCGGGAACTGGTGGGGGAGTTGGGCGTCCAACGGTGGAGCCGGGGGTGGCGACAGTGTGGGAGGATGGTGATGCGCGGCGGGTCTCTGAACGGACAGAAGCGGCTGGCGGTGTTGCTGGTTGTGGGCGCGTTGGTGGCGGCTGGCGGGTGCTATTCCAGTGGGCCGCCGCGGCCGCCGGGACCGCTGCCGAAAGTGAACGTGGTGCTGGCCGACGAGCTGCCGTACGAGGGCTCCGTGGCGGCGGGGGATACGCGGGTGGTGGCGCTGTGCCGGAGCTGCGATGCGTTCTGGAAGAAGACACGCGGCGACTGGGAGTACACGTGGCGGGTAGCGCGGTACGACGTCGTGGCGGTCGAGCAAGGAAGCTGGCCGGACCCGACGCTGTCGTTCATTTACTGGGAGCGGTGCCCGACGCCGGAGTCGGGGATCATGCTGAGCCAGCCGCCGGCGCTGTACTGGAAGGGTGTGACGCTGGCGTTCGAACTGGACACGACGCAGACGCCGGCGGTGGTGGTCGGGCAGGCGCTGCGTCATGATCCGCGGGGGGAGCCGCCCACGCCGCCGTGATCGGCAAAGACGGCAGGCGAGACGCCTGCCCCACCCAGTGTTGAGGATCGCGTCACAAGCTCGGACGCCCGGCCCACGCGGACCGACTCACGACAACTCACATGCGCGAGCCGCCTTGGCGGACTGCGCTGGAGGTGGCTGGGGGTGCTTTAGCGGGGGGTTCGTAGCGGCTATAGTGCGGGGCACGGCGTGGTGCCGGGTAGTATGCTGGGTGGATGAGGCTGGTTCGTGGACGAGATGCCGACAGAGCAGGTCGAGTTGGAGGCCGGCGAGGTATCGCCGACGGCGCGTGAGGTCGAGGCGCTGCGCGACCGGGTGCAGGAATTGCGCGCGGAGGTGGAGCGGCTGCAACGGCAGGTCGACGAGCGGGCCAATGAGGCGGAAGTGCTGCGCGGGCAACTGAGCGAGATCACCGGTGGTACGGGGTGGAAGCTGCTGCAAGTCCTGTATCGCGTTCGGCATACTGCGTTTCCGCGAGGGAGCCGGCGGGAGGCGGCGGCGCGGTGGGTGGTGCATAAGCTGCGGCGGGTGCGCTATCACTCGCGACAGGGCGTGGGGGCCTTGTTACAGGCGGGCGGGCGGGCGGTGCTGCGGCCGTTGCGGTGGCGGGGGACGCGGCCGGACGACTGGCTGGCGGCGGTGAAACGGGGCGGCAAGCGGCAACGGACGCGCATCCGGCCGGGTGAGGATCCGAACGTCGAAACGCCGGGGCTGGTGAGCGTTGTGCTGCCGGTTTACAACCAGGCGAACCTGCTGGGCGACGCGATCGAGAGCGTGCTGAAACAGACGTACGGCGAGTTCGAGTTGATCGTGCTCGACGACGGATCGACGGACGACGTGGCGACGGTGCTCGCCCGGTACGTCGATGATCCGCGGGTGCGCGTGCTACGACAGCGGAACCAGCGGCTGCCGAAAGCGTTGAGTAACGGGTTCGAATTCGCCAGCGGGCAGTACCGTTGCTGGACGTCCGCCGACAATCTGATGGAACCGTCGCAGCTTTCGCTCGAAGTGGACTATTTGCGGCGGCATCCGCAGACGGCGATGGTCTACGGGAATTACCTGGCGATCGACGATCGCGGGGCGCCGCTGCACGATCCATCGTTCCGCCCGCACAATCGGCCGGTGGCGGACAGTCCGGCGATTCACCTGCCGCACGATCCGACGCCGTTGAACACGGTCGAAGATAACTTCATCGGGCCGGCGTTCGTGTACCGCGACTGGGCGGGGTGCCTGGCGGGGGAGTACACACCGACAATGGGACTGGAGGATTACGACTACTGGATGCGGATGAACTCGCTGGTGGAGATCGCGCATCTGGATACGGACGAGTGCGTGTACCAGTACCGGGTGCACGATAACACGCTGAGCGCGCGGGCGGTGGAGCTGCGCATCCTGGAAGGCGTGCAGCGGCTGATGGCGTGCGATCGGCGGCGGCGGGAGGCGCTGGTACAGCCGGCGGTGATCTACGCCGACGAGCGGACAAGACGGTGGCTGGCGAAGGTGGATACGACGGGAGACGAGATTCGCCGGCTGGAGCGGATGGAGGCGGCGGAAGGCGAGCGGCCGCTGGTGCTGGTGCATGCGGATAGCCTCGCGGCGCTGGCCGAGCGGCCGCGGCCGGCGGGGGCGTGCGTAGCGGCGTGGTTCGATGAGCGGACGTTGTCGCCGTATCTGTGCCGGCGGGAATTGCGCGGGCTCGTGGACGTCTGTTTCGCGGGGCAGATCGAGGTGGTCGAGCGGTTGAAGCTGCTGCACCGGGCGGTGTTCCGGTCGCCGCCGGGACAGACGTTGTTTGACCTGGCGGTGGCGTTCGCGCGGAGCCGCGGGTCCTATGAGGAGACGGTGCCGGCGGAGCAGCGGAGGCGGCAGCTTCCTGAGCCGTTTGATGTGCCGGGTAGTCGGCGGCGGGTGCTGTTGCAGGCGGAGCACTTTGTGCAGGGGGGTTACGAGCAGGTGGTGCTCGATGTGGCGAAAACTCTCCGCGAGGAGGGGTTCGAGCCGCGGTTGCTGGTACTAGGTCGGCGGGGACACGCGGTGCAGCAGGCACGGGCGCTCGGGTTGGAGATTCTCTCGTTGCCGGAGACGGGGCGGGAGGCGGCGTATCGGCGGCTGCTGAGCAACGAGCGGATCGAATTGGTCAACGCGCATTTCACGCCGTTCGGAGCGGACATCGCGCGGGAGATGGGGCTGCCGTTCGTGCAGACGGTGCATACGAGCTATGTGTCGCTGCCGGCGGCGAAGCAGGCGGCGTTCCGGGCGGCAGATGCGGCGACGACGGCGTACCTGTGCACGTCGGGGAATACGGCGCTGTACAGCGATCTGCGGCTCGGGCTCGACGTGCGGCGGATGCTCATCGTGCCGAACGGGATCGACACGGAGCGGCTGGCGCTGGCGGACCGGGAGGCGGCGCGGCGGCGGGTGCGGGCGAAACTGGGCCTGGCCGACGGTGATTTCGCCTTCCTGAACGTAGGTTCGATTTACCGGGACAAGGGGCAGAAGCTGGTGGTGGCGGCGTTGGCCGAAGTGCGGCGCGCTCACCCGGCGGCGAAGGTGGTCTTCCTCGGGCAGGCGATGGAGGAGGATTACCTGGAGGAGATTCGGGCGGAGATGCGGCGGGGCGATGTCGAGGGGGCGGTGATCTTCGCCGAGTACGCGGACGATGTGGCGAGCTACTACGCGGCGGCGGATGCGTTTGTGCTGCCGTCGTTCTGGGAGGGGTGGAGCCTGGCGCTGGCCGAGGCGCTGTACATGGGCTTGCGGATTGTGGCGACGGATGTGGGGTCGGCGCGGGACGTACTGCCGATGGTGGGGGCGCAGCTCGTGCCGGCGGTATACGAGACGATCGCCAACGTGGACGCCGACAATGTCGGGCAGTACGTGCGGCGGGAGCATCCGCAGGTGGTGGCGAACCTGGCAGCCGCGATGCAACGGGTGTGCGCGAATCCGACGCCGCCGGTGCTGAGCGAGGCGGCACGGCGGGCGCTGGATCGGCGCGAGGCGTACGCGATGCACGTGCGGTTGTTCCGGTGGTTCCGGCAGGGGGGATCGGTGGCGGCGGCGCGGGCGTGGACGTTGGCGGATGGACGGACGATCGTTGTGGGGTGAGGGGGGAAGGGAAGAAGGCAACCCCTTCGACTGCGCTCAGGGTACCGAGGCAGGGGGGCACTGCGGTCGGGGGGTGGGTTGGCGGAGTCAGCGCTGGTCGACAGACGACGGCCGACACGGAGGTCGGCCGCTACGGTGGGCGTTGCTGGCGCGGCGAACGACAGCCGACGCACGGGGCGGCTCCGGTGGGGAGCCGCCCCCTGCGAATGGCACGTCACAACGTTTGAGGAAGGGGCAGCGCTGCGGCCTAGCGACGGCGGAGCAGGGCGAGGCCGGCTGCGAGCAGCAGGCCCAGCGTCGTCGGCTCGGGAACGACCGTCAGGGTCGTGAAGCCGCCGTCGACCGTCAGCGTGTAGTCGACGCCGAGGGTGGCGTCGGCGAGGTTCGCCCAGTCGTTGGCGCTGGAAGACCAGTAATACATCGTCTCATCGCCGCCCATGAGCGCGGCGAAGTCGTCGTAGTTGTCGACGTCGCCGAGCATGGCGACCATGCCGCCGAGACCGACGCGGATGTAGTTGTTGCCGTAGACGTACAGGGACCTGGCGCGAACCAGGCCGCCGTTCTCGACGGTCAGGACGGTGTCGGTGGCGGTGGTCGAGCCGACGATCATGAAGCGAGTGGGCGTATCCAGAAGCGAGCCGGCGCCGCTGACCAGGACATTGGTCGTGCAGTTCCTCTCCCGGCCGATGTTCACGGCCCCGGTGGCCGTCACTGTGCCGCCGCCGGTGATGTTCACGGTGGTGTCGGTGCCGGTACCGGCGCCGAAAACCGCGCTGGCGATGGCGACACTGCCGCCATCGGTGACATTCAGCACGCCGTGGGTGAACGAGTAGTAGCTGACCTGCAACACGCCGCCGCTGTAGGTTGAGCCGGCGCCGGTGACGGTCAGTTCGGCGGTGATGGGGCTGGTGGTGCGGCCGAGATAGGCGTTTGCCATCCCGACGAGGTCGCTATCATCATTGATGACGATGCTGCCATCGTCGTCGTAGCCGATGTACACGATCGAGGCGCTGTCCCAGTGGACGCTGCCGGTTTCGATGATGTCGCCGAAGGTCGTGGCGGCGAACAGGGCGACGCAGACTGCTGCAAAGATACTTCTCTTCATTTCTGACTCCATCCTCCGTGGCGGAGCCGGCGCTGAACTGCTTGATTCCGCCGGTCGCCAGGTAAGCAGACAAACAAACACTACAGGACTCGAATAGTCCTCCTCCAGACTCAGACCTTGTGCGTAGCCTCCTTCCTCTCTCGTGGGCACCTCCAGCGCCCAAGCCTCTCTCATCAGACTGTGGCGAGACAACCGCACTACCGGCGTGCGGTGTAGAGCCACTGCTCCTCCGGTAAACGGCAGGAGATTCGTGTCAGGTGGGGTGTGAGGACGCCTCCCGGTATCACTCCCCTCGCTACGCGTGCGACGGCATGTCTCAGGCACGGTAGCCAGACACTATCTACATCTTGAGAGGGGTATGTAAGCGGGTTGGATTAGCGTTTGATGATTGAGGGGCGGAAATCGGATTAAGTCTGGCGTGATTTCCTGGCGAGCGAGTGTGGTGCAGTCTGTGGCCGCCGGTTGCTTGTGGCGGAAACGACACTCGAATGGCGGATGACGCGGCAGAGGGGGCGTTGCTGGCGCGCCGAAAAAGGGGACAGGCACCGCCGGCGGACGGTTGTGACGGAAAGGCGAGTTCTCCGGGCGGAGGGTTGTCGCAAAGACCGAAGTTGTTGGGGCGGAGCCAGTCCCCGTTTTCGGCGTTGGACCCGACCTACCGTTCGGACTAGTCGCCGGTTAGGAGGGCGAGGAACGGGGCGACGTCGAAGTTGGTGACGAGGCCGTCGGCGTCCACGTCGGCGAGCATGTGGCCACAGGCGGGGTAGGCGGCTTGGTAGCCGTCGGGGTCGGTCAACGCCATGACGAAGGGCGGGATGTCGAAGTTGTTCACGACACCGTCGCAGTTGACGTCGCCGCGGGTGAACGGAGCCGGTAGCGGCATGGGGGCGCCGGCGTCGATCCAGGCGGTGTACCAGGCACAGGCGACCATCTCGGAGGCATCCTGGAAGAGCTGGTGCGTGAAGCCGCCGGTCTCGGCCCAGAGGACGTCGTAGTAGGTCTCGCCGTAAGAGGGATCGGCGGCGCGGGCGAGGTCGTCGGCGGCCATGATGTCGTTGACGTACCAGTAGTTGACGTCGATCTCGTCGAAGATGCTGTCGACGATCCAGGGCAGGTAATGGCAGGAAGTGGGGTTCGGCGTGATGGGCAGGTCGCCGGCGAGATGGCGGACGACCATGTTGCCCTCGTAGCGGGCGTGGATGCCGGTGTTGCCCGTGAGCTGGCCGTTGTAGTTGAGGGTCATGTGCAGCGGATTGTGCATGTCCTCGACGTAGTGGGCGACGATGGCGATCGGGCCGCGCAGGGCGAGCCAGCGGGAGTCGTTGTCGGCGGCGGCCATGTTCGTCGTCAGGATGTCCATGTAGTAGGCCGTGTTCCACGGGGCGGTGCCGTTGTTCTGGACGATGTGCTCGTTGTACAGGGCGACGAGCTCGTCGTAGTCGTGGGGCAGCGTGCCGGCGAAGAACTCCGGGTAGTAGTCGATGTCGATCCAGTGGCTGCCGGCGGGCTCGACGCCGGAGAAGGTGGCGATACGCTCGGCGTTGGCCTCGAAGAAGGCCCGCAACGGCTGGGGCAGGTGAGGGATGGCGCCGGCCGTCATGTGGGCGTGGCCCGTGTCCCACCAGCGGTCCTCGCCGGCGGCGGTCGAGACAGCCAGCACCGCAATGGCGGTGCACAGCAGACGCAACGTGGTACGCGTGAGCATTCTTCGCCCTCAGGTTGGGGCGCCGGCGGGAGGCCGACGCAGGTCGCCGATCACGTCGCTTAGAGCATAGCGACCGGCGACCCGCGCGGCAAAGGCGGAGCGAGGGGAGGAGTCATACCGAGGCCCGGGCGTGTTCGACACAGGCCAACATCAGCGGCCGGACGTCTTCGGTGAGCCAACCAAACGGGCCCTCGACCAGGCCAAGCCCGCGGAGGATGCCACGCACGTCGGCCACCGTCACCCGGCAGCCGAGGGCGTGGGAGAGCCTCGAGCTCAGCACCGCCAAATCCAGGGGCAGCAGGTAGGTGTTCATGGCGTTCTCCTTGGCCGCCGGTCGAACCATTCGCCGGGGTCTCTGCTGGGAGGACGGGGGAGGGGTGGGGGAATTCAATTGTGGCGGGCGGGGGTGTGTCGGGAATTGTGGGGGAAGGGGCAAAGGAGCAAAGGAACAGAGGGGCAAAGGGGGATTACGCTCGGGGATTCGTCGGGGGAGGGGGTGGTTGTTGGCGGACGAAGGCCGACACGGAGGTCGGTTGGGACGATGGGGCGTTGCTGGCGCGTCGGAAAAGGGGACAGGCACCGCCGGCGGAGAGCTGTCGCAGAGACCCGAGTTGTTGGGGCGGAGCCAGTCCCCTTTTTCGACGCTACTCTTTTTCGGCGCGGCGGTTCCATTCGTCTTCGGCTTCGGCGAGGTCGGTTTTCTTTTCCTCGAACTCGTCCTTGAGCTCGTCGAGAGCCTCGACGTCATGGTAGAGGGCCGGGTCGCCGAAACGTTCCTGGAGATGCATCACGTCGACCTCGAGCTTCATGATGAGGTCCTCGAGCTGGTCGAGCTTGAGGTGGGCCAGACGAGAGACGGGGCCGGTGGCCTG
This sequence comes from Phycisphaerae bacterium, assembly GCA_050115495.1. Taxonomy (GTDB): domain Bacteria; phylum Planctomycetota; class Phycisphaerae; order UBA1845; family Fen-1342; genus JAAYXS01. The sequence goes on along the minus strand of JASFQK010000014.1, from coordinate 31,572 downwards.
GGCGGCACGGGCCTGGCGGGCGGCCTTGCCCTTGGTGGGGGGCTGCTTCTCCGCTGCGGCGGCCTCGGCGGCGGCTCGCTGCTGCTCGACACGGCCGATGTAGAAGGAGTAGTTGCCGTCGTAGAGGGTGTGCTCGGCGTGGCGGATGACGAGCAACCGCTCGCAGAGCCGGTCGAGGAAGTAGCGGTCGTGGCTGACGGCGATGATCGTGCCGGGGAACTCGGTGAGGGCGTCTTCGAGGGCCTCGCGCGAGGGGATGTCCAGGTGGTTGGTCGGTTCGTCGAGGATCAGCACATTCGGCGAACTGAGAATGATCTTCATTAGCCGGACACGGGACTGCTCGCCGCCGGAGAGATTGCCCACGAGCTTGAAGGCGTCCTCACCGCGGAAGAGAAAGCGGGCGGCGAAGTTGCGGGCCTGGCTTTCGAGCATGTCGGGGCGCGTGGCGAGGATGCTCTGGACGATGGAGTGATCGGGGTCGAGTTCGGTGGTCTCCTGGGCGTAGTAGCCGACCGCGGCCTGGGGGGCGAAGTGGAATTCGCCGGTGTCGGACGGGGTCTGGCCCAGGACGATGCGGAGCAGCGTGGTTTTGCCGGTGCCGTTGGGACCGGTAATGCCGAAGCGCTGGCCGGGGCCGACATCGAACGTGAGATTCTCGAAGAGAACCTTCTCGTCGTAGCGTTTGCTGAGGGCCTGGACGTCGAGGACGGGGCGGCCGGTGCGGAGGCGGTCGGCGTCCTTGCCGAAGCGGAGGTGGACACGTTCCTGATGCTCGGGCCTTTCGAGCGTGAATTCGCCGGCTTTGAGGCGGCGTTCGAGGCGGGCGAGGCGGCCTTTGGCCTCGGCGGTACGCTGCTTGCCCATGTGCTTGGCGATGAACGCTCGTTCTTTCTCGATGAAGGCCTTGTCCTGCTGGAACTGACGGCGTTGCGTCAGATCGCGTACCTCCCGCGTATGGACATAATTGGAATAATTGCCAGGGAAGGAGCGTGTGTGGCTGCCGGCGACCTCGACGATGCGGTCGGCCAGGCGGTCCAGCAGGTACCGATCGTGCGAGATAATGACGGCGCCGCCGTGGTGGCCGGCGAGGAATTTCTCGAGCCAGCGAACGGCGTCGATGTCCAGGTGGTTGGTCGGCTCGTCGAGCAGGAGGAACTGCGCATCGCGCAGGAGGAGCTTGGCCAGCGCGGCGCGGCACTTCTGCCCGCCGGAAAGGACGGATACGGGGAGCTGATAGTCGGCAGCCTGGAAGCCGAGACCGCCGAGGATCTCGCCGAGGCGTTGCTCAAAGGAGTAGCCGCCGGCAGCCTCGAACCGGGCGTTGGTGCGGTCGTACTGAGCCATGAGGTCGTCGAGCGCTGGTCCGGGGGGTTGAGCGGCCATTTTCTCGGACAGAGCATGCAGCTTCTGTTCGAGAGCGAGGACGTCGGCAAAGGCGCTGAGGACTTCGTCGTGCAAGGTGAGATCGCCGGCGGCGACGGGCTCCTGCGGCAGGTAGCCGACGTCGAGGCCGCGGGAGATGGTGACCGAGCCGGTGTCGGGGGTCAGCAGGCCGGCGATGAGACGGAGAATGGTCGTTTTTCCCGAGCCGTTGGCTCCGATGAGACCGACGGTCTGGTTCGTGTGCAGTTCGAGCGAAACGTCGTCGAGGACGACACGGTCGCCGAATTGCTTGGTTACGTTCTGGAGACGGATCAGACCCATAGTCTCGCAGTGTACCACAACGCAGTCTGTCGGACCGACGGGGGACGCAGGAAGCCGCTGGCAAAGAGTTTGCCGTCGGCGGTCCGCGAACCGATAATGGAAGTGTCGGGCCCTTATCGCGAGCGAACCTTCTTGCGACTGCTGCCGCCGGTTGGTCCGTCCTGAGCGTGGTTCAGGAGTGCCATAATGTCCACACGGAGATTCATTCTCGTTGTCGAGGATGACGACGGGGTAGCCCGCGTCATCGAGCAACACCTCGAAAACGAGGGGTACTGGTGTGAGCGCGTGGGGAACGGCGAGTCGGCGCTTCAGGAAGTGCGCATGCACACGCCGGATTTGATTCTTCTGGATCGCGTGCTGCCGGGGATCTCGGGGGACGATGTGCTCCGGCAACTGCGCTCGGACCCGCGGACGCAGAACATCCCGGTCATCATGCTGACCGGCAAGGCGGAGGAGAGCGACGAGTTGGTGGGGCTCGCGCTCGGGGCGGACGACTACGTCAGCAAGCCGTTCTCGGGAAGGCTGCTGCTGGCGCGGATCGAGGCGAACCTCCGCCGGCGGGAGCGGGCCGAGGAGGTCGAGGAAGAGCCGCTGCCGCGGATGGTCGAGCTGGACCGCACACAGCCGCGCGTGCTGGTGGACGGGATCCCGGTCTCGCTGACGAGCACCGAGTACAAGATCCTGGCGACGCTGATGGCGGCTCAGGGGCAAGTGTTCGGACAGCAGCAACTGGCGGCACTGGTGTTTGGGAAGGAACGCCGGCCGCCGGAGGACGCCCTGGAAGGACCGATAGGCGTGCTGCGACGGAAGATGGGGCCGGCGGGGGGCTGCATCCAGGCGGTTCCGAACGCGGGGTATGCGTTTTTCGCACCGATGCACGGGCGGCCGCATGCGTAAGCAGGAAGCCTTGAGCCCTGAGCCGTGAGCTTTGAGCCGGAGACGCGGCTTGGGTGGGGGGCGGGGGATTTGAGATTACAGATTTGAGATTTCAGATTGGGCGCCGGGGGCGGTCTGCGCAGACCGGGGCGTTGCGGGGGAGGGCCCGCTCGCTGCCGCTCGGGGCTCGGATTGACGCAGATGGACGGTCTGTCCGAGCCACGACCGGTAGGGAGAGGTCCGTTGCGCAACGACGCGCCGTGGCCGGAGTGACCCGCTCGCTACCGCTCGGGGCTCGGACTGAGGTGAGCGGGGCGGTGAAAGGGGGCGGGGGTGCTGGATGCTGCTGGTGGGTGGGTGTATACTGCAACGTCTATGCTGTTCCGCGTGCTCGCCGGTGGCGGGTCGCGCAGGCGGCACCCGCGGTCAGACGGTCCCCGAATCGTGAGGGCGCAGACGGGGGAGCTGGGGCGCTGGCTGGGTAGACTGGCGCGACGCTCAGCGGCGGAGCTCTATACGCAGTGCGGAGGTAGGCCAGGCGATGGCGGATGAACTGATCGAGGAGACGCCCTCCCAGGGTGACGGGAAAGCCAGGGAACCGGCCCTTAACAAGTACTTCAAGGTAACGATCAAGATGAAGGTCTCGGACCTTCATCTGAAGGCCGGCGCGCCCGCCCGCGTGCGGGTCAAGGGCGACCTGCGGGCCCTGACGGGCGGTCCGCTGACGGCGGATCAGATCCACGACGGGATCTTCGAGCTGCTCTCGGAGAAACAGCAGGCGTACTACGACGACCACGGGGCGGTCGACTTCGCCTACGACGTGGGGCCGCCGGGCGACGCCGACCGGTTCCGCGTGAACGCCTTCCAGCAGCGGGGGCAGATGTCGGTGGCGGCCCGGCGGGTGTCGCGCGACGTGCGCAACTTCGAGGACCTGTACCTGCCGCAGTCGATGGCGCGGATCGCCGAGATGAACCAGGGTCTGGTGCTGCTGGCCGGTATCACCGGTTCGGGCAAGAGCACGACGATCGCGGCGATGATCAACTACATCAACCAGCGGTTCCCCGTGCACATCGTGACGATCGAGGACCCGATCGAGTACCTGTTCAGCGACGACAAGGCGTGCATCAATCAGCGGGAGATCGGGATCGACGTGGCGGATTTCCATCAGGCGCTGAAGTACCTGATGCGTGAAGATCCGGACGTGGTGCTGATCGGCGAGATGCGTGACATCGACACGTTCCAGGCCGGCCTGCACGCCGCGGAAACGGGCCACCTGGTGTTCGGGACGATCCACGCCTCGAGCGCGTCACAGACGATCTCGCGTCTGCTGGACCTGTTCCCGGAGGGCTCGCGGCGGCTGGTGCGTCAGTCGCTGGAGTTCAACCTGCGGGCCATCATCTGCCAGAAGCTGATCCCGAGCGTGCTGCCGGACGTGCCGGTCATGCCGGCGGTGGAGATCATGATCTCGAACCCGTCGATCCGGAAGCTGGTGCGGGAGGAACGGGACAACGAGATTATTGACGTGATCCGGGCTTCGTACGACGATGGGATGGTGGACTTCACGGAACACCTGCGGCGGATGGTCGAACGAGGCCACATCGATCACCCGACCGCGTACGAGGCGGCGCCGAACGCGGACGAGCTGCGAATGGCGCTGAAGGGTATCAAGTCCGCGGGGCACGGCATCCTCGGTTAGCCGGGGCCGCGGCGGACAACCGGCAGCAGGAGCGGTCATGGCAGTGGTCGCGTATCTGGATCTGCTCGCACAGCTTCCACAGGGCGAGGTGTATTTCAACCCGTTGAAGCTGGTCGGGCTGGTCGCCGTCTTCGTGATCTGGACGCTCTACGCCCAGTGGGTGGACAAGGACACGATCGCGGTCAACACCTACCGGGAGCTGTGGAACCTGGTGGTGATGGCCGGCGGGACGGCGGGGCTGTTCGTCGGGTTCCTGGTCACGAACTTCCTGATCGGGTTCCTGGTGATGATCGGGCTGGTGCTGGGCGTGATGATCGCCTACGTGTTGCACCGGAACGGCCTGGTCAACCCGGAGGACACGGTCTGCACGATGGCGCACATCCGCCGGATGCAGGCGGAGGGGCTGTTCGGCAAGAAGAAGAAACAGGTCAAGGAAGTCAAGGAGCGGGTGCGGCTGACGGGAGCGAACCGCAAGGTGGTGCCAATTCCCGAGGAAGAAGAGGAGCGTGAGCAATACCGGCTGACGCAAGACCTGGTTTTCGACTTGCTCTGGCAGCGGGCGACGCTGGTCAACGTGACGCCGGCCGGCCAGGGCACCAAGATCACCTACGAGATCGACGGGATCACCAAGGAGCGTGAGCCGCTGACCCGTCCGGAAGGTGACGCAACGATCGCCTTCCTCAAGGGCATTACGAACCTCAACCCGGAGGAGCGGCGCAAGCCGCAGCGTGGGCGGATTCTGGCGGCCATCGGCGAGAACCGCTACGACCTGGTGGTGGAAACGGCGGGCTCGACCGCCGGCGAGACGCTGCGGGTGCGGGTGCTCGGCCTGGAGAACACCGGCAAGACGGAGAACCTGGGCTTCACCGAGAAGCAACTGGCGGCCTTGCCGGCGGTGATGCAGCGGGAAAAGGGCGTGGTGCTGTTGAGCGCTCCGCGGGGCGCCGGGCTGACCACGACGGTCTACAGCTTCGTCCGGACGCACGACGCTTTCCTCCAGAACATCCAGATGCTCGAGTACGATCACGAGATCGACGTCAACAACGTGACGCAGAAGGCGTTTGCGCCGGAGGGCGAGCGGACCTTCACCGAGGAAGTGCAGCGCATGGTCCGGAGCGACCCGGATATCCTGGTCTTCCCCGAGGTGCGCGAGCGCGAGGCGGCAGCGGTGATCTGCAAGGGCGGCGGCGAGAAGATCCGTATGTACGTCGGCCTGGTGGCCGAGGACGTCTTCGACGCCCTGCGAAAGTGGATCGCCCTGGTCGGCGACAAGGGGGCCGTGGCGAAGGCGCTGTGGATGGTCACCAGCCAGCGGCTGGTGCGCCGGCTGTGCGGCGAGTGCAAGCAGCCGTACAAGCCCGAAGCAGCGATGCTGAAGAAGCTGAACATGCCGGCGGATACGGTGCTGCATCGTCAGCCGGCGCCGGAATACGACAAGCACGGCAACCCGATCATCTGCCAGGCGTGCCAGGGCACGGGGTACGTGGGCCGGGTGGGCGTGTTCGACGTGCTGATGGTGGATGCGGAGCTGCGCGAGGTGATCCGGTCAGCGTCGTCGCTGAGCGAGGTGCAGACCTTTGCGATGAAGCGCGGCGGGCTGGGCATCCAGACGCAGGCCCTGCAGAAGGTTCTCGACGGGACCACGAGCATTCAGGAAGTCGTCCGCGTGATCCGCGGGCAGAAGCAGCCGTCTCCGGAAGCCAAGCCACAACCGCGGCCGAAAGCGAAAGCGTAAACCGGGGCCCGGGCCGGCCGGGCGGGCGAACGCAGAGGTGAGTCATGGCCCTGAGTATCTTCGTGGTGCTGCTCGTCCTGGGCATCACCTTCATGCACTCGATCTTCGGGCTGTTCAGCGGGCTGATCGACCTGCTCTGCTGCGTGAGCGCCATGGTCGTGGCGTTCGGCCTGGTTGACCAGGTGAACGACCTGGCGACGCAGCAGGGGCTGGCGCCCTCGTACACGCTGCCGGTGTGTTTCGTGCTGCTCTTCGCCGTGACGCACACGGTGCTGCGGCTGGCGGCGGACAACCTGCTGCGTGGCAACGTGCGGCTGCCGATGTACGTGGACTGGGTCGGCGGGGCGGTCTGCGGCTTCCTCATCGGCATGATCTCCGTGGGCGTGTTGGTGCTGGGCTTCCTGATGCTGCCGTGGGGCGGGCCGTTCGAGTCGGGCGACAGCCGCGTGGCCGGATATTCGCGCTACCAGCGGACCGACGAGCCGAACGAGGTCCCGGCCGAGGGCCATTTTGTCCGCTTCCAACGGAACAACGTGGGGTTCTTCCTGCGGCCGGACGAGTTCACGATCGGTCTGTTTAATCTGCTGAGCAACGGCAGCCTGAAGGGGGAGACGACGTTCGCCAGCGTGTACCCGGACTACTCCGAGTGGGTTTTCTGGACCGGCAACACGGTGCAGGACGAGAGCGCCATCTCGCCGTACCGCGACGACAAGGCCGACGGCTGGGGCGACAAGGGCATCACGATCACGTCGTGGTGGTGGCAGAAGGACCCGGTCAACTGCCGCTATCGGTGGAAGCTGCCCACGCGGCAGCAGAAACTGGACAGCGACACCGAGCGCATCTTCCCCCGGTACGACTACGAGCCCGGTGAGAACACCGACCGCGTCGGCGGGAAGGACACCGGCGAGCGTCAATTGCTCGGCATGCGGCTGAAGCTGCACATGGGCGTCGCCGACCGGGCGGAGGACGGGACGCCGATGCACCGCTTCCGCAGCACGATGTTCCGCGTGGTCGGTGAGGTGCGCGGCGAACCCCGGCAGTACCACGCCCTGATTCTCGGTGGCGTGGACCCGGGCACCGACATGCTGCGCCTGGCCGACATCGACAATAATTTCGCCATCCCCGCGGCGGAGGACCCGGAAGTCGACGCGTACTTCGAGGTGGACGAGGGCTTCCAGCCGCATTTCGTCGAATACCGGCGCTTCGCCCGGACGACGCTGCCGGCGGACCTCCGAGCCGAGGCGGCGCCGTCCGAGACGCTCTACGTCGCCGAGCGCGGCGGCAGGCCGCGGGCGACCGGTTGGAGCCGGTTCATCGACGCGGTGATCCCCGAGGGCAGCGGCGAGCTGACCACACTGCCGTTCCCGATGAACCGCACGGCGATGGGGGCCGAGGCGGAGTTCGTCGGCGATCGGTTCCAGTCGGGGCGCATCGCCGGCCCGGTCGATAGCTTGCGCGGCGTAGGGCCGGGCACGATCCGTGAAATCGCCGTCCCGCAGGATCAGCGACTGTTCCAGTTGCGCTGCCGGGCGCGGCGGGCCCGGACGCTCGCCGGGCAAGTGTTCAACTTCGTCTCCGGCGTGACGAACCAGTACCAGGCCCGCGACGGGAACGGGGCGGAGTATCCCCTGGCGGGCTACTACGGGATCGTGAAGCGCGACGGGAAGGACTACATCGAGCTCTACCTGGTCGGGGAAATCGACGCACCGGCGTTCCGGGGCATGCTCGATTTCAAGGACATCGACATCCAGGAGCTGCGTCGCGAGGACAGCATCATCGGTTTGCTGTTCTTCGTCCGTCCGGGCACGATGATCACCGAAGTGTCCAACCAGGGCGGCTCGAAGATCGAGTTCGAGGGGTACCTGATCCAGCCGTAAGGGCTGGGCCGGCCGTGGCTGTAGGGCGGTCTTCACGCACCGGTCTGTCGGGCGCGGCGCCGCCGTGGACGATTGGTGAGTCCGCCGTTCACGCGGTCGGCGGGCGGTGTCGGCCCTACGGTTGCGGCGGGTTCAGCAGAGGGTGGGCCAGCTTCTGGTGCACGAGGGGGGAGTTGCGCACGATCAGCAGGCCGTTGAAGATGCGGATCGAGCCGGGGCCGCCGTTGACGTCCCAGGTTTCCGGGTCGACCGTGCCGGTGATGGCGGCGATGAGCTCGCGGAGGGTGCGCTCGGAGAGCTCGCGGTTGCGGTCCTGGCGATCGCGCTCGTCCTCGTTGAGCCGGAGGAAGGTACCGCTGCCGTAAGTCTCGATGACGGGGCGCTGGGCGACGACGCCACGGCCGACGATGGGCGTGGTGGTGATGGGGACGTCGTGGTAGCGGCCGAGGAAGATGCTGCCGCCGATCGGCTCGGGGGTGATCAGGTCGCGAACGTCGTAGACGCGGGTGACGAGCTGGTCGGCGAAGGCTGCTGCCGTCGCGATGACGATGAGATTGTCGCTGGCGCGGTAGGCGAGGGGGGCGTCGTCTGTGGCGATCTGCTGGAGGAGCAGCTCGAGCGTCAGGCCGAAGCTGGCATTGCGCAGGCCGAGCGTGACGGGCGCGTCACGGGCGACGCCGGCGGCTTCGACCAGCGCCCAACGCACGACGACGTTCGTGTCGGCGAGGCGGGCGAGCTTGTCGAGAGCGGCGTCGAAGGGGGTCTCATCGAAGGCGATGACGGGCAGGGGCGTGGCCAGGATGGCGTCCGCGGACCGCAGGACGGGTCTCGCGGGGGCGACGGTGGGGCGAGCGGGAGCGGTGGTCGGCGTGGGCGTCCGGGCGGGCTGGACGTCACGGCGGGCGGGGTCGGGTTTGTGTGTTGCGGCCGGTGGCGTCTGGGCACAGGTGTCGGCGGCAAGCAGTCCGATAAGCACGGCGACCACGACGGTTCTCATGACGGTCCTCCCGGAACATGCTGGCCTGCCTGCCCACGGCGTGGCGGGCGACCCACGGCATTGTTCGGCCTCCCAGATGCCTGATCCAGTCGGCCGAACGCGCAGAAGACCCGGCGACGGCGGGAGTGTAGGGCGGGTCTCACCCGCCGAGCTCTCCGGTGTGGCGGCACTATGGAAGATCGGTGAGTTTGCGCGTAACACGATCGGCGGGCCGAACCCGCCCTACGCGCTGGTGGGCGAATGGTGAGTAGGCAGAGGAAAGAGCCGTCGCTGCCGCTCGGGGCGGCGGACGGCAGGAAAAAAAGACGGGCCGGTCTTTCGACCGGCCCGCGCTTCCCGCGTAGTTCAAGAATTCGCCTCGCGGCGGGAGGGGAAGTCCTAGCGTCGCCGGAGCAGGGCCACGAGACCCAGGGCCAACAGGCCGATGCTGGCCGGCTCGGGGACGATGTTGCCGTAAATCTGATAGGCGTAGTCGCTGGGCGCCGTGCCGGGCACCTCGTCGACCAACACCCACTGCGGCTCGTAGGGCGGGTACAGGAACGAGTAGCTCTGGAACACGCCCATCGAGTCGGTCGGCGTGTCCGGGTAAAACTCGGAGTGCGTCGAGCCGTTGCCGGTAGTGGCGATGTAGTTCTGGCCGTAGTAGTTGCCGACCAGGCGCACGGCGATGAAGTAATGGCCGGCCTCGAGCTGGACGTCCGGCACGTCGACCGCGCCCTCGTACATGTGCCGCCAGTTGCCGTCGAACTGCTCCCAGACGCCCATGTCCATGTTCACGGGCAGGTTCGACGCCTGGTACTTGATCAGGCTGCCGAGATTGTCGGGGTCGATCGGGAACTGGCCGGGGGCCTCGAAAATGATCACGTCGGCGGCGGTGAACTCTGAGCCGGCCTCGGCGGCGAGAGCACCGATCCACTTGATCTGTTGGAGCTCGACCATGTCGGTGAAGAAGGCGTCGTCGCCGGTCCAGGAGTCGTCAATGCGCGTGTTGCGCTCAGAACTCTTGACACTCAGGCCGTCGAAGCCGGGACCTTCCTCACCCAGGTAGCTTTGGCCGCCGGGTAAGTAGTTGTCCCAGAGAAGATCAGCCTGCGCCGCCACGGAACACGTCAGGAGAATCGCGATAGTAGTGATCAGACTACGCATACTTTGGCTCCTCTGCCCGTCCGTCTGCGAGCGTGCACGTTCCCCGGGCCCGGTCCGCGTGCGGCGATCACTGCGGACACCGGGTAGGCGCACCCTCAAGTGATGGAATCGGTTCGCCGCCAGGAAGGGAGACGTTCGGCGCCCGGCAACACGAATGCACGGGTCCCATCTGGCGGACTGCAACAACCGTCTCTCACAGAAGTCATAGGCCAGGGATGGGGCGAATTCAAATGCATTGTGGGAAATCGGGAGAGGTAACGCGAAGTTCCTGGAATAGGACGTGTTTGGGCGTCCGAGTTGACAAAAATGAAGGGGCTGAACGTCCGGAAAGCTGTTATGGGGCGGGAGTTACGGTTGTGTGCTGCGGGCCGGGCGGGCGGCCGATAAGGCGGTTGGGAATGCTCGTCGGCGGTTTTCCCGACGCCGACAGGCGCGTATGATGCATACGCTGGCGAGGCCGCTGCTCGTCGGCGGTTTGGGCGGCTAGCTCAATTGGCTAGAGCGTCTCGCTTACACCGAGAAGGTCGCAGGTTCGAGTCCTGTGCCGCCCATCCGATATCTTTGTCCGAAATAGCCATTACTGGACAGGGGGCGCCAGAAGCACCGTTTTCACTGGGGTTGCTGCACTCCGCCGGCTCTTCTGGCTCGTCCTGAAAACTCCCGGCGGATCGTGGCTGCTGCGCCTTTTGCTGCGCTTTCTGCTGCGCCTCCGCCGGCTCCAGTCCGGCCGCCCGGCGGAAGTCCGCGTCCAGGTCGATGCTCGTGGCGTAATGCTGGGCCGCCACCGCCGGCGAGTTGCCGATCCAGCGGCAGACCGTCGCCAGATCGTACTCCCGCATAAGCTCGCTCTCCCGGCTCGCCCGCAGGTTGTGGAACAGCCGGGGCCACGCGGTCAGCCCCGCCCGCTTGATGATCCGCTCGAATTGCGTCCGCAGGTTGGCACACCCCAGCCGGTTGCGGACGATGACGTACTCCGTCCCCGGCTCGGCCTCGTCGAACAGCGCCAGCAGCGGCTCCCGCAACTCCGGGAACAGCGGGATGATGCGCGAAGCGTGGTTCTCCCGGTGGGCGAGCTTCGGGCAGGTCACGTGCACGGTCGCCCGCTCCCAGTTGATATCCCCCCAGCGCAGGGCGAACGTCTCGCTTGGCGTCCGCAGACCGCCGTAGCGGGCCAGGGCGATGATGACGTGCCATTCAGCGTCCGGCGTCTCGGCCAGCAGCCGGTCGATATCCGCCTGCGGGATGAACCGCTTGCGGCTCTCGTTCTGCTGGTGCCCACCCTTTACGCCGTCGAAGGGGTTCTCTGCGGCAAGCTTCCAGCGAACCGCTGTCCGCCAGATCGTGCGGGCCGCGATGACGCGGCGGGCGACGGTGGCGGCCGAAAGCCCCTCATGCTCGACGAGCCACGCCCGCCACGCATCGGCGTCGGCCGCCGAGATTTCCCGCAGCGGTCGGGCCTTGCCGAAGTGCTCTTCCAGGTTGCGGCGGGTGTGGCCGTAGAACGTCTTCGTCGATGCCTTCATGCTCATGGTGGCGAAGCATCGCTCCAGGAACGCCCCCAGCGTGGTCCGCGACAACCCCACGCCGTCGGCGAGCCCCACGGCCCGCAGCTTGCGGAGAACCGCCTCGTCGAGTCCGCCGAGCCACGCCGCGGTATCGGCGTCGTGGGCGCGGTTGGCGAGCAGGTCGCCGATCATGGTCTCGATATGGGCATGGAAGCTCTTCGCCGTCTTCGCGTTCATCCGGCCGAGCCGAATCACCCGCCGCCGGCCGTTCGGTGTCATCGAGAATTCGATCCGCCGCAGACCACCGCCGTAGGTCACGAGCGCTGCCATAAGTCACCTTCTCTGCTGCCGGATTGCTGCCCGAGCATGCATTCATCGCCCCTCGGCTTTTCGGGCCAAGCCGGCCAGGAACCGGAAGTACGGCCCGCGTCCATCGTCACGGCACCCTCCAGAGCACCGCGCCGTCTGTGCCGAACAGGGTCAACGACGACGGCGGTTGCTGTTGGGTCATTCCCGTGCGCTCACTCACCAGATCAACACAACCGATGCCCGTGCGCAGTTGCCCTTTGTCGTCCTTCAAGTGAATTCCCGCAGCCCCTTGGTCCGTGACAAACATGCGAAGGCGCTCGGCGACGCGGAGAGCTTGTGTGTAGCGCGCCATGTCCTCGGCACTCGCCAGGGCATCTACCGGAAGCTCCATATCCTCGTGGTCGGCGAACTTCACTGTCTTCCGCGGTACTCTGTCCGGAGCGCACAGTCGCAGTCCGATTTCCCCGGTGTCCAGAGCCCCCAATGTCACACAGTCGAATTGGCCGGATTCGCGCCTCATGGTCAGCACGGGCCCGCCGGGGTTGCCTGTGTTAAGTGATATGTCCCTCTCGCCGTTGGAGATGTCGAGCTGTCCGTCGTCACCGGCCTGAAGCAGCGTGTACGTGAAGTGTCTCTTCTCGCCGCCGTGGGCAAAAAGGCACACCCCGGGCACTTCTTGGCCCACATGCTGACCGACTGCGATATGTGCAACGTTATTGCCCTCGGAGTCATACAAGAATAATCCGGGGACTTTCGCGCCGAGGTTGCCTGCACCTAGATTCAACAGGAGCGCTTTCTCGAACCCCAACACAGCGCGCGTCTTCCCATCGGGTCCCACGAGAACAAACCGCTGCGCTTCGATCGACGCGGCGGGGCCAGACTGCGCCGGTCTGGACTGCCCCGCGACGCAGACCAGCACGATTGCCAGCCACGTTGCCGCAAGGCCCCCGCGCAGCCAGCGGTTCTGAGATTCAATGCGGCCGAGCCGCTCGTCCAAGTTGTCGCGTTCAAGCGCACACATAGGTCCTCTCCCGTGTTCTAATCACCACGCCTTACGACGATGCCGAAGTACACCGCCAGTTTGTCGGCCATGTCCAACCGGAGCGATTGCTCGCCCCGGACGAATTTCGCGAGGCTCTGCCGCTTGACGCCGGTTGCCCGCTGAACCGCGATAAGCGATTCAGCCTCGGCCAGCGCCTCCCGCAAGAGCTTCGTCATCGTGGGCTGTTGTTTGCGTGTCATGCAATAAGTATTGCACATGTCCGACAGGTTGTCAACTTCAGCCCGAATCAGGTCGGCCGCGGACCCCCGGCCAGCGGCAGACCACGAGCCTGCGCGTTCTCGACGGCGGGCGGCGCCGGGTCCTCGGCGGTCCATGTCATCTTGTCCTGTGCGCCGTGCCCCTTGTGACGTTCGCCGCCCACGCTCGGTACCGCGTTGCCGTGTCCGGGTGCATCTTCTCGCAGGCGTCGGCGAGTTGGCGCAGGCGCTCCGCCCATGCCGCCGGCTGCCAGCCCGGATTGACGTAGCCAGTTTCGACACGCTCGGCGAGGGACAGCTCGTGGGGCGTGTCGGTTTGCCGAAGCAACCGCAGGAGTTCCGCCTTGTGGGCCTTCACTTGCTCAGCCAAGTCCGGCGTCATCGCGCACCGGGGCCGATACCGCAGGCGGTCGCCGTGGACCCGTAGCTCGATATGACGCTCCTGTAGCTCGGCGAGGATTAACGTGGCACTCATAATTCGCCCCACCCTTCGTCGGCCTCGGGGTAACTCGCCAGGACGGCGGCCGGCGTCTGCTCGCCGGCGGGGCAGCCGGTCTGGTCACTACCTCCGGACGATGAATCCGCCTCGTCTGGTGGCCACAGTGCGCCAAGATCCTCAGAGTGCGCCAAGGCATTGAGCTTGGCGTACTCTGGCGCGGTTGGCGCACTCTGAGCGGCCGGGCCCTCTTTGGGTAAGCGCCAGACCCACGGCCCGCGGAAACCGTCGGGGGCTGCCACGACATTCAACTCGGCCTTCGCCCGGTCCAGCGTCCGGGGGCTGATGCCGTCAGCTCTTGACCGCGCCTTAATATCTGCTGCTGGCTCTGGACCTTCTGCTAGTGCATCCTCCAGCCATGCAACCGCCTCTTCGACGGCGCCACCGCCGCCCTTGGTCGGCCGGCCGGCGAGGGCCTCGTCCGCCGAGACCGTCACCGGCTCAGGGTCCCACGCCACGCACGGCGCCTCCCCCGGTGTGCGGGGCTCAACCTGGAACGCCAAGCCGGTTGCTTCGGCCGCGAGGTTGCTCTTCACGGGCAGGAATAGCCGCCGGCGGTTCGTCGCATCGTCCTTGTCCTGGACCACCGCCCACGCCGCCCGGGCCGCCGCCACAAACGCGAGGGAGCCCATAGCGCGATAGAGAGCCGGGCCGTCGGACTTCCGCAGGTGTGTCACCGCGACCACGGCGACGCGGTGCCGACCAGCGAGATCGGCCAGCGGGCCGAGGACTGCCCGAACGTCCGTGTTGCGGTGCGAATCAAAACGCGGGCCGCCGCCCATGTAGGCGCTGATGGGGTCGATGATGATGAGCTTGCACTCACCGACCTCGGCGACGGTGGCCTCAAGTGCGACCAGATCGGCCGATAGGTTGAATGGCACATCACGCGTTCCACCTGTATCGGGGGCGGGTGTGCGCACCGCCTGAAGCGCCACGATGCGCGCCACGTCCGCGCCGGCCGCGTCCAACCGCGGACGGATTGTGTCCGCGAGATCGTCTTCGGCCGAAAGCAACACCACGTCCCCAGAACACCCGGTGGTTCCATCCGGCCAAAGTGTGCCACGCGAAACGCGGGCCGCCATGTCCAGCGTGAGGAAGCTCTTACCCAAACCCGGGTCGCCCACCAGCAACGTTAACTTGCCGCGTGCGACTCGCCCGGGCCAGAGCCACTGCACGGGCTCGGGACGCACGTCAGAGAGACGCCGCAACACGGGGGCGGTTCCGTGGATGACGGGCTCGAACACTACTGGCTCGACCGCGGCGATTAGGTTGTCAAGCTCCGCGATGATCCCGTCACGTGGCCGACCGTCTCTCGCCCCGACGAACTGAACGGCGTCGCCCTTGGGCGGCAAGCCAGGCAGCTCGACAACGCGCACCTCGGGTCGCGGCTGCAACGCCGCCAGGATGCGAACGACTTCCGTCGCGTACTTGCAGCCGGCATCGTCGGCGTCCGGCAACAGGACGATCCGTCGGCCACGTAGCGCGCTCCAATCGGTCATCCTCGGCGCCGCCGATCCACCGGCGGAAGTCGTGACCAATAGCCCGAGCGACCGGATAGCGTCGGCCGCCGGCTCGCCCTCAGTGACGTAGACTCGTTCATCAGGTCGGCCTTGCAACTCCGGCAGGTTGAGCAGCGGTCGTGGCTTTGGCATGCCACCGATGATCCAACCGTCGCCGACGCGCGCGACGGGCCGAATGTCCTTGCCGTGTGGCGTGTCCCACCGAAGCACCATACCCACGACATCGCCCATTGCGTTGTGGTAGTGCCATCGCGCGCAGCATGGGCCGTGTCGCCGCTCCAGCTCGGCTACAGCATGCTCAGCGGTGCCGAAGGTCTGTCGGGTGCTCCGGTTACCATTTCCCCCGCTGCTCCCTCGCGACGCGGGTACCGGTGACTGTGACGCCGGGGCCATCAGGTCCGCGAGCGTCAGGCCGAGTGCCGCGACGATTGCCTGGGGCGTGCAGCCAGCGTGACAATGCAGCAGCGCGCGCCCGTCTTCACCCTCGGAGACCGTCAAGCTCGGCCGCCGGTCATTGTGCGCTGGGCATCTTGCCTGCCAGCCGTCGCCGGCACGCCTAGCGTCGGGCAGCCGGGCCAGGACCGTCTCAACTGGCGTCATCGACCGCCAGCCTTCGCCGCGTGCATCGCGGGGCAGCCTTCGGCAAGCCAGGTGAGCAACTCGGCTCGTCGCCAGCGGCTCAACCGGCCCAACTTGACGGGCGACGGTAGCTTGCCGGCCCCGGCCAGCCGGCAGACGCTACGTGTGCTGCAACCGAGCACCGCGGCCACGTCGTGAACGTCCAACAGCTCCGGTGTCACGGCCACTCCACCGATTGGCTCGCCCGCAACTTCTGTGTGTCTCGTCATTCCACTATGCTCCTGGTCGTCGCCGGGCGTGCCCGCAGGTCGAACCCGCTGACCACACACGCCACACCCTTTACGCAAACCGGAAGCGTGGGACCCCCAGGATTTCCGTCCATGCGCAATGGGAAACGCCCCCTGCGGCCAGCTACAGGCCATGCGTGCCAAAACCGGAAATTCAGATTTCCGGTTTCCCTTCCGCTTTGCTTCCGCTATTCGTCGGCCGATTTGCGCCGAATGCGAGTAGGCAGTTCCTTTGCGTCCACTTGGTCGTAACGGACGCACGACCCGACGGGTTGCTCACGTCCAGCCCGCGGCTTGTTCTTCTGCTGGCCCGTCAGGCTGCGGTATGTCCTCAGGTATCGGGTCCATCTTTCGAATGGCAGCAGATTCCCAACCTCGTCCGTCAACCTGTACTTGCTCTCAAGCGTTCTGTACACCTGCTGGTCCGTTGGCTTCTCGACATGCCCGTCCAGCAGTCGGAGACCTTCCTCGTACTGCTGCCAAGCCTTCAAGGCACGGTCAGGGATCTTCGGTGCGTCGGCTTCGCTCGCCTCCTCCGCCGGACCGCTACTCTTCTTATCCGCCCCGGGGCCCTTCTGCATGGCGGTGGCGATATCAGCCTGCACATCGCACAGGATGCTTTCGATTCGATCGCAGTCTGTTTCCGTCCACACAGTCAAGTCCTCGACCCACCCACACAGGCAGGCGTAATGCCGGTCCGACCTCCCGTAATCACGGTCGTCTTCCCAGTCGTGCCACGGGTCGATGCGCTCCACCTCCACGTAGCAACGGACATCGTGGACCGCCGCCAGCCAAGCACACTTCTCCGCAGGCGTCATAGCCTGGATCGACAATGGGTTGAGCGGGTCGCGCATGCAGCGTCGATACGGATCACCATCACGCTCTATCGCAACGTAATTCTGATACCCGGACTTACCGCGCATCCACTTGGGCCGGGCAGTCTCGTCTGCGTCGGTGACCGGCTCACAATACTCCGCCGCGCGTGCGTCAACTTCCGCCCTCCATTGACGGATTTGTCGGCGGAAATAGTCCATTATGTGCCGATCGCGAACCAGCTCATCGACACGGACGGCAACGCCTTCCTGCCGTTCGAGGACATCCAGGGGACTCATGTGTGCATGTCCTTTCGCTTCGGGGCCAGTGGGCCGGATCGTGAACCAGGTGTTCACATGCCAGCTCGTGACCCCGCTACCTCAAGCATGCCACAACATGTCTGACGGTCAAGTACCAATCGTGCCGGGTCAATTGTCACCCCCAAAAGACCCAAAAGGTGAATCATCCCATCTGCGCGTACAAATGTTCTCCCCGGAACGTCCGCCGTCGCGCCCTATACCTTTTGGGTCCGAAATCAAACCGCCGCGGCCCTGCGCTAAAGGGGCCCTCCAGCGCAGGGTTGTCTCGCCGGGGGCGCGCCGGCTGCCAGGATGTGCCTCGTGCGGTCCCCGCCGGCTTGTGGGCGCATATCGGCGGGGTCGGGGTCTGGCAAGGCCGTCAGGTAAGCTGGGCCCGCCCCGGCGTACAGCCGAAGGCGAGATGGTCGCTCAGCGAGCCGAAAAACGGCCTTCTCGGGCATGCTGGCGCGCGGATGTCGGCCGCCGGCGCCGCTCGGTTGGTTTCTTCGGTGGTTAGTCCGTCAGCAACGCCACGAACGGCGAGATGTCGAAGTTGTTCACCATGCTGTCGGCGTTGATGTCTGCGTTGGCGGGCGTGCAGTCCGGGTAGGCCGCCGCGTAGCCGGCCGGGTTGGTCAGGGCCAGCACGAACGGGCTGATGTCGAAGTTGTCCACGACCCCGTCGCAATTCAGGTCGCCGGGCAATGGGCACAGTTCGTCCCCCGGTGGCGGGCACGCACCGTACTCGTAGGCACCCATGTCGATGATTGGTGCCCCGCCGTACCCCGTGTCCGGCGTCCCTGGGTCGTCACAGAACCGGGCGTTGCCGTCCAGGTCGATCGGCAGTAGCTCCGTGAGGCACTCGTCCCCGTCCACGTCGAGTTCGTCACGCCCGACGGCGGAGTTATCCCCCCCGGCCGCCGCGCCCCTGCGTCAGAGCGGGTGTTCGCCGGCTGCCTCATCCTGTTGCTGCCACCAGGGTAAAGCAATCCCGGGGCCGCGCCGGGGTCCGCTCTCGGTCCTGAAGAAGCGACGCTCCGGCCGGCGCCGTGCGTCAGACCAACTCCTGTCCCTTTGCGTCCCGACAGAGTGCGTCTTGAGGAAGCGGAACGGTAAGTTGTTCTGCGACCAGATGTTACCGGCATGTCCATGCAATCATCCGCCAAGCCGGCCGCGGGCAGAGATGTCAAGTCCCGCCTTGACAGTGTCAGGCCTTAATGGTATTTAATACTTTTATGGGGCACATCGATTTGACGATATCGGGCTGGGGCCCCGTGCCCGGGCGGGCGGTCAGAAGGAGATGCGTGATGGGCGATGACGCGAAGCATGAGGGCCACGGTGGCTTCGTTCGAGGACTGGCAACGGTTGCGGTTGCCGTAGCTGCGTTGCTTGGGACAACTAGCGCCTCGGCGGGATCGCTCGCGCAAACGGCACTCGACAAAGCCAAGGCTCAGATGACGAGGGTGGCTCAGGGCGTAGTCGACCATGCGACGCCGGCGCCGTTGGTGCTACAGCCGCCCGCTGGAGACGATACGCAGTTCAACCATGCGAACCACGGTTCTCATCAAAGCCATTCGTCTCACAGCAGCCATCAAAGCCACTCAAGTCACAGCTCGCACAGGTCTCATTACTCAGGCTAGGCCCGTTTGGTATGACGGTGCCGACTGGCTGTGAGATTGTTCAGGCAACCGAAGCCGGGCTGTGCCTCCGACTGAGCACGTCCCTCTATAGAGAGCTTGCAGTAAAGAAGGCGGCCTACGCCTTCGGCGGGCGCTTCTACGTCCTGCTGGAGCCCGCTGGGGAAAACACAATCCGCGCTCTGCTCCGACCGAAGGGCACTTTGACCGATCCCGCGTTGGCAGCAGAGGAATTCTGCAATGTAGCGCTGGATTACGAGCTGCGCGAAGTCGTTGCCGATGAAACACGCTCGCTGCGAAGCCTCATACTCGCAAACGCGTTCTCCAAGACGTCGCTAGTCGACAACGGACTCGACTCCGCCGACTATCGAGACGATCCGCACGGAATATCGGAGCCGACCGCCTGACCCCGCTTCGCGCGGCCGCGACGCCGTCGACTGCCGAGCGACGTATTCTGGCGCCGCGCAGACTAGTTCTCGTAGGGCAAGCTCAATGTCCGCTCAATCGCCCTTGCTCGATGCTGACCGATTCCGCCCAACTGACGGCAGGGGATACCAACTGCTTCCATTCGACTTCACGAAGCTCGACAAAGACCGCTACATATTAACAAATGTGGCTGGTGAGCATGTGGTTGCTCCGACCGATCTGCTTCACAGCCTCATCAGGCACCGCGTTGACCACCGCTCGCCCATCTACGAGCACTTGAAGGCTCGCCATTTTCTGATCGACGATTCTGCCTCAACGGCAATCGACCTGCTCTCGACTCAAGTCCGGACGAAGCATGCCGTGTTCGCAGATTTCACGGGGCTCCATATCTTCGTACCGACGCTTCGCTGTACGCACGGTTGCAGCTACTGCCAAGTCTCTCAGCAAACCGAGGATCTCTGCGCCTACGACATGAGTGGCGAGGTCGCGGATGCGAGCGTCGATTTCATGTTCCGTAGCCCGTCTCCGTACTTGAAGGTCGAGTTTCAGGGAGGCGAGCCACTGTTGCGCTTTGACCTCGTTAAACACATCGTTCACAAGGTCAAGGACCATCCGGCATACGAACATCGCAGCGTCGACTTCGTCATATGCACGAACCTGTCCCCGCTGACCGACGACATGCTCGAATTCTGTCAGCTACATGATGTGTGCATCTCTACGTCTCTGGACGGGCCGCGCGACCTACACAACCAGCACCGCCACTTTCTGCGGGGGGATAGCTACGATTCAACAATTCAAGGAATCTCACGGGCACGGGCGGCCCTAGGGCCAGACCGCGTCTCAGCTTTGATGACCACCACCCGGGGCAGTCTGTCTCGCGGCCCAGATATCATCGACGAGTACCTTCGCCAGGGGTTTCGCTCCGTCTTCCTTCGTCCTATCAATCCCTACGGCCGTGCTGTCGAACGGAATGACGCCTACGAGTACTCAGTCGACGAGTGGTTGAGCTTCTACAAGGACACTCTCGCCTACATCTTCGACGTGAACAACCGCGGTGTACGATTCCGAGAGGACTTTTCCGCCATTATTCTCCGGAAGATGCTCACGCCGTTCGAGACTGGATTCGTAGACCTGCGCTCGCCGGCCGGTATTGGCATCGGCGTCTTGGTATACAACTACGATGGCGGGGTCTACCTGTCGGACGAGGCTCGGATGCTCGCCGAGATGGGCGACCGGCACTTCCGCCTGGGCAGCGTCGTAGGGGACACATATGAGGCCCTGATGCTCAATGATCGGCTCTTGGCGATGCTGGATTCAACCATGACTGTGGGAGTGCCCGGCTGCGAGCGCTGCGCTTTCCAGGCGTTCTGTGGAGCAGACCCGGTCAAACACTATCGCTTGCAAGGGGACTACGTCGGTTATAAGCCTACCAGCGAGTTCTGTCAGCGGAACATGGGTGTAATGAAGCACCTCGTGCGACTGCTCGAAGACGATTCCGAGTGTGGCCGGATTCTGCGCAGTTGGGCGTAGGAAGGTGTTGAGGAACGAATGTGCTGAGCCTAAGTGCTTCGTCTCCGACGCGTTGGTCGGGGCCAGACATCCTCGTTCGGCTCTCTGAGAATGCTCATCTGCCGCGGGCGCTCCGCGCACGTCACGGGTACTGGATGAGTCCAGGTGACAGCGATGTTCCACCGGGCTTCCTTTGCTACTTCCGCCCGGGACCCGACTCGACGGCAACTGACACGGAGACCGGGCTGTCCGTCGTAAGTGTGCCCGGGGCGCTGCAGTACTTGAGGGACGGGGACGTCGTGCACTTCTCGCCGACCACCGGACGTATCCGCGTCCTGTACCGAAGGAACTCCCAGCATAACGCGCTCTTCCTAACGAATCGCTGCAACTGCGGGTGTCTGATGTGCTCGCAGCCGCCCAAGGTTAACGATGAAGGCGGGTGCATCGAAGAGTGTCTTCGGTTGATTCCGCTGATCGATCGCGAGACCGCTGCATTGGGAGTCACCGGCGGGGAGCCGACCCTAGAGCCAGAGGGCATGCTGTCGATTGTGAGAGCCTCGAAGGCGTTTCTCCCGGAGACCGCGCTACACGTCTTGTCGAACGGGCGCATGTTCGCCTATCTCAGCCTGGCGCGAGCCCTCGGCGCGATTCGGCACCCGGATCTTGTGGTTGGAGTGCCGCTGCATTCAGATCTCGTGCATCAGCATGACTGGATCGCGCAGCGCTGCGGGGCTTTCTACCAGACCGTGCGCGGCATAGTGAATCTCAGACGCTGCGGTATTGATGTTGAGGTGCGCGTTGTCATTCACAACCTCAACGTCAACCGCCTGTTGGGCATCGCCGAGTTCATTGCTCGGAACATGCCGTTCGTTCGGCAGGTTGCAATGATGGGAATGGAGTCGATCGGTCTAGCGAGACGCAATCTCGATCTGCTGTGGGTCGACCCGTACGACTATCGCCGGACACTGCGGGACGCCGTAGAGTACTTAACTCAGAGACGAATGCGCGTTGTCATATACAATCACCAGTTGTGCACGCTCGACCACGAGCTCTGGCGCTATTGCTGTATGAGCATCTCTGACTGGAAGCGAGAGTACCTACCGATCTGTGCTGAGTGTGCTGTGCGCACGCGATGCGGGGGCTTCTTCGCAGCGGGCGTCACGCGGCACAGCGAACACATTCATCCACAGGACTTCGAGGATGAGAGCTGATCTCAACTGAAACTCAAGTCGAACGGCTCAGTGAATGATGGGTTCTCAAAGACCATCAGAACAAGGGGCCACGCAGACGCCGGACCCACCAGGACCACGCAGCTTGACGCCGCGGCTTTCACGGTCAGCCCCTTCCGCTTCGCTTGACGTTCCAGCCACACGTGGCTTACCTCTCCGCGTGCGCCTCGATATGCCTTGTCCGGCGTGCCCCGAACGGTCTGGCTCGCCTGCGCCGCCCCGTCGGCTTCCGGGAGCAACTCCAGTATACAAACCCCCGTGCCCGACCGGACCGCCGAAATCGGCGAGGGGTGCGTCCGAGGAAGGGGATAAGTGCGTGTTCCGGCCGGCTGCGCGACGGGGGGCTGGCGACGTTTCCGCCGGCTCGTGGGGCCCCCTTGGGCGGTTCCGCTGGTACTGCGCAGGTCGCCCGCACGGTGTGTCGAGAACACGGACTAGGGGGCGCAGAATCGCCGATCGGCGTTCGACCCGACGTGGGGTACAGCCGACGGCGAGAAGGTCCGTCCACGGGTCGATTCTGGGCAGGGACGGCTATCTCGTGCGGCGGTTGTGGCGTCGCGGGGGTTGGTTGTGGGCGGTTTGCGGGGGCTTCGGGATCGGTCGGCGGCCTACTCCGGCTGGCGGGCCGCCACCCCGGCCAGCAGCCGCCGGACGGCTTCGGCCCGTTCGGCGTCGGACAGCGGGAGCCGGGCTAGCATGTCCAGGGCCGCGGTGAAGCTCGTCCCCGCCGGCCCGGGGGCGGCCTCGTGGGCGGGCTGGCCGGTCTCGTCGGCGATGGGCCCGGCGGCCGGCTCGCCAGCAGCGTCGGCGGGGGCCCGGGGCGGGTTCTCGGGAGCCGTTCCGGCGGGCGAACCGCCGGATTCTGCTGCGCTTTTTGCTGCGCCTGTGCTCGCCGCTTGCCCTTTTCCCGCGGAATCGGTAGACGTGTTCGGGTCCTGTGCCGCCCAATTGATGTAATTCACGCTGAAAGCGCGACCTGTGCTTACCTCTCCTTGCGGCAGAGCGTGGCAAAGCAAGGCCAATTGCGCGGAGCGTGCAAAGGACCGCGCAATGCCCCGTCAATCCACGCCGCCCGCCCACCGCAAACGCTTGGTCCGCGGCCGTGAAATTGCCGTCGTAACGCTTCGGGACTGGGACACCGGCCGCCGGCGGGACTACTGGCTCGGACCGTACGGGACAGCCGAAAGTCGGGCCGCGTACGCCCGGCTGCTCGTCGAGTGGGAACGGGCCGGCTGTCAGGCGCCAGACTGTACACGCCCAGCGCGTCCTGCGGACGGGCTCGCAAAGCGCCGCGTCACCGATCTGGCTTCACAGGAGGACGGTGGCTTGTACGCCCACGCATCACGGCCCATCTCGCCCCGCGCGAGACCCGCTGGACCCGTACGTCAACGAAGAAGAGGCGGGCCTTTCGACCCGCCTCTCAAGTATTCATCCAAAGCGCTGCACGCTGGAAGAGCGCCTCACGGAGAGCTGGACGTGTGACTTGCCATCGGCCGCTCCCGTTCGCCTTTGCCGCTCGGCGGAGTGTTACGCGGCGTTTCGGAGCTCATCTGGACGTTCCAGGGTGGGGCACTCAACCTACGCACAGGTCCTAGCGGCGGCGGAGGGCAGCGAAGGCACCCAGCACCAGCAGCGACAGCGCGCTGGGCTCGGGCACCAGGTAGTGGCCGCCCATGGCCTCGGAGTACCCGATTTCCCACTCGTTCGACAGCTTGTTCGCACCGAAGTACTGGGCGATGTAGACGTTACCCGTGTACTCGTTCGGGAACATGAGCTGGGCCGTCAAGACCTGATTCAGATCGGTGTCGTCCGTCGACGTGTGGAAATAGCTCAGGGAGATGTCCCCTTGACCGGGCGTGGTCGGCCACACCGGCGAGCCGGCGGTGCTCATGAAGTCACCGGTCGGGTCGCCGAAGAACGTGCCGTTGCCGCCGAACGAACCATTGGCCCAGTAACCGAACGGCTGGTCGCCGGGATCGTACACGGGGATGCCCGGGCCGGTGACGCCAGGGGTCGCCGGCGTATCGGCCATGTTCGACAGACGGCCGTTGGTCCAGTCGAGGTCGCCGGTCACGTTGACCTGCCACGTCGAGTACTCGGCATCGGCACTGACGCGTGTGAACTCGTAGTAGAGCTGCGGCAGCACGTCGTCAGTGACCGTGCCCTCGTACGGCGTAACCGTGATGACATCGGCAAATGCACTGCTGGCCAGGGCCAGCACTGCCAGAATCGTCAGTCCCTTCTTCATGTTTCGTGTCCTTTCCTGTGCTTGCTCAGGGTTTCTACCCTACGACCTGAAAGTACCCGGGTCGAGATTACGCTACTCGATCTCCCGTCCTAACAGTCACGTTGCCAACGCGCCGTGCTCTGCTTGCCACATCGAGAAGCTTCTGTCCTCAGTCCACATATTGCACGGCCATCAGGCTGCACGTGTTGTCCACTTTCCTCACCGACGGGCACACTGCGGTGCGCCCGCCACAATCCCGCACTACTCAGCGCCTCGCTTGCGCTATTTCGCAATCGGGCCGCCACCGCGGGTGGCTGCATCTCGTTGCGCACCAGGGAGCCGCACGACATCGATAACGTCGCACTCATGCGAACGAAGGTACAGCAACACCGCGGCACGTCCCGTCAACCGGAGCCACGACTCGTGGTCCGGAGAGCACAATCGCATGCGACCCGTATGACCATCGAAGCAACCGCGCGGGGGAAGCGTACGACTGCTACAGCAACTGCCATGCCAGGGCTTGCGTCCCTTCGGCATCTGCCGAGCAACGTGTGATGGCGCAGCGACTTAGCGCTCGGCCCGCTCGTCGGCGCCGTCATTTCGCATGCTGTCGCGCCGTCGCCGCGCGCCGTCGCAAGCAACACTCTCTGAAGGTTGCGCGAAGAAGCCATACCTGTTTTGTTCGTACGCCAGCCGCACGGACGCCGCGCCGTGCGGCAATGGAGCGTGCGGCCATGCATGTCCGGGACGCTGTGCGCGTATCACCGCAGCGACTTTCGACGGATGGAGATGGCGAGCACATGCAAACACTCCTCCCGTTCCCTACAGCCCCGGGCTGCCGTCAGGACAAAGATCAGCACATCCGGTTGTAGGAAGATACGATTGCCTAGGTCAAGCACACGCGCATCCTGCGTTGTCCGCGTACCGCGCTGAACGCGCCTGGCGACCGTTGTCGCGCGGGTATGCAGCGAACTGTCGCGCGCGGCGCCGCGCGCAGCACGCCGTTGTTTCGCGGCGATGGCTCAGCTCATCCGCAGACCGCGTAACTGCTGTTGCAAGAGCCTCTTGCCACGCGCGCTACCGTTGTCGGGCACGCGGCTGAAACAGGCGCACATCCACCACGGACTGCCGCGCTACGGACGCTCCGGTCCCTGCTCCTCGCCACAGCACGGACCGCGTGGGCCGTTCGTGTTCGCGAAGTAGCGCCGAATTCATCACTTGTTCACACATGCCTGCCCAAGCGTGTTGGGCACCAAAGATCCGCCCACGCATCTGGCGATACAGCACGATGCTACGGCACAGCCTGGTGGCGCGGCGTCCTCCCCCGGCTGACATCGGGCCGTTCCGCATGCTGCCGCAGAAGCCGGCACTGCTGTCGCGGCCTCGTGTCGTGCGCGCCGCGCTGCGCCGCGGCGGCGCGGTGGAACGCCGACGACGCGCAGGCATGCTACGCGGTGAATGCGCGTATCGCGCTGCGGTACAAGGGGTTGCAGAAGATGCGGGAACTGGAGGCGCTCCCGGCACGCCACGTGCATTACCCGACCAGCACTTCCTTCCTCCTCCTCCCTCACACAGGGCCCGGGCAGCGCCACTCGCTGCCCGGGCCTTTGGGAGTTCAATCGGAGCGACGATGGGCAGACGTGCGACGTTGCGAATGGAGCTGTTGAGTATGCTGCAAGGCGGCGGCCGTCTGACCATGATGACTACAAGAAAGACCACAGCAACACTCAGCAACCGCCCGCGCAGCGCCGCGCGGCGCTGCTGGGTGAAATAGTGGTATGACGCATTATTCACCTGAACATGCACGAGTGCTTCACGTGGACGTGTAGCATGGGATGGGTGTCAGGCACACGCATATGGTGTCGAGTGCAGGTAATGAGCGAGCGCGTCGTGGTCGGGTTGTACGTGCTGCGGGGGGCAGGGGGGCGGGCGTGGGATGCTGCGTTCGGACGACGGGCGGTGGCTGTAGGAACTCGCCGTGGGAATGCGGGCAGCCGCGTACCGCAGACAAGGCCGGCGCGGTGACCGTCGGTGTGCTCAATTGGTGGCGGGAATCCCGACGCGCAGCGTGGGGTGAGGCCACGGTGGCCGCGTCGTTGCCGTGGACCGCAGGCTGCGGGCTCGACATGACGGGATGGCGGATTGGACGTCCCGAAGCGGCGACGGCCGCCATTCGTGAAACTGCCATGGCCACAAACGAGAAGCTGCATTGCGTACGAAAGGAGGTGGTAAGACGTTTGCCAGGTAGGTCGGCGAGAGACACCGTAGGGGCATCCCGCCGACGGGGCAGCGGCGTTCGCTGGGGCGCCGTGGCCAAGGCCACGTACACCGGCGTCACTGTCGGTCGCCAAGGCATGAGCCTGGCGAAGGGCCGGCAGCGGCGAAGCAGCCGGTGCAGAGTGCGTGACCTGCGTGTGGGTCCGAAGGCGAATCTTCGGACGTGGCCCGGGTGCGTACCCGGGCACTAACTGCCAACAACCGGGAGACTGAAACCATGATGAGACTGATTGCGACACTGGGCATGATCACACTGTGCGCGACCTGCGCGTTCAGCCAGATCGCGCAGAACGACATCGTTCTGGGCACGAGCACCGACGAGGGCTACGACGGCCCGACCATGCTCCACCTGACGCCGGACGCGGACTGCCTGATGGGGCCCCCCGCGTACACGGTCCAGGGTGCGTGGGCGGACCAGGGCGATGGCGACGGTCGGATGTACACCTACGACCCGACTGACCCGGACTGGCTCCAGGGCATCGAGTTCGACAACTACGGCTTCATCAGCCACAACGCCGCGGGCAACCTGCTGGCCGTCGATTTCGGCGGTTCCTGGGACGGTCTGTTCCTGGTGAACGTCGCCACCGACGGCACGGCGAACTACCAGGAGCTGTGGGGCCTCGTCGGCCAGACGGACGGGCAGATGGGCACGGCGCCGGGCGACTGGTACAGCCAGCGCGGCACGGGGCTGTCGATCAGCCCGTGCAACGACAAGATCGCGGTGTCGCCCAGCTACGACGCGGCCGTGATCTACGTGTTGGACTACGATCCGGGTCTCACGCCGGGCACCGGCGCGGGCGCCTGGGTTGGTGGTCCGCGCGTGACCGGCGGCTTCCCGATGGCGGGCGGCAACACGTCCAACACGGCGTGGTTTGACAACAACACGCTCCTATTCCTGAACAGCGCGAAGCAGGTTGGCGTGTGGTACGTCGGCGATGTGCCCCCCGGGACCGACGCGTCCGAGCAGGATGCGTATGACGACGGCGATACGTGGTTCTCCCCGACGGTGGACAGCGGCTGGATGGTCGTTAACACTCAGTTGATTACGGCGATCTCGGGCGGCCTCCAGGTTTCGGACATCGAGTACTGCCCGGAGTGCGATCCGGACCACGTGTACTGCGGCATTACGACGCTGGGCTACGCCGGCTACCTGGCGCGGTTCACGATCGACCGTAGCGGCTCGAACATCACGCTCCGCCTCGACGGCCTGCGCTCGATGCCGGCGCCGCACGAGCCACGTGAAATCGGCTTCAGCAGTTGCTGCGAGCTGTACTGGTCGAACTACGCCGGCAGCGGCAACAGCTGGCTCGTGAGCCGTCACGAGGATCCCATCGACGATTTCATGGGCGGCCTCATCGCGGTGGTTCCGGGCGCCAGTGATCCCCAGTACACGCCGTGGACCGGCATGGACGTGGCCCGGTCGATGCCGCTGGGCGGCGGCGCGCTCGTGGGCGACCTGAACGACGACTGCGTCGTGAACGATGACGACCTCGGTGCGTTGCTCGGCGGTTTTGGCACGAGCGGTCCGGTGGGCGACCTCAATAACGACGGGATCGTGAACGACGACGACCTCGGCATCCTGCTGGGCGCCTGGGGCACCGAGTGCAGCGGCCCGGATTGCGATCCAGCCGAGCTGGACTGGTACCTCTACGTTCCCTAGCACATGACACTGGAACGTGATCGTCGGTGACGGTCACGTGGTCTGCACGGGTCCACAGGGCGCGGCGGTTTCGCCGGGCTCTGTGGACCTGCTGCGAACTCGGGTCTGCCTACCCGAATGTTTTCCACAGACAAGCCTGCGCTCCGTTCTCCGAACAGCACTAGGCTCACGTGGTCGTGACCGAAGCGAAGGAGCGCACACAATCTCGACTGAAAGGACAAGAACATGAATCGTACGCAGAACGGAGCCTGGCCGGTTTGCGCATCTCTCGGCGTCCTGCTGCTCCTGGCGGCGGTGCCCACGCTGGGCCAGTTGCGTGTGGTGGCCTGGAACACGTACCACAAGCCGTACTCGTCCACCGACGCGAACTGGACCACGGTGCTGTCGGCCATGGCCGCGGAGGACGCCCAGGGCATCGTGAAGCGCCCGGCAGTCCTCGCCCTGACCGAACTGGGGACCTCGCGTGATCCGGAGAGCAATCCGCCGAGCGGCGCGTACATTGAGGCCATCTGCGACAACCTCTGGGGCGGTACGTACGTGCGGAGCCAGATCCATGCTGGCAGCTACGAGGACTACGCGTTCATCTACGACACCACGCAGGTGCAGCTTGTCGAGATGCGCGAAGCACCGGCCGGCTATCGCCCGACCCAGTACGGTCGGTTCCGGCCTCTCGGATATGGAGCCGACGCCGACTTCCACGTCTACAACGTGCACCTGAAGGCCTATCCCAGCTACGAAGTCACCCGGCACATGGAGATCTACACGACGATCTGGACCGACGCGATGGTGCGGCTGCCGGCGGACGCACACGTCATGTATGTCGGCGACTTCAACCTCACCACCACCGGACAGGAGGGTGCCTATACCGAGGTGACCGCCGGCAGCCACTCACACGTGGCCTTCGATCCGCACGGGCCGCAGACCGCCCCGGGCTACTACGGCAGCGGCGGCAACGGTTTCCCGGCTCCGAACGAGGCGTACTGTACGTACAGCTCATCCTACGCCTGGTCGCGGATCGACTTCCAGTTCCCCAGCCTGGAGTTCGCGGATGGCGCGGGCGTCGATCTGATTGACGGGACGTACCGCGTGTTCGGCAACGTCGGCGGACTGCCCGATCCGATGGAATGCTGGGCGGCCAGCGACCACTTCGCGGTTGTGGCCGACTACCAGGTCCCGGCCAAGCTGGGCGTGGCGATCAGTGCGCCGGCGCGAGTGCTGATCGGTTCCGCCGCCTGTGCCGAAGTAACCGTGCAAAACGCGGCCGACGTCGTGGCGCCGAACGGGGCGGACGAGCTGGACTACGCCGTGATCGGCTCCGGCGACCTCAGCGGCACTGCGACCGGTGTGGATGCCGCCCTGGGCGGCGGCGTCACGCATCCGATTGCCTACGACACCGGCGCGACGGGATCTTACAGCGGACAGATTGTCGTCACGAGCAGCAGTCCGGGCGTTCCGATCAATCAGGTCACGGACGACGTGCAGTACCAGGTGCTGGATCATTCCGAGGCGTCGTTCGCGATTGACAGCAACCTCGATTCACGCGTGATCGACCTGGGTGCGTTCCACGCGGGGAGCGGACTGCAGCAGGCGCAGTTCGACATCCACAACCTCCTGAATACGCCGGGATACACGGCCGATCTGGACATTCTGAGCGCGACGGGTGTGGGCGACGTGTCGCGCCTGTACACGAACGTGGCGGCCGGCACCATCACGCCCGGCGGCTCGCGGACGTATTTCGCGGCGCTGGACACGAATGGAGCCCCGGGCCGGTTCTCGGCCACGTGGACCATCGCCGTATCGGATGATACAGACCTGTTCGGCGCGATGCCGGGAACGAGTCTGTCACTCGAGCTGCACGGCTACGTGGGCATCGACGGCGACCTCGATTTGAGCGGCGTGGTCAACGACGACGACCTGGGCATTCTGCTCGGGGCGTGGGGCACGGCGGATCCCGTCGCCGACCTCACCGGCGACGGTGTTGTCAACGACGACGACTTGGGCGTCCTGCTTGGCAATTGGGGAGCCTCGGCCGACTAGAGCACGGCTGGGCCGGCGGACGCCGGGCGCTGCCTCCAGCCGGGGGCAGCGCCCGCACCGGGGGGACCAGCACCACCCGAGCGACGACGTGGGCGATTCAGGGAGAACCCGCTCGATTCACCCGGGCGGCCAACTGCGCACTCTGGCGACGCAGCGCCTCGACCGCGGCTCGGTCGCCGAGCGACTCGGCGAGCTGCTGCGCCCGGTGGGCGGCTTCCAGCGCGTCCTCGAAACGCCCCGCGCGGGCATACGCCGACGTGAGCAGGCCCAGGGCGGGCACCGACCGATCGTTGCCGAGCGTGCTGATGGCCTCGGCAAACTCAAGCAGGATGGCGACGTGCAGCTCACGTGATCCGGCCGGAGAGGACATGACCCAGCGGGCCGCCTGCTCCAGGCTGCTGCGCGAGAGGCACTCGTATTCTGCGAACTGGATCAGGACGGCGACGGCCTCCTGTGGCCGGTCCGTTCGCAGCAGCCACTGGGCGAGCACGGCCGACCAGTCGGTTCGCTCCGGCCGGATGGCGACGGCGGCCCGCAGGTTCTCCTGCGATTCGGCCGCGAGCCCCTGGCGGGCGAGCGCCATCGCAAGCGTGTAATGGGCACCGGCGTGATGTTGGTCCCTGCGCAGTGCCTTCCGCGCTGCTACCACCGCCTCGTCCACGCGGTTCATGCTGAGCAGCACTGCCGCCAGCTGGAATTGCACCTCTGGATTGTCCGGCTCCAGCTCCCGGGCACGCTCGAGCCACGTGAGCTTCTGTTCCGCAGGCTGCTCGTCAGTCGAGCCCGTCCCATCGTTTGCCAGAAAAAGGTACGTCTCCACCAGGTAGTTCGTGCGCTCAGGAATCAGCCGCCACGGCGGCGACGCCACGGCGACGAGGAGCCCACCCGCCAATCCGGCAACGCCCAGCGCACGGTAGCGCCGCCCCCGCCAGGCCTGGGCGAGCCACTGGGCGCCGCCGATCGCCACGACGATCAGTATCGGGAGCATCGGCGCCCGATACCGCGCCGCGGAGAAAACCAGCACAACGGAGAAGCCATAGCACAGCAGGAAAAGCTTCATCACCGCCGGTATGCGCTTCCATTGCACGATCAGTCCGATAACTGCGAGTGGCAAGAGCAGCGCCATGGGAAAACCGACCGGGCCCCAGCGGAAAGCGAGCCCCCGCAGCAGCCAGGACCAGTTGTGGTACGTGTACATGTCAAATGTGCGCGGGATCTCACGCGTACACAGCAGCAGCCAGGCCTTCGTCGCGAGTTCGCGCAGCACAGGCAGTGGCGCGTCGCGCACATTCTGCCACAATCGCTGTGTCCAGTACCCCTGGCATTGGCGGTTGGTCCGCAGGTACGAGCTATTGTCAAAAGTCGTTGATGGCGTCGTGATCAGGCGGCGGCTTTCTCGGGTTTTTCTCCGTCGATGAAGCGGACGCTGGCGATCACGTCCGGCAGAAGCTTCGCGCCATTCAGCGTCCGC